>DATLFG010000016.1:0-51027 GCA_035524955.1 Candidatus Limnocylindria bacterium | reverse complement strand
CCGAACAGTATGAGTGACCGGGAGGCCGCTGCTACCGGCGAGGCCGAGCGCGGTCGAACGGAGGGCACCGTTCTGGAGGTCCTCTGGGTGGCGACGAAGCTGGGCTTGACCTCCTTCGGGGGCCCGATCGCGCATCTCGGGTATTTTCACGACGAGTACGTGCGCCGGCGGAAGTGGCTGGACGAGCAGAGTTACGCCGACCTGGTGGCGCTGTGCCAGTTCGCACCGGGACCCACCAGCAGCAAGGTGGGCTTTTCCGTGGGATTGCTACGCGCGGGCTATCTGGGGGGACTGGCCGCCTGGGTGGGATTCACCCTGCCTTCGGCACTGGCGTTGCTGCTCTTTGCCTACGGCGCCGCCGCACTCAGCGGACCCGTGGGCACGGGGGTGTTGCACGGGCTCAAGCTCGTCGCCGTGGCCATCGTCGCCCAGGCGGTGTGGGGCATGGCGCGAACGCTCTGCCCGGACCGCGAGCGCGCCTCGATCGCCGGCGCAGCGGCGCTCATCGTGCTGCTCAGCACGTCGGCGTTCTCCCAGCTGGCCGCCATCCTGTTCGGAGCCGTGACCGGCGCGTGGCTCTGTCGCCACACCGGCCTGGTCCGTTCGGAGCACGCGCCGATCAAGGTGTCGCGCCGCGTAGGCGTGACGGCGCTGGCCGCGTTCTTCGGGCTGCTCTTCGGGCTACCGCTGCTGCGCAGCATCACCGGCTCCCAGGCGATCGCCATGATGGACGCGTTCTACCGTTCCGGCGCGCTGGTATTTGGGGGAGGCCACGTGGTCCTGCCGTTGCTGCGGGAGGCGGTGGTCGCGCCCGGGTGGGTGGGCGACGACGCATTCTTGGCCGGCTACGGAGCGGCGCAGGCCGTGCCCGGTCCGCTCTTCACCTTCGCAACGTACCTTGGCGCGGTGATGGACCCGGCGCCCAACGGCGTGCCCGGCGCGGCCCTGGGTCTGGTGGCGATCTTCCTGCCCGGCCTCTTGCTGCACCTCGGGACCCTGCCGTTCTGGGAGGGCTTCCGCCGACGCGCAGGTACGCAGGCCGTCATGCGGGGCGTCAACGCCGCCGTCGTGGGGCTGCTGGGCGCGGCGCTCTATTCGCCCATCTGGACCAGTGCGGTCCGAGGACCGGAGGACTTTGCGGTGGCGCTGGTCGGGTTCATCCTGCTCGTGGGGTGGAAGGCGCCACCGGTGGTGGTCGTCGCTGTGAGCGCCCTGGGGGGAGCCGCCTTTGCCTTGCTCTAGATACCCGAGAATCTTGACGCCTGGCGCAGGTTCTCTTCCGAGCGGCGTTCCCCTCGTTCCGCGCCAGCCTGCCACGGTCGGCCACCACAGGACCGAGGCGATCTACCGCTGCGATCGCCGACGTGCGGTGGGTTCCGCGACCTCCTATTTCTTGATGGCGAAGTCCGCCTCGTCGAAGATCTGACGGATCTCGATCACGTCGCCTTCGTCGGCGGGGCACCGCTGCGCCCATTTCAGGAGCTCTTCTTTCGAGCTGGCCTCCACCATCCAATAGCCGCCCAGCACTTCTGTCGTCTCGATGAACGGCCCATCGGTCACCGTCGGCTTCCCCTTGCCGAACGAAACACGCGCTCCCGTGTTGAGCGGATGAAGGCCGTTCAGCGAGAGGATGTTGACCGCCTTGCCCAGCTCCTCATTGAAGCGGGCCATCCTTTCAACGTTCATGAATCGCCTAGGTCTTCTCCTTGGTCTTCATGCTGGCCTAGACCCTTGGTCGCTTGGCGGCCCCCGAATTCGACACACATCCAAAATGCCGGGCGCCGCGCAGGTGTCAAGCGTCCAGACGGACCGGGCGGATCAGGCGGCCAGCTCCGGGCGCCCGGGCTGAGCTTCACCCTTGTGCCGTTCCCGGACTCCGAGTAACGTGTCCCGTGCCGGATGCACGGCGCGAACCGACGACGAAGAAAAGGAGACGACATGAAGCTCGGCGTGGTGTTTCCCCAGACCGAGATCGGCTCGGACCCCGCGGTGATCCGCGACTACGCTCAGGCGGCCGAGGGGGCCGGCTACGATCACCTCCTCGCCTTCGATCACGTGCTCGGCGGCAAGCTGGAGCGCTTCGACAAGCTCGGTCGCCGCCCTCCGTACACCGACGAGAGTCCCTTCCACGAGATCTTCGTGCTGTTCGGTTTTCTCGGCGCCTGCACGCGGCGCCTCGAGCTCGTCAGTGGCATCGTCATCCTTCCCCAGCGCCAGACCGCGCTGGTGGCCAAGCAGGCCGCGGCGGTGGACGTCCTCACCGGCGGTCGCCTGCGCCTCGGCGTGGGCATCGGCTGGAACCACGTCGAGTACGAGGCCCTGAACGAGGACTTCCACACACGAGGCCGCCGCGTCAGCGAACAGATCGACGTCATGCGGAAGCTCTGGACCGAATCGGTCGTGAACTTCAAGGGCTCGTACCATCAGCTCGACCGGGCCGGCATCAACCCGCTGCCCGTGCAGCGTCCCATCCCGGTGTGGATGGGTGGCATGGCCGAGCCGGTGCTCGAGCGGGTGGCCCGGATCTCCGACGGCTGGTTTCCACAGTTTCAGCCCGGCGACGAGGCGAGCCACACGCTCGATCGGGTGCGCGCGTACATGAAGGAGGCGGGTCGCCCGCTCTCTGCCGTGGGGCTCGAGGGACGGTTCACCTACGGGATCGGCGGTCCGACCGAGTGGGCAAAGCGGGCCCGAGAGTGGCGCGACCTCGGTGCGACGCACCTCTCGGTGAACACGATGGGTGCAGGCCTTTCCGCGCGCGGCCACATCGACGCGATCCTGAAGATGAAGCCCGCGCTCGATGGCGTTTAGCCCGAGCTGGCGCCGCCCGGAGTCTCGCCGGATCGACTTGGCAACGGTCCGTTTCGTCGGGACGCGCCGACCCCGCCGCGTCCGTGTCTCGGCCTCCCGAGAGCGGCGGATCTCCCGCCGGGGCCGACGATGAGATCGTAGCCAGCCGGCAAGACTCGGAAGTCGTGACGCACCAGGCGTCACCGAAGATCGAGCTCTGTCTGCCGGTCCACCGCCTTCCTAGAAGAGGATGGGCCCCGAGGGGAGATAGAGCTCGGGCCGGCTGAACGGCCGCGAGGCCAGGAACACCGCCAGGTCGCCGATGCGGAAGCCGCATGCGACCAGCGCCTCGAGCAGGGAAGCGCAGGCGCCGGGAACGCGCACCGTCACGCTTCCGCCGCCGCCCGCGCCCGCCGCCGCGGCCGCCACCGCCTGGAGGAACGCCGTCTCATCGCGCCCCGCCGCCGGCCCGATCCGCTCCCCGCGCCGGTAGGCGAAGGCGGTGATCTCGCCGCCGCGCTCGATCGCCACTGCTGCGCCGCCGTCGCTCCGCCAGTGGGCCAGGTCGTCGGCGCGGCCGTCGCAGGGGCCGGGACCAGCATGATGCTGACTGCCTATGGCGTGGATGGCGGCTGGCGCCGAGCCGCACCGCCTGTCGCGAGCGGCCACACCCAGCGATCCCACGTGAGACCGACCACGTCCATTTGGCCGTCGGCTCCCGCCCCGCCCTGCTCGGCGACGCGCCGCGAGCGGACGTTTTGCGGAAGAATGGCCGAGACCGTGTGCGACAGCCGAAGAACATCACGCGCGTAGTCGCGAACGCAACGCGCCGCTTCGGTCGCGAACCCTTGGCCCCAGACGGCGGGATCGAACGTGTAGCCGAGCTCGGTCTCGAATGTCAGCGCGACGCCGGCGGGCGCCTCCTCGCGTCCGAACCATCCTCGGCGAATCCCACGCTCGGAAGCCGCGGATTCGACGACGAGGTCCATCAAGCCGCAGCGCCCGATCAACGCTCCGTCGTCCTTGCGCAGGACTGCGAGATAACCGAGCGCGAGCTGTTCGTAGCTCGCGAGGGTGTACTGCAGCCAGGTGGCGGTCTCTTCCGGGCTGCGCGGCCGGCCTCCGGGATAGAGATGCTGCGCGACGTCGGGAAGGGCGTGGATGCGAGTGAAGAACGGCAGATCGTCCGGCACGACCCGCCGCAGCACGAGGCGAGCCGATTCCAGCCGCTCGGTGCCCCGCACCAGGGTCATGCTGAGGACGCCTTTCGGATCATCCCTGGCCGGGCCGCCGGGGCCGCTCGGAGTGCGGCACCGCGCGTATCAGCTGGTGGAAGCGCCAGCGGTGGCCCTCGGGATCGAGCGCCTCGTAGGTGCGATGACCTTCATCGCCCCAGAAGTAGTCGCGCAGCCCGATGGCGATGCGTGCCCCCGTGGTGACCGCGCGCTGATAGTGCGCATCGACGTCGTCGACGTACACGCTGATGTACTGGCTCTCGATGCCGCCAGTCTTCGGGCTGATCGCACCGTGGTGGCCCGGCGGGCCGATCCCGATCACACCGTCGCCAAACTCGAGCATCGCATGGTCGATCACGCCGTCCGCGGTCACGAGCCGCGCGGTCGGGATCTCGCGGAACCCGAACGCGCGCTCCAGGAACGAGAGGGCGGCGCTGACGTCCTCATACGGTATCTGAGGCACGATCGTCGGTCGGCGCTGGGGCGCGACCTCCTGCCGGATCGCCGCCATGAGCACGGCCTTCCCTCGGTCGAGCGCCGCCGGCTCGAACGCGGCCTCGCGCCGCAGCCTCTTCGCCAGGTCCACCGGCTTCATCGCGCCTTCACCCTACTTTCCCCGCCCGGCTCGAGCAGTTCGCGCAGGTGCGCGCGGGCGCGGTTGAGCCGCGAGCGTACCGTGCCGATCGGCAGCTCGAGAGCCTCGGCCACGGTCTGGTACGAGAGGTCCTCCCACGCGAAGAGCAGGAGCGTCTCGCGCTCGCCGTCCGGCAGTGCCTCGATCGCGTCGGCCACGCGCGGGAAGAGCAGGCGGGCATCGAGCGCCGCGGCGCTCGCGCGTCTGTCCGGCGCCTCGCCAGCCGCCGCCATCCGGGCGCTCGCGCGCAGCCGCCGGGCCTCGCCGCGCCGGTGCTTCAGCAACAAGTTCGAACCGATCCCGTACAGCCACGGGAGCGCGCTCGCGCGCGACGCGTCGAACGTCTTGCGCCGCTCGAACGCGACCCGGAACAGCTCGCCGACCAGCCCCTCCGCGACTTCGGCGCCCACCCGGCGGCCCAGGAAGCGGAGCACGGTGGCGGCGTGGCGGTCGTAGATCAGCCCGAAAGCCTCGGGCACGTCCCGCGAGCGGCCAATCACCTCGGCGTCCGAGGGAGAGCTCATCGTCTTCCTTTTCCCGATCGCCCGGTGTGGTTCGCGGGGCAGCGGAACGATCCTTAGGCGCGGCGCCCTCCGGAGCGGTCAAGGGACCTGGGGCCGAGGTCCCACTCCGTTACCCCGGAACCTCAGCTTCGATGAGTTGCGCAAGAAGGGTGAGGGATTCTTGCCAGCCAAGATAGCAAGCCTCTGGTGGGATGGCCTCGGGTATCCCTTCTTGGACTATATTCACCTCAGTACCGCAGGAGACCTTCTTCAGGGATACCGTCGTTTCCATCTCTCCGGGTAGGCTTGGATCGTCGAACTTGTCCGTGTGGCGAATGCGTTCATGTGGCACCAGCTCAAGATATTTTCCGCCGAAGGCGTGGCTGTGGCCCGTGGTGAAGTTCGTGAAGGACATCTTGTAGGTACCGCCGACCTTCGCGTCCATATGGTGAACCTTGCCCGTAAAGCCGTTCGGCGGAAGCCATTTGGCCATAGCGTCTGGATCGAGGAATGCCCGGTAGATCTTCTCGGGCGCCGCGCGGAGCACTCGGTGAAGCCGGACGGTGCTTGTGGACATGATCACGTCTCCTCTTGATGCGTTGTTGAGGCCATCGCCTGCTCTTTAGCGCCTGCTTCTCGATGCCGTTGACCGGCGCATGGCGGCTCTCGAGCGGTTTCGAGCCGAGAGTTGATATTGCGCCTCATCCGCGCCCCTCGTCTGCATTCGCTCGATCCTTGAGTCGAACGGGGATTGGCGGAATCGACACGCGGGACTGACTCACGGCTGGAAGACTCCCAAAGGGAGCGGTACCCGGGACCACCACGAGGGAACGGGCAAGTGTTCGGCGTAGGGGACATTCTGCGCGAGATCAGAGGGTTGACGACACCGTCGCGGGACGGCTCAACCCGGACTTCTTCGAGGGTGCCGTGGTCGAGGACGCGCCGGCTGAGGAGCGCGCCCCCCTCACCGGAGGATCAGGAACGGCGAGCTTGAGCCTGGGCGCGGAGCACGGCGATCGCGTCGTCCAGGTCCAAGGGCCGCCCCGCCAGCATCTCCGAGGGGGGCGGCGGGGCCGCGACGCGCGAACTCACGGGCCCAGTGCTCTCGCTCCAGGGCAGCCGGGAGTCCCACGGACGTCGGAGGAACGCTTGCGCGTGCGCTCGATCCATGGGGACAGTCTATCGTGGATCGGACCCCCTTGTCCGCGCCCGCCCCTCGGCGCCGTCGCCATTACCGCGCGCGCACCGAGCATCCCTCGGTATAATCCGCGCGGTGCGACTCCCGGGCCTCGGCGTGACGCTGCCGCCGTCGCTGGCGACGGCGGTGGGCATCAGTGTGGCGGCCCATTTTGCCCTCTACGTGCTCACACCGGTCCTATCCCTGCACCTGGTGGCCCTCGGCGGCACCGGCACCCAGGTAGGCCTGCTCTTCTCGGTGTTCTCGCTCGTGGCGGTGGTGCTGCGGCCGGCGGCGGGCGCGTGGATCGACCGGCAGGGTGTCCGCCGCGCCCTGCTCCCCGGGGCCGCCATCGTGGTGCTGGCCTCGCTCGGGCTGCAGGCCGCCGCCGGGCCCGCCGCGCTCATCACGGTGATGGCCGGCATCGGAGTCGGCTACGGCCTGGTGACGATGGCCGCGGCGATGCTGGCCGCGAGCGCGCCGGCCGAGCGACGGGCGGGAGCGCTGAGCATCTACTACATGGCGGCCCCGGTGGCGATGGCCGTGGCCACGCCGCTGGCCCTCGGGCTCTTCCGCGGAGTGGGCATCGGTGCCAACTTCGCGGTGGTCACGGCGCTTGGGCTGGTCGTCGCGGCCTTTGGCCTGTCGCCGGGCTCGGCGGTCGGTCCCCGTGCGGCCTCGGCGTCCGGCCCGACTCCGCTGTGGAGCCGCGGGGCGGTGCCGCTGTCCATCGTCCTGACGGTGGCGGCCATGGGACAGAGCGCGCTGTATGCCTTCCTGCCCCTGCACGCGGCCGTCCACGGTCAAGAGCAGCACCTGGGCTGGTTCTTCGGGGTCTACTCCGGCGGCATGATCGTCTTCCGGATCGCCGTCTCGGGCATGGCCGACCGGTTGGGCCGGAGTCAGATCCTGATGCCGGCGCTGGGATGTCTGGCCGTCGGCTTCGCGGTACTGATCCCGCCGCCAACCCCGGCCCGCCTCGCGCTCGCCGCCGTCGTGCTCGCTGCCGGCAGCTCCGCGCTCTATCCGATGCTGGTCGCTCTCGTCGTCGACCGCGTGCCGGAGCAGGAGCGAGGGGTGGCCATGGGGACGGTCTCCGGGGCCTGGGACCTCGGCATCTTCGCCGGCTCGCTGCTGATCGGCGCCGTGGTGGACCACGCCTCCCATGGCGCGGGGTTCGTCACCGCCACCGCGCTCACCGTGACCGCGCTGGGAGCCTTCGGCCTGGTCGAGCGGCGGCGCGTCACGCTGCGGGCCCCGTGAGAACCACGGGCGCGGGCGGCCATCCGGGGTGTCTCCTGTCTAGGCGGGCCCTTCGGAGCCCGCAAGATTGCTGCGCAGGATCCGGCTACGCGGTAGGATTCAGGCGCCACGCCCTCGACACGGAACGAGAGGAGAGATCATGCACAGGCCCGTACGGTTTGCCGATGACATCGAGCCGGTGGTGCAATTCATCGAGGAGACCGACCCCGGCCGGATCCTCGAAGCCACCCTGGGCAAGCTGCGCGATGGCATGTCGGTCAAGATGCTCCTGACCGCGTCGGCGCTCGCGGTCACCCGCTCCTCGGACCTGCCGCCCGGCCATCACGGCGGGCCGCTGCACCCGCTCGTCGGGCTTCATGCCCTCCACCACACCGTGGAGCGCGTGTCGGGCGACCAGCGGTACCTGCCGATCCTCCAGCACGTCGCGCTGTCGAACAAGCACATCAATCACCCCGGCATGGGCCCGTACATCCTGGCGGATGCCAGGCCGGTGGACTCGGGCGGCATCGAAGGCACGAAGAAGGCGTTTGTCGCGGCCGTGGATCGCGGCCTGTACAACGCCGCGGACCACGCCTTCCTCTGGCTCTGGGACAACATCCCGCATGGCGAGGCGCTGGACCTGCTGCTGACCGTGGCGATCCCGAAGAACGTGCTCGACGATCACTACTTCATCTTCCCCATGTTCACGTGGCGCGCCCTCGACTGGCTGGGACGCGAATACACGCCGTTCCTGATGCGCCCCGCCGTCCGGTATGTCAGCCGGTTCCCCACGCCGGCTCCGCTGCGGGACATCGAGCCGCTGCTCGAGGAGTACGAGCTCCTGACGCGCCCGCTGGGGTTGCACACGAGTCCGGAGGAGACACCGGCGATCGGCCTCCTGGGCGCGGCGATCACCGAGTGCGATGCCTATGCGGAGATCCCGAGGATGCTCGCGAAGGCCCTCGCGGACGGTCTGTCGCTCCAGGGCACCGGCGAGGCCTTGTCGATCGGGGCCGCCGGCCTGTTCATGCGATCGCTCACGGGCAATCCGATGGACGTGCACCTGCACACCGGCGCGAACCTGCGCCGGTATCTCTTGACGCTCCCAGGAGTGAGCCTGCGCAACAAGCTGCTGGCGCTGCTGACGTGGCACACCGGCCCCGAGGTGCGCTCGACGCAGAGCCGCATGGAGCCACCGCCCCAGCCGGATCCGGAGGCCGTGGCGGCGCTGCCGCATCGTACCCAGGCCGCGTTGCTGGACGCGCTCGGGGAGAGCATCTACACCCAGCCGCCGACCGACTGGTCGAAGGTCACCAACCTCGGGCAGATGCGCGCGGTGCCCGAGGTGAAGAACACCGTGAGCCTGGCGCAGCAGTATGCCGACCGGGGGTACGACCCGGAGGCGCTCATCAGCCGTCTGGCCACGATCGTCGTGCACGACAACTTCACCGAGATGCACGCCTTCAAGCACCATCAGGCGACCGTCGAGGAGTTCCACGCCACCCGTCTTCCGTGGCGCTGGCGCCATCTCGTGAGCGCGGCCCAGGCGTCGGCCATCTCCTACGGCAAGAACATGGAGATCTACGAGGAAGCGCTCGAGCTCCTCCACGCGTAGCATCGACTCGCTGAGGAAGGAGAATCGCCATGCCGTTCTACGAACGAGGGCCCGTCCGCATCCACTACGAAGAGGTCGGCTCCGGCTTCCCGCTGCTGCTCATCCCGGGCGGCGGGCTCAATTCAGCCCTCTCATCCTGGCAGACCGCCTCGCCCTTCAACCCGATGGAGCGGTACCAGGACGACTTCCGGTGCATCTGCGCCGACCTGCGCAACGCCAACCCCGGCCAGTCCAGCGGCCCGCTGGAGAGCGACCGCCCCTGGGACGCCTACACCGACGACCAGCTCGGGCTGATGGACCACCTCGGCATCCAGGAGTTCCTGGTCATGGGCTTCTGCATCGGCGGGCCGATGATCCACAACCTCATTCGACGGGCTCCGGAGCGCGTCGTCGCGGCCGCGATGATGCAGCCCAGCGGCTCCAGGCCCGAGATGCCGGACCTCTTCTACCAGAACAACATCAAGGGCTGGGGGCCGGCGCTGTGCGCGAAGCGCCCCGACGTCACGATGGACATGGTCCACGACTTCCTGACCAGCATGTACACCAATCGCGCCGACTTCGTGTTCACCGTGTCGCGCGAGTTCGTGCGCTCCATCCGGACGCCGCTGCTGATCGCGCCCGACGACGTACCCGCGCACCCGTACAAGGTCGCGATGGAGGTGGCCGGCCTCGCCCCGAACGCCGAGGTGACCATCTATCCCTGGAAGGATTCGCAGGCGCACATCGATGAGGTCGTGGAGCACGGGCGGCGCTTCCTCAAGGCGCACGAACCCGTCACTGCCGAGCGGCGAGGACGAGTCTAGAGCCCGCCGCCGGCCCCCCA
The DNA here is from genome assembly GCA_035524955.1 of Candidatus Limnocylindria bacterium. Taxonomy (GTDB): domain Bacteria; phylum Methylomirabilota; class Methylomirabilia; order Rokubacteriales; family CSP1-6; genus CAMLFJ01. The sequence continues at coordinate 41,008 of DATLFG010000016.1, read as the reverse complement.
CCTCACAGGCGCGTGACGTTGGCGGCCACGCACACCCAGCGCTCTCCGCGCCGCGCCCACACGTCCGTGTAGCGCCCGGCGCCCGGCCGACCGTCCGCCTTCGTGTACGTGGTGCGGGCGTGGATCAGCGCCACGTCGCCCAGCACGCGGATCATCACATCCTCGATGCCGAGATCCTTCACGGTCGACCCGCGCGCGATCTGGGCGAGGAAGCCCGCCCGGTCCACCCGCGAGCAGTCGGGGTTGCTGTTGACGAAGTCTGGGGCGAGGTTCGCGTCGAACCACCGCACGTCCGCCTCGCTGACCGATCGGATGTACTCGCGGTTGAGCGCGTCCAGCGTCGCCTGATCGGTGGCCATGGTCAGCACCTCGTGAAGTGGGCGGACACGCAGAGCCAGCGCCCGTCCCGCCGCTGCCAGATGTCGGTGTAGCGTCCGCGGCCGTGGCTGCCGTCGGGCCGCGTGTCCTCGAAGCTCGCGTGGATCAGGGCCACGTCGCCCACGCGCTGGATGGAGATCTCGGGCGCGCGGAAGCTCGTGAGGGTGTGGGGCCGTCCGATGCGGGCCAGGAAGCCCGCCTTGTCCACGAAGGAGCCGTCGGGGTTGGTGGCGTGGTAGTCCTCGGCCAGGTGCTCCGTGTACCAGGCCACGTCGGACTTCTCGGCCGCGAGGAGATAGCCGCGGTTCAAGGCCTCGAGCGGCTCGAGATCGTGGTCCGTCCTGCTCGCCATGGTCATTTCCTCCTTCCGTCGTCGTTCGAGCACGGTTATCCTAGACCCGACCCTGGCACCTAGAAAGAGCCAGATTTCGACGATCCGAAGGGGCCAGATGGCCGGGGCCCGAGGGAGGCGCGAATGCTGCTGAACCTGCGGCCGGCGGGCGGGCCCCTCTATCGCCGCGTCTACCTGGCGCTCAAGGCCAAGATCCGGGCCGGCGGCCTCGGCCCGGCCAGCAAGGTCCCTTCCACGCGCGCGCTGGCGAGGGATCTCGGCGTATCGCGCAACACCGTGATGCTGGCTTACGAGCAGCTCGCGGCGGAGGGCTACCTGGTGAGCCGCCACCGCGGCGCCACCTCCGTGGCGGGCGTGGCGCCGCCGCGCCCGGCCCCGGCGCCCGCTCGCCCCGCGGCGGGGCGTCCCGCGCCGATGTCCGCCTACGCGCGGCGCCTGACCGCGCGGCTCGACCTCGCGCCGTCGCGCCCGCCCGGCCCGCGCCCGGCGCTCCGGTACGACTTCCGCTACGGCCGGCCCGCGGTGGACGAGTTCCCGCGCGAGATCTGGCGCCGGCTCCTCGCCGCGCACGCGCGGCGCGCCTCAGCCGACGCGCTCGGCTACGGCTCGCCCGCCGGCCACGGCCCCCTGCGCGCGGCGCTCAGCGAATACCTCCGCCGGGCGCGTGGCGTCGCGAGCGACCCCGAGCGCATCGTCGTCGTGAACGGGACGCAGCAGGCACTGGACCTGATCGCGCGCGTGCTGCTCGATCCCGGCGACGGCGCGGTCGTGGAGGAGCCACACTACCCCGGCGCCACCATTCCTTTCGAGGCGGTGGGCGCCCGCCTCCTGCGCGTGCCGGTGGACGCGGGCGGGCTGGATCCGGCCAAGCTCCCGCCCGCCGTGGAGCGCCCGCGGCTGGCCTACGTGACACCCTGCCACCAGTTCCCCAGCGGCGTCATCATGCCGCTCGAGCGGCGCCTGGCACTGCTCCGGTGGGCGTCCCGCGTCGGCGCCTGGGTCGTCGAGGACGATTACGTGAGCGAGTTCCGCTACGAGGGGCGCCCGCTGGAGGCGCTCCAGTCGCTGGACCGCGACGAGCGGGCGATCTACATGGGATCCTTCTCGAAGACCCTGTTTCCCGCGCTGCGCGTGGGCTATCTCGTGCTGCCGCGCGCCCTGGTGCGCCCCTTCCTCGCCGCCAAATGGGCGGCGGATCGCTTCTCCGCCCCGCTCTACCAGGAGGCGCTGGCCGAGCTCATCACCAGCGGCCAGTTCGAGCGCTATCTCCGCCGTGCCGGAGCCCGGAACGCGGGGCGCCGGCGGGCCCTCATCGCGGCGCTGCGCGAGCATTTCGGCAGCCGCGTGGCGATCGCCGGCGAGAACACCGGCGTGCACCTGGTGGTCTGGCTGAGCGACGGGCGCCCGCGGGACCTGAACGCCCTCATCGCGCGGGCGGCCAGGGCCGGCGTGGGGATCTACTCGGTGGCGCCCTACTACGCCGAGCCGCCGCAGTGCGCGGGCCTCCTTTTCGGCTACGCCGCGCTCACGGAGGGGGAGATCCGCGCGGGCGTGCGACGGCTGGCGGAGCTGCTCTAGGTCGGGCTATTCACGAACGCGTGTTCCGCGTCTGATGCACCCCCTCACCCCGTCCCTCTCCCCCTCCGGGGGCGAGGGGTGAGGGTGGCGCATGTGCTCACGCATAGTCCAGGCTAGGCCGCGGTCCGGGTCCGCCGCGGCTTGGCGGTGCGCGTGAAGCGCACGATCTTGTGCGCCCTCCACGGCCCCGCTATCATGCGCGGCAGATGCGACAGTCTGGAGCGTCAGTTCCGCCGAGAGGATATGCATGGACCACGTAGAGTTCGACCGCGAGCTGCCCGCCAGCTTGACGACGATGGTGATGGCGTTTGGCGGATGGATCGATGCCGGCCGGGCGGCCACGGGCGCCTTGCGCCATCTGGCCCGCGACCTCCCGGCCCCGCGACTCGCGCGGATAGTCCCTGAGGAGTTCTTCGTGTTCACCCAGGAGCGGCCCGAGGTGCGGTTGAGGGCCGACGGGGGCCGCGACATCCATTGGCCGCGAAGCGAGTTCTTCGCGTGGCATCCGGGAGATGGGCGGGACGGCCTCCTCCTGTTTTGCGGCCCGGAGCCCCATCAGAGGTGGCAAGCCTATACGAAGGCGTTCCTCGGCGTGGCCGAGCGCTGCGGGGTGAGGCGGATCGTCTCGCTCGGGGCGCTCCTGGCGGGCGCTCCTCACACCCGGCCGGTGCGGGTCACGGCCCGCTGCACCGACCCCGCCGCGAAGGCGTTGCTCGAAGCCTGGGGCATCTATCGGCCTCCGACCTATGAAGGCCCGACCGGTATCTCCACGATCGTCCTGGACGCGGCGGAGCGACGCGGAATGCAGCACGTCGGCTTCATGGGACAGGCACCGCACTATCTTGCCGATTCCGAGAATCCGGCGGCGATCGAGACCCTGGTGAGCTACGTGGCCCGCCTGCTCAACCTGAGCCCGGACATGTCCCACTTCGCCGAGGCCATCCAGGACTTCCGCGTCCAATGTGATCGAGCGGTGGCTCGGGACCGCACCACCCGAGAGCACGTGCGAAAGCTGGAGCAGGAATACGACGCGGCGGCGGTCGAGGAGCAGCAACCACTACCTGGCGGAGAGCTCGACTCGGAAAGGCTGATGCGAGATGTCGAGGACTTCCTGCGCAGGCAGCGGGAGGAGGGAGCGGGCGGGACGGGCGCTTGAGGTCGTCGAAGCCGACGGGAGGCCGTCATGGGCGACTGGTACGCGAAGCAGACGATTGGACTGCTGCCCGAGCGGGCGTCCCGGCAGTGGGGGCCGCGCGAGGCCCTCGCCTTCCAGGGACGACGGTGGACGTTCGCCGAGATGCACGCGCGCGTCGACGCGGTGGCAAAGGGACTCCTGGCACTCGGCATCGCGCCGGGAGACAAGGTCGCGCTCTGGATGCTCAACCGTCCCGAGTGGATCGACGCGATGTTCGCCATCATCAAGATCGGCGCCGTGCTCGTGCCGGTGAACACGCGCTTCCGTACCGAGGACATGGCCTATATCCTCGCCCAGTCGGACGCCGCCGCGGTGCTCCTCGCCGACCGCTCCGGGCCGATCGACTATCTCGGCCTGATCCGCGAGGTCGTGCCGGCCCTGGGATCACGGGCGGACGCGCGCTTCCCCTGCCTCCGCCACGTGGTCGTGCTGTCCGACGGGCCCGCCGCCGACGTGACCGACTGGCGCCGGATGCTGGATCGCGGGACGTCCGTGACGGCGGCGGCGCTCCGCGAGCGCGCCGCCCGGGTGGACCCGGACGAGAGCGCCTTCATCTTCTACACCTCGGGAACGACCGGGTTCCCGAAGGGAGCCGTGCACAGCCACCGCATGATCCGGAACGCCTGGGATCACGGCGATCGCATGGGCATGACGGTCAACGACGTGATCCTCATGTACCTGCCGCTCTTCCACGCCTTCGGCTTCATCGAGGGGCCGCTCATGTCGATGGTCCGGGGAGCCCGTCAGGTGCTGACCGAGACCTTCGACGGAGGCCACTGCCTCGATCTCATCGCCGGCGAGCGGGCGACGATCATCCACGGCTTCGACACGCACTACAAGGAGCTGCTGGACGCCCAGGAGCGAAGCCCCCGGGACGTGTCGAGCGTGCGGACCGGCATCTGCGGCACCGGCATGTCGAGCTCGATCCCGATCGCCCGTCGGGCCCGCAAGACGTTCGGAAACCTCATGACCGGATTCGGGATGAGCGAGGTCGGCATCGGCGTGACCTTCTCCTTCCTCGACTCGACCGAGGAGCAATGCGTGGAGGCCAACGGCTATCCCGGCTCCGGCTACGAGGTGCGCATCGTCGATCCCGAGACGGGGGCCGACCAGCCGGTGTCGGTGCCGGGTGAGATCCTCGTCCGCGGCTACATCGTCACGCCGGGCTACTACAAGCGGCCCGAGGAGACGGCGCGGGCCATCGACGCCGACGGCTGGTTTCACACGGGCGACATGGGCCTGATGCGCCCCGACGGTCACATGCGGTTCCTCGGCCGCTACAAGGACATGCTCAAGATCGGTGGGGAGAACGTCGATCCCATGGAGGTCGAGGCCTTCCTGATGACCCACCCCGCCGTCCATGCGGCGTCGGTGGTCGGGCTGCCCGACGCCCGGCTATCGGAGGTGGCGGTGGCCTTCGTGCAGCTCGCCGCTGACCGCAAGGTGTCCGAGCAGGAGCTCATCGAGCACTGTCGCGGGCGGGTGGCGAGCTTCAAGATTCCCCGCCACGTCGTCTTCGTCGACGAGTTCCCGATGACCAGCTCCGGCAAGGTTCAGAAGGTCAAGCTCCGCGAACGCGCGCGGCACGAGTGGGCCTAGTCGCGGCCTCCCATGCGACAGATGAGCCGCCACTCGGCGTCGGTCACCGGCTGGACCGACAGCCGGGACAGCCTGACCAGGGCCATGCCGGCGAAGCGCTTGTCCGCCTTGATCCGATCGAGGCCGACCGGCATCGGGAGCGGCTCGACCGCGGCGACGTCGATGGCGCGCCAGGCGGGATCGGTCGAATCCGGGTGCGCTTCCGCGATCACCTCGACGATCCCCACGATCGCGCGCTCCTTGCCGGTATGGTAGAAGAACGCCTGCTCGCCCTTCTTCATGGCGCGCAGGTGGTTCTGGGCCGAGAAGTTGCGGATGCCGGTCCACTCCGCCCCCTGGCGGCCCTTCGCGACCTGCTCGACCCACGACCAATCGTCGGGCTCGGACTTCAGCAACCAGTGCGCCATGGCCACCCCGCCTCCCTGCCGGGCCCGCCCGCTGGGGTAGCAAATCGCCGAGGACACGTGCTCACCCTGTGCATCATCAGCTCATCATACACACCGGTCTTCGGGATAGCCGGTAGCTCCTTCCAGTCGGGCGCTTTGCCGGCGCTTGTCCTACAATGCGGGGCGGATCGCGCCACCCGAGAGCATGTGCGGAAGCTGGAGCAGGAGTACGATTCGGCGGTGGCGGAGGAGCAACAAGCACTACCCGACGGGTGGCGTGGAGGCAGGGAGGCGACACGATGGCCTATCTCCGGGACTCGAAGTCGGCGAAGGTGCGGGCGCAGCTCGACCACCCGGTGATCGACGGGGACGGGCACTGGCTGGAGCCGGTGCCCATCTTCCTCGACTACCTGCGGGACGTGGCGGGGCCGTCGGTCGTGGATCGGTTCGTCAAGAAGGCGAGTGACGTTCCGTGGCACGGCTGGACGGCGGCGGAGCGGGCGGCTCGGCGCCTGCAGCGCCCGACGTGGTGGGGCGAGCCGGCCGACACCCTGGACCGGGCCACCGCCATGGTGCCGCGCCTGTTCTACGAGCGTCTGGACGACTTCGGTGTCGACTTCTGCGTGCTCTACACCTCGCTCGGCCTCTTCTGGGTCTCCAATGCCGACGACGAGCTGCGCCCGGCCATCGCGCGCGCCGTCAACCGGATGAACGCCGACCTGTTCAGGCCGTACCGCGACCGCATCACGCCGGCGGCGGTCGTGCCCGTCCACACTCCGGCGGAGGCGATCGCGGAGGCCACCTACGCCGTCCGCGACCTCGGTCTCAAGGTGCTGATGATCGCCAACCACGTGCGGCGGCCGGTCGAGGTCTCAGCGGCCCAGGTGGCCGACCCCGCCGCCCACGCCCGACTCTGGATCGATTCGCTCGGGCTCGAGAGTCCGTACGACTACGATCCCTTCTGGCAGCGTTGCGCTGAGCTGCGGGTGGCGGTGACGGCGCACTCGGGCAGCATGGGCTGGAACGGGCGCGAGTCGGTCAATAGCTTCACGTACAACCACATCGGACACTTCGCCAATGCCAGCCACGCCTTCGCCCGGGCCCTGGTGCTGGGCGGGGTCACCCACCGCTTCCCCGCGCTCCGGTGGGCTTTCCTCGAGGGCGGGGTAGGGTGGGCGTGCAACCTGCTGACCGATCTCCTCGGCCACTGGGAGAAGCGGCGCCAGGCGGCCATGGAGGCACAGAGCCGGCCGACCAACCTCGATCGGGCCCGCCTCCGCGCGCTCTTCGCCGAGTACGGAGGCCCGCTCTACGCCGACAAGACCGACGCCATCCTCGCCAGCATCAACATGTCGGAGCCCTTCCGCACCGCCGAGGAGCTCACCGAGCGCGCCTACCGCGAGGGCGCCCTGATGGACGACTGGGGCCGCTGCCCGGTGGGCTCCCCCGACGAGCTCCGCCGCCATTTCAGCGAGCGCTTCTTCTTCGGGTGCGAGGCCGACGACCCCATCACCGCCTGGGCCTTCAGCCCCCAGCACCGTCTGCACCCGATCTTCAGCTCGGACGTGGGCCACTTCGACGTGGTCGACATGTCCCTGGTGCTGGAGGAGGCCTACGAGCTGGTCGAGGACGGGCTGATCGACACGGGCGACCTCCGCGAGTTCCTCTTCACCAACCCGCTGCGTCTGCACACCGCGCTCAACCCGGACTTCTTCAAGGGGACCGTGATCGAGGACGCGGTGGCCAAGGAGCTCGCCCGGGGCTGACGGGGCGTCTCCGGGTGGCCCACGGAGCGCCCCTCACCGGTTCGATCGCACCCTTTGAGGGCGGGCGCCCATCCGGGTCCTGTCTAGGCCGGCCCCTCGGGCTTCTCGCCGAGCGCCAGCAGCTCCATGCCGAGCCCATAGCCCAAGAGGTCATGCATCTGCCGCCGCAGCGCCTCGGTCAGCAGGAGGCGTGTGTACCGCAACAGCAGGGTCGGCCGCCGGGCGAGGTCCTCGGCCAGCTCCCAGGCCCGCGCCAGGAGCTTGTCGGGCGGCAGGACCTCGGCAACGAGGCCCAGCTCGAGCGCCTTCTGAGCGTCGAGCGTCTGCCCGGTCAGGAGGAAATAGCGGCCCCGATTCATGCCCAGGAGCAGCGGGTAGACGATGTGCATGCCGTCGCCCGGCACCACGTCGGAGGGGAAGTGCGCGGAGTCCTGGAATTGCGCGGTGTCGGCGGCGAGTACGATGTCGCACAAGAGCGGGATCTCGGAATGACGCCAGGCCGGTCCGTTGATCGCACTGATCACCGGCACCTCGATTTCGAGGAGCTTCATCAGCAGGTGGCGGCCCTCCCAGTGGATACGGTCGATCCGCTCGATCGACGGACGGGAAGGGAAGGATGAAGTGCCGGGGTTCGCCCGCGGCCCCGAGAACTCGGCGCCGGTGCCCGTGATGATCACCACCCGGTTGTCGCGGTCGGCGCCGACATCGTAGAATGCGTCGGGCAGCTCGCCGTGCGGCAGAAAGCCCCAGCGCAGCGAGCCGCCATCGGTGTGCAGGGTCATCTGCAAGATTCCGGCGCGTCGCTCCATGCGGATCGTCCGGTACTTGTTGGCGTAGTCTTCGAACTTGCTCATCGGGGCCTCCGCTGGGGGACCAGCCTCAGGGATGCGGTCCCCACGGGGCCGCGGTCAACAGCTTGACCTCCTGGGACGCGAGCAGCGGACGGAACTTGGCGGCGAAGCCTTCGATGAAGTCCTTGTTGGCATATACTGCGGCCCAGTGCGCGCGACGGTCGGCATCGTCGGCGAACTTCCACAGATGGACGAGCTGATTGATGGTGCCCGTGTCGGCCTGGAAGTAGCCGATCAGCTTCTTGTCCTGGCCGCCCTTCTGGAGCGCCGGGTAACCGAGCTCGGTATAGAGCTTGACCGCCTCGGCCATCTTGCCGACGTGGAGCGTGTAGGTCCGCAGCTCGTAGAGTGTCACGGTGGCCCTCCCGAATTCGTGGTCAGACAGGTGGCAGGAGAGTAGTCTGGCCGCCGAGAGCGGTCAAGGGAGCGGGGGGCGTACGAGGAGGAAGCCATGAAAGGCGTCGTGTTTCTCGGAGACCGGAAGCTGGAGATCAGGGAGTTCCCCGACCCGACACCAGGCCCCCGGGACGTGATCCTCGAGATCAAGGCGTCGGGCATGTGCGGCAGCGATCTGCACAACTATCGCGCCCCGGCCCATTCGCCCGGGACCGTGACCGGCGGCATCAGGCGAGAGGCCGGCATGATCGCCGGCCACGAGCCCTGCGGCGTCGTCGCAGCGGTGGGCGCCGGGGTGACGGACAAGGAGGCCCGGGTCGGCCAGCGCGTGATGGACCACCACTATGACGGCTGCGGTAACTGCAAGCACTGCCGGGCGGGCTGGACACAGATGTGCCTCGCGGGCACGGTGGTCTACGGCTCGGGCGGGCACGGCGGACACGCCAGGTACATGAAGGTGCCGGTGTCCACGCTGGTACCGCTGCCGGACTCGCTCTCCTTCGTGACCGGCGCGGCGATCTCCTGCGGGACCGGCACGTCCTGGGGCGCGCTCAAGCGGCTCAATCTCCAGGGCGGGGAGACGATCGCCATCTTCGGCCAGGGTCCGGTGGGCCTGTCGGCGACGCAGCTCGCGGTGGTGATGGGCGCGCGCGTCATCGCCATCGACATCGCGCCCGAGCGGCGCCGGCTCGCCCGGGAGTTCGGCGCCCACGAGGTGATCGATCCCGGGTCAGGTGACGTGGTGGCGGCGATCCGCGACCTGACGCACGGGGAGGGCGCGCACAAGACGCTGGACGCCTCCTCGGCGCCGGAGGCCCGGGCCGCGGCGGTGCGCTCGGTGCGGTCGTGGGGGACCGCCTGCTTCGTCGGGGAGCGGGGCCAGGTGACGCTGGACGTGAGCCCGGACCTCCTGCGCCGGCAGGTGACGCTCGTCGGCTCCTGGACGTTCTCGAAGCAAGGCCAGGCCGAATGCGCCGAGTTCGTGGCCGACCGGAGCGTGGACGTGGAGAAGCTCTTCACGCACCGCTGGAAGCTCGAGCAGGCGGAGGAAGCCTACAAGCTCTTCGACACGCAGACGACGGGCAAGGCCGTCATCCTGCCGTCCTGAGCAAGGCAGGCCAATGGAGCACCATGACGGACGTTGGGCGATTTGCCGCATCGGGTGCGGAACCGTCGGCGCGAATCGACAAGCGCTGGCGACATCCTGTACGCTCGCGCGCCGCGTCGTGGCACATCTTGCTGCTTGACGCGCTCCGGACGATCGCGCGAGCCTGAGGGTGTCCCACTAGGAGCGACACCCGCTCCGGGGCGAGAAGTGAGCAGATGACGTCCATGGGCGAGAAGGAGACCAGCGGGGGCTCAGTTCGAGGACAGGCTTGCCCCGCGGCTACGTGGTGAGGATGTGCTAGGGCTCGACGATGAGGCGGTTTCTCCGCTGGCTGCGACGCTGGCTCGGGGGCGGCGAACGGAAAGTCGCCTGACAACGTAACGGCTCCTGCCCGTTCTGAAGTAGGCGCTCGTATAGACGCAACACCGGTCCTCTCTCGTGGCTGTCCACGACAAAAGCCCCTTGATGTCATGCCATCGTCGAGCACGGTCCCGGCTGGACGCCGCAACGGATACGTGTCGAAGTGGAGGCCGGATGGTGGCCACTCACCTGCTCATTGTTGACCTCGAAGAAATTGCTTGCCGGGTCGGGGTGGAAGGCGTGCAAGGGGGTTCGCTGGCTCAACCGGTACGAGACGCAATCCAGAGCGCATCGAGGAAGCACACCGTCGGTGGTAGGCGTCGAAGCATCCAATGCACGCCAGCAAGCGCTAGAAGCATGGTTGACTATTTCAACCACGCCGCGAGTCACTTCCAACTCCATGGCGAGTATGAGAAGTCAACGGCATGCGCTCAGGCTGGGGAGAGCATTCGTAGGGCACTGCAACTCGCTAACCCCAAGTGAGGGGAGGGGCACCGGATCGGACGGTCGAGAGTACGCTCGCGGAACACGATGACGGACGGGTGTGACTCGAGCCCGCCAAGCTGACGCGGGGCAGTGTCCTCGACGCACTCCCTCGGGCACTCGACGAGTGATGGCAAACAGAGCGGCAGCGACGCGGAGGCGCGGCCAATGAAGGCATGGCTGGTCAGCTGCGATGCCTGCCCCTATCGGGAGCGGTTTCAGACGCAGGCCGATGCCCAACGAGATGCCTTACGACACCTGCACGAGAATCCTCGTCATAAGCCTATAGTGACTGAGGGGGAGAGGTAGCTCGCCCGGAGGTCTGCATCCTCCTCCTTGCCGCGTGCACCGGCCCGGCCGAGCGTCTTCTCGTACTCGTGTCCGCAGACTTCACACGTTTCCGACCGCGAGCCGCGCCGAGCCGATGCGCTCCGGTGGGGACGACATGGCGGGGAGCGATCCGGCTCGGCGGGCCGCGCTCAGATGCTGGGCTTCCGGCGCGTGTCCGGGGTGGGTTCTTTACTTCTGGTGAGAACGAGCGTCACCTGCCCAGGCGCCGCCTCCTGACAGTCCACCTGCCGATCACCAAGCGCATCGGAGGCGTCCGGCCCGATCAGCAGGAGCTTGGAGCCGCCATGCTCCACGATCTGATCGCCTTCGACGGCCTGGTCGGGGAACAGCTGCCACTCGCCGGTAGCGGCTGGCTTCAACCTCAGACCCACTTCAGGCTCGTTGATGCGCGCCGAGCGCTTCACATCCAACAGATGCTCCTTGGCCCGTTCCGTCACTGCGATCATGTCACACCTCCTCGGTGCTCTCCCCTCGCCACGGTGACGGTACCGTGTAACGCAATGTGGCGAGTCCCTGTCGTGTATATGGTCGAAGGCTCTCGCCATCGGGACGGAATGTCAACCTCGAGACGGCGCGCGGTCGACGCGATCGCGCGGATCCTCGAGGGCGCCATCATCAAGCGACGCGCACACGGGCGGGAGCACGGCGAGGTTCCGGCAGCAAGACGCAGGAAAGTAGGCTATGTTCGCCGGGCATGGCCCGGCGACCCAACTTCGTGTTCATTCTCGCGGACGACCTCGGCTATGCCGACCTGGGGTGCTATGGGGGTCGGCCGGCCGCGAGCGGCGCGCCGTTCACCACGTGCTCGCCGTCGCTCGACCGCATGGCGCGCGAGGGGCTGCGCTTCACGCAGGGCTACGCCAACTCGTCCGTCTGTTCGCCGACCCGCTTCGCCCTGATGACCGGCCGCTGGCAGCATCGCCTGCGGGGCGGCGCCGACGAGCCCATCCGCAGCAACGCCCGCGGCAATCCGAGCCTGGGCCTGCCGCCGTCGCACCCGACGCTGCCGTCGCTCCTGCGCGACGCGGGCTACGCCACCGCGCTCGTCGGCAAGTGGCACCTCGGGTATCCGCCGCACTTCGGGCCGCTCCGGAGCGGCTACCGGGAGTTCTTCGGCGCGCTCTCGGGCGGCATGGACTACTTCACTCACCGTGACACCGCGGGCCACCACGACCTGTACGAGAACGACGCCGAGGTGCACCGGACGGGCTACCTCACGGACCTGATCTCCGACCGGGCCGTCGAGTTCATCGGGCGCAAGCGCAAGGACCCGTTCCTCCTGTCGGTGCATTACAACGCGCCGCACTGGCCCTGGCTCACGCGCGAGGACGAGGCGGAGTCGAAGCGCATCGAGAAGATCTATCACTTCGACGGCGGCTCGGTCGTGGCCTACCTCACCATGATCCGCCAGATGGACGAGGGCGTCGGACGCATCCTGAAGGCACTGAAGGCGGCGAAGGCGGACCGCGACACGCTGGTCGTGTTCACCAGTGACAACGGCGGCGAGCGCTTCTCCGACACCTGGCCGCTGGTCGGCAAGAAGATGGATCTGCTCGAAGGCGGCATCCGAGTGCCCTACATCGTGCGGTGGCCCGCGAAGGTGAGGTCGGGCGGCGTCACCGGCCAGCTGGCGATCACCATGGACTGGGTGGCGACATTCCTCGATGCCGCCGGCGTCGAGCCGCACCCGGACTATCCGCTGGACGGCGTGAGCCTGCTCTCGGTGCTGAAGAGCCCGTCGAAGACCTTCGAGCGCGAGCTCTACTGGAAGATGCTCTTCCGCGACCAGAAGGCGCTGCGCGCCGGCGACTGGAAGTACCTGTCCGTCGAGGGCGACGAGTTCCTGTTCAACCTCGCGAAGGATCAGCGCGAGCGCGCAAACGTCGCCCGGCGCGACCCGAAGCGCCTCGCGGCGATGCGCGCGCGCTACCGTGCGTGGGAAGAGGCGCTTCCGACGCACGCGGACATGACGTATTCGCTGCCGGCCACGAAGGCCGACCTCGTCACGCCCTCCAGCTAGTTCCTGGCCGACGGCCCTCCGTTCTCACGCGCGCGACCCGGCGGGCCGCCGCCGCGCTATACTCCGGCCGACCCCAGATGACGCAAGGAGGCGTTCTCATGGAGATCAAGGCTGCCGTCTGCCGCGCGACGCATGTGCCGGTGGGCATCGAGTCCATCGACATCGACCGGCCGCTCGGCCGCGAGGTCCTGGTCCGCACCGTGGCGACCGGCGTCTGCCACAGCGACCTGCACGTGGTCGACGGGGACGGCCGGTTCCCACTCGACCGGGGCATCGTGCTCGGCCACGAGGGTGCGGGGATCGTCGAGGCCGTCGGCGACCAGGTGACGGCGCTCCGTCCCGGCGACCACGTGGTGGCGTGTCTTTCCGGCTTCTGCGGAAGCTGCGCCCAGTGCCTCAGCGGGCACCCCAATGTCTGCGTCGGGGGAGCGGTGGCGCGCGGCGAGTCGGCGCCGCCACGGCTGTCGAGGAAGGGGCAGGGCATCCCGTCGTTCGCGGGCATCGGCAGCTACGCCGAGCGCATGCTCCTGCACGAGAACTCGGTGGTGAAGATCGACGACGACCTGCCGCTGGATCGCGCCGCGCTCGTGGGCTGCGGGGTCCTCACCGGAGTCGGGGCGGCGCTTCGGAGCGCGGGCCTCGAGGCCGGGCAGACCGTGGCGGTCTTCGGCTGTGGCGGCGTGGGGCTGTCGATCGTACAGGGGGCCCGCATCGGCGGCGCCCGGCAGATCATCGCGCTCGACCGGTTCGACAGCAAGCTCGAGATGGCCCGGCGCGTCGGCGCGACCCACGTCGTCAACACATCGAACGACGACCCCGTCGAGGCGGTGCGGGCGCTCACCGGCCGGGCGGGTGTCGACCACGCGTTCGAGGCCGTCGGCAACACGACCCTCGTGCGTCAGGCCATCGAGAGCCTGGCCATCCGCGGCACCGCCACCATCGTTGGCGTGCTGCCGCCCGACGCGAAGATCGAGTTCCCGTGGATGGCCATTCGCCCCGAGTGTCGCGTGCAGACCTCCCGCATGGGCGGCAACCGCTTCCGCATCGACATTCCGCGGTACCTCGACTTCTATCGCCAGGGCCGCCTGCTGCTCGACGAGATGGTCACCCGCCGCGGCCGTCTCGACGACATCAATGAGGCCTTCCGCGCGATGAAGGCGGGCGAGGTCGCGCGCACCGTCTTGACCTTCGACTGAGCGCGCGGATGCGCTTCGACAGGGACGCATCGATGACGACGCGAGAGTGATGCCCGGACTGCCCCCAGGCATCGCTCAGTCGGTAACTCGAGCAGGCGTCTCGAGGCGAAGTGGCGGAAACGCGCTTGGTAAATCGGGCACGGTGAGCTGCGAGATCGACTCCAGACCGGGGAGGCCCTTCAAGACGAATGCCCCGAGCTGGTGCACCGCCGCATCTGACGGCAGGCTCGGTTCGATGCGCTGACGCGTTGCTTCCGACAGAAGGACCTGCCCTCCGTGACCCGCCGAACCGATCCGGGTCGCGCGATGCACGTCGAGTCCGACGTAGCCCTCGTCGGTCATCTGCGGCTGGCCGCGGTGGAGCCCGATCCGAACACGGATGATCGCCCCGTCGGGCCAGGCGTGATCACGTAGCCGTCGCTGGATCTCCAGCGCCGCGCCGACCGGATCGGCGGCCTCGGGAAACGCGCCGAAGAACTCGTCGGCGCGGGAGTCGATCTCGAACCCGCCATGCTCTCGGACGATCGTCCGGAGCAGGCGCCGCTCTTCGGCGAGGACATCGGCATACCGCTCGCCGAGCCGGTCCAGCAGCACCGTCGAGCCCTCCACGTCAGCGTACAGGAACGTCACCGGTCCTCCGGGCAACTGCCGGGCGCTCGAGGCCTGAGCGTGCACCGTCGCGGCCAACCGGTCGCGGTCGACCGTTAGCGCGAAGGCGGCCGACACCGCGTCGAGGAGGGCCTTGTCGTCGTCGAGCACCGCATCATGGATGATCGCGCCAACGGGCTCGTCGGCCCGCTCCACGAAGGTCACTGACGACCCCGATCCCGGCTGGGGCATCGCCAGCACCTTTCCGGTGGTGTCGAGATAGGTTCTGGCTGCCGGCGACCAGTACCCGAGCTTCACCGACGGGTCGTGGAGGGTGTCCGCGATCGAACGCTCGAGCGAGCCCCGCTTCCGTTCGTCGTGGAGCCCCACGACGAGCGTGGCGACCGCGGCCTTGTCCATCCTCATCCGGAGCACCCCCACGAGGAACCCGATCGGGACCGATGCCCGCGCCAGCGAGAGCACCCAGCCCAGCGCACCCGTCAACGCCGGGGTCGTGGCCAGCGTGAACGAGAGGACGTTGAAGGCAAAGATGGCGATGGCGACGATCGCGCCGAAGAGAACCGGCCAGAGAACGCGACGCATCGGTGCGGTCGCATCGGTCAGCCGCAGAATCACGAGAGCCATGACAAGGAAGGCGACCCCGACGGTCAGGAAGCCCGTCCAACGCTCGACACCTGCGAACACGGCGGGGGCGGAGGCAAGGGTGAAGGGATTGACACAGTCGCAACCGAGCGTGGTGACGCGATCGACATGCGACAGGACCGCGGGGATTCGATCCACGAGCAGCAAGCGGGTCGGGATCTGGATCGCCGGGAAGGCGATAACGAGACCCATGGCGACGCGGTGGCGCCTGAGGCCGAGGCGACCCGACGGGAAGGTGAGCATCAGGTACGCCGACAACGTATTGACCAGTCGGCGTGTCGCGAACGCCAGGGCGGCGACCGCCGGCAGGGACGAGGCCTGGAAGTCGGGGATGTACCAGGTGTACCCGATGGCAAGGAGGAGCGGGCCGGTCCGATTATTCGGGCGACGGTGCCAGGCAATCGCGCCCGCAGCCAGGTACGCGAGCCCGACGATTTCGGTCTGGGCGATCGCGACCCCCGGGACGCCGGCGCGGAGGGAGACCAGGCCGGCCTCGATCGCCACCGCGAGCCCGATGGCCGCGCCCATCAAGGGTGCCCACGTGCCCTTCACGTCCACCGTCGCTTGGCTGCTCGAGCTCGATGCGTCTCATGAAGTGTGGTGTGCGCGGATGAAGGTTCCAGCACCGCGGCCCGATCCTGCCGGAGTGCGCCGGAGAGGTCAAGCCGGACTGCAGGGTCGTGTGGATCGGGGCAGACGGCCGCTGCTCGGCCTACCGCTCACCGCCGCTGGACGGCCGGGCACGATCGTCAGCGGACCGGGCCGGTCGGCTCGGCGCAGTCGCCGAGCGGCGGACGCTCGGGCGCGTCACCGTCGGCCGGGGGAGGCGGTAGCCCGGCGTAGCGCGGGCTCGCGGCGGCCGTCGACACCGCCGCGAAGAGCTGGGGCACTGCTTCGGTATTCGCGAGACCAACCAGCCACTTCGGCAGCGCGCCGGCCGGATCGGTGAAGACGCAGTACCGGACGTCGGTCGATCGATCGGAATCCTTGACCGGCCGGAGATCCCAGTAGCCGCTGTTGACCGAGACGCGCACGGCCTCGCCCGCTCCGGGCGGGAGGCCGTCCTCGAGCCGCCAGGTGAAGGCCCAGGCCGGGCGGCGGTCGGCGTCCCGGTACCCCCGCTCGGCGATCCGAATGACGTAGTGGCGATCCTGGACGAGCGGCAGCCCGAACGAGAGCCGCTGGTAGTTCACGACGTCGCCGGACGCCTCGCGGCTCAGGACCCGGCTTTCCTTCACGTAGGGCATGAACGCGGGGTAGCGCTCGAGATCGGCGATCACCGCCCGCACGACGTGCGGGGCCGCGTCGATGATGCCCTGGGCGTTGACCTGCTTGACGTCGCGACCGGGAATCGAGCGGGTTTCCACCTTCACCGCTGGCGCCGATCCCGCGGCCTGGCCCCACGCGGCGTGGCCGCCGGCGAGCAGATCGGCGGCAAGGGCCACCAGGATCCATCGACGTCGAGCCCGGGACGCCAGCCCGATCATGCCGGTAGCTTCGCACGGGCCCGGCGCCGAAGTACACGGGCATCCACGCGGTAGGCACACGATATTGTTGACGCGCGCGGCGCGCAGGGCATACGGTAGTCGTGCACGATGAGCCTTCGACGACGCACCTACGTGCTGCTCGTCCTCGCGGTCATCATCTCCGGTATCGTCACCCATGCTTTCCGCCCGAGGGGCGCGGCGCTCACCCCGTGCGGTCTCCGCGACATCACGCTCGCGGTCGAGGTCTGCCCGCCCGGCGACGTCCAGCGCATCCTCGGTGACGATGGATCGCCGGTGCGGGCGCAGCTCCACGACCAGACGCTGGTGGACTTCGCGCTCATCGTCTCCTACGTCGGGCTGTGGGGCGCCACCGGTCTCGCGCTCAATCCGGGCGTGGCCGCGCTCGCGGTCCTGGCCGGCGTCGCCGACGTCGTCGAGAACCTGGCGATCCTCCACGAGCTGGCGCTCCCGGATCCCGTGCCCTTCGTCCGCTGGGCCGCGCTCGCGAAGTGGAGCCTCCTCGGCCTGGTCTTCATCACGTTCCTCTTCCTGTTCCGGCCGGATCACCTGTCCGGCCGCTGGGCCGCGCTCGTCCGCGCGGCGACCGGGCTCGCGTACGGCGTGGCGGGCGTGGCCGCGCTCGGTGGACTGGTCGACGTCCGCTGCCTCGGGTGGGTGGGCTATCCGGTGGTGGCCGCCGTCGTCCTGCAGCTGGTGCTGCACGTCACCGCCCACCGCGAGTTCGAGGCGGCCCGGGATCTCCGACTCGCAGCGCGGACGGCGGCGTCGGCCCCGAGCCTGTCTCTCGAGCGGGCGCTCACCGAGGAGTACGAGAGCCTCCACGGGTCCCTCGGCGGCCCGGGCCGGGGAGCCGGCGGACTCGCGGCGCTCTTCGAGGCGATTCACAACCTCGACGAGAAGCGCGCCGCCCTCTGTCTCTCGGGCGGGGGCATCCGCAGCGCGACGTTCGCCCTGGGCGTCCTGCAGGGGCTCGCCCGGCTCGAGGTCCTGCCCCAGTTTCACTACCTCTCGACCGTCTCGGGCGGCGGCTACATCGGGGGCTGGCTGACCGCGTGGCTGCACCGCTCCGGCAACGACGTGGCGGCGGTGGCGGAGTCGCTCGCCACCATCGATGCCGCGCGCAAGCTCACCCCGGAAGCGGCGGCCGTGTCTCACCTGCGCGACTACAGCAACTACCTGGCGCCGCGCCCGGGCCTGCTCTCCGCCGACACGTGGACCCTCCTCGGCACCATCTTGAGGAACCTGATCCTGGTCTGGGCCGTCGTGCTGCCCCTGCTCGCCGCCGGGCTGATCGTGCCCCGGCTGTACCTGGCGCTGATCCAGGCCGCCCCCGCCGCCGACTCGGCCGGGGCGATCGGTGGGCAGATGCTGCTGGGCCTCGGGGCGCTCGCGCTGGCGTGGGCGGTCGCGTACATCGGCGCCAGCATCCCGAGCAGCACGACCAGCCTGCGCGGGCAGGGCAAGTTTCTCCGGCTGTGCCTGCTCCCGCTCCTGATCTCGGTCGTCTGCCTGACCCTCTACTGGGCCTGGTGGCCCACCCGCGAGTGGCGACACTTCGTGGGCTTCGCGGTCATCGTTCACCTGGCCGCCTGGGCGGGGTACACCGTCTGGCTCCTCACCCCGTGGGGCGCCGCTCGGGCGCGCGAGGACGTGCGCGCGCACCGGGTGTGGGCCGCGATCGTCGAGCTGCTCATCGTCGTGGTCGCGGGCGCCGCCGCCGGCTACCTGGCCTGGTCCCTCGCCGGTCTGCTCTTCCCCGACCTTCCGAGGTTCACGCTGCTCTACGCCTGTCTCGCCCTCGGGGTCTTCCTGAGCGCCTTCCTGCTGGCGGCCACCCTCCTCGTCGGCTTCATCAGTCGCTGGACCGAGGACGAGGACCGCGAGTGGTGGGCGCGCAGCGGCGCCTGGATGCTCATCATCGGCATCGTCTGGCTGGTGATGACCTCGCTCGTCATCTTCGGCCCGCTGCTCCTGTCCGGGAAGGTCGCGAACTGGCTGCTCGCGTCGGTCGGAGGCCTCTCCGGCCTGATCACGGTGGCCGGCGGCTGGAGCGCGCGGTCGGCCGCCACGCCGGGCGCCGCCGCGCCCACCGGCCTCGCGTCCCGGCTCGGCCGTCTGACGCTGCCGGTGGCGGCCGCGACCTTCATCGCCGTTCTCCTCCTCGCGATGTCCTGGCTGACGAGCGGCCTGCTCGCCTGGCTGGAGGGCCTGGCGGTGGCCCGCCCGGCGGACGCCTTCCCGCCGCAATGGCCATTCATCCAGACGGATCCGAGCGGCCACGTGCGCGTGCTGCTCACGGCGCCGGCCTGGCTGGTGCTGGCGGTCGGGGCCGGCCTCGCGCTGCTCGGCGGCGGCGTCGCCCTGCTCGTGAACACCAACCGGTTCTCGCTGCACGCGATGTACCGCGCGCGGCTGATTCGCGCCTATCTCGGCGCGTCGAACATCGACCGCCGACGCAACCCGTTCACCGGGTTCGACGAGACCGACAATATCGGCATGAACGAGCTGTGGCCGAACTCGCGGCCCGGCTCATCGGCGGCGGGGGCTCCCGCGGGCACGCCGGGGCGCAAGGCCCTGTTTCATGTTGTCAACATGGCGCTCAACCTCGTCCACGGCGATCGGCTGGCCTGGCAGGAGCGCAAGGCCCACAGCTTCACGGTGACCCCGCTGCACGCCGGCAGCATGGCGGTGGGCACGGCAGGAGGGTACCGCCGGACCCGCTCGAACCCGGACGTTCCGCACAGCCGCTACGGCGGCAGCGACGGCATCTCGCTGGGCACCGCGATCACGATCTCCGGCGCCGCGGCCAGCCCGAACATGGGGTATCACTCATCGGCGCTGGTCACCTTCATGATGACGTTCTTCAACGCCCGTCTCGGCTGGTGGCTCGGGAACCCGGGCCCCGCGGGGAACGACACGTTCTATCTCTCGAGCCCGCGCCTCACCGTCCGGCCCATCGTGGCCGAGGCCTTCGGCCTGACCGACCGCACCTCGCCGTACGTCTACCTCTCGGACGGCGGCCACTTCGACAACCTGGGGCTGTACGAGATGGTCCTCCGGCGCTGCCACCTGATCGTGGTGAGCGACGGCAGCTGCGACCCGCACGGCAACCTCAACGACCTCGGCGGGGCCATCCGGAAGATCCGCGCCGATCTCGGGATCCCCATCGAGTTCCCGGGCGGGATCTCGATCTACCCGCGCGCGGCCGATCCCGCGACCCTCGCCCGCGGCCTCTACTGGGCGGTGGGCCGCATCCGCTACTCCGTCGTCGATCCGCCCGCGCCCGATCCCGCGCGCGCCGCGGCGGACCGCGATGCCCGCGACGGTTGGCTCCTCTACGTCAAGGCCGCGTACTACGGATCGGAGCCGCCCGATGTCTACGAATACGCGAAGGCGAACGAGCAGTTTCCGCACGAACCCACCGTCGACCAGTTCTTCAGCGAGTCGCAGTTCGAGAGCTACCGCATGCTGGGGGTGCACGCGATCGCGCGACTCGGAGGGGGCTGGACCGGCCGGACCCTGGCCGAGCTGATGCGACACGCCGCCGGCCCTCCGGAGACGCCGCGCTAACCCGCCCGATCCGACGTGGCGGCGCGCGCGCGCTCGATGACCCGGCGCAGCGCCTCGAGGTGAGGGAAGCGTGACGCGAAGCGTGGCGGGGTCAGGCTGTGGCCGACCTCACCGAGGTGATCGGTCGGCCAGGGCTTCTCCGCCAGCGGCGTCCAGGACGCGGACGCGACGCTCACGAGCCCGTCGTTCTCCCGCTCGGCGGGAGTCTCGCCGACGTCGCGGAGATAGGCGCCGATGACCCGAAGCAGATACGCCTCCCGGCGGTTGCCCGCGTAGCAGAAGCACGGAATGTTCCCGATGTCGGGATACTCCTGGTTGAACTCGCGGGCGTAGCCGGTGGTCAGGTTGCCGAGCGCCCCCGTCCGCAGCCCGAGACGTCCGGCGGCGCGCCGCACGGTCCGGTAGAGGCGCCGGCGCCACTGCCGGCCGCCCGGCGCGGGGCCCACGATGAGGTCCGCGACGGGACTGCCCCGGTGGGGTGTTCCGATCGTGGAGAGCGACGCGACGCGCGCGGCCACGCCGGCGATGTTCCGACACAGGACATACCGCGCGTCCAGTCCGCCCATGCTGTGCCCGATGATGTGGATCGGCGCGCCCTGGTCGGGGAATCGGAAATCCTGGATCGCCGCGGCCAGGGCCCGGGCGCGCGCGTCGATGGACCCGGTCACCGGCACGCGGGGAAAGCACGCGTCGGGAAAGGCGACCCGGGCGCCCCGGAAATACTCCTGCTTGAGAAAGCGCTGCGGTACCAGGAAGCCGGAGGCGAACACCAGGTTCACGCCCCCTTCGCGGATCACCCGGTCGTCCTCGGGCAAGCACAACGTCACGGGGTGCCGAGGCTCTGCATGAGCTCCTTGAACTCGGGCTCCGCGCGGAGGAGCTCGGGCCCTATCTGGATCAAGGCGTCGACCTGTTCCCGCGAAAGGGCGAAGCTCGTGGGAAGGGTCAGGAAGTACGTCCGGCGCTCCGGATCGTCGATGGCCTCGAAGTTGATCTCGATCACGTAGGGGTCGATCTCGGCGGCGAGGCCGGGGAGCGGGGGCGCGCTCGGGCAGGCGGCCAGCCGCTGCCGGCAGGCCGCGATGTTCCGCTGCGCCCGCGCGCGCATGTCCCGCAGCTCCTTCATCACCTCGATGCTCTCGAAGCTGTAGTTGTCCATGGCGATGGTCGCGGTCTTGACGGCCACCACGCCCAGGCCCGGCGGGGTCTCCTTCTTGCTGATGGTGTCCCCGCTGTCCGGCCGGGCATTGACGACGATGATCACGAACTTCTCGATGGCGCCGTCGTTGAGGAGCTTCCGGATGAACCCGCTCGTCCGGCGCCAGGCCGCCTCGATGGGCCGCAGCCCGATATTGTCGGCCAGTCCCCCGTCCATCAAGTGCAGGTAGGGCCGCTCCTTGTCGTCGACGTACATGGCGCGGTTGCGCGCCCAGTAGTAGCGGCGGCGGTTGGTGTCGTAGTCCTTCAGGCCCTCCTCGTAGTCCTTGGGCAGCGTGAAGCCTTCGGGATGTGGGTGGTTCTTGAGGGAGAGTGGATTCAGGAGAAAGGGAAACGCGGACGAGGCGGCCACCGCCCGCGCCACCGGGTAGGTCGCGAGATCGGAGACGAGGAAGTCGAACTGCTCCTGGGTGAACTCGAAGCGCTCCCCGTTGGCGAGATTGGTGGCGTTGAGGATGACGAAGGGCCGCTGTCCGGTGCCGGCGAGGGCGCTGAAGGGCTGCTTGTCGAAGATCTTCTCGTGGTAGTACTCGGCCGCGAGGTCGATGCGGCTGAAGGAGGGCGAGGCAAGCCGGAACCAGTTGAGGGGATTGACCGCGCGGCGGATGAGCGCGTCCTCGACATCCACGTCGAGGAATCGCGGACGGAAGTCCGTGAAGATCCGCTCGCCGAAGAGGCCGTAGTAGGCCGCGGTGAAGGATCCTCCGGAGATGGAAGAGATGCAGTCCACCTCCTGAAGGAGGCTCTTCTCCACTCCCTTCCACACGATCCGCGTATCGCGCAGCATCTCCAGCACGCCATAGGACAGGGCGGCCGCACGCGTGCCGCCGCCCGTGAAGGCGAGGCAGACGAAGAGCGAGTTCGTGTTCTGGGCGCTCTCCTCCGCGGGGAAGCGGTACCCGGCCCCGGTCCGCGCACCCGGGAGCGGATCGTTGACGACGTAGTGGGCACACCCCGCGAGGGCGAGGCAGAGGGCGAGCAGGATTGCCGGCGGGCGCCTACTCGTCGAGCTCAAAGCTGATCTCCCGCGGGTCCAGCTCGGATGTGTTCTTCAGGATGATTCGCTGTTCCTCGGGGCTGAAGTTGGCCGGGGGGCCGAGCGAGACGACGTGGCTGCCCGCCTCGAGCTCGATGACGTCACCCGTCCGGCCGTTGAACTCGTCGTCGATCTTCACGCGGCGCGACCGCGGGAACGTCACGAGCAGGTATTCCATCGCACTATCCTCTCCTGCGTCTCCCCGGCTTGCAAGGGCGGCAGCCCTCACCCGGCCGGCGCGCCGGCCTCGCGGTAGACGGCAAGCCGGTTGCGCGCGCGGAACACCCAGTAGCCGACGAGCCCCGCTGTCAGCAGCGTGGCCACTCCCGCGACCATGTCGTCACGATGGGCGAGGGTCACCAGCGCCGCCGCCGCCAGAACCGTGCGGATGAGCAGATCGGCGCCGCGCCCGTCGGCGAAGCGGCCCTGGAGGGCGAAGACCAGGCCCACCGTGCCGGTCAGCACGAGGGCGAACGCGCCAAGCTGGGCGGCGCCGGGCTGCACGACCAGCTCCGGTCGCGTGAAGACCGCACCCATCAGGACGAACAGCGGTAGGCAGACCCGCATGGCCGCCATCATCGTGGCCATGAACGACGCGCCGGCGATCTTCGCGGCCACCGCCGCCACCACCGAGGTGGGTGGCGTCAGCTCACCCCACACGGCGATGAAGAACGCGTAGAAGTGCACCACCCACGGGTCGATGCCGGCCTTCACCAGGAACGGGGCGATGACCAGCGCGGTGATGATGTAGGTCGGCGCGGGCGGCAGCCCGGTGCCGAGCAGGGTGCCGAAGGCGAAGGCGACGAGCAGCATCGCGGCCAGGTGAATGGTCGCCGCTTGCATCAGCACGAAGCCCAGCTTCGTCGGGACGCCGGTGATGACGAAGACGCCGGTCATGATCGACAGGGTCGCCAGGAGCAGCGTCAGGTCGGTCGTCATCAGCGTGAAGGTCTCGACGAAGTCGCGCGAGCGGCGGCCCAGGTCCCGCCATCCCGCCGCGCCACGGACCGTCACCGCGATGAAGACGACCACCAGCGCGATCCCCACCAGCATGAACACCTGCTGGGCGGCCTCCATCGCCGGCATGTGCACGATCCCCATGAGGTAGATCAGCCCGAGCACGACGGCGGCGTAGGCGACGATGTTCACGCGGTCCATCATCGTCAACCGCTCGATCGCGATGGCCACGGCCCGCACGGGGAGCCGCGCCGTCATCAGGTACACGGCGGCGGCCACCCCCGCGAAGTAGACCAGCGCCGGGGCGTACCCGCGCGCCACCACGTCGAAGTAGCTGACGCCGAGGAAGTCGGCCATGAGGAAGGCCGAGATCCCCATGACCGGCGGCATGAGCTGACCGCCGAGCGACGAGGCGGTCTCGATGGCCGCCGCCCGTTCCCGCGACAGGCCGGCCGCGATCATCGCGGGGATGGTGGCCGAGCCGGTGGTGGCGGCGTTGGCGGCGCCGCTGCCGCTGATGGCGGCCACCCCGAAGGAACCGAGGACCGCCGACTGCGGCAGTGCGTGGGGCGACCGCGCGGCGATTCGCGAGGCCGCCCGTAAGATGGAGTCCACGCAGCCGAAGGCCCGCAGCAGGCTGAGGACGAGCAGGAACGAGCCGATCAGGGTCAGGGCGAGCTGGGGCAGGCGCGAGAAGACGCCCGTCGTCGTCTCCACCGTCATCGCCGTGACCACCCGGGACCACTCCAGGCCCGGATGGCCGAACATCCCCGGCACCAGCCAGCCGTAGACCGTGTAGAGGATCAGCAGCCCGTTGATGACGAACAGCGGGAAGTACCGGAGCCGCCCGTACTCCATGACCAGGAGGACCATCACGGCGCCGACGAGCAGGTCGGTCGTGCTCCAGAAGCCGGCGCGCACCGTGCGGATCTCCACGAACTCCACCGTGAAGTAGACGGCGACCGCGAGCGCGGCGGCGCTGTAGACGGCCGTGACCGCCACGTTGGCCGGCCGCCCGAGCCGCGGGTACAGGCCGCCCGTGCGTAGCGCGTCGAGCGCGGCGACGACGAAGGTGACGGGGACCAGCGCCACGGCCAGCTGGGTCGGGCCGCCGGCCCCCGTCCAGTAGTAGTAAAAGAGGTAGACCGCGAAGCCGCCGGCGACGGCCGTGAACAGGACACTCACGGCCGCGGCGCCCCGGCCCCGTCCTCGATCACTTCGCGATCCGGGCGTCCCACTTGGCGTCCCAGGCGCCCTTCTCCTTCATCCAGCGGGCGAGCCCGGGGTGCACCTGCACCAGGTCGATGGAGGACTCGATTCCCCGCCGCTGCATGCCGACCATGTCCTCGCGCACCTGCCCGTAGGCGGGGTCGATCTTGGCTAGCTCGGCGACGTTCTTCTCCACGGCCTTGATGACCTTGTAGACGACGTCCTCGGAGATCTCCTTGCCCAGGTGGAAGCCATAGTAGAAGGGGATGTGGTGGACCGTCTTGGCGTGCACGTCGCGCTTGTAGGCGGCCGCCGGGACCTCGATGACCTGCAGCCCGGCCTTCTTGAGGGCCTCGCGCTCCTCGGCGGTGGGGTTGAGGACGGCCCAGTCGGTGCTGATCCCCGTCTCCGTGATCCACGGCGCCGTCGAGGCGAGGGCGTTGGTGTACACGATGAAGCCCTTGATGTTGCCGCGGTCCAGGAGCGAGCCGACCGACTGGAGGTCGACCTCGAAGTACTCGTGCTTGACGCCGAGCACCTGGAACGCGCGCTCGAGCACCGCGCGCACGTCCCACGGCAGCGGGCCCGTGAACACCCGTTGGCCCGACAGATCGCGCCACGACCGGTACTTGTCACGGTCGCGGGCGTGGATACCGGCCCCGACCTCGGTCGTGTAGATCCAGAGCGACTGGACCGGGGTCCGCTTGGCCTGGGCCTTGAAGCCCTTGAAGCGGGCGATGTCGTTGGCCATCTCGTAGAAGGCGACGTCGGAGCCGTAGTAGCCGTCGAACTGGCCCATCGCGTAGCCCTTGACCGTGACGATGGCGCCCGGCGTCGGGAGCATGTTGATCCGCAGCTCGGGCAGTTCGCGGCTGAGCACCGAGGCCAGGTTGACCATCGAGCGGTGCCCGGCCGAGCCGGCCGCCGAGGTGCCCCACTTGATGTCCAGGCCCTGGGCCCCGGCGCCCGCGGGCGCCGCCAGCAGGAACAGCGCGATCAGCGAGAGACGTAGCGCGGTTTTCATGTCGTACAGCCCTCCCATGGTCGACGGATGGATCGCTGCGGTTGTGGGCGCAGTCTAGGCAGGCGCGCGGCGGGTGTCAAACACGATTGCCTCGCTCTTCCACGATTGCCTCGCTCTTCGCCCCGGGGTCCGAGCCCACGGAGCGGCGTCGACCCATCGGCGTCCAGCGCCGCTCTCGCGTCTTGCGTGGCCCGCCTCGCCGAAACCCCGGGGAGGGAGTATATTTCGTTCGGCGGCCTCGAGACAGGCCAGCAGATCAGTACCGCCCGAGCGGCAGCAGGGAGGACCCGACATGCCCCACTATGAGTTCCACTGCGAGCGGTGCAAGAAGGACGTGACCCTGACCCTGTCCATCGCGGAGCGGGAGCGCGGGGACTACAAGTGCCCCGGCTGCGGGGGCAAGAAGCTCCAGCCGCTGATGGGCACGTTCTTCTCCCAGACGTCCAGAAAAGCCTAAGGAGGCGCACATGAGCCTGAAGGGCAAGCGGATCGCGATCCTGGCCGAGAACCTCTACCAGGAGATGGAGCTGTGGGTGCCGTACTACCGCATGAAGGAGGAGGGGGCCGAGGTCAAGGTGGTCGGGGCCGGCGGGGCCCGGTCCTACACGTCCAAGCACGGCTATCCCGTCACGGTCGATGTCCAGGCCGACGCCGTGACCGCCGTGGAGTTCGACGCGGTGATCGTGCCGGGCGGGTACGCGCCGGACATGATGCGCCGGCACGACCCGATGGTGAAGCTGGTGCGGGAGGCCGCCCAGCAGGGCAAGGTGGTCGCGGCCATCTGCCACGCCGGGTGGATGCTGGCCAGCGCGGGCGTGATCAAGGGCAAGAAGGTCACGTCCTTCTTCTCGATCAAGGACGACATGACGAACGCCGGCGGCCAGTGGTCGGACAGCGAGGTGGTGGTGGATGGCAACCTGATCACCTCGCGGAAGCCCGACGACCTCCCCGCCTTCTGCCGCGAGATCGTCCGGGCCCTGACCAAGACCGGGTAGTCTTCGTTCGCCGGTTCCGACCTCTCACCCCGCCGCCCGGGGTGGGGGAGCGGGCCGGGGGACGCGGACGCGGCCCTGCGGGCGACGCTCCCCCGCGGGAGCCGCAGTTCTGCCCTGCCCGTCGCCGATCTTCGACAGTGAAGTGGAGCTCTACTTCCGCGAGGTCCGCCCCAGCTCCGTTCTGGAGATCGGGGCCGGCGAAGGCAAGTACGGCGAAATGCTTCGCCGGGTACAGCCGAACACGAAGCTGATCGCGGTGGGGCTCGACGGGGACTACGTCGAAGAGTTCAAGCTCCCGGACCTCTCCGATGAAGTCTGGGGACGGGATGCCGCCGACCTCATGAACGACCTGGACCACACCTACGGTGCCGTGATCCTCGGCGACTGCATCGAGCACATGCGCAAGAGGGTCGGGCAGCTTGACACCCGGGAGGGCGACACCTAGAGTAAGGCACCCCCGACGAACCCGCCGCTCAACAAGGAGGCCCCATGCGGACGACACTCGTGGTGCTCACGCTGATCGCGATCCTGGCCGCGCCGGCCCTCGTCGGGGCGGCGCCCTCCGCAACGGTGGTCGTCGCCCAGGGCGTCGACCCCACGACGCTCGATCCCCAGAATCATCAGGAGACCCCGGCGGCGAACCTCGCCGCCAACATCTTCGACTTCCTGCTCGAGCGGGACCAGAACCTCAAGATCGTCCCGATGCTGGCCGAGTCGTACCGCAACGTGGGGCCGACGGTCTGGGAGTTCAAGCTGCGCAAGGGGGCCCGGTTCCACAACGGCGAGCCGGTCGACGCCGAGGCCGTGAAGTTCACGGTCGAGCGGATCGTCGATCCGAAGCTCAAGCTGCGCGGGGCGACGCCGTGGGCGCCCCTGTCCCACGCCGAGGTCGTGGACGCGCAGACGGTGCGCATCCACACGAAGGCGCCGTGGCCCATCCTGGACACGATGATGACCACCCTGCCGATCCTCGCGCCGAAGTACTACCGCGAGAAGGACATGGCGCACGTGGCGCGCAATCCGGTGGGCTCCGGCCCCTTCAAGTTCGTGCGCTGGGTCAAGGACGACCGGATCGAGCTCGCCGCCAACGAGCAGTACTGGAAGGGCGCGCCCCGGATCAAGTCGCTCGTGTTCCGGCCCATCCCCGACGACGCGGTGCGGGTGGCGGCGCTCCAGAACGAGGAGATCGACGTGGCGGTGAACATCCCGCCGCACATGGCCACAATCATCGCCAATCACCCGAAGCTGTTCCTGTCGCAGGCCCCAAGCGTGCGCACGATCCAGCTCATGTACTACACGCATCAGTTCGACGCCCAGCACAAGCTGGTGGGGCCGTACGCGGGGCCGGTGGCCGACAAGCGGGTGCGCCACGCGCTGAACTACGCGGTGGACGTCGACCAGATCATCAAGGAGGTCCTCGACGGCAAGGGCGTGCGCGTCGCGACGATGCTCACCACGAACCACTTCGGGTTCGACCCGCAGCTCAAGCCGGTCAAGCAGGACCTGGGCCGGGCCAAGCAGCTGCTCACGGAGGCCGGGTTCCCGAACGGCGTGGACATGGTGGTCAACTCGCCCCAGGGCCGCTACGTCCGCGACAAGGAGGTCGCCGAGGCCATCGTCGGACAGCTCAACAAGGCCGGCATCCGGGCGACGTTGCGGACCCACGAGTGGGGCAACTACCTGAACAACATGGCCTACGTGCACAAGGCCGGGCCCGTCTGGCTCATCGGATGGGGTACGACGACGTACGACGCCGAGACGGTGTACGTGCCGCTGTTTCGGTCCGGCAAGATCCTCGGCAACTACTACAACGCGGACTTCGACGGGATGGTCGACGAGGCGCAGAAGATCATGGACCCCAAGCGCCGGCTCGAGCTCTACCGTCGGATCAACCGTCTGTGGGTGGAGGACGCGGCGGCCATGCCGCTGTACCAGCAGCTCGACCTCTACGGGGCCACCCGCCGGATGACCTGGAAGGCCCGCGGCGACGAGCGGATCAAGGGCTACGACATGGCGGTGAAGGAAGGCAAGTAGCCGCCGCCACCGTCGCGGCAGCGCGTGGGGCTCTCTCTACCTCAATTCGAGAAGAGGTTCGTGAAGAAGCCCTTGACGCTGCGGCCGAAGTTGACGGCGCCATCGCGCGCGTTGCCCCAGGCGGTCTTCGCCGGCGGCTCGGCGGCCTTACCCGCGTCTTTCAGCTTTTCACCGCTGTACTGCGCGCCTTCGGAGACCGTGTTGCCGATGCCCTTGGCGGTCTCCTTGATGCCTTCCCCGATCTTGCCGTCGGGGATCTTCTTCGCGCCGCGCTCGACCTGGTCCGTGGCGGCCTTCACCTTCGAGTCGTCGGCCGCGAGGACGAATCCGGATGCGAGCAGCGAGATCGGGAATACGAGCACGATGATGAATGCGAGCTGTTTCATCGGAGCTCCTTTTCTGGCCGTGTCGCCGGCCATACTTCACGGGCTGAGTGTAGTCAACGCCGGCCGGCCTGCCTATTGGACCTTGGCCCACCCGGACGGCGCCCGGACCCACCCCCGGGCCTAGCCGCGAGCCCGGACGCAGACTGTCCGCCGGGCCCGGTGCTCGGCGCGGCCCTACGCAGTGGCCCAGGGGCTCGACGAAGGCGCGACTTCACGCATGCGCGCTGAGTCGCCGATCAGGGCTTGAGCTGCTGGTCGGCCGCTACCAGAGCTCGCTCGAAGCCAGCCGCGCGCCCTCGGCCAGGCTGGCCAGCTTCGCCCAGACGATGTCGGGGTCGACCGCGGCCTGGCCGACCCAGGTGCCGAACCCGCAATCGGTCCCGGCGATGACGTTCTCGCGACCGACCAGCCGCGCGTAGCGGCCGATCCGCTCGGCGACGAGCTCGGGGTGCTCGATGAAGTTGGTCGTCGAATCGAGGACCCCGGGGATGATGAGCTTGTCCGGCGGCAGCTTCACGCGCTCGAAGACCCGCCACTCGTGGGCGTGCCGCGGGTTGGCGGCCTCGAAGGAGACGCCCTGGGGGCGGGCCGCCAGGACGAGGTCGAGGATGTCGGCGAGCGGCACGTCGTGGTGATGCGGCCCCTCGTAGTTGCCCCAGCAGAGGTGGATGCGGAGCTGCTCGGGCGGGATGCTGGCCACCGCGTGATCGAGCGCCGCGAGGTGCAGGCGGGCCATCGTCCGGAACTCCTCGAGGCCGAGCCCGGCGAACTGGATGTGCCGGCCCATGGCGAGGTCCGGGCAATCCAGCTGCAGGATGAAGCCGGCCCGCGCCACCGTCTCGTACTCGTGCCGCATGGCCTCCGCGATGGCGAAGAGGTAGGCCTCGTGGCTGCCGTAGTGGTCATTTCGGAAGAAGAGGGAGATCACTCCGGGGGAGGCCGCGCTCATGAACACGTCCTCGGCTTCGACCGACCGGAGCGCCGCGGTCAGATTGTCCACGTCGACCGCGGCCGCCGCCGGATCGCGCAGGCTGATCGGGCCGGTGCAGGCCGGCGTCTTCCGGCGCGACCGGCCCGGATCGCCGAACACCCGCTTGGCCATCTCCGGGAAGTCCACCAGGTCGCGGTACTGCAGCGACTGGCTCGCGCCGCCGAACCCGTTCAGCCGGTCCTTGATGTAGGTGGCGTAGCTCGGCTTGCTCAGCTCCCCGTCGTTGACAACCGAGATGCCGGCGTCGGCCTGCTGGCGGACGACCTCCGCCACCGCGGTGTGAATGCGCGCGGCCAGCGCCGGCCCGTCGACCGGCACCCCTTCCTCCCGCGCGAACATCATGCGGATCAGGTCGGCCGGGCGCGGGAGGCTGCCGGTGTGGGTGGTCAGGACGCGGTCGACGCTGCGCTTCATCGGTCAGGCCCTCCGGGGCGGCATCTTATCCGGTATTTGAGTAGTATATCGAGCAGGGTCCGCCGGGCCCGGAAAGGAGAGACCCATGCCGCCCGCTCTCATCCTCTCGTCCGACTCGCACGTCTTCGAGCCGCCGGACCTCTGGACGACTCGCATCGACCGGGCGTTCCGCCATCGGGCGCCCCGGATCCTGCGGATCGACGGCGCCGACCAGCTCGTCGTCGAGGATCACCAGGTGCTCTCCGGGATCGGGCTCATCTCCAACGCCGGGGCCCGGTTCGAGGCCCCCGAGACCATCTCCGGGCTCGGCCGCTTCGAGGACGTCCATCCCGGCGGATACGACCCCCAGCAGCACCTCGCGGACATGCGGCTCGATGGGGTGGCCGGCGAGGTGCTGTACCCGTCGCAGGGCCTCTTCTACTTCAAGGTGGCCGACTCCGCGCTCATGTCCGCGATCTTCCGGGCGTACAACGACTGGCTCGCCGACTTCTGCAGCACGGACCCGACCCGGCTCAAGGGCATCGCCATGATCAATCTGGACGATGTCGGGGAGGCAACGAAGGAGCTGGAGCGCGCCGCCGCCCGCGGCTTCGCGGGGGCGATGATCACCGAGTACCCGCTCGAGCACCGGCGGTACGACCAGCCCGAGTACGAGCCGTTCTGGGCGGCGGCGCAGGCCCTCGCGATGCCGCTGAGCCTGCACACCGCCACCCGGCGGCAGGGCAAGATCCGCGGAGCGGGAGAGAGGACGCTCCGCGACGCGACCGGCCGGTCGACGAAGGCCTTCTACCCGGCCACCTCGCTGTGCGACATGATCTTCTCGGGCGTCTTCGAGCGCTACCCCACGCTCCGGCTCGCCATCGTGGAGTTCGAGCTCGCGTGGGCCCCGCACCTGCTCTCCACCATGGACTACACGTACCGCGAGCGTCACGAGGAGGCGTTCGTCCGCTTCAAGCACGACATGCGTCCCAGCGACTTCTTCCACCGGAACGTCTTCCTGAGCTTTCAGGAGGATGCGATCGGCATTCGCCTGCGGGACGCGATCGGCGTCGACAACATGATGTGGGGCTCCGACTATCCTCACAGCGAATCCACGTTCCCGCAGTCCCGGAAGATCCTGGCCGAGATCCTGGCGGGCGTGCCGGAGGAGGAGCAGGCGAAGATCGCCGGGGGCAACACCGCGCGGTTGTACGGTTTCGATCTCGGGCGCCTCTCGGGCGGAGGGGGGGGCGGGGCATGACGCGCCGGAAATCATCGCCTTGACCTGGCCCGGCGGGCGGGGCAGTATGCCCACCGGCCGCGCGCGTGGGGCTCGATGGCGCGTCCGCGTACGGATCTTCGGCGAGAGGAGCGCCCGGCCATGCCCGAACGCAAGAGCTATGTGAGCGGCACCAGCGAGGTGCCCCTGCTCGGCCTCACCATCGGCGACATGTTCGACCAGATCGCCGACCGCTATCCCGACAACGAGGCCCTGGTCTCGCGTCACCAGAACCTGCGCTACCGCTACCGGGAGCTCAAGGCGGAGGTCGACCGGTGCGCCCGGGCCCTGATCGCGCTCGGCGTCAACAAGGGACAGCGCATCGGCATCTGGGCGCCGAACTGCGCGGAGTGGGCCATCGTGCAGTTCGCCACGAGCAAGCTCGGCGCGATCCTCGTCAACATCAACCCGAGCTATCGCCTGAACGAGGTCCAGTACGCCCTCCGCCAGTCCGGCTGCACGTGGCTGGTCATCGCGCCGGAGTTCAAGACGTCGGACTACACCGGCATGATCCACGAGCTGGTTCCCGAGCTCGCGGCGAGCCGGGTCGGCAGCCTCGTCGCCGCCCAGCTCCCCGATCTCCGCGCGGTGGTGCGCCTCGGCGAGGACGTCTCTCCCGGCATGCTCCCGTGGAGGGAGCTCCTGGCCCTGGCCGGGTCGGTGAGCGCGGACGACCTCGCCCGGCGCCAGCGCGAGCAGGAGTTCGACGACCCCATCAACATCCAGTACACGAGCGGCACCACCGGCTATCCGAAGGGCGCGACCCTCAGTCACCACAACATTCTCAACAACGGCTACTTCGTCACCGAGCTGCTACGCTTCACCGACCGGGACCGCCTCCTGATCCCGGTGCCGCTCTACCACTGTTTCGGCATGGTCATGGGCAACCTCGGCTGCGTGACCCACGGGGCCACCATGGTCTATCCGAGCGGCGGCTTCGAGGCCACCGCCCTCCTCGAGGCCGCCCAGGCCGAGCGGGCCACCGCGCTCTACGGTGTGCCGACCATGTTCATCGCCGCGCTCAACCATCCGGACTTCGCGCGCTACGATCTCTCGAGCCTGCGCACCGGGATCATGGCCGGCTCGCCCTGCCCGGTGGAGGTGATGAAGCAGGTCAAGGAGCTCATGCACATGGACGACGTGGCCATCGCGTACGGCATGACGGAGACGAGCCCGGTGAGCACCCAGACCCGGATCGGCGCGCCCCTCGCCAAGCAGGTGGGCACCGTCGGCCAGGTGCACCCCCACGTGCAGATCAAGGTCGTCGACCCCGCCGCCGGGCAGGTCGTGCCCATCGGCGTCCAGGGCGAGCTGTGCACCCGCGGCTATAGCGTGATGCTCGGCTACTGGAACAACGACGAGGCCACCCGCGGCGCCATCGACGCCGCCCGGTGGATGCACACCGGCGACCTCGCCACCATGGACGACGAGGGCTATCTCAACATCGTCGGGCGGATCAAGGACATGATCATCCGCGGCGGCGAGAACGTGTACCCGCGCGAGATCGAGGAGTTCCTCTACAGCCATCCCAAGGTGCAGGACGTGCAGGTCATCGGCGTGCCCGACATCCGGTTCGGCGAGGAGGTCATGGCGTGGGTGCGCCTGCGCGAAGGGCAGGAGGCCACCGTCGAGGAGATCCGCGACTACTGCCGCGGCAAGATCGCCCACTACAAGATCCCGCGCTACGTGAAGTTCGTCGACGGATTCCCCATGACGGTGACCGGCAAGGTCCAGAAGTTCGTCATGCGCGAGAGCAGCGTGAAGGAGCTTGGGCTGGAGGATGCGGCGCGCGTCAAGATGGCGTGACCGCAGCAGGGGGCGGCGGTGAGCGAGGATCGGGCGGCGCGAACGCGGGAACGCTGGCTGGAAACGATCGCCCGGCACCGGCGCGACCCGGACGGCCCGGGTTCGGTCGACTACTGGTCGCCGTCGCTCGACTGCGCGAGCCGCGACGAGCTGAGGGCCATCCAGGACGCGAAGCTCGCCGCGCTCACCCCGTTCCTCTACGAGAACAGCGCCTTCTATCGTCGCCGCTTCGACCGGCTCGGCATGGTGCCCACCGACCTCCGCACCGTGGACGATCTGCCGAAGTGGCCGGTCGTCGACAAGACCGAGATGATGGAGGACCTGAAGGCCACCCCTCCGTTCGGCACCTACACCACCCACGACGATGCGCTGTGGGCGTCGCGCGGGTGGATGATGTTCTCCTCGTCGGGCTCGACCGGCGTGCCGCGGGTGTTTCGCTACTCCCAGATCGATCGCGAGCTGTGGGTGTGGGCGAACGCCCGGGCCCTGCACGCCTTCGGGATCCGGCCCGGCGACACCGTGCTGATCTGCGCGGGCTACGGGCCGCACGTGTTCGCCTGGGGCGTGCAGTTCGCGCTCGCCAAGATGGGGGTGGCCTCCATCCCGGGCGGCGGCATGACCGCGGAGGCCCGGGCGATGCTGGTCGATCGCTTCAAGCCGACCGTGCTGACGTGCACGCCGTCGTACGCCCTCCACCTGGGCCGCGTGATGACGGAGCGCGGGATCGACCCGGCCGCGAGCTCGGTGCGCACGATCCTCGTCGGCGGCGAGCCGGCGGCGGGCATCGAGGGGACGCGCCGACGCCTGGAGGACCTGTGGAGTGCCCGCCTCGTCGAGTTCTACGGGTGCACCGAGGTCTCGCCCCATTGCGGCGGCTACTCCTGCCCGGCCTCGGAGCGGGGCCCGGGGCCGGTCACCGCGCACCTGATGGAGGACGTGCAGATCTGGGAGGTGGTCGATCCCGAGAGCCGGCAGCGCGTCGGCGAGGGGACCCGCGGGCTCACCGTCTGCACGAGCCTGCACTCCGAGAGCTCTCCGCAGCTTCGGTTCCTGGTCGGCGACTCCACCGTCCTCACGTCGGAGGCGTGTGCGTGCGGGCGGACCCATGTCCGGGCGGTGGGAGCCTTCGCGGGCCGGGCCGACGAGCTGATCAACCTGCGCGGCGTGAAGATGTACCCGGTCCAGCTCGAGGCGGCGGTGCGCGCGGTGCCCGGCGTGGGTGACGAGTACGAGATCGTGCTGGCGACCACCGCGGGCGGTCTTGACGTGATGACCGCGAGGGTGGAGCACGCGGATCGCGCGATCGGTGCCCAGGTGGCCCGGGAGATCCAGGCGCGGTGCGAGGTGCGCTGCGACGTGGAGGTGCTGGCGCCGGGCACGCTACCGAAGACGGAGTTCAAGGCGCGACGTATTCGCGACACGCGCCGGGCCGGGTGAGTCGCCCGGGGTGCTCCGGCACGACTGGCCCGCGCCGCCGGGGATGGCTTATCATGGGCGCCGCGGAAAGGGGACCCATGAACTTCGGCCTGATCGTCTCCAAGCAGCACCCTCCGGGCGTGTCGATGGTCGACCGCTTCCGGGAGCACATCGAGCAGGTCCGGGCGGCCCGCGATGCCGGCTTCGGACTCATCGTGATGGGCCAGCACTTCCTCTCGACGCCGTTCCAGGAGGTGCAGAGCCTGCCCGCGCTCGCCCGGCTCGCCGCCGAGGCGGGGACCATGCGCGTGGGCGCCACCGTGATCCTGCTGCCGCTGCTCAATCCGGTGGACGTGGCCGAGCAGGTGGCCACGCTCGACGTCATCACCGAGGGGCGCTTCGTCTTCGGGGTGGGACTGGGCTATCGCGACGAGGAGAACGAGGCGTTCGGGGTGGCGCCCAAGGAGCGGGTGGGGCGCCTGGTGGAGAGCCTGGAGGTCATCAAGCGGCTGTGGTCGGGGGACGAGGTGACGCATCACGGGCGTTTCTTTCACCTCACCCGCGCGCGCATGATGCTGCGCCCGGTGCAGCGGCCCCACCCGCCGGTCTGGTTCGCGGCCAACAACGACGCCGCGGTGGTGCGCGCGGCGCGCCTGGGCGACACCTGGGTCATCAACCCGCACGCCCGGCTCGCCGTGCTCGAGCGGCAGATGGAGGTGTACCGTCAGGCCCTGCGCGAGGCCGGCCGTCCGTTCCCGGCGGAGCTGCCGATCATCAAGGAGCTGTACGTGGCCCCCGACCGCCGCGCCGCCCTGCAGGAATGCCGGCCCTTCCTCGAGGCCAAGTACAAGGCCTATGCCTCGTGGGGGCAGGACAAGGCGCTGCCCGAGGGCGACAGCTTCGCCCACGAGTTCGAGGAGCTCGTGGCGGACCGCTTCATCGTGGGCGATCCCGACGACGCCATCCGCGAGATCAGGCGCTACGCCGACCGGCTCGCCGTCAATTCCTTCATCTTCAGGATCCAGTGGCCGGGCATGGAGCAGGCCAAGGTGCTGCGCACCATCGAGCTCCTGGCCACGCGCGTGTTCCCCGCGCTGCGCGCGCCCGGGTGAGGATCAGCCGCGCGACGGTAGCGCCGCGACGAAGGTGCCGCTGATGAGGGTCTCGCCCTTCTGGTTGATCGCCTCGAGCTCGCCCTCCACCAGCTTCTCGCCCCCCTGCTCGAGCTTGCGGGTCACGGTTCCGCGGCAGACCACGTCGTCGCCCGGCCAGGCCCGCGTCTGGAAGCGCACCTTGTAGCGCCGCACGTTGGGCCGCCCCGCGAACCCGGTGACCACCCGGCTCAGGATGCCCGCGTTGAGCATGCCCATGGCGAATACGGTGGGGTTTCCGGAGGCCTCCGCGAAAGTCTGGTCGTGGTGGATCGGGTTGAAGTCGCCGGAGGCCCCGGCGTACTTCACGAAGTCGGTCCGCGTGAGCCTCTCGACGCGGACCTCCGGCAGGGAGTCGCCCTCCTTGACGTCCTCCCAGAAGCGCTTGGTCGCGGGCATGGCGATCTCCCCTCAGTCCTTGACGACCTGGCCGGTCTCGATGCCGACGGCGCGCGCGCGGGCCACCAGCGCGCCCTGTGCGTTGCGGTACTCCGTCTCCGTCACCGCGAAGGTCATGGAGCCGCCGCGCTTGCCCGGCTTCTCGTAGACGTCGACGATCCGGCTCACCACGGTCAGCACGTCGCCGGCGTGAATGGGGGCGAGGAACTCGAACTCCTGCTCGCCGTGCAGCACGCGCTTGAGGTCGAAGGGCAGACGGGGCCGGCCCCGCCCGTCGTCCCAGTGCGAGACGGTCTGCAAGAACGTCACCGGGGGCATGATGCCGCCGGCCTCTTTCGCCGCGTGGCCCTCGTCGTAGTACAGCGGATCATCGTCCTTGATGGCGCGCGCGAACTCCCGGATCTTGCCGCGCTCCACGTGCATGGTCACGGGCTCGCCCGTCCTGCCGATGGCGCTCTTGTCGACCGGCATCGCATCCTCCTTGGCGGTCGTGCCGGACCGCGCCCGCGAGTGTAGCAGGAGGCGCCGGGGGCGGGAAGGCTGGAGTAGGGAGAGGGCGCTGCCCCGGCTGGCGCTCGAAGGGGCGTCGCATTATCGTGGGCGCATGCGTCCCAGCGCGTGCGACGGCAGGGCTCCAGTCGCCGCCCGCGTGCGGCCGCAACCCGTGGCCGGCTCATAAATGAGTCACGACCGGATCGGCAAGGCCCCGGGAGGCGCGGAGCCGGGCTCGGCGCCGATCAACATTCGCGACGCCGACGAGCATGATCTGCCGGCCATCGCGGCGATTCTCAACTTCGAGATCGCGGAATCGGCATACGTCTATGCCGAGGCGCAGGTCACCCTCGACGACCGCCGCTCGTGGCTGCAGGTGCACCGGTCGGCCGGCCTGCCCGTGGTGGTTGCGACCGACCCGGGCGACGCGACCGAGGTCCTCGGCTGGGCGGCGCTGTCTCCCTACCGGGCGGCGAGTGGCTACCGGTTCACGCTGGAAGCGAGCGTCTACGTCGCCCGCGCGGCGCACCGTCGCGGCATCGGGCGTCGACTGATGGTGGCCCTCGACGACGCGGCGTGGGCGCGCGCAGTGCACGCGATCGTGGCGAGCATCGACAGCGAGAACGCGCCGAGCATCGCGCTGTTCGAGCGGTTCGGCTACGTCGAGGCGGCGCGGCTGACGGAGGTGGGCCGGAAATTCGACCGGTGGAGGACGCAGTTGTTGCTGATCAAGGTGTTCTGAGCGTCCGGCCGGCGCCTCGCGCGGACTATTCATGAACGGACAACGCGGGAGTCGGACGGGTCCTGTCGCTGCGGGCGCCTCCCGGGCGACCGGCTCCGTCGATTCACCAGATTCGCGGGTGTTCGAGCGGCGCACCGGACTCGGGGGGCCCACTGCGCTCGGTCGCCCGCGTGGCGCCCGCGGCGCCACCCGTCCGATCTCGGTCGAGCCCGTTCATGAATAATCCGGGCTGGCCTCCCCCAGTGTCCGCCGTGTTCGCTCAGTCGATGGCGTCGGGGACCTGGGTGGCGCCGGCGGCGGGCGTCTGCGGCTCGGCCCGGCGCGCCGGCGCGGCGCCGCGGGCCAGGTCGTTCTCCTCGGCGCGCACGCGTCGGAGGAGCGGCAGGATAGGCAGCACAGCCATGAACACCAGGGCGAGGAGCCAGAACTGATCGGCGTAGCTGAGGACCTGCGCCTGCTCGGTCATCTCCCGGTAGAGCATGCTCGTCGCCCGTCGCGCCGCGGTGAAGGAATCGGCGCCCTGGGCCGCGAAGTGGCTTGCCCACTGCTGCAGCCGGGCCGCGGTCTCCGGGCTCCACTGGTTTACGTGCCCGGCGAGGATCGCCTGGTGATACTGGGCGCGTCGCACCAGCAGCGTGGTGATCAGAGCCACCCCGATGCTGCCGCCGACGTTGCGGACCACGTTGAAGGCCGCGGTGGCGTTGGACAGGCGCTCCAGGCGGATGGTGGCGAGCGCCAGCGTCTGGAGCGGCACGAAGATGAACCCCTGGGCGAACCCTTGCAGGAACCGCGGCACCGCGAGGCTCCAGTAGTCCATGCCGAGGCTCAGGTTCGACATCATCACGAGGGCGAGGGCATTCAGTCCGCACCCGAACAGCAGCATGAGGCGCTGATCCATGCGGGAGACCAGGCGACCCGAGAAGGTGAGCGCGATCATGGTGCCCAGGCCGCCCGGGGCCAGGACGAGCCCCGAGGTCCAGGCGTCGTAGCCCAGCATCTTCTGCGTGTAGAGCGCGACGAGGAGCATGCTCGAGTTGAAGCCGAACCCGACGAGGGCGATGATGATGGCGCTGAAGGCGAAGTTGCGGTCGCGGAACACGGAGAGGTCGAGGATCGGCTCCGCCGTCGACAGCTCGCGCGCCAGAAAGGCGGTGAGCACGATCACCGCGACGATCGCCAGCGTCACGATGTAGCCGGAGTCGAACCAGTCGTACTTCTCCCCCTGGTCGATCATGAGCTGGAGCGCGCCGAAGCCCACCACCATGAACACGAGACCGGCGGCGTCCACCCGCCGTGGCTTCTTGAGGAAGGGCGAGTCGAAGAGGAAGACGCTCGCCATGAAGAAGCCGAGAAGGCCGATCGGCAGGTTGACGTAGAAGATCCAGCGCCACGACCAGTTGTCGACGATCCAGCCGCCGAGGGTGGGGCCGAGGATGGGGGCCATCATGATGCCGACGCCCCACACCGCCATCGCGGTGCCGCGCTGGCGGAGCGGAAAGATCTCCCACATCGTGGCCTGGGCCATCGGGATCACCGGCCCGCCGCCGAGCCCCTGGAGCACCCGCATGGCCACCAGGAACTCGAGGTTCGGCGCGATGCCGGACAGGAACGAGCTCACGGTGAAGATCGTGGTGCAGACGAGAAAGAACCGCCGCCGCCCGAGCACGGCGGTGAGCCAACCCGTGGCCGGGATCGCGATGGCGTTGGCGGCGAGGTAGGAGGTGATCACCCACGACATCTCCTCCACCCCGGCGGAGAGGGAGCCCTGCATGTGGGGGAGAGCGACATTGGTGATGCTGGTGTCGAGCACCTGCATGACCGTGACCACCATCACCGAGACGGTGATGGCCCACTTGCGGAAGGACTGTAGCGGCTCGCTGGTCACGCCGGGCGCCTGCACGCTCTGGGCCGAGCCCGGCTCTGCCTGTTCGGAGGTCACGGACTCCGAGCGTAACCCGTCCGCGGCATCGATGGCAAAGCCCCGGTGACGTCACCCCGAAAACGACGGCAGCCTTGAAACTGGAGTACGCTCATCCGTCGGCGTCGGCGGACGCGGGCCGCGCCCAACACGGTGGCGCATCTGGGGGTGGCGGCCCCCCCTCGGATCGGGTACCCGCCGGGGCCATCTCAGATCTTGGTAGGAGGGCGCCTGGGTTTCTAGACTACGAGGCATCATGCTTGGCGCGCCCGGTCACCCATGGACGTGATCCTCGAACTGCTGCCGCGACTGAACGCGGTCGCCGCGGCGGTCGGCGGCTGGCTGCTGGCTGCCGTGGGCCTGCTCCCGCCGGGGATGGCGCCGACGGAGCTGGCGGCGCCGGTCGGCTGGCTGGCGGCGCTCACGATTGTGCTCGCGGTCACCGAGGTGGCCCGCCGGCTCACGTGGGTCATCGTCGGGATCGGCTGGCTCCTGCTCGTCGTCCGCGGGGTGACGGTGGCGGGTCAGGTCTAGGCGGGTGGCAGGCGCCGGGAGGGGTCGATGAGACAGGACAAGAGCTCACGGCTGGTCAGGAATGGTCTCGCCACCGCGCTCGCGGTCGGCGTCGTCGCATCGGTCGCGATGGCGGCCGGCGGCTCCGTCCGGGTCCGGGTCGACGTGGCGAACATCCGGGAGGGCCCAGGCACGCAGTACGAGCGCCTCTGGACCGTCGGCCGCGATTTTCCGCTCGAGGTCGTGGCCCGCCGCGGGCGCTGGCTCAAGACCCGGGACTTCCTGGACTCGGAGGGCTGGATCTTCGCGCCGTTGACGGAGACCAAGCCGGCCGCGATCGTCCACGTGGACGAAGCGCGGGTACGGTCCGGTCCCGGCCTGACGCATCCGGTGCGCTTCGTCGCGCCGTGGGGGGAGACCCTCCGTGTCCTGTCGCACCAGGGCGAGTGGGTCAGGATCGACGCCCCGGACAGCGGCCGCGGGTGGATCCACGAGAGCCTGGTCTGGTCGCCCTAGTGAACCGCTCCCGTCGCACACCCTTGACAGGCGCCCGGCGACGGGTTTCTACTGGGGACGCGATGAGGCAGGAGAGCTCATCGTGGTAGCTGCATGATGGAGGTAAGGGATGGACACGCCACCGGACCAGGCAGCTGCGTCATCGGCGCGGTGACAGGCCGCCGGTGACGCCCCGGCAGCACCAC
>DATLFG010000084.1:0-65657 GCA_035524955.1 Candidatus Limnocylindria bacterium | reverse complement strand
TGATCGAAGTGGACCCCGGACTGCTCGAGCGTGGCCACCACCTCGTCGCCGGGCTCCCGCGTCATCACGTGGAGGAGCCGCAGCGAGGAGTTGCCCACGTGGCGCAGCCCGGAGCGCACGCGCACGCCGTCGCCCGGCCGCAGCGGGCTCCCGAGCTCGAGCTGGAACTCGAAGGTGGAGAAGCCCCGGTGCTCCGCGCGCATGTAGGCCGGGGTCATGCCGAAGGCGGCGATGGCGTGGCCATTGGCCGCCGAGAAGCGATGGATGTAGTGCGAGAGCGCGGCGCCGCCCGAGACGTCCACCTCGGCCGGCTTGACCATGTCGCGCGCGCTGTCGCGGAAGCCCGCGAGACCATCCGGCGTCGGCCGCCGCTCGCGGGCCGGCCCGTCCCACCCCACCCGGACGGCCTCCAC
The DNA here is from genome assembly GCA_035524955.1 of Candidatus Limnocylindria bacterium. Lineage (GTDB taxonomy): Bacteria > Methylomirabilota > Methylomirabilia > Rokubacteriales > CSP1-6 > CAMLFJ01. The sequence goes on along the minus strand of DATLFG010000084.1, from coordinate 65,244 downwards.
GGCCCGCCGCGTCTCCGCGGTCAGGGGCGCCGCGAGGCGCACGCGCTGCTCCACCGAGGTGCAGAGGACGCCCGCGCCGGAGTCGAGGAGCTTGTGCCCGAGCACCAGCGCGTCGAGCTCCACCGCGATCACGCCGCTCTCCATGTGGATGATGTCGCCCGCGCGCAGCTCCCGCTGGTACCGGACGAAGCAGTCGGCGGTGCGGGCGGCCGCGGCGGTCAGGCCGACCACCGCCAGCAGCCTCGCCCCCGCGTCGGCGATGCGGGTGAAGTAGTACGCCACCGTCAGGTGGTCGTTCGGGTCCACCTCCCAGCGAAAGACGGTGCCCCGGTAGGTCTCGAGCCAGCCCACGGCCGCCGCGGGGCCGGCCGGACTATTCATGAACGGGTAGCGCGTGCGGCGGCGGGGTCCGGTCGGCGCGGGCGCCTCCCGGCCGGTCTCGCTCGAGTCGGTTCATGGACTAGACGTAGACCGATTTCATCGCGGGCACCGGATAGCGCTCTCCCGCCGCGGCCCCCGCCGGGATCGCGTCCTGGAGCGCGGCGACCTCGGCGGGCGAGAGCTGCACCTCCGCCGCCGCCACGTTCTCCTCGAGGCGGTCCCTCCGCTTGGTGCCGGGGATCGGCACGATGTCCCGGCCCCGCGCGAGCAGCCAGGCCAGCGCGACCTGGCCCGGCGTGCACCCCTTCTGCCGGGCCAGGTGCTCCAGGGGCTTCACGAGGGCCAGGTTCTTCTTGAGGTTCTCGTCCTGGAAGCGCGGGTGGTCGCGCCGCCGGTCGTCGGAGGGGATCTCGCCGGCGGACCGGGTGCGGCCGGTCAGCAGGCTGCGACCGAGTGGCGAGTAGGCCACGAAGGAGATGCCCAGCTCGCGCAGGGTCGGTAGCGTCTCCTCGGCCTCCACGCGATAGAGCAGGGAGAACTCGGACTGCAGCGCGGTGATCGGGTGCACCGCGTGGGCCCGGCGCACGGTCGCGGGGGACGCCTCCGACAGCCCGAGAAAGCGTACCTTGCCCGCCTCCACCAGGCGTGACATCGCCCCCACCGTCTCCTCGATCGGCACGCTTGGGTCCACCCGGTGCTGGAAGTAGAGGTCGATGGTCCCCACGCCCAGGCGCTTCAGGCTCGCGTCGCAGGCCTGGGGGACGTACTCGGGCCGGCCGTTGACCCCCGCGGTCCCGTCCGGCTTCCGGAGGTTGCCGAACTTGGTGGCGAGGACCACCTGGTCGCGCCGGCCGCGCAGGGCCCGGCCCAGGAGCTCCTCGTTCTGGCCCCAGCCGTACATGTCCGAGGAATCGAGGAAGTTCACGCCGAGGTCGAGCGCGCGGTGGACGACCGCGGTGGACTCCGCCTCGTCCCCCTTGCCGTAGACGTTGGACATGGACATGCAGCCGAGGCCGACGGCGGACACCGCCAGCGAGCTCTTGCCGAGCGTGCGTCGCTCCACGAGATCCTCCTCGGAAACCTGCAAAGTTGGTTAGGATACGGCGACCGATTCTATCCCAAGACCGAGGTGCCCGCGACCCGTGCCGCACGACGTGACCCTGCTCCGGGACATCGCCCTGGGGATCGTGTTCGCCGCCGTCCTGGGTCACGTGGCCCGGCTGCTCCGGCAGCCCCTGCTGCTGGGCTACATCGCGGGCGGAATCCTGCTCAGCTCCCGGATGGGCTTCGGCCTCGTCACCGACGCGGAGAGCATCGAGCTGATCTCCGAGATCGGCCTGATCCTCCTGCTCTTCATCATCGGGCTCGAGATCGACCTGCGGGAGCTCCGGCGCCTGGGCCGCTCCATGCTCGTCCTGGGTGCCGGCCAGTTCGTGATCAACGGCCTGCTCGGCCTCGCCTTCTTCTCCTGGCTCGGCTACCGGGTGGCGGAGGGCCGCTTCGACCTCGTCTACCTCGCGATCGTGATCTCGCTGAGCTCGACCCTGATCGTGGTCAAGCTGCTGCGCGAGAAGTTCGAGCTCAAGATCCTCTCGGGCCGGCTCACCCTGGGTGTCCTCGTGGTGCAGGACATCTGGGCCATTCTCTTCATGGCGGTGCAGCCCAGCCTGGCCGAGCCCGGGGTGCTCCGGATCGCCCAGTCCATCGCGGGGGGCGGGGTGCTGCTCGGCGTCGCCTTCCTGGCCAGCCGCTACCTCCTGGCCCCGCTGCTCGAGGCCTCCGCGCGCCGGCCCGAGCTGGTGCTGATCTCGTCGGTGGCGTGGTGCTTCGGCATCGCCGGCTTCGCGGACCAGCTCGGGCTCTCGCGCGAGATGGGCGCCCTGATCGCGGGGGTGAGCATCTCGGCCTTTCCCTACGGCGGCGACGTCATCTCCAAGGTCACCGGCGTGCGCGACTTCTTCGTCACGCTCTTCTTCGTCGCGCTCGGCCTGCAGGTGCCGGTGCCGAGCCCGGACGTCCTCGGCCAGGCGCTGCTCATCGTGGTCTTCGTCCTGGTGAGCCGTGCGATCTCGGTGGTGCCGACCGCGTACCTGCTGGGCGACGGACTCTACGCGGGCACGGTCACCGCGCTGAACCTCGCTCAGATCAGCGAGTTCTCGCTCGTGATCCTGACCCTGGGCGCGGGCTACGGCCACGTCTCGGAGCGGGTGGGCGCGGTGGTGCTCACCGCCATGATCTTGACCTCGCTGCTGGCGCCCTACCTCATCATCTCGAACGACCGCATCGCCCGCCGGCTCATACGGCCCCTCGCGCGCGGTCCCCGAGTGGGCGGCGGAGCCGCGTCCGCGCCGGAAGCCCGTCGGGCGCGGGACATCGTGCTGCTCGGGCACTTCCGTATCGCCCAGGCGGTGCTGGACCTGGTGGAGGCGCAGGCGCCGCAGCTCAAGGAGCGGATCACGCTGGTGGACTACGACGCCAACCGTGCCCACCGGGTGATGGCGCGCGGGTTCCGGTGGGAGTACGGCGATCTCGCCAATCCCGACGCCCTCGAGCATCTCGGCATCGACGAGGCCCGGATGGTGGTCACCACCATCTCCGACACCTTCCTCAAGGGCATCAGCACCCGCCGGCTGGTCGGCGACCTGCGCCGCCTCGCGCCGCGCGCGGTCATCGTGATGACCGGCGAGGAACGGACCGACAAGGAGGACCTGTTGCGTGCGGGGGCGGACCACGTGCTGATCCCCGGCGAGATCACCGGGGAACGCATCCTCGAGCTGCTTCGGGAGAGCGGCTCGGCCGGCGCCGCCTGACCCCTCAGGCCGGGCGGCCGGGGCCGAGCGGCGGCCCGCCCCAGCGCTCGCGCATCGCGAACTCCTCGACCGGCTTCCGCCGGAGCCTGGTGATGGTCTTCACCGGCCGGCCGAGCGGCATCACCGCCGCGACCGCCACGTGGGAGGGCAGGCCGAGCAGTCTCTGCAGCGCGGGCTCCTGGGCCGCGGCGAGCGTGGTGATGGTCCCGGCGAAGCCTTCGTGGCGCGCCGCGAGCAGGATGTTCCACGCGAACGGGTAGATGGACGCTCCGCTGATCACGCCGACCCGCTCGAGCTCCGAGTCCATCGAGGCCACCACCTTGAGATCCACGCAGACCACCAGGACCACCGGGGCCTTGAGCACCGGCTCGATCAGCCGGGGCGGGGCCGGAGTGCGCTCGATGGTGGCCGCATCCACCTTCGTGGAGTCGATGGTGTTCCACGGGCTCTCGCCCAGCTGTACCTGCGCGGCATACCGCTTGGCCGCGGGCACGGTGGCGGCGGCCAGCCCCTCGCGCGTCTTCGGGTCGCGCACCACGATCACGCGCCAGCCCTGGCGGTTGCCGCCGCTCGGCGCGAAGCGCGCGCGGTCCAGGATCCTGAAGAGCATCTCGTCGGGCAGCGGATCGGCGGTGAACTCGCGGGCCGAGAACGTGGTTTGCATCACGTCGTAGAGCTCCATGGGGGACCCTCCTGAAGATGTATTGGCCGGACGATGGATTGGCGAGGGGTGAATATACACCGCCACCGGCGGTATAGTACGCGCCATGACCAAGCCCGCCCTCTCGCTCGACGGCATCCGTGTCATCGATCTCTCCCGCGTCATCGCCGGGCCCTGGTGCGGGGCGCTCCTCGGCGATCTCGGGGCCGACGTCATCAAGGTGGAGGACACCGGGCCCGGCGACGAGTCGCGCACCTGGCCGCCCCACAAGGACGGTGAGGCCGCCGCGTACCTGCTCTTCAACCGGAACAAGCGCGGCATCGCGCTCGACCTGAAGACCCCGGAGGCGGTGGAGGTGGTCAAGCGGCTCGTGAAGGACGCGGACGTGGTCATCGAGAACTTCCGCACCGGGACCATGGAGTCGTTCGGGCTCGGCTACGACGTGCTCGCCCGGCTCAACCCGCGGCTCATCTACTGCTCGATCTCGGCGTTCGGGCGCACCGGGCCGCGCAAGGACAGCCCCGGCTACGAGGCGCTGATGCAGGCCTTCAGCGGCATCATGTCCATCACCGGCGAGCCGGGCGGCCAGCCGGTGCGGGCGGGCGTGTCGTTCCTCGACCTCACCACCGGCATCTTGTGCGCCCTCGGCGTGTCCAACGCGATCATCCAGCGCGAGAAGACCGGACTCGGCCAGCGGGTGGACGGCTCGCTCCTCGAGACCGCGGTGAGCCTGCTCGCCTTCCACGCCGAGGGCTATCTGCTCACCGGCGCGCTGCCGCGCGCGCTCGGCTCGGGGCATCCGTCGCTCTCGCCGTATCGCAACTTCAAGTGCCGCAACGGGCAGTGGATCTTCATCGCCGCCGCCAACGACCGGTTCTGGCAGAAGCTCGCCAAGGCGCTGGGGCTCACCGACCTGGCTGCCGATCCGCGCTTCGAGAAGAACCAGGGGCGGGTGGCTTACCGGGCCGAGCTCGAGGGCATCCTCGAGCAGGCGATCGGCGCGCTCGACCGCGAGCCCTTGCTCAAGCGTCTGGAGGAGGCCGATGTCCCCGCGACTCCGGTGAACACGGTGGACCAGGTGATGAACGACCCGCAGACCGCCGAGCGCGGCATCGTGCAGCGCGCGACCCACCCCAAGCTCGGCGAGATCCCGGTCGTCGGCACCCCGCTCCACTTCTCCCGCATGTCTCCCGGTGTGCGCACCGCCGCCCCGCTCCGGGGTGAGCACACCGACACCGTCCTCGCCTCCCTCGGCTACACCCCCGACGAGATCAAGACCCTCCGCGCCAAGAAGGCCGCCCTCTAGGTCATCGGAGGGGGCCTCGGCGGCCCCCTCCGAACCTCCCCCAGGACAGGCTGCGCCGGCGAAGCCGGCGCTCGAACGGAGGTTGCTTGGACACGCTCCCACGCTTGCCCTAGCCGAACTTGCGGGATTCTTCCTGGCGGTAGGCGCGGACGGCGATTGCGAGGAAGAGCAGGGTGTAGCCGGTGAGCCACGCGAGGGAAACCGGGAGGCGCTCGGTGTTGGCGCCGAGGGCGCTCCAGCCGAGCTGGCCGTAGTGGTAGGCGGGGAGATAGGGCGCGATGCCGCGCACGAAGCCGGGGAGCTGCGAGAGCGGCATGAAGAGCCCCGAGGCGAACGACAGCGGCAGGTAGACGAGGTTCGCGACCGCGGGGGCCACGTTGGGGCCGCAGAGATACCCGATGGCGAAGCCCAGCGCGATGAACGGCACCGAGCCCGCCAGCAGGCGCACGATCATGTCGAGCCATACCGTGAGGTCCTGGCGGATCCCGCCCACCACGATGCCATAGCCGATGAGGATCACGAGCGAGAGCAGCGCGTAGGCGAGCGCGTTCAGCACCTTGGCCAGGATCGCGATGTAGGGCGGCAGCGGGGTCGCGCGCATCAGCACGTCGACCTTCAGCCCGCGCTCGGTGGCCACCCCGATGCCGAAGCCGAACACCATCACGCTCCCCACGCTGTAGGCCGCGAACGAGGCGAGCAGGTAGGCGCCGAGGCTCGTGCCGTCGGGCAGCGTATGCTTGGCGTAGGGCAGCCCGAAGAACGTGAAGAAGAGCACGGGCAGCGCCACGATGGTCAGGCTGAAGGCGGGGATGCGCCAGCGGATGCGCAGCTCGCTCCACGTCTGCGCCCACAGCATGCGCCCGAGCGGCGCGACGTCCGGCCCCGCGGCCGGCCGCGGCGCGGAGGCGGTCACGCCGCGTCCTCGCTCCGCCGGGTCAGGGCGAGGAATGCCTCCTCCAGGTCCGCCCCTGTCACCTCCAGGTCCACCATGTCCACCCCGCGCCGGAAGAGCTCGCGCAGCACCGCGGCCGGCTCGTTGCTGAGCAGGCTCGCGCGCTCGCCGACCACGTGGAGCACCCGGGCGGGCAGGCCGTCGAGCTCGCCGGGCGCGAACGGCCGGCCCGCGACCAGCGTGATCTTCTTCCCGGGTACCCGCGCCTTCAGCTCCTGCGGGCTCGCGTCCGCGATGACCGCGCCGCGGTCGATCACGATGATCCGCCGCGCGAGCTCCTCGGCCTCGCGCAGGTAGTGGGTGGTGAAGACGATGGTCTTGCCGGTGCCGGAGAGGGTGTGGATGCTGGCCGTGAAGGCGCGCCGGGCCTCCACGTCCATGCCCACGGTGGGCTCGTCCAGGAAGAGGATGTCGGGATCCCCGCAGATCGCGAGCGCGAAGTAGAGACGCTGGCGCTGGCCGCCCGAGAGCGTGCCGACCCGCGCCCCCGCCTGCTCGGTGAGCCCGGCCATCGAGAGCGCACGCTCGGCGGGCAGCGGCGCGGGGTAATAGACGCGGAAGACGTCCACGATCTCGCGGACGGTCAGGACGCTGGTGGTGCCCGATTCCTGCAGCATCACCCCGCAGCGGCTGCGCGCGCGGCGGTCGGTGGGGGGCAGGCCGAAGAGACGCGCCCGCCCCGCGGTGGGCTGGCGGAGGCCCAGCATCAGGCTGATCGACGTGGTCTTGCCCGCGCCGTTCGGCCCGAGCATCGCGACGACCTCGCCGCCGTGGATGGTGAGGTCGATCCCGCGGAGCGCCTCGACGTCCCCGTAGCGCTTGCGCGCCCCGATCAGCGCGACGGGAGCCGAGGCGGTGTCACCCCTTGAGTCCGTAGAGCCTCCGCGTGTTGTCGGAGAGGATCTTCCGCTTCTGGATCTCGGTGATGTCGCCCCGGTCGCGGATCTCGTCGAGGGAGGCGGGGTAGCTGTGGTCCCAGTGCGGGAAGTCCGAGGCGTAGACCACCTGGTTCTCACCGATGAGCTTGAGCGCCTGCGGCAGCAGCCACTCGTCGGCCTCGCAGGAGAAGAAGATGGACCCGCTCCGGATGTAGTCGCTCGGCTTGCGGGTGAGCGCGGGTGCCTCCGCAGCGCGCTTGGCGTACTCGTCGTCCATCCGCTCCGCCCAGTAGGGGGCCCAGCCGCATCCGGCTTCGAGGTAGGCGATGCGCAGGCGGGGGAAGCGCTCCGGGATGCCCTCGAAGATCATCGAGGTGATCTGCCGCATCTGCCCGAACGCGTGCGAGCAGGTGTGGGCCTGGATGAACTGGGGGAAGAGGTCCACGCCGGCGCCGCCCAGGTGCGAGCCGGAAGCGTGGATGCCGAGCATCACGTCGAGGCGGTCCGCTTCCTCGTAGATCGGCAGGAAGCGCGCGTCACCGAGCAGGTGGCTGCCGTCGGCCGCGAGCATGGCGCCCACCAGGCCGAGCTCGGTCACCGCGCGGCGGAGCTCGCGGGCGGCCGCGTCGGGATCCTGCACGGGCAGCAGCGCGACCGCGTGCAGGCGCGGGCTCTTCTTGACGAACTCCTCGTGCAGGAACGTGTTGTAGGCGCGGCAGAGCGCGACCGCCCACTCTCGGTCCTTGAGGAAGGAGAGGAAGAGGCCGAGGGTCGGGTAGAGCACCGCCTGCTCCATCCCGCCCCGGTCGAGCGCGCGCAGCCAGGCGTCCGCGGTGCCCGCGGCGTCGCCGAGCGTGCCGAGGAGGCGGCGATCCCAGCCGTCCCACGGGTAGAAGGAGAAGTTGAGCGGCCGCCGGTTGTACGGAGCGTCCAGGTACTTCGCGACCTGCTCGATGGACTCGGTGATGTGGCCGTCGGCGTCGAGGATGGGGTACGCGGCCTGGCTCATGAGGTCCTCCAGCGCGGAATCGTCTCCGGGTTCACGCAGTGGGCGGGCGGCTCGCCGCGGCCCGCGGCCAGGATCTGGTCGAGCGCGAGCGTGAGGTTCGCGCGGCGGCCCGCCTCGCTGTGGCTCACGTTGTGGGGCGTGAGGATCAGCCGCTCGGGGTCCACCCCGCGCAGCGGGCTCGCGGCGGGCAGCGGCTCGCGGGTGAAGGCGTCGAGCGCGGCGCCCGCGATCCAGCCCTCGGTGAGCGCGCGGGTGATCGCCTCCTCGTCCGCGATCTCGCCGCGGGCGGTGTTGATCAGGATCGCGGTGGGCTTCATGGCCCGCAGCGCCTTCTCCCCGATCAGGCCGCGGCTCTCGTCGGTCAGGGAGGCGTGCAGCGAGACCACGTCGCTCTCGGCGAGGAGGGTGGGCAGATCCACCAGGGTGGCGCCCAGCGCCCGGGCTCGCTCCTCGGAGACGTAGGGGTCCGATGCCAGCAGGCGGACGTCCCAGTTCACGAGCCGCCGCGCCACGTGGGAGCCCACGCGGCCCAGGCCGACCAGCCCTACCGTCTTGCCGAAGAGGAACTCGCCGCGGTCTCCCCGCTGCGCCCACTCTCCCCGGCGGAGCTTGGCCTCGTTGTGCTTGATGCGCTTCTGCAGCATCAGGGTCAGCGCCACCGTGGCCTCCGCCACCGCGATGAAGTTCTCCGGCGTCGGGCTATTGGCCACCAGGATGCCGAGCCCCGAGGCGGCCTCGACGTCGATCTTGTCGGTGCCGATGAAGGGCACGATGACCAGGCGGAGCCGCGGCGCCGCCTCCATGACCCCGCGGGTGATCGGGTCGAGATGCGAGGCGAGGATGACGTGGGCGTCGCGCGCGGCCGCCCTCAGGTCCGCTTCCGTGTACGCGGCGCGCCCGGGTTGATCGAGCGGCCGGCCGATCATCACCTCGTGGCCGCCCGCGCGGAGCGGGTCGAGCTCGGTCGCCGGTCCGCTGGGGCCGGAGGCGAGGATCTTCACGGCTTCTTGCAGATCACGTTGAGAACGACCTGGCGCTTCTCGTCCTTCACGATGCGCAGGCCGCGCCGGAGGGCGTCGGGCAGCGCGGCCGGATCCTCGATCTTCTCGCCGTGCCCACCGGAGGCCCGACAGATCATTTCATAGTCGGGCGAGGGCTCGAGCGCGGTGAGCGGCATCGAGTCGGTGCGCACCGCCCAGCCGTCGCGCGCGTAGGTCTGCACCGCGCGCTTCACCGCGTTCCACGTGCGGTTGTTGAAGACCACGAACAGCACGGGCAGGTTGTAGGCGCGCGAGACGAAGTGCGACGCGGTGGGCGAGCCGAAGATGTAGGCGCCGTCGCCCACGCAGCAGATCACGTGGTGATCGGGCGCGGCCAGCTTGGCCCCGAGCGCGGCGCCCAGGCCCCAGCCGAGGCCGCCCGAGGGCGGCGCCGCGAAGTAGCTGCCGGGCCGCGTGAACGTGCACTGGGTGGCGTCGAGATCGTACTCGTTGACCACGATCGTGCGATCGTCCACGAGCTCGCCGATCGCGCGGGAGAGCGCGAGCATGTCGATGGGCGTGTCGCCTTGGACCGCCCGGCTCTTCGCGGCCGCCGCTTCCCGCCGGCGCGCGCCCGCGGCCGTCCACCGCTGCCGGCGCTCCGCCACCGCCTCCCGGTCGAGGCGTCCCGCGACGGCGTCCGCCAGCGCGGCCAGCGCCAGCCGTGGAGTGCCCGCCAGCGCCAGGTCCGCCGGGAAGCCGCGTACCGGGTAACGCGAGAAGAGCGGGTCCACGCCCAGGTGGACGACGCGCGTCTCGGGCTTCGGGCGGCTCATCTGCGGGAACCATGGCACGTCCGACTCGATGACCAGGATCAGGTCGGCCTCCGCCAGGTGCGGCGCGGCCTCGAAGCCGCCGTGGAGGGCGTGATCCTGGGGGAAGTTCACGTAGGTGTGGAACTGGTCGAAGACCGGGGCGCCCAGGGTCTCGGCGAGCCGCACCAGCACGGGCACCGCGGCCGGATCGCGGCCGACCGCCTTGGTGATGATGATCGGATTCCGCGCGGCGGCCAGCATGGCCGCCGCCTCGTCCACCGCGCGGGGATCCGGCAGCGTCGCGGCCGGCACCACCGCGCGCGCGGGATCGGCGTACTCGATGGCATCGTGGCGCTCGGCCAGCACCTCGCGCGGCAGCGTCAGGTAGACCGGCCCGCGCGGCTCCGACTGGGCGAGAGTCAGCGCCCGGTCCACCACCGTCTCCAGCTGGTCGAAGCGCTTGAGCTCGTAGTCCCACTTCACGAATTCGCGCAGCATCCCGCCCTGGTCGAAGGCCTCCTGCGCCCAGTGGATCGGCCGGTCACGGCTGCCCGCGGCGCCCGCCTCGGTCACCGGGTTGCGCCCCGCCGAGAACAGCATGGGGATGTTCGAGCGCGCCGCGTTGATCACGCCGCCCGCCGCGTTGCCCGCGCCCACGATCACGTGGACCATCACCGCCTGGGCGCGGCCCGAGACCATGGTGTAGCCGTGCGCCATCGCCACCGCCGGCACCTCGTGGGGCACCGTGATGGGGCGCGGGCTCGCCTGGCCCTGCGCGCCGCGGCGGGCGTAGGCCTCGATGATGGGCGCGAAATCGGTGCCCGCGTTGGCGAAGAAGTACTCGACCCCCCGGGCGGCCAGGAGCTCGAGGTAGGCGTCGGCAGTGGACTCAACGGTCGCTCGCTTCATCATGGTGCAGGGAGGGTAGCGCCGGGCCGAGGGGTGGTCAAGGACCATGCAATTGCCGTAGAGTAGGCCCCCATGAAGTTCGGGATCTTCTACGAGCACCAGCTCCCGCGGCCCTGGGGGCCGGACAGCGAGTACCGGCTCCTTCAAGATTCGCTCACCCAGATCGAGCTGGCGGACCGCCTGGGCTACGACTACGCCTGGGAGGTCGAGCACCACTTCCTCGAGGAGTACTCGCACTCCTCCGCGCCCGAGGTCTTCCTGGGCGCGGCCACCCAGCGCACCCGTCGCATCCGCCTGGGCCACGGGATCATCCAGCTCCCGACCAACCACCCGATCCGGGTGGCCGAGCGGGTGGCCACGCTCGATCTGCTGAGCGGCGGACGCGTGGAGCTGGGGCTGGGCGAGGGGCAGGGACCTATCGAGCTCCATCCCTTCGGCCGCCGGGTGCGGGACAAGCGAGAGGTCTGGGAGGAGGCGGTGCGGGTGCTGATCCCGTGCTTCACCCAGGACGCGGTCGAGTTCCACGGCCAGTACTTCGATTTCCCGGCCCGCAACGTGATCCCGAAGCCGCGGCAGAAGCCGCACCCGCCGCTCTGGGTCGCCTGCTCGAACATCCAGACGATCGCGAGCGCGGGGCAGTGGGGCATGGGCGCGCTCGGCTTCCAGTTCGTCTCGCCGGAGGCGGCGCGCGCCTGGGTGAATCGCTACTACACGAGCCTCACCCGCGAGCCCAACCGGCTGGCCGACTACCCGGTCAACGCCAACGTTGCGATGGTGAGCGCCTTCATGTGCGCGCCGACCGACGAGGAGGCGCGCGAGAAGGCGGCGGGCTGGACCTTCTTCGTGTTCTGCCTCTCGCACTACGGCCGGCACGGCATGGCCGAGCCCGGCCGGGGCAACATGTGGGAGCTCTACCAGGCGTGGCGGCACACCCCGAAGGCGCAGGAGACGCTCCGGGCCGGCCTCATCGGCTCGCCGGAGACGATCCGCCGGAAGCTCGCCCGGTTCGAGGTGTCCAACGTGGATCAGGTCATCCTGCTCAACCAGACCGGGCGCACCAGCCACGAGGACATCTGCTCGAGCCTCGATCTCTTCGCGCGCGAGGTGATGCCCGAGTTCCAGGCGCGAGAGCCCGAGCACCAGCGCTGGAAGGCCGACGTCCTGGCGGGGCGGATCGCCCTCGAGGCCCTCGACACCGACGGCTTCAAGGTCTACGCGCACCAGAACGAGGACATCGTCCGGCTCACCCCCGAGCAGCTCAAGCAGAAGATGGCCGCGAAGGAAACGGGGAAGCCCTCATGAGCCTGCGCATGCGACAGATCTGCCTAGTGGCCCGCCACCTGGCGCCGGTGGTGGAGGAGCTGCGCGGGGTGCTCGGCCTCGAGGTCTGCCACCGCGATCCCGGGGTGGGCAAGTACGGGCTCGAGAACGCCCTGTTCCCGATCGGCCACAACTTCCTCGAGGTCGTGGCCCCGGTGCGCGAAGGTACGACCGCCGGGCGCTATCTCGACCGGCGCGGCGGCGACGGCGGCTACATGGTGATCACCCAGTGCGACGATCTGGCCCCGCGCCGCAAGCGCTGCGAGGCGCTCGGCGTGCGCATCGCCAACGAGATCGGCCATCCCGAGTACCGCGAGCTGCAGCTCCACCCGCGCGACGTGGGCGCGGCCATGCTGTCGTTCGGCTGGCAGGAGGGGGCGCGGTCACCCGGCGGGCCCTGGCATCCCGCTGCCTGGCGAGGTGAGCCGCGGCCGGGCGAGGTGAGCCGTGGCCGGGCGAGGTCAGCCGAAGGCGAACCGAGCGGATCCGGCAATCGGGCCGAGCGGATCCGGCAATCGAGCCGAGCGGAGACGGCAAACGAGCCGGGCGAAGACACGCAGCGCCCTGCCGCCAACCGGTCGAGTCCGATCCTGACCATGACGGCCGCCGAACTCCAGAGCGAAGACCCGGACCGCCTCGCGCGCCGCTGGAGCCTCGTCATGGAGCGCCCCATCCAGATGCGCGATGGCCAGCGCGTCATCGCCCTTGACGACGCGACGCTCCGTTTCATCGAGGCCGCCGATGGGCGGGGCGAGGGGCTGGGCGGCCTCGACCTGGCCTGCGCCGATCCGGCGCGCGCCGGCCTCGTTCAGCTCTGCGGCATCCGCTTCCGCCTGATCTAGCTCGACTACTCATCCGCTCGGCTCGATTGTCGGATCCGCTCGGCTCGCCTTCGGCTCACCTCGCCCGGCCACGGCTGCGCCTCGCCCGGCCGCGGCACCCCGTGGACACCGGACGACGCGGTGTCAGGCGGTCGCCCGAATTCGTCACATCGGGCGCCCCCGGCTGTCGTAATTCCAGGTACTTGGCCCGGCGCTCCGGGTGGCAAGAATGTTGCCGTCTACAACCGCCATGCTGGCCATACCGCCGGGGCTCATGCGCTGGATCTTCGGGGTCGTGCTGGCCGCCTCCCTGCTGGCGATGGGCTGCAGTGGCCCGGACTCGAGGGCCCGGGGCTCGATCAAGGCCGGAGACGAGGCGGCGCAGCAGCGGGCCCTGCGCGAGGCGCTGAATCACTACCGGACCGCCGCGGTCGCGGAGCCCGCCTCGCTCGATGCCCAGACGCGTCGCGGCGCGATCGCCGAGCTGCTGGGCGAGTTCGACGAGGCGCTCGACGCCTACGGTCGCGCGAGCCGGCTTCGGCCGTCGGGCCTCGCCTACTACCGCGTCGGCATCATGGCCGAGCGCATGGGCAATACGGCCCTCGCCGCCGAGTACCTCGGCGCCAGCCTCCAGGCGGCGCCCACCCGCGGCGAGAAGTGGGCCCAGACGGGGCAGCGCTGGATCGAGCGGCTGACCGTCTCGCTCGACGGCTCGCGCTGGGCCCGCATGCTCCCCGACTGGGTGTTCCGCTCGCTCCACGCGAGTCGCCTGGGTCTGGCCAGTGCCGTGCTCGATCGCGAGGTGGTGGCCGCGGCGCTCTTCACCTCCCTGCTCGAGGCCCGCCAGCCCGAGCGGGCGCTCGAGGTGGCGCGCGGGCGCGGCTGGGTGCGCGAGGGTGCCGACTACTGTGCGGCCTCCCGCGGCGTGGTGACCGCGGAGACGCGGGCGCTCGTCGGCATGCTCGCCGCGCCGGAGCACGCGGACTGCCTCCTCCCGCTGGGCCGCGCATTGACCGACGGCGGCCTGGTCCGGCTCCCGCGTCTGGTGCTGCAGGACCGCATCCGCCGCTCGGCGGATCCCCGCGTGCGCCGCGAAGCGGAGGCCTTCCTGCGCCACCGCCTGCCCGGCCACGACGTGCCCAAGGCCGCGGAGTCGCTCAACATCGCGGCCTACAATCTCCAGCACCGCTTCGGTGATCAGGGCGCGGCCGCCGCCGTGTACCAGAAGGCGATCGCCGCCGATCCGAAGTTCTCCTGGCCGTACGGCAATCTCGGCCGCCTCTACATGGATCTCGACCAGTACGATCTCGCGCTCGACTGGCTCGGCACCGCGATCCGGATCAACCCGAACCATTTCCGCGCTCACGCCAACCTGGGCGTGGCGCTGCAGACCCTGCGGCGGTACGAGGAGGCGGTGGGGGCCTACCGCGCCGCGCTCGCGCTCAATCCCGACGACGCGGCCACCCACGCGAACCTGGGGCGCTGCCTGCTCAGCCTCGGCCGTGACGCCGAGGGCCTGCGCGCGCTGCAGAGCGCGGTGCGGCTCGATCCGAGCCTCGACGAGGAGCGCGAGCTCCTGAGCCGGCGTCTGGCCGGCGGCTTCCGCCTGGACTGACGCCGCGGTATGGTGGGGCGCCCATGCGCTCCACCCCGGCGGCCTTCCCCGCGCCCTCCTATATCGCCCTCGCCGTCACCGTCGTGACCCTCGCGCTGGCCTACGGGGTCTGGTACGCCTACAGCGTCTTCCTCGTCGCCCTCCTGCGGGAGTTCGGCTGGAGCCGTTCGGTGCTGGCCGGAGCCTTCTCCATCTTCACGCTGGTCAGCGGCGGCGCCGGCCCCGTGCTGGGCGCCCTCGCCGATCGCTTCGGGCCACGCCGGCTCATCCTGATCGGCGGCGTGCTGCTGGCGGGCTCGCTCTGGGCGGACAGCCTGATCACGCGCGCCTGGCATCTCTACTTGACCTTCGGCCTGCTCACCGCCGTCGGGGTGGCCACCGCGGGCTGGACGCCCGCGGTGGTCATGGTGCAGCGGCAGTGGAAGGCGCGTCTGGGACTGGCGCTCGGCATCGCCGGCTCCGGAGTCGGTCTCGGTATCTTCCTGGTGGTCCCGCTCTGCCAGGCGCTGATCGACGGCTTCGGCTGGCGCTGGGCGTTCCGCGCGCTGGCCATCCTCTGCGCGCTCTGGATCCTGCCCGCAACCTACCTGGCGATCCGCGACACGCCGCCGTCGCCCCGCGAACCCGCCGCGCGCGGCGAGGCGGGCGGGCCGCCCGCCGGCGACCATTCCCTCGGGCTGGCGCTGGCCAGTCCGTCCTTTCGACTCATTGGTCTTGCCGTCTTCCTCGGCAGCATCTGCAGCCAGACACTTCATGTCCACCAGGCCGCGTTCCTGGTGGACCACGGCCTGCCGGCCATGACCGCCGCCTCGGTGATCAGCGTGGTCGGCGCCTCCAGCATCGTGGGCAAGACGGGCGGGGGCTGGATCTCGGACTATCTCTCGCGCGAGCTGGTCTACGCCCTCGGCATGATCGGCATGATATTCGGCGTCGGCGTGCTCTGGCTGGTGGCGCTGGCCCCGTCGGCGTGGCTCGCGCTCGGCTACGCGGTGCTGTTCGGGATCGGCTACTCGGTCACCGCGTTCATCGTGCCCGCCATGATGAGCGACCGCTTCCGCGGGCCGCACTTCGGCTCGATCTTCGGCGTCACCCAGGTGGCGGGCGCGCTCGGCAGTGCGCTGGGCGCGTGGCTGGCGGGGCGGATCTTTGACGCGACGGGGAGTTACGCGATCGCGTTCACGCTGGCCGCCGCGGCGGCCGCGGTGGCCGCGCTGTCGGTGTGGGCGGGTCGGCTGCGCGGGCCGGTGCGGACCTAGGGGCTCTCGCCGCGCGCGGGCGCGCCGACGACGGCGGCCGACGACTCGATCGCGCCGTGGTCCCGGGCGGGTCGCGGTCGAGGGGCGGCGCCCGCGTGGTCGTCCACCGAGAGGATCCGCGCGGGCCGGAGGCCCTCGGGTGCACGGGCCGGGGCGGGGACCGCTTCCCGGGCCGCGGCCTTGACGGGGGCGGCCTTGACGGGGGCGGCCGTGACCGGGGCGCGCGGCGCCGCGGGGGCCGGGCGTGTGGACACGACGGGAGGCGGAGCGGCATGCGGACCGGAGGCATCGAGGTGCAGCAGGTACGGCAGCGAGACCATGGCGACCAGTCCCACTACGCTCAGCAGCAGCGAGGCGCGCACCCAGCCGCGCGCCAGCCAGCCCGGCGGCTCCTCGTCCTGGCCGGTGAGCCAGCAGATCTCGTCCTGCAGCGCGGCGACTTCCACGCGCAGCCGCGTGGCCTCGTCCTCGAGGCTCACGAGCCGCTCGTCCACCGCCGACAGGCGGCGCGGGCCGGCCGGCGGCCCCGCGCTGAAGTTCCGCTCCGGTGACGGCATGATCATCGGGAAGCAGCAAGAGCGAGGCCAGTCCTCGATGGCTGAAAAGTCGGCCCCTTATGGGGCGGGGGCGCATCTTCTTCGGCGCGATGCGCGTCAGCGCGGTGTCCGGCCTTGACGATTCCGGACATCCTGGCGCTCGACTTCGACGGCGTCTGCTGCGACGGCCTGCACGAGTACTTCGAGACCAGTCGCCGCACCTGCGCGCGCGTGTGGCCCGCCGACGAGCCGCCGGCCGAGAGCGCCTTCGAGGCCTTCAGCACGCTGCGGCCGGTGATCCTGAGCGGCTGGGAGATGCCGGTGCTCCTGCGCGCGATCGCGCGGGGCATCCCGCGCGCAGAGATCCTGGGCGGCTGGGAGCGGGTGCGCGCGGGGCTCGTCGCCACGGGGTCACCGAGCGGCGCCGCCCTGATCGCGCGCCTCGGCCACGCCCTCGACGAGACGCGGCGCGAGTGGATCGCCGCCGACGAGGCGGGCTGGCTCGCGCTGCATGCCCCGTACGGCAGCGTCGACGAGCTACGCCGCCTCGTGGCGGAGCCCGTGCGGAGCGTGCTGGTCACGACCAAGGAGGGGGCCTTCGCCCGGCGCGTCCTCGAGTCATGGGGCGTGCGGCTGGCGGATGTGCAGGGCAAGGAGACGGGCGCGCACAAGTGCCGGAACCTCCGCGCCCTGATCGCGGCCTGGGCCGCCGAGCGGGGGAGCCGGCCCCGGCTGGCCTTCGTGGAAGACCGCCTCGAGACCCTCCGGCACGTGACCACGCATTCGGATCTGGACGACGTGGCGCTCTTCCTCGCCGCCTGGGGCTACACGACCGAGGCGGCGCGGGCGGCCGCGCGCGCGGATCCCCGCATCCGGCTGCTCACGCTGGAGCAGTTCCGGCAGGGTTCCGCGGTCTGGCCGTGACGTGGCCGGGCGAGGTGAGCCGCGAGAGCGAGCGGAGCGGATACGAGAATCGAGCTGAGCGGCCGCTCGGCTCGCTCTCGCGGCCGCGTCTCGGCGTGCGCTTGTCCGCGCGGGCCGCCTGTGGCATGGTCTGTCGCCATGAGGATCGCGCGGGTGGAAGCCCTGCACTGCGACGGCGGCTGGCGGCCCTGGACCTTCGTACGCGTCGAGACCGACGACGGCCTCGTGGGCTGGGGGGAATGCAGCGACAATCGCAGCCCGTACGGCATCGCGGGCTCGGTCCGCGACCTGGCCCCGCTGCTGATCGGGCAGGATCCGCGGCCGGTCGAGCGCCTGTACTGGGACATGCTGCGGGCCACGCGCCAGAACCTGGGCGGCGTGACCCACAAGGCCATGGCCGGCATCGAACTGGCCCTGTGGGACATCAAGGCCAAGGCGCTCGGCGTGCCGGTCTACGAGCTGTTCGGCGGCCCGCTGCGCGACCGCATGCGGCTGTACTGGTCGCACTGCGGGACGACGCGGGCGCGGCTCGGCCACGTGCTCGGCACGCCGCCGCTCCGCACCTACGACGACATCGCCGCGCTCGGTCGCGAGGTGGTCGCGCGCGGCTTCACCGCGCTCAAGACCAACATGGTGATCCCGGGCGATCCGGCCACCGTGTACTTCCCGGGCTTCGCGAGCGGGATCAACTCCACCGACGGCGCCCCCACCGTGGAGATCCTGGAGGCCATCGAGCGCCTGATCGGCACCTTCCGCGACGCGGTGGGGCCCAAGGTCGGCCTGTGCCTCGACCTCAACTACAACTTCCGCACCGAGGGCGCGCTGCGGGTGGCCAAGCTGCTCGAGCAGTTCGACATGCAGTGGGTCGAGTACGACAACTGGGACCCGCAGGCCCTGCTGCAGATCAAGCAGTCGACGTCGACACGTCTCGCGTCGCTCGAGAGTCTGGTGACCACGCGCCAGTATCGGCCCTTCCTCGAGCTGCACGCGGTGGACGTGGCCATCATCGACGTGCCGTGGAACGGCTTCTCCCAGGCCGTGCAGATCGGGCGCATGGCCGAGACCTACGAGATCAACATCGCGCCTCACAACTACTACAGCCACCTGGCCGATCTCCATTCGCTGCACCTCTGCGCGGTGCTGCCCAACGTGCGCATCATGGAGATCGACATCGACGACGTGGCCTGGAAGGCCGACCTCGTGACGAAGCCGCCCGTCGTCAAGGACGGCCACATCTTCCTGACCGACGCGCCGGGCTGGGGCGCCGACATCAACGAGGAGGTGCTCCGCGCGCATCCCTGGTCGGGGCCGGGTGACCGCGCGCGGACGTTCTACGGCATGAGCCCGGAGCAGATGCGGGCGCGCCCGTCCGTCACGTGACCGTCGGCTGCACCTTTCGCTTCAGCGCCTGCTCGGTCGCCCGCCAGAGATACCAGGCGGCCACCGAGCGGTAGGGCTGCCACCGCTCGCCGTACCGCCGGAGCTGCTTGGGCGTGGGCTGCTGGCGGCGACGATAGGCGATCTTGAAGCCCTCGCGGACCCCGAAGTCGTCCACCGGCAGCACGTCGGGGCGGCCCAGGGTGAACATCAGCAGCATCTCCACCGTCCACTGCCCGACCCCGCGCACCTGGACCAGCCGCTCGATCAGCTCGGCGTCGCCGAGGCGATGGCAGGCGCGGCGGGTGGGAATCAGCCCGCTGCGGGTCTTCCGGGCGATGTCCTTGATCGAGCGGGTCTTCGCCCGTGAGAACCCGGCGCGGCGCATCTTGCGCGCGTCCACCGTGACGATGTCCTCCGGCGTCGGGAAGCGGCGGCCCGGGAAGAGCGCGATGAAGCGGCCCAGGATGGCCTCGGCGGCGCGGCCGTGGATCTGCTGATGCGCGATGGCCCGCACCAGCGTCTCGAAGGGCTGATGGTTCCGCACCGCGAGACCGCACGAGCCCACGCGCCGGATGAGCGCGCGCATCACCGGATCCACCTTGGAGAGATGCCGGATCGCGGGGCGGCTCATGTCGCGCGACTGTAGCACAAGGGTGTTGACTTCTCCGCCCCGAGTGGCCACCATCCGGTGGTCATGCGGACCGAACCCGTGCGGTATCCCGATCCGGCGGTGCAGATCCTCGACGAGAGCTTCGCCAAGTACCGCATCTTCAACGCGGCGGTGGAGCGCCTGGCCACCGGGTTCCGCTGGGCGGAGGGGCCGGTCTGGTTCGGCGACGGCCGCTACGTCCTGTGGAGCGACATCCCCAACGACCGCATCATGCGCTGGGACGAGGAGACCGGCATGGTCTCCGTCTTCCGGAAGCCCTCGCACTACGCGAACGGCAACACACGCGACCGCCAGGGCCGGCTCGTCACCTGCGAGCACGACAGCCGGCGCGTGACCCGCACCGAGTACGACGGCGCGGTCGCGGTGCTGATCGACTCCTTCGAGAGCAAGCGGCTCAACTCGCCCAACGACGTGGTGGTCAAGTCGGACGACAGCGTGTGGTTCACCGATCCGCCCTTCGGCGTGCTCGGCAACTACGAGGGTCACACCGCGAAGCTCGAGCTGCCCACCAACGTGTACCGCCTCGACCCCCGGAGCAGCCGGGCCACCGTGGTCGCGGGCGACATCCCGCGCCCCAACGGCCTCTGCTTCTCGCCCGACGAGAGCCGGCTCTACGTGGTGGCGTCGGGGACGGTGCCGCGCGAGATCCGCGCGTTCGACGTGGTCGCGGGCGGCGTCGCGCTCGCCGACGGCCGCGTCTTCGTCAACGCGGGCGCGGGCATCCCGGACGGCCTGCGCTGCGACATCGACGGCAACCTCTGGTGCGGCTGGGGCGGGGGCGAGGGGCTCGACGGCGTCGCGATCTACGATCCCGACGCGAAGCTCATCGGCCGCATCCTGCTGCCCGAGCGATGCGCCAACCTCTGCTTCGGCGGGGCCAAGCGCAACCGGCTCTTTCTCGCCGCGAGCCAGTCGCTCTACTCGATCTTCGTCAATACCCAGGGCGTGGCCGGCGGCTGATCGGCCGCCGATGGCCCTCCCGACCGGCCTCCGGGCGTTCCGCCACGCCGATTTCCGGCGCTTCTTCGCGGCGCAGTTCGTGGCGCAGGTCGGCTCGTGGATGCAGACGGTGGCCCAGTCCTGGCTGGTGCTCCAGCTCACCTCGTCCCCGCTGCTGCTGGGCCTGATCGGCACCCTGCAGTTCGGGCCGATCCTGCTCTTCTCGATCGTGGCGGGCGCGGTGGCCGATCGCGTGCCCAAGCGGCGGCTGCTGCTCGTGACCCAGTCGGTGCTGGGCGGCCAGGCGCTCGTGCTCGGCGCGCTGGTGTACGGGGGCCACGCCGAGTACTGGCACGTGGCGGTGCTCGCCACCGGGGTCGGACTCGCCAACGTGCTCGACGGGCCGGCCCGCCAGTCCTTCGTGGCCGAGATCGTGGGGCGATCGGACGTGGGCAGCGCGGTGTCGCTCAACTCGGCATGCTTCAACGCGGCCCGCATCGTGGGGCCCAGTGTCGGGGGCGTCATCATCGGCCGCTACGGGATCGCGCCGGCCTTCGTGCTCAATGCGGTGGGCTTCGCCATCGCGATCGTGATGATGCTCACCCTGCGGGCCCGCGGGCTCCCGCAGCCGCGCTCGGGCCAGGGCGTGGGGGCGGAGATCCTGATCGGCATCCGCTACGTCTGGCGGACCCGGGAGATGCGGCTGGCGCTGGGGCTCACCTTCATGGTGAGCCTCACCGTGTTCAACTTCACGGTCTACGTCCCGCTGGTGGTCCGCACCGTGCTGGACCTGGGCGCGGAGGGCTTCGGCTTTCTCATGGCCGCGCTCGGGGTGGGGGCGGTGAGCGGGGCGCTCACCCTCGGCACACTCGGAGCCGGCCGGCCGCCGCGCGCGCTGATGTTCACGGCGGCCGCGCTGGCCTGCGGCGGGCTCATCGGTCTCGCGCTGGTGCGGGCGTTCTGGCCCGCGGTGGCGGTGCTGTTCGTCACCGGCTTCTTCGGCATCATGGCGGTGGTGTCCTGCAACACCACGATGCAGCTGGCGGCGCCCGACGCGCTGCGCGGGCGGGTCATGAGCATCTACACGCTGATCTGGGGCGGCGTGTTCCCGATCGGTGCGTTCATGGTGGGGGCGATGTCCGAGCGCTGGGGCGTCCAGCGCGCGTTGATGACGAACGGGAGCGTGGGGCTGGCCGGGATCGCGGCGCTGCTCGGCTGGTGGCGGCTGCGGGCGCGCTGAGCGCCGGGAGGAGGAGGAGGAGACGATGGCGTCACGACCGAGAGTGCGGGTGGGCATCGTCGGCGCGGGTTTCGTGGCGCACATTCACGGCGAGGCGTATCGCCACGTCCGCGGGGTGGACGTCGAGCTCGCCTGCGTGACCGCGGCGCGGTCCGAGCGGGCCCAGGCCTACGCGCGGCGGTTCGGAGTGGCGCGCGCGGCCGCCGACTTCCACGCGGTGCTCGCCGACCCGGAGGTGGACCTCGTGGACCTCTGCGTGCCGGCCCACCACCACGCGCCGATGGCGATCGAGGCCGCCCGCGCCGGCAAGCACGTGATCGTGGAGAAGCCGCTCACCGGGTTCTTCGGCCCGCCGGACACCCCGCGCGGGGCGATGCTGGAGCGCGCGCTGGCCGCCGCCGACGAGGTCCTGGCCGCGTGCGCGGCGGCCCGCGTGCGGCTCTGCTACGCGGAGAACTGGGTGTACGCGCCGCCGATCCAGAAGGCGCGCCGGCTCCTCACCGCCTCCGGTGGGCCCATCTTGAGATTGGTCGGCGAGGAGAGCCACTCGGGCACGCACGCGCCGATCAACAAGCGGTGGGTCACCGGCGGCGGCGGCTCGCTGATCGGCAAGGCCTGCCACCCGCTGGGCGCCGCGCTCTACCTGAAGGCGGACGAGGGCCGGCGGCTGCGCGGGGCCCCGGTCCGCCCGGTCTCGGTGATGGCGGAGACCGCCCAGCTCGCCGATACCGCGGCCTTCCGCGCGGCCGCACCCCGCTACCTCAACACGGTCGAGGGCGCGGACGTGGAGGACTGGGGCACCATGCTGATCACCTTCGACGACGGCACGGTGGCGGCGATCTCGGCGGCCGACACGGTGCTCGGCGGCATCCGGAACCAGATGGCCATCTACGGCGCGAAGGCGGTGGTGCTCTGCAACATCAATCCCAACGACCTCGTGCAGGCCTACGCGCCCGAGGCATCCGTATTCGGCGACGAGTACATCGTGGAGAAGATCGAGACCAAGGCGGGCTGGACCGCCCCCCAGCCGGACGAGGAGTGGACCACCGGCTACCCGCAGGAGATCCAGGACTTCGTGGAGTGCGTGGCCGGGGACCGTGAGCCGCTCTCCGGCGGCCCGCTCGCCCGCGACGTGACCGCGGTCATCTACGGCGCCTACCTCTCCGCGACCGAGGGCCGTCGCGTCGACCTCCGCCCCTATGTCTGACCCCACGCGGGCCGCGAACCGCCTTGACGGCTCCGGGCATGAGCCTTACGATTTCGTCAATCCACCCGCTGAACTGTCGACTCCACAACCTGTCGGACCCTGGTGAGGAGGAACAGGCCATGGTCAACCGTCGGGTGACCGGGATGCGATCCCGAGTCATTCATCTCATCAACCCGAGAACCGATTCGCTGACCACGCGGCCCCTGTACCTGAATCGGGCCCTCTACTCGCCGCTCGCGGGCCTGCTGGCCGTCGCCGCCGGCATTCCGCGCGACCGGTACGAGGTCGTGCTGACCGACGAGAACATCGAGTCGATCGACTTCGGCCTGAAGGCGGATCTGGTCGGCCTGTCCGCGATGACGAGCTACGTGAATCGCGGCTACGAGATCGCCGACGCCTTCCGGGCGCGCGGGGTGCCGGTCGTGATGGGCGGCGTGCACCCGAGCTTCATGCCCCAGGAGGCGCTCAAGCACTGCGACGCGGTGGTGATCGGGGAGGCGGAGCTCGTGCTCGACCGCCTCCTGGACGACCTCGAGCGGGGCGCGATGCGCGGCACCTACCGGGCGGACCAGTTGCACCCGATGGACGGCCTCGCCATGCCGCGGTACGACCTGCTCAAGAAGAACCGCTACGTGAATCGCACCTTCGTGCAGACCTCGCGCGGCTGCCACCAGGGCTGCACGTTCTGCGCCGAACCCCTGATGAACGGGCTGAAGTTCCGCTACCGGCCGGTCACGGAGGTGATCCGGGAGATCGAGAACTGCGGCTCGCGCACGGTCTCGATCAACGATGCCGACTTCTTCGGCACGCCGGAGCGCCCGAAGGAGGTCATGCGGGCGCTCCGGGGCCGCGGGGTCACCTGGCAGGCGGGGGTCACCTCGAAGCTCGCGCAGGACGACCGGATGCTCGAGCTCGCCGCCGCGAGCGGCTGCACCCTGCTGAGCATCGGCTTCGAGTCGATCTCACGCGCCACCCTGACGAGCGTGCACAAGCACGTGAACCGTCCCGAGACCTTCGCCGCGCTGGTGGAGAAGGTCCACTCGTACGGCATCATGGTGTTCGGCCTGTTCATGTTCGGCTTCGACGGCGACGACCCCTCGGTGTTCGAGGAGACGGCGCGGTTCAATATCGATGCCGACTACGACGCCTGCGCGTACTCCGTCCTCACGCCGTATCCGGGCACGCTGACCTGGTACGAGATGAAGAAGGCCAACCGTATCGTGTCCTTCGATTGGGAGAAGTACGATCAGGCGAACGTCGTCTATCGACCCGCGCGCATGTCCGGCGACGAGCTCCGGCTGGGTCAGAATACGGCCTACGAGACGTTCTACGCGCTGTCGTCCATGGCGCGACGCTTTCCGGTGCGGGGCGGTCGCCGCCGGCTCCAGTGGTCCATCTACAATCTGTTCATGAAGAAGGGGGCCGCGACCGATCGCAAGGATGCGGTGGCCGCGCCGACCGACGCGCCCGACGTGGTGCCGATGCCGCCCATTCTTCCGCTCAAGCGGGAATGGCGCGAGGCGGTGCTGGAGGGGACCGGAGGCGCGCGCCCGGATCGTTGATCCGATCGAGGTGTCGATCATGCCGGTTGGTCCTGCGAAGGCCCGGAGTCTGTGGCAGACTGGGCCCCTCATGGAGCTGGCGAAGGACGCGTACCGGCACATTCTCGCGGGCTCGGTGGTCTTCGAGCACCTGCCGCCGGCCGCGCTCGACCACATCATCGCACGCGGGCTGCTGGTCGAGGTGGCGGCCGGCGAGACGGTCCTCGCCGAGGGCACCCGCGGCCCCGGCCTCTACGTGGTGCTCGAAGGCCTCGTGGAGATCTTCCTGCCCGACGGGACCACCGGCCGCGCCCGGCGGCCCACCGAGGTGCACCTCAACACGATGGGCCCCGGTCGCTGTCTCGGCGAGTACTCGCTGATCGACGAGCACTCCACCTCGGCGGCGGCGCGCTCCCCGGCGGGGGCCAAGCTCTTCTTCCTCTCGCGCGAGGAGTTCCGCAGCATCGCGGAAGGCGACGCGCGCGTGGGCAAGGTGATCTACCTGAACCTGCTCCGCTTCCTGATCACGCGGCTGCGCGCCAAGGATGAAGAGCTGGATCTGTTCATGATGGGCTCGCTCTGATGACGCGGTTCGGCGTCGTCGTCGTCGTGGTCTGGGCCCTCGCCGGATCGGCCTGCGCACCCATGCGCGGGCCGGGCATGCACCATCATCCGCGCACCTCCTCGGTCACGGTGGCCGGCACCGGCACGGTGTCGGCAGCGGCCGACATGGCCGAGATCACCACCGGAGTGGTGACCCAGGCGCCCACCGCCGCGCAGGCGCTCGCCGCCAACAGCCAGGCGATGGAGCGGCTGCTCCAGGGGCTGGGTGGTCTCGGCGTCGCCGCGCGCGACATCCAGACCACGAACATCAGCGTGTCGCCGCTCCGCCGCCAGGGCCGCGACGGCCAGCCGCCCGAGATCACCGGCTACGAGGTGACCAACCAGGTGCGGGTGAAGGTGCGCGACCTCTCGGGCCTGGGCCGCGTGCTCGACCAGCAGGTGGGGCAGGGCGCCAATCTGATCTACGGCATCCAGTTCGGGCGGCAGGAGCCCGCGCCGCTGCTCGGCGAGGCGCGCAAGCGCGCCATGGCGGACGCGCGGCGCAAGGCGGAGCTGTACGCGGCCGCCGCCGCCCTGAAGGTCGGCCGCGTGCTGGCGGTGCAGGAAGCCGGCGCCCCGTCGCCGCGCCCGGAGATGGCGCCGCGCGTGGCGATGCCGGCCGCGGTGCCGGTGATGCCCGGCGAGCAGGAGATCCAGGCCTCCGTGATCGTGACGTTCACCCTCGAGCCCTGAGGTGCCCATGATCCCGCCCCACTTCCGCAGCGCCAAGCAGCTCGCCTCCGACATCCGCCGTCGCCGCATCGGCTGCCTCGAGGCGCTCGACCTGTTCCTCGCGCGCGCGGACCGGTTCAATCCACAGCTGAACGCCATCGTGGCAAGGGACGTGGAGGCGGCCCGCCGGCGCGCCCGTCAGGCCGACGCCGCGCTCCGCAAGGGGAAGGTCTGGGGCCCGCTTCACGGCCTGCCGATGACCGTGAAGGAGTCCTACGACGTCGCGGGCATGCCGACCACCTGGGGGCTCAGCGAGCTGAAGGACAACGTGCCCTCGCGCCATGCGCTGGCGGTGGACCGCCTGCTCGGGGCGGGCGCGGTGCTCTTCGGCAAGACCAATGTCCCGTCGTGGCTGGCCGACTGGCAGTCGTTCAATCCGGTGTACGGCACCACCAACAATCCCTGGGACCTCGCGCGCGTGCCCGGCGGATCCTCCGGGGGCTCGGCCGCCGCGCTCGCCGCCGGCCTCACCGGCCTCGAGGCGGGCAGCGACATCGGCGCGTCCATCCGCAATCCGGCCCACTACTGCGGCGTCTACGGCCACAAGCCCACCTACGGCATCGTGCCGCCCCGCGGCCAGGCCCTGCCCGGGCGGGTGGCGCCGGCCGATATCTCGGTGATCGGGCCGATGGGCCGCGGCGCGGACGACCTGGCGCTCGGCCTCTCGGTGATGGCGGGCGCCGACGAGATCGACGGCGCGGGCTGGCGGCTCGCGCTGCCCGCGCCCCGCGGGAAGGCGCTGCGCGAGTTCCGGGTGGCGGTGATGCTGACCGATCCGGTCTCCGAGGTGGACGCGGAGGTGCAGGGGCGCCTGCAGGCGCTCGCCGACTTCCTGGCGAGGAAGAAGGCCCGGGTGAGCGATACCGCGCGTCCCGCCATCGACACCGCGGAGGCGCAGCGCCTGTACATCTTCCTCCTGCGCGCGGCCACCGCAGGCCGGCAGACGGCCGAGCAGTTCGCGCGGAACGCGGAGATCGCGCGCGGGCTCCGGCCGGACGACGAGAGCTACTACGCGCGGATGACGCGGGCGAACGTCGCCTCGCACCGCGACTGGCTCGGCGCCAACGAGGCGCGGCACCAGATGCGCTGGCGCTGGGCCGAGTTCTTCCGCGACCACGACGTGCTGCTCTGCCCGCCCGCGGCGAGCGCGGCCTTCCCGCACGACCAGGAGGGCGAGCGCCACGAGCGAACCATCTCCGTCAACGGCCGCCGCGTGCCCACCACCGACCAGCTCTTCTGGGCCGGCTATCCGGGCATGGCCTATCTGCCCGCCACGGTGGCGCCCGCCGGGTTCTCGCGCGACGGACTACCTATCGGCGTGCAGATCGTGGGGCCGCAGTATGGTGACCGCACGTGCATCGAGCTGGCCCGCCTGCTCGAGCGCGAGTTCCAGGGCTTCGTTCCCCCGCCGGGTTACTGAGGAGGATCCATGGCGAAATCCACGACGAAGCGACGCGTGGTCGTGACGGGGGCGGCGGGCTACGTCGCCCAGCGGATGTGGCCGGCGCTCCAGGAGCGCTGGGATCTCGTGCCGATCGACGTGCGGCCGACCACCCGGGCCGGCAAGCCGGTGCCGGGCCTGATCGTCGCCGATCTGACGAGGCCGGACCGCAACGAGTACCGGCAGCACTTCCGGGGCGCGGACGCGGTCATCCACTGCGGGTTCGTGAGCGCGCCCAACCTCGACGCCACCACCTGGCAGGACAACAGCGACGCCAAGTTCTGGGCCGAGCACACCAACGTGGCGCTCGCCTACAACGTCTGCCGGGTCGCCCTCGAGGAGGGCGTGCGGCGCGTGGTGGTGTGCAGCTCCAATCACGCGGCCGACTACTACGAGCGCCTGGTGTGGGGCGGCGGCCTCGACATGGTGACGCCCGAGATGCCGCCGCGCTCGGACAACTGGTACGGCTGGGCCAAGGCGGCCTACGAGCTGCTCGGGTTCGTCTTCGCCACCGGCAAGGTAGACGGGCGCAAGCTCGAGATCGTGCAGTGGCGCATCGGGGGTCCGCGCGACGACGACATCGATCAGGTGAAACCGGGCGACATCAAGGTCATGCACCGGGCGCTGGGAGCCTATCTCTCGCAGCGGGACCAGGCGCAGCAGGCGGTGCGTATGGTGGAGACCGAGGACATCCGCGACGAGCACGGGGTGCCGTTTCTCATCGTCTACGGGATCAGCGGCAACACGCACCGCTTCTGGTCCATCGCGAACGCGCGCGCGAAGCTCGGCTACGCGCCGGAGGACGACAGCCAGGTGGGCTTCGCCGACAAGATCGCGGCCATCGCGCGCGCGGCCCAGAGATGATCATGAACGCGGAAGAGGAATTGAAAGCACTCGAGCGGACGCTGGTCACGTTCCGGGAGACCTTGAAGGAAGTGAACCGCCTGAGCGGCGACGGCATGGTCGCGGTGCGGGAGGAGTGGCTGCTGCGCATCAAGGAGCTCGAGCTGCAGCGCGAGCACCTGAGCCACGTCGTGCGCAAGGGCCGCCGGCGCATCGGCTAGGGGCATATCTCCCTCTCCCCCGCCGGGGGGGAGCGGGCGGGGTGGAGGGGGCGAGTCGCTTGACCGGAGAGCTCCGGTTCGTCCAGGTGGACGTGTTCACCGATCGCGTCTTCGGAGGGAATCCGCTCGCGGTCGTGTTCGAGGCGGCCGGGCTATCCGATGGCGTGATGCAGGCGATCGCGCGCGAGATGAACTGCTCGGAGACCACGTTCCTGCTGCCGCCGACGCGGCCCGACTGCGCGGCGCGGGTCCGGATCTTCACCCCGGCGCGCGAGGTGCTGTTTGCGGGCCACCCGACCATCGGGACGGCGTGGGTGCTGGCCACCGAGAAGCGGCTGCCCCCGAGCACCCGCCGGTTCAACCTGGAAGAAGGGATCGGGCCGATCGAGGTGACGCTCGAGGGGGAGCCCGCGCGGCCGAGCGTTCTCTGGATGCGGCACGGAGAAGCGCGGTTCGGGCCTGAGCTGATCGAGCGCACCGGCTTCGCACGGGCGCTGGGCCTGGCCGAGTCGGATCTGCTCGCGGATGCGCCCGTCTGCACCGGTTCCACCGGCAACACGTTCCTCTATATCCCCTTGCGGGACCGCGAGGTGGTGGACCGGGCGCGGCTCGACGTGCCCGCGCTGCTGGCCGTCCAGGGCGAGGGGCCGAACCTGGGCGTGTTCGTCTTCGCCCCCGATCCGGATCCGAAAGCTGGCCGGGTGTATGCGCGCATGTTCGCGCCCCACACGTCCGGCGTTCCCGAGGACCCGGCCACCGGCTCGGCGAGCGGGCCGCTCGGGGCCTACCTGGTGGAGCGCGGCCTGGTGGCCCCCGCCGACACCGTCGATATCGTCAGCGAGCAGGGCACGCGCATGGGCCGGCCGAGCTTCATCCGGATCCACGTCGGCATGCGGGCCGGGCGCATCAGCGAGATCCTGGTGGGCGGCAGCGTGGTGCCCGTGATCGAGGGCCGGCTGCGAGTGCCCTGACGCCATGTACATCCCGAAGCCCTTCGAGAAGAGCGTCCCCCCATGGTGCCACGCGCTGATGCGGGCCCAGGGCTTCGCGGCCATGATCACGGCCGACGACGCGGGCGTGCCCTTCGCCACCCACCTGCCGATCCTGGTCGATCCCGCGCGCGGCCCGCTCGGCACGCTGCGCGGCCACGTGGCCCGCGCCAACCCGCACTGGCGCTACCTGGCCGCCGGCCGGCCGACCCTCGTTGTGTTCTCCGGCGCCCACGCGTACGTCTCGCCCTCGTGGTACGCCACGCATCCGAGCGTGCCCACCTGGAACTACGTCGCGGTGCACGCCACCGGGACCGGCGCGCTGGTGGAAGACCCCGCGCAGGTCACCACGCTGCTCGCCGACCTGGTGCGGACCTATGAGAGCAGCGGGTCGAGCGCGTGGTCGGTCGAGGGCCTGCCCGCGGATTACCTGGCAGGCATGCAGCGCGGTATCGTGGCCTTCGAGATCGCCATCGACCGGCTCGAGGGCAAGGCCAAGCTCAGCCAGAATCGCGACCCGGTGGACCAGACGCGCACGCGCCTGGCGTTGGCCGCGGCGGACGATCCGCTGGCGCGGGCGGTGGCGGCCCTGATGGCCGGCGCGCCGCCGCGCTGACCGCTACTCCCCGCGGAAGAGCGGCTTCCGCTTCTCCAGCATGGCGCGGCGCCCTTCGTGCGCGTCCGCGCTGGTGCGCGCCCGGGTGGCGGCCGCGTCCAGATCGTCGTGGGCGATCTGCTCTCGCGCCGAGGTCGCGCGCAGGATGCTCGCCTTGATCCCGGCCAGCGAGAGCGGCGCGTTGTCCGCGATGCTGCGCGCGAGCGCCTGCACCGCGGTCGACAGGTCGTCCGCGGGCACCACCTCGTGCACCATGCCGATCTCCCAGGCGCGCCGCGCGGCGATGGGCTGGCCGGTGAACAGGAGGTGACGCGTGTGCGCGGGGCCGATGATCTCGACCAGCTTCTGGCCGAGCGGGAAGGGGATCACGAGCCCGATGCGCGCCAGGGGCATGCCGAGGCGGGCGGGCTCCGCGGCCACCCGCAGGTCGCAGTGCAGCGCCAGCTCGCAGCCGCCCGCGATCGCGTCGCCGTGGAGCGCGGCGATCGTCGGATGCTTCGACCGCTCCACCCGCCGCAGCACGTCGACCACGTCGCCTTCCGGATCGGCCTCGCCGCGGCGCTGCTGCATCTCCTTGAGATCCATGCCCGCGCAGAAGGCGGGCCCGGCGCCCCGCACCACCACCACGCGCACGTCGCGGCGGCCGTCCAGATCGTCGAAGGTCGCGCGCAGCGCCTGCAGCAGCGGCGTGTTCATGGCATTGCGCTGGTCCGGGCGGTTCAGGGTCACCGTCGCGATGCCCGAATCCACTGACAGCAATATCTCATCCGCCATTCGGTGCCTCCGTGAGCTTCTCTCTTGTATTCGCTCGGCTCGATTCTCGTATCCGCTCAGCTCGCCTTCGGCTCACCTCGCCCCGCCATGGCTGCACCTCGCCCCGCCATGGCTGCACCTCGCCCTTCAACTGCCGGGCGCCATCGCGCGCAGCGCGTTCAGCATCAGGTCGCGCTTCTTCCTGGGATCCGGCTCGGTCGTCATCAAGGAGAGGAACGCGGTGTCGATGCCGCGGTCCAGGTAGAGCTGGATGCGGGCCTTGAGCTCGGGCAGGCCCCCGCGCGGGATCAGGTCGTCCATCACCCGGCTGGGGATGGCGGCCACCGCGCCCTTGCGATCGCCCGCGCCCCACGCGGCCCACATGGGCCCGAGCGCCTCGGTGCGGCCGAGCCACTCCTGGAACGCGCGGTAGACCGGGACGGTCAGATACCCGGCGATGTGGCGGCGCACCACCAGGTCGGACTCCGGCCCGGGCGGATCCAGGTTGACGAAGAGCCGCGCGGTGACCTCGATGGCCTCGGGATCGCGCCCGGCCCGCTTGGCGGCCTCCCGCACCACCGCGACCGAGCGCGGCACGTCGTCGGGCGAGAGCCAGTTGAGGATCACGCCGTCGCCCACCTCGCCCGCGACCTTCAGCATGCCTTCGCGGAGCGCCGCGATGTGGATCGGCACCGGCTCCCTCGGCACCGTCGTGAGGCGGAACCCGTCCACGCTGAACGTCTCCCCCGTGAACACCACGCGCTCGCCGGCCAGCGCCGCGCGCAGGAACCGGGCGGTCTCGCGCACGCGCGTGGCGGGCCGGCTGAACCGGCCGCCGTTCCAGGACTCGACGATGGGCTGCGAGCCCGCACCGATGCCGAGCACGAAGCGTCCGGGCGCCACGTCGGCCAGTCCGGCCGCGGTGGAAGCGAGCGTCGCGGGCCCGCGCGTGAAGACGTTGGCGATCGCGGTGCCGATCCGCAGGCGGGTGGCGAGGCCGATGACGGTGAGCGGGGTGAAGGCGTCCACGCCGTCCACCTCGAAGGACCAGGCGTCGGTGTAGCCCCACCGCTCCGCCTCGCGGGCCACGTCGGCCAGCTCGGGCAGGGCGAAGCCGTCCATCGGCACCGACAGGGACCAGCGCTTCTGCATGTTCCTCTCTCCTCGGCCGAGTGTACCCGGTTTTCCACGCGGTGGTATGATCCCCCCACATCACGGTCTCGAGGAGCCACCACCACCATGACGGTGTTCCCCGGCTTCACCCTTCCGGAGGAGCTGCGCCTGCTCGGCGAGCAGATCCGACGGTTCGTCCAGGACGAGATCATCCCGCTCGAGCAGACCATCGATCCGGACGCGCCCGAGATCCCGCGCGAGGACTTCGTGCGCCTCTCCGCCAAGACCAAGGCGGCGGGCCTCTGGACGCTGGGCGCTCCCGAGGCCTACGGCGGCGGGGGGCTCGATACGTTCAGCATGTGCGTCGCGCTCGAGGCGATGTCGCAGCACCGCATGGGTCTCTACAACCCGGGCTGTGGCGTCTTCGGCCGCTACCCGCCGCCCGCGATCTGGGCGGGCAGCAAGGCGCAGATCGAGAAGTACGCGGTGCCGGCGCTGCGCGAGGGCCATGAGACCTTCTTCGCGATCACCGAGCCCTCCGGCGGGTCCGATCCGGCCGGCGCCATCCAGACCCGCGCGGAGCGGCGCGGCGACAGGTGGGTGCTCAACGGGAGAAAGGTCTTCATCTCCCGTGCCCACGACGCGCCCTGGGGGATCGTGTTCGCGCGCACGGACCGGGCCAAGGGCCGCGCCGGCATTTCGTGCTTCATCCTGGAGCACGGCACGCCCGGGTTCACCGCCAAGCCCATCCGGGTGATCCGCACCTCGGCGATTCCCAACGACGTGAGCTTCGAGGACTGCGCGATTCCCGTCGAGAACCTCGTCGGCCAGGAGGGGCAGGGCCTCGATCTGGCCTTCGACCTGCTGGTCAAGAACCGGTTCCCGTACTCGGCCTGCAATCTCGGCGTGGCGACGGCGGCGCACCGCATGGCCGTCGAGCACGCCAAGCAGCGCTCGACGTTCGGCGCCCCGCTGAGCCAGCGCCAGGCCATCCAGTGGATGCTGGCCGACGCCGAGGTGGAACTGCGCGCCTGCCGCTGGCTCATCTGGGAAGGCGCGTGGAAGGCCGATCGCGGCGAGGACGCGCGGGTCGAGGCCTCCATCGCCAAGCTCTACTCGAGCGAGGTGCTGGGGCGCGTGATTGACGCGGCCGTCCAGATCCACGGCGGTTACGGCGTGTCGAAGGAGTTCCCGCTGGAGCGCTGGTACCGCGAAGCCCGGGTGCGACGCATCGGCGAGGGGCCCTCCGAGGTCCATCGCATGGTCATCGCGCGGTCCTTGTTCAGATAACCCGAGAGGTCACGTCAATGGCGACATTCAACTTCGAGCTCTCGACACTCCCCCCCGAAGCCGAGTCGCTGCGCGACGAGGTCCGCACCTTTCTCAAGCAGGAGATGGCGCAGTACCGGCCCGCGGACCGCGCGCGCTCCTGGGGCGGGTTCAGCCGCGACTTCTCGCGCCGCATGGGCGAGCGCGGCTGGATCGGCATGACGTGGCCCAAGAAGTACGGCGGCCACGAGCGCACCGCGCTCGAGCGCTACGTGGTGCTCGAGGAGACCCTGGCCGCGGGCGCGCCGGTGAGCGCGCACTGGGTGGCGGATCGCCAGAGCGGGCCGCTGCTCCTGCGCTTCGGCACCGAGGAGCAGCGCCAGCGCTTCCTGCCGCGCATCGCGCGGGGCGAGCTGGCCTTCGCCATCGGCATGAGCGAGCCGGACTCGGGCTCGGACCTGGCCTCCGTCCGCACGCGGGCCGAGAAGGTCGGGGGCGGTTACAAGGTCAACGGCACCAAGATCTGGACCAGCAACGCGCACCTCTCCGACTACGCGATCGCGCTCTTCCGGACCAAGGTGGTGCCGGACAAGAAGCACGAGGGGCTCTCGCAGTTCCTGGTGGATCTCAAGTCCCCGGGCATCTCGATCCGCCCGATCATCGACCTAGCCGGCGGCCACCACTTCAACGAGGTGCACTTCCAGGACTGCCTGGTCCCCGACGACATGCTGGTCGGCAAGGACGGCGAGGGCTGGAAGCAGGTGACCACCGAGCTCGGCTTCGAGCGCAGCGGCCCCGAGCGCTATCTCTCGTCGCTCCAGCTCGTGATCGAGCTGATCCGCGAGGCGGGGAGTGAACCGCCCGAGCGGGCGGCCGCCCTGATCGGCCACTTCACCGCGCACCTGGTGACGCTGCGGCAGATGTCGCTCTCGATCGCCACGATGCTGCAGGCCGGGCTGAACCCGAACCTGGAGGCCGCGGTGATGAAGGACATCGGCACGACCTTCGAGCAGGAGATCCCGGAGGCGGTGCACGCGCTCACCGGCGCGGAGCCCCGCATCGGGAGCGGGACCGAGTTCGAGAAGACGCTCGGCTACCTGGTCCAGCACGCGCCGTCGTTCTCGCTGCGCGGCGGCACGCGGGAGGTACTTCGCGGCATCATCGCCCGCGGTTTGGGTCTGAGATAGGGGCCCCGCCATGAACGAGCTGCAGACGATCCTCGCCGAGACGTGCACGCGCCTGTTCACCGATCACGCCACCACCGCGGTGCTGGAGGGCGCGGAGAAGGGCGAGTGGCCCGCCGCCCTCTGGCAGGCGCTGGAGGAGAACGGCCTCACGCTGCCGCAGGTGCCGGAGTCCCGCGGCGGCGCCGGCGGCTCCTGGAACGACGCGTTCGTGGTGCTGATGGCGGCCGGTCGCTTCGCGGCGCCGGCGCCCCTGGCCGAGACCATGCTGGCCGGCTCGATCCTGGCCGAGGCCGGCCTGGACGCGCCGCTCGGACCCATGACCGTGGCGCCCGTGCGCATGGAAGAAGGCCTCACGCTGGCGCGGCAGGGGAACGGCTTCACCCTGAGCGGGCGCGCGACCCGGGTGCCCTGGGGCGCGCGGGCCGAGCACGTGGTGGTGGTCGCCGATGCGGGCGGATCGCCGATGATCGCCCTGGTGGCCGCGGGCGGCGCGAAGACCGAGGCCGATGCGAGCCTCGCGCGCGAGCCGCGCGACACGCTCACGTGGTCCGGCGCGCCGGTCGTGGCGACGGCGGCCCTGCGTGGCCGGCTCGGGGCGCAGCCGGTGTGGGCGGGCGGCGCGCTGGTGCGCTCGGCGCAGATGGCGGGCGGGCTCGAGTTCCTGCTCGCCCAGTCGGTGAAGTACGTGACCGAGCGCAAGCAGTTCGGCCGGCCGCTCGCCGCGTTCCAGGCCATCCAGCAGAACCTGGCGCTCCTGGCCGGGCACACCGCGGCGGCCGGCATGGCGGCCCAGCAGGCCTTTCACGTGGTCGATCGCACCGGCGACGGCGGCGACGCGTCGTTCGAGATCGCGGTGGCCAAGGTGCGCACCGGCGAGGCGGCGGGCCTGGGCGCCGGCATCGCGCACCAGGCGCACGGCGCCATCGGCTTCACCTACGAGCATTCGCTGCACTTCGTCACCCGCCGGCTCTGGTCCTGGCGGGCCGAGTTCGGCGCGGAGAATCACTGGTCGGTAGCGCTGGGTCGCGAGGTCGCGACGCGCGGCGCGGCGGCGCTCTGGCCGCACATGACGTCACGCTAGGAGAGAGACATGCACACGCTCACGCTCGGCGAGGTGGCCATCTCGCGAATCACCGAGATCGGCCGCTCGGCCTTTCCCACCACCCAGATGCTCCCGGAGTCCGACGCCGGGCGGATCGTCCGGCACCACCGCTGGATCAAGCCGCACTTCTTCGACGACGCGACGGGCGACCTGGGCTCGCGCATCCAGACCTGGATCGTGCGGACCCCGGAGCACACGGTGCTGGTGGACACCGGCGTGGGCAACGACAAGAGCCGGCACGAGACGGATCTGTGGAACAAGCGGCAGGGCGGCTACCTCGATGACCTCCGCGCGGCCGGCGTCACGCCGGAGCAGGTGGACCTGGTGTTGTGCACGCATCTGCACGTGGACCACGTGGGCTGGAACACGCGGCTGGTGGACGGGCGCTGGGTGCCCACGTTCCCGAAGGCGAGATACGTCTTCCCGGGCGAGGAGTGGGAGTTCTGGCGGCACGAGAACGAGGCCGGGCGCGAGAAGTCGGGCTGCATCGCGGACAGCGTGGTGCCGGTGGTGGAGGCAGGGCAGGCGGTGATGGTTGACAGCGCGTACCGGGTGGACCCGTGGCTCTCGTACGAGCCGTGGGTGGGCCACACGCCCGGTCACGTCGGCGTGCGCCTGCACACCAGCGCGGGCGACGCGGTCTTCTCCGGCGACCTCATGCACCGCGTGGTGCAGGTGGCGGAGCCGCAGTGGAGCAGCATCTTCTGCTACGACGCCAGGCAGGCCGCGGCGACTCGCAAGACCTTCGTGGAGCGGCACGCCGCCTCCGGAGACCTGGTGCTGCCCGCTCACTTCCCGCATCCCGGGCGCGTCGTGCGCGACGGCGACGGGCACCGTTTCGAGCCGGTCATGCTCGACCCGATCGCGGCGGCGAAGGCGTGAGCGCCGTGCCGATGCTCCCGCTCGAGGGTGTGCGCGTCGTCGAGGTCGCGCAGAACCTGGCCGGACCGATGGCCGCGGAGATCCTGGCGCACATGGGCGCCGACGTCATCAAGGTGGAGCGGCCCGAGGGTGACGACGCGCGGAAGTGGGGCCCGCCGTTCTGGAAAGGCGTGTCCCCCGGCTTCATCGCGGTTAACGCCAACAAGCGGGGGATCAGCCTCGACCTCAAGGACCCGCAGGCGGTGGCGTGGCTGCTCGACTTCATCGGGACCGCGGACGTGCTGGTCCAGAACCTGCGGCCCGGCTCGCTGGAGGAGATGGGGCTCGGCCCCGACACGCTGCTGGCGCGTCACCCGCGGCTCGTCTACTGCTCGGTGTGGGCCTTCGGACGCTCGGGCCCGCTCAAGATGAAGCCCGGCTTCGAGCCCATGGTGCAGGCCTTCTCCGGCCTCATGATGATGAACGGCGACGAGGGCGGGCCGCCGACGCGCATCGGCACGTCCATTCTCGACTACGGCACCGGCATGTGGACCGCGATGGGCGCGCTCGCCGGGCTCGTGCAGCGCCAGCGCACCGGGCGCGGCTGCGTGGTGGACGCTTCGCTCTATGAGACCGGGCTCGCGTGGCTCAAGGGCCACTTCGCGAGCTATCGCGCCTCCGGCGAGGTGCCCGAGCGCCATCGCACCGGCAGCCAGCGCGTGGTGCCGTTCCAGGGCTTCGAGACCAAGACCGGCACCATCATCGTCGCGGCCGGCAACGACCGCCTTTTTGCCAAGCTCGCGGCCGTCGTGGGCCACCCGGAGTGGGCGACCGATGAGCGCTTCGTCACCAACGCCGCGCGCGTGGCCAACAAGCCCGCGCTGCTGGAGCGGCTGGAGGCCATCTTCGTCACGCGCACCAAGGGCGAGTGGATCGACCTGCTGGAAGCGGGCGGCGTACCCTGCGGCCCCATCCATACGCTCCCCGAGGCGGTCACCCAGCCGCAGGCCGAGGCGATCGGCATCATCCAGCGCCTGCCCGGCGACGACTACGACGTCGTCTCGCTTCCCCTCTCCTTCGACGGCCAGCGCCCCCCCATCCGCCGTGCCCCCCCGCGCATCGGCGAGCACGACGCCGAGATCCGGGGTCAGGTCTTACATTCCGACATTTCTCGGCCTGAGCGGTGAAGGCGGCGCGCGTGGAAATGTCGGAATGTAAGACCTGACCCCTATCGGTGACCCCTATCGGAAGGCGGTGTAGAGCATCGTGAGGCCGGAGAGGAGCATCAGGGTGTCCATCAGGAGGCGGAAGCGGTCGGGGTGCAGACGGATCACGAAGCGCTTGGCGATCCAGGCGCCGGCCATGAGCGAGGCGCCGGTGATGAGGCCCTGCGTGATCACGGGCAGCGGCAGGGCGCCGAAGTGGCGGAACACGGCGGTCTTGCTCAGGTAGACCGCGAGCGACCCCGCAGCCTCGGTGGCGATGAACGCGCCCTTCACGAGGCCGTAGGCCAGGAAGATCGGCGCGGTGATCGGACCCGTGGTCACCACGATCCCGGTGAGGAAGCCGACCACCAGCCCGATCGCGGCCAGATGCGGCAGGCGCAGCCGGACGCCGCGGGCGGCGAGCCATCGCCGCGCCGGGATCATCAGCAGGAAGAAGACGCCGAGCGCGCCCTCGATCAGTCGCGGCGGCAGCACCAGCAGGGTCCGCGCGCCGAGCGCGGCCGCGGGCACGCCGGTGATGGAGTAGGCCGCGACCGCGCGCCAGTCCACCTCCCGCCACCAGATCAGCACCCGCGAGAGGTTGGCCAGGATCGCAGCGATCGCCATGATCGGCACCGCGTGGAGCGGCCCGGACACGATCACCAGCACGGGCATCAGCATGATCGACGAGCCGAAGCCCACGATGCCGCTGAGGGTGCCGGCGGCCAGACCGACACCCAGGACGAACAGCAGCTCCACGCGGCCCCGGCTAGGCCAGGAGGCGAACGAGCGGCTCGAGGTTGCGGGGATCGGGCTCGAGCCGGCCGACGCCGTGCGCGTGGAACGCCGCCACCACCGCGTCGTTGAAGGGCGTGGGAACGCCGACGTTGCGGCCCTCGGCGGCGACGAAGCCGTTGAGATGGTCGATCTCGGTGCGGCGGCCCTTCATCACGTCCTGCAGCATCGAGGGCCGGCCGCCGCTCCGGCTCTGGGCGTCCGCCGCGATCTCGCGGCCGAGCAACTCGATGTCGGCCGCGCCGGCCGCGTCCACGAAGCGCTTGGCCGCGATGCCCAGGATGGGCTCGATGTGATGGCCGAGCGCGGTCCCGACCCGCACCACCTCGGCTCCGAGGTGGGCGGCCACCCGGCGCGGTACCGATTCCGACCGCACCTCCGCGGTGCCGAGCCCGCTCAGGCCCGCGAGCGGGTTGAGCATGCAGTTGAGCGCGAGCTTCGACCAGCGCTCGCCCCACAGGTTGGTCGTCACCACCGCGGGCGCGACCTCGCTCATGATCTCCGCCATCCGGCGGGCGCGCGGCGAGTCGGCGCCGTCGTGCTCGCCGATCTTGAAGGCGGCGCTGCCGCGGTCGGTACGGATGGCGTGGGCCGGCTCGTACATGCCGGCGCTGATGAGGATGACGCAGCCCAGCGCGCGCTCGCGCCCCGCGACCGCGGCCACGCGATGGTCGTTGATCCCGTTCTGGAAATCCACCACGACCCCGTCCGGCTGCCGCAGGTGGTCCACCGCCATCTGGGTGGCCCACTCGGTGTCGTAGGATTTCACCGCCACGAACACCGCCTCGAACGGCTCGCGCACCTGCCCGAACTCGCCCAGGGTCAGCGCCCGGGCGGGCACGAGGTGCTCGCCGCAGCTTCCGGAGAGGCGGAGCCCGCCGCGCTTGATCTGCTCCACGTGCTCCGGCCAGGGATCGGCCAGCGTCACGTCGTGGCCGGCCTTGGCCAACAGGCCGCCCACCACGCAGCCGATGGCCCCGGCCCCGATGATGCCGATCCGCGCCTTCCGAGCGCCCATGAGCTTCTCCCGGCCCGCGGGCTCGAGCTCCACCGCCGCGTGGCCCCGCGTAGGCTACCGGACTTGCGCGCGGCGGCGCAAGGGCATCAGCGGCGCCGGCGGCGGCGCATGATCCAGCGCTCGCGCGCGATCCAGCCGATGGCCGCCAGGACCCCGGCCACGATCGCCACGATCAGCCAGGCGGTGTCGCGCATCGACGTCCTCCTTCTCCCGCGGGTCGAAGTTTACCGAGTCGAATCTACCGGGTACCCCCGGTCGATCGCGCCGGACCCGCGACAAGTCCCAGGGAAACCGGCCACTACACCTCACGCGTCCCAGGGACGGCCATTGCCGTCCTGAGGACGATCCGGGCCGGCGGAAGGTATGATATGTGTCGGCACCCGACGATGTGGCAGAACATGGCTCGATCAGCGTGAAGGTCCTTCGCTCGGTGAAGTCCGGGAAGGCATACGGCGCCGCCCTGCTGGCGGTGGGCCTCGCCCTCACGTGCATCTACCTCGCGGTGCCCCTGGCCGAGCCGTCGCAGCTCCTCTTGCTCCTGGCCGCCGTGGTCGTCAGCTCCTGGTATGGCGGTCTCGGCCCGGGCCTGCTGGCCACCGCCGTCGCCGTCGTGGGCCATACCGCGTTCGTCGAGGCACCCCACCGCGGCGGCTTCCTCCGCATGCTGCTCTTCGTGCTGGTGGCGGGGGTCATCAGCGCGCTCGCCGCCGGCCGCCGCCGCGCCGAGGACCGGGCGCCGGAGCAGCGGGAGGCGATGGCGGTCGCGCTCGCGGGCATCGGGGACGCGGTCATCGTCGCGGACCGGGGTGGGCGCGTCGCGTTCATGAACCCGGCGGCGGAGCGCCTCACCGGATGGACCGAGCGCGAAGCGCGCGGGCGCCCGGTCGCGGCGGTCTTCGTCCTCGTGAACGAGACGACGCGGGACCCGGTCGAGAGCCCGGCCGTGCGGGTGCGCCTCGAGCGCCAGCCGGTCGCGCTGCCCGCGGGCTCCCTGCTCGCGCGGCGGGGTGGGGCGGAGCGCGCCATCGACGGCAGCGGCGCCCCGATTCCCGATCGCGCGGGCGACGCGGGAGGCGTGGTCCTCGTCTTCCGCGATCTCACCGAGCGGCGCGCCGTCGAGCGCGAGTACGCGGAAGTCCTCGCGCGCGAGCAGGCGGCCCGCCGCGACGCGGCGGCCCTGTCAGCGGTCGGCCAGGCCCTCGTGCAGTCGCTCGACACGGAGAGCGCGGGCCGACACATCGCCGAGGGCATCCGCGCGCTGCTCGGCGGGACCGTGTCCGTCCTGTGGGAGCTCGAGCACGCCACCAACCGCCTGGTGGCCGTCGCCACGTCCGGCTCGGACAGCCCGTTTCCCCCGGGCACCCGCATCCGGCAGGACGAGGCGCTCGCCGGCTTCGCGGTGAGCGAGCGCCGCCCGGTCTCGACGTCCAACATCCTGACCGACCCGCGGCTCACTCTCGCGCCCGCGACCCGCGCGCTGGTCGAGCGGTCAGGGCACGGCTCGGTGCTCGCGGTGCCGCTGATGATCGGCGGGCGGGTCACCGGTGTGCTCGCGGTCGGCGATGTGACCGGGCGGGCCTTCGGCGCCGAGGAGATCCGACGGCTTCAGGATTTCGCCAACCAGGCCGCCATCGCGGTCGAGAAGGCGCGCCTCTTCGCGCTGGAGACGTCGCGACGCGAGCAGGTCGAGGCCCTCGCCACCGTGCAGCGTGATCTCAGCGCCGAGCTCGACCTGGACCGCCTGCTCGGCCTGATCGTGGAGCGGGCGGGCCGGCTGTTCGACGGCGCCGGCTTCGCGTATCTGTTCGACGAGGAGCGCCAGTCCCTCGATGCCCGGACGTGGGGTCGGATCGAGCCGGAGTCGGAGGCCCCGTTTCCCGCGGAGGGTGGGATGGTGGCGAGCTGCGCGGAGGCGCGCCGCGGCCTGCTCGTCAACGACTATCCGGCCTCTCCGTACGCCCTGTCCGCGGTCGTCCGCCTGGGAGTGCGCCACGCGATGGCGCAGCCCCTGGTGAGCCGCGACCGGCTGCTGGGCGTGCTGGCGGTCGCCCGCCGGGTGGACGTGGCGTTCCGGCCCGAGGACTTCGCGGGCTTCGAGGGGCTGGCGGTGCAGGCCGCGGTGGCGATCGACAACGCGATTCTCTTCGTGGAGGCGGGCCGGCGACGACGCGAGGCGGAAGTGCTCGCGGAGCTGGCCCGCTCCATCAATACCGCGCAGGACGTGTCAACCGTCCTGCAGCGCGTGGTGGACGGCGCCAGGGAGCTGTGCCGGTGCGATCTCACGAGCGTCGCCTTGCGCGAGACGCAGAGCGGCTCCGTCGTCATGCGCAACCGGGCCGGCGAGTACCGCGGGGCGCCGGAGGCGCTCGGCATCGTTCCGGGGCGCGGCGCGGGCGGGCTCGTGCTCGAGTCGGGCCGCCCGTTTCGCAGCGACAACATGGCGGAGGATCCGCGGATCACGCACGCGTATGCCGACGCCGTCCGGATCGAGGGGCTCGTGGCCACCCTGGTGGTGCCGATCATGGTGGAGGGACGCGTCGAGGGGCTGCTCTACGTGCACCGGCGCACGCCGAAGCCCTTCGACGATCGCACCGAGACCGTCCTGCGCCAGCTCGCGGAGTACGCGGCCATCGCCATCCACAACATGCGGATGCTGGCGCACGAGCACCAGATGCGGGCAGAGGCGGAGAGCGCGAGCCGGACCAAGGACGAGTTCCTGGCCACGCTGTCCCACGAGCTGCGGAGCCCGCTCCAGCCCCTGCTCAACTGGGCCTACCTGCTGCGCTCGCCCAATCTCGATCCGGCGAGCGCGGAGCGCGCGCTGGACGCCATCGAGCGGAGCACCAAGACGCTCGGCCAGCTCATCGAGGATCTGCTCGACGTCTCGCGCATCGTCACCGGCAAGCTGCGGCTGCAGGCCCGGCCGGTTCGCCTGCCCCCGGTGGTGCGCGCGGCGATGGAGGCGGTGGAGTCGGCCGCGCTCGCCAAGTCGGTGACGCTCGAGGCGCGCATGGAGCCCGACCTGCCCGCGGTGATGGGCGATCCGGACCGGATCCAGCAGGTGCTCTGGAACCTGCTCTCCAACGGGATCAAGTTCACGCCGAAGGGCGGGCGGGTGACCGTGGCGGTGGCCGGCCGCGACTCGGAGATCGTGCTCACGGTGGCGGACACCGGAGCGGGCATCAAGCGCGAGTTCCTGCCCCACGTCTTCGAGCGCTTCCGCCAGGCGGAGAGCAGCACCAACCGGGCCTACGGCGGCCTCGGGCTCGGCTTGGCCATCGTGCGGCATCTGGTCGAGTTGCACGGGGGCAGCGTGGCGGTGCAGAGCGAAGGGGAAGGCCAGGGGGCGACGTTCAGCGTGCGCCTGCCGGTGGCGGCGATCCGCACCGCCGAGCGCGCGCCCGCCGCGGTGAGCACCGACGGACCGGTGGGTCAGAGCCTCTCCGGCCTGCGCCTGCTCATCGTGGACGACGAGGCGGACGCCCGCGAGGTGATGCGCTTCATGCTCGAGCGCGGCGGCGCGCAGGTGCGGATCGCGGATTCTGCGGCCCAGGCCCTCGACGCGATCCGGGAGGAGCGGCCCGATCTCCTCATCAGCGACATCGGCATGCCGGTCGAGGACGGCTACGTGCTGGTGCGTCGCCTGCGGGCGATGGAGGCAGGCCTGGGTCGGCGCCTGCCCGCGATCGCCCTGACCGCCTACGCGAGCGAGGAGGACACGCGCCGCGCTCTCGCGGCCGGCTTCGACTCGCACCTCTCGAAGCCGGTGGATCCGGCCCGCCTCATGGACATCGCGGCCGGGCTCGCGAGCGGCCGGCGCGAGAGCGTCTGAGCGGCGAGCCGCTCAGCGGCGCGCCCCCGGTCGCGCCGGGCCCCGCGGGCTCACCGTCTCGAAGCGCCAGATGGGGCCGCCGGTGTAGAGCGGGCCGTCGATCGCCACGAAGGCGGGGAGGTCGGCGGTCACGATCCAGCAGTGATAGTCCGGCGGGGTCTTGCCGAAGAGCGCGGCCAGCGCGCCCCGGAGCATGCCGAGCTTGGGCTTGAGCACGTAGTGCATGACGGGCACCCGGCGCTCGCCCGCGATCACCGTCTCCGCCGCGTACGGCGTCAGCTCGATCTGGACGAGCGTCGGCTTCGGCGTGAAGGCGAGCACGTGCACCGTCTCGCCCGTGTCCTTCGGCAGGTTGCGGAGGATCATGATGAACATACCGTTGTAGACGTCGGGCGGCAGCTCGACCTCGCCGGTCGCGGTCTCCGCCTCGGCGCCCGCGCGGCGCGACGTGACGGTGTAGCGGCCCCGGTCGCGCTCACGATCCACCGAGATGCTCATCTCCTCGGGAAAGCTCGGCCCGCGCTGCAGCAGGCGATAGCTCAGCAGGGTGAAGACCCTGCTCTGCGAGAACACCACCGTCTCGTCGTACAGCGAGCCGTCCTTGAAGCGGAACACGAGGCGCGAATCCACGCCTTCCGGACGGACGACCTGCAGCAGATCCCCCTCGGCCAGCAGGTCCCCGCCGGTCGACCGGAGGGTGAGAAAGCCGTGGGTGATGCCCTCCGTGTAGCGCACCGCCACCGGGCCGGCCGGGGCCTCCGGCGCCAGTGTGGCGCCGGCCACGAGGACACCTGCGAGCAGGACGAACCGAAGCCATGCCCGTCCTCTCCGCATGCTCGGAGCGACCTTGCAATCGGACTGCCAGGAGATCGCCCGGGGACTTGGAGGTGGCATCGCGGTTGCTCCCGAACCGAGGCATGACGGTCTGGTCCTTCGTCACGCTGGTGGTCGCCGCCCTCGCCCTCGGCGCGCCGCTCGCGCACGTGCGCGAGATGCCGGTCCGGCGCACGCACGAGCCGGCGCTGTACGTCATGGTGACCCATACGCTCTCCCGCTACTTCGGCATCGTGGGGGCCGCGATTGAGGTCGGGGCGGTGGTGGGAGCGCTCATCTGGGCTTTCGGGTCTGCACGGTCGCGTACATAGCCGTCCTCCGCGCGTCGGTGGGCGGCGGCGGGAGCCGGGTGCCTGGCGCTCGCGCACGCCCTCTTCTGGCTGCTCGTGAACCCGGTGAATCAGCAGTTCGCCGCCTGGATGCCGGACGCGGTCCCCCCAGACTGGATCCGGCTGCGGGACCTGCGGGAGTTCACGCATGCCGCCCGCGCCGGGCTGTTCCTGCCGGGTTTCTGCGCCCTCCTGGCGTCCGTGTTCGCGGTCCGGCTCCGGACCGTGCCTGGCCCGGGGCCGGGTCAGCGAGGCGGAACTACCGGGTAAGAGGTACCGACTCGTCGCGCTCGGGGTCGCAGGCCGGTGGTATCATGCCGTCAGGGCGCCGGTGGGCCGGGCATGGGGGTTGCACCCTTAAGGGCCCATGACCACCTCGCTCCGCGTGGCCGCCGTCGGTGATCTGCACTGTACGCGGACGTCGGAGGGAGCGTTCCAGCCGCTCCTCACGAAGATCGCGGAGAGCGCGGATGTGCTCGTCCTGTGCGGGGAC
The DNA here is from genome assembly GCA_035524955.1 of Candidatus Limnocylindria bacterium. GTDB lineage: Bacteria > Methylomirabilota > Methylomirabilia > Rokubacteriales > CSP1-6 > CAMLFJ01. Next base: position 20,858 of record DATLFG010000084.1, on the reverse strand, counting down.
CTCACCGACTACGGCACGCCGGAAGAGGCGCGCGTCCTCGCCAAGGAGCTCGGCGCAACCAAGCTGACGAAGCTCGCGGTGCTCGGCAACCACGACTTCGAATCGGGCGCCGCCAACGAGGTGTCGCGGATCCTCACGGACGCGGCGGGGGTCACGGTGCTCGACGGCACCGCGGTGGAGGCGCAGGGCGTCGGCTTCGCGGGCGCCAAGGGCTTCCCGGGCGGCTTCGGCGCGCGCGCGCTCCAGGCCTGGGGCGAGGCGCCGGTCAAGGCCTTCGTGGCCGCCGCGGTCGAGGAGACGCTCAAGCTCGAATCCGCGCTGGCCCGGCTCCGGACGCCGGGCCGGGTCGCGCTCCTGCACTACGCCCCGATCGGCGCCACCGTCGACGGAGAACCCGTCGAGATCTATCCGTTCCTGGGCTCGAGCCGGCTCGAGGAGCCGATCAATCGCTACCGGCCCGACGTGGTGTTCCACGGTCATGCGCACCGCGGCCAGCTCGAGGGGGCCACCGCGGCGGGCGTCCCGGTCTACAACGTGGCGCTGCCCCTGCTGCGCCGGCGTTTCCCCGACCAGCCCCCCTTCCGCGTGGTCGAGGTCTCGGTCGGCGAGACGCCCGCCGACGGCGCCGCGGCCGCGGATGCGGCAAGGGCGAGCGGTCGCGCATGAGCCCCGCGATGGCCGCCGTCCAACGCGCGCCTGCCCGGAGCCCCGGCCTCGCGGTGACCACGCGCCGCTTCTACCGGCGCGTGCTGGCGGAGCTGCGCACCGGCGGCTTCCCGTTCCTGGTGGGTGGGGGGCACGCGCTCGAGCGCTATCTCGGCATCGGCCGCTCGGTGAAGGACCTCGACCTGTTCATGCGCGAGCGAGACGTCCCGGGCGCGCTCACGCACCTCGAGCGGCGCCTCGGGTATCGCACCGAGCTCACGTTTCCCCACTGGCTCGGCAAGATCAAGCGCGACGAGCACGCCCACATCGACGTCATCTGGAGCTCCGGCAACTCGGCGTGTCCGGTGGACGACGAGTGGTTCCGTCACGCGGCGCCCGCGACCGTGATGGGCCAGCCGGTCCAGATCTGTCCGGTCGAGGAGACGATCTGGTCCAAGGCGTACGTGATGGAGCGCGAGCGGTACGACGGCGCCGACATCGCGCACCTCATCCACGCCCGCGCCGAGCAGATCGACTGGGGCCGCCTGGCTCGCCGCTTCGGTCAGCACTGGCGCGTGCTCCTGAGCCACCTGATCCTGTTCGGATTCGTGTATCCCTCCGAGCGGCGCCGCATCCCGGAGCCGCTCATGCGGCGGTGCCTCGAGATCCTGGAGCAGGAGATGCGCCAGGTCCCCGCCCGGCGCATCTGCCGCGGGCCCCTGACCTCGCGCGCGCAATACCTGGTGGACATCCAGCTCTGGGGGTACGAGGACGCGCGGCTCCTGCCGCACGGGAGCATGAGCGAGGAGGATGCGTCCACCTGGACGGCCGCGATCGACGAGGCAGCGAGCCGGCCGATCGGCGCGGACGCCCGCGGCCCGTCGCCGGCCTAGGGCGCCGCCATGCCGGTCTCGCGCCTCCTCGCCGCGCCCGCTCCCGTTCGCGCGGGAAGCCGCCGCCGGATCTGGCCGCTGGTCGCCGCGGGGGGCTTCCTGCTCGCCATGGTCGCGGTGGGGCGCGTCCTCGACGTGGGAAGCCACCTTGGCACCGCGCGGGGCTGGACGGCCGAGCTGGGCGTCCTGGCCCCCGCCGTCTACGTGGTGGTGTACGTGGCGGCCACCCTGATCGGGGTGCCGGGCATGCCGTTCACCCTGCTGTCGCCCTTGCTCTTCGGGATCGGCCCCGCGTTCGTGGTGATGGTGGTGGGAAGCGCGATCTCGGCCGCGCTGGCCTTCCTCATCGCGCGCTATCTCGCGCGCGACGCCCTCGCGGAATGGCTGGCCGGCACCGACGGCTTCGCGCGGCTCTCGGCCCTGGTGGAGAAGCACGACTGGGCCGTCATCCCGATGCTGCGCATCGTCCCGATCGCGCCCTTCGTGGTCGTCAACTACGGCTTCGGGCTCACCGGCATCAGCTTCTGGCGCTACTTCGGGTGGTCGGAGCTGGCGATGGTCCCGATGAACGCGGTGCTGGTGATGGGCGCCGGCTTCTTCTTCGACGCGGCGACGCGCGGGAGCGCCTCCTGGGGGCTGCTCGGGGCGGCCGCCGCGGCCGCGCTCGTGGTGGTCGGGCTGGCCGCGCTGGGCCGGAGGGCGCTCGCGCGCGGGTGACGCCATGGAAGCGCTGCTCCTGCGGTTGCAGGCCGGGGTGGACCGGTGGAGCCGGTGGATGCGGCTCTCGCCGCCCGCCGGCGAGGAGCCGCGCCGCCGCTTCCTGATCATCCAGATCGACGGCCTGTCCCGCGGGATTCTCGATCGCGCGCTGGCCGGCTCGAGCATGCGCAACACGCGCCGGCTCCTCGCGACCGGACAGCTCCGGCGCCGCGATCTGTCGGTCGGGCTCCCGTCGTCCACGCCCGCGTTCCAGGCGTCGATCATGTACGGGGTGCGGCCAGACATTCCGGGCTTCCACTTCTACGACAAGCGCGAGGGTCTCGAGCTGCACTTCCCCGAGCACGGCGTGGCCGACCTGGTGGAGCGCCGGGTCGCCGACGGCCGCGCGGGCATCCTGGAGGATGGCGCGTGCTACGGCTGCGTCTTCACCGGCGGAGCGCCCGACAGCCTCTGGACCTACGCGCGCCTCAAGCGCCTCACTCGCGCCGGCTCCGGCCTCCGCCGCACCGCGCTCTGCCTGCTGCTGATCGGCTGGGTCGCGCTCAAGTGCGTGGGCCTCACCCTGGTGACCCTTACCCGCGCGCTGGGCCGGACCGTGGGCGCGCTGGCCGCCGGCCGCCTCCAGCTCCGCCGCGCCGTCGCGGCGCTCGCGATCGACGTCGGCGTGTCCATCTGGGCCCGCCAGCTCTTCACGCTGCTCGTCTCCGCCGATCTCTATCGCGGCGTGCCCGCGATCTACGTGAACTTCCTCGACTACGACGTCATCTCGCATCAGTTCGGGCCCACCGACCGGCTGGCGTTCCGGGCGCTGCGCCGCGTGGACCGCTCGATCCAGCAGCTGGCGCGCGTGATCCGCCGCCTCCCCGAGATGGGCTACGACCTCTACATCCTCTCGGACCATGGGCAGACGCCGACCCGACCCTTCCATCGCCTCACCCGCGGGGTCCCGATCGAGCGGGTGGTGCGCGACGCCCTCGGGCCGGCCGGCGACGAGGTGAAGGTGATCGCGGCGGGCCCCAACGCCTTCGTCTACTTCACCGACCGGCCCGAGCCCCTGTCGGCGGCCGAGATCGAGTCGCGCCATCCGGGCGCGCTCGTCCAGCTCTCGCGCCACCCCGGCATCGGGCTCGTGCTCGCGCGCGGCGCGGGGGGGCCGCTCTGCTGGCACCGCGGCCACCGCGTGCCGCTCGGCCGGCGGTCCGAGCCCGGCGCGCGCGATCCCTTCGCGCGGCGGGCCGATCGCGCGGTGGTGGTGACGGGGCTGCGCGACCTGGTGGCGATGCCGAGCGCGGGGGACATCGTGCTCTACGGCACCGGCGCGCCCGGCGGCGACGTGAGCTTCATCGACGAGCTGGGGGCTCACGCGGGCCCGTCCGAGGAGGAGCTGCACACCTTCATCCTGCACCCGCCCTGGGTCCGGCTGCCCGCCGAGCCGCTCACGCACCCGGTCGACCTCTATCCGCATTTCCGGGCCTACCGGGAAGCGGAGGCAAGCGCGCCGACCACCACGAGGAGCCCCGCATGCGCGGCGCGCTGATCCCGCGCCGGCCGCTCCGCGCCTACCTCGTCGTGCTGGTCGGGGTGGGCATGGCGCCGATCGTGGCGTTCGCGATCTGGCTGGCCGTCGTCCTCGCCGCGCCGGGGATCACGCTCCACCGGCCGTGGATGCGGTCGCTCGGCGCGATCCTGGCCGGTGGCGCCGCCGTTCTCCTGACCGGGGTGGCGCTGGTCACGCTGGCCTGCCGGCCCATCACCCGGTCCCTGACCCGGCTCGCGGAGGCGGCGGCCGAGCTCGGAGAGGGCCGCACCCCCGCGCCCATCGACTCGCCGGTGACGGACCTCGCGTCGGTGGGTCGCGACCTCGAGGCGGCCGGACGCGCGCGTGAGCTGGCCGAGCGCGCGGCGCACGCGAGTGAAGCGCAGCTCTCCGCGATCGTCAACCAGACCACCGCGGGCATCGCCCTGACCGACCTCGAGGGCCGCTTCGTGCTCGTGAGCCGGCGCTACTGCGACCTCGTGGGCTGCGCCGCGGACGAGGTGATCGGCCGCTCGCTGGCCGACACCGTGTGCGCGGAGGATCGGGCCTGCGCGACGGTCGCCCTGCGCGGCCTCACGGTGGACGAGCCCGAGGCGACCCTCGAGACGCACCACGCTCGCCCCGACGGATCGCTCCGCTGGGTGGATGTCAGCCTGTCTCTGGTGCGCGAAGCGGGCGAGCCCCACTCCATCGCGGTCGTGGCCCTCGACACCTCCGGCAGCCACGCGGCCGACGAGGCCGCGCGGGCCGGTGACCGCGAACGCAGCGAGCTGCTCGCGCGCGAGAAGGAGGCACGGCAGGACGCGGAGGCGGTGAGCCGGGCGAAGGACGAGTTCCTGGCCGTGGTCTCCCACGAGTTCCGCACGCCGCTCAACACCCTGCGCCTCTGGGCGGGCGTCCTGCGCAACGGGCCCCGGGACGCGCAGACGATCGCCCGTGCGGTGGACGCGATCGATCGCAGCGCGATCCTGCAGGCGCGGCTCATCGACGATCTCCTGGACGTCTCCCGCATCGTCTCGGGACGGTTCAACCTCACCATCGAGCGCGTGGAGCTGGCGGGGCTCATCGAGCCCGCGATCGAGACCTTGCGCGCCGCCGCCGAGAACAAGGCCATCTCGCTGGCCACCGCGCTCGATCCCGCGGCCGGGCCGGTGCTCGGGGATTCGACGCGGCTGCAGCAGGTGGTGTGGAATCTGCTGTCCAACGCGGTCCGGTTCACTCCCGCGGGCGGCCGGGTGACGGTGGGGCTGCGCCGCGCGGGCTCGGAGGCGGTGCTGACCGTGACCGACACCGGCCGCGGCATGTCGCCCGAGCTCCTGCCGCGTGTCTTCGACCGGTTCCGCCAGGGGGAGACCGGCACCATGCGCTCGCACGGCGGCCTCGGCCTCGGGCTCTCGATCGCCCGGCAGATCGTGGAGCTGCACGGCGGGACCATCCGCGCCGATAGCCCCGGCGAGGGGCGCGGCGCGACCTTCACCGTATCGCTGCCGCTCGAGGCGTTGCACGCGGCGCGGCCGAGGCCCGCAGGGCCGCCCGCGCGGCCCAAGGACCTCGATCGGGCCGCCTCCAGCCACCGGCTCGAGAACGTGGACGTGCTGGTCGTGGACGACGACGCGGAGACGCGCGAGGTGCTGAAGCTCACGCTCACCTTCGAGGGGGCGCGGGTGACGACCGCGCCCTCGGTGGCCGACGCGGTGGAGGCCATCGAGCGGCGCTGGCCCGACGTGCTGGTGAGCGACATCGGCATGCCCGGCGAGGACGGCTACGACCTGATCCGCCGGGTGCGCCGGCTCGAGGCCGTCCTCGGTCGCCACCTCCCGGCCATCGCGCTCACCGCCTATGCGGCGGCCGAGGACCGGCGCCGCGCGCTCCACGCGGGCTACGACCGGCACGTGGCCAAGCCCGTGGAAGCCTCGGCGGTCGCGCCCCTGATCGCGAGCCTGCTGCCCCCGGAGAAGCGCGCGTGAAGAAGCGTGCCCGCCGGCGGACGGCCCGCCGGGTGAGTGCGATCCGGCTCGGCTACAAGCTCTCCAGCGAGGAGCAGGGTCCGCGGGAGCGGCATCGCGCAGGCGACCGGCCGGCTCGAGCTGGGTACCGCGGTCACGTGCCCGACCGTGCGGATCCATCCCGCGGTGGTGGCTCAAGCCGCCGCCGCCAGGCTGCGCTTCTACCAGCGCGAGATCCTTCCGGGGCTGCGCTCCGTTCTTACCGGGTAAACGTTCCCCTCTTCTCGCCCGCCCCCGCGCGGCACCGGCGCGAGAGCGCGTGATTGCGCGGCGGCGGAGCGGGCACAGAAGTTGCTGCTTCCCGGGGCAGGAGGACACACCGGATGGAGACGGCGGTCGAACCAGTGAGGGTCGAGAAGTTCTTCCCGTGGCCGCTGTGCTGGAGCGCGGTCTGGGTCGGGACGCTGGCGGCGATCGCGCTGGCCCTCATCATCGGGCTCGTCGCCATCGCGGTCGGCGCGCATCGGGCCGGGGGCTCCTTCGGCACGTGGCGCGAGGTGACCTTCCTGGGGATGGCGTTCAGCATCCTCGGCTCGTTCCTCGCGTTCGCGCTTGGCGGCTGGGTGGCGGCCAAGGTCGCGGGTGTTCGGCGCTCCGAGACCGCCATCCTGCACGGCGCGATCGCCTGGCTCGTGGCGGTGCCGCTCCTCGTGATCCTGGCGTCCATGGGCGCGGCGTCCTACTTCGGCGGCTGGTACGGCGGGCTCGCCGGGCTCCCGCCGGCCCAGGCCTTCGCGACCGCTCAGGATCCGGAGGCCGCGCTCGCCGCTCGCAACGCCGCGCTGGCGGCGGTGACCGTCCTGCTGCTCGGTCTCATGGGCGGTGTCGTGGGCGGATGGATGGGCTCGGGAGAGCCCATGACCTTCACACACTATCGGACGCGGCGTGACCGGGCCGCGGCGGGAGGCTGGTAATGGCACTCATTCTGCTCTGGCTCCTCGGCGTGCCGCTGAGCCTGATTCTCATCCTGTTCCTGCTGGGGGTCGGACGGTAAGACCATGAACGAGCTGTTGGGCGACTTCGTGAGACTGGGATTTCTCCTCACGCTGTTCGGGTTCGGGGCCTGGGTCGGTGGGGCGTCCGTCACCGCCTGGGTCGCCTGGGAAAAGGGCCGCGAGCCGGCCGCCTGGTTCGTGCTGGCGTTCTTCCTCTCGCCGCTGGTGGCGCTGGTGGCCCTGAGCGCGGTGCCCGCGCGGCATCTCGGCCGGCGGCTGGAGCAGCGGGCCGCGCCCGGGCCACATTCACTCGAAGACCCCGTCGTCGTGGCCGCGCGCCTCGTGAACGGGTTGCCCCGGGAGGACAAGCGATGGGACGTTGCGACGTCTGCGGCAACGACTACGAAAAGACCATGACGATCACCACATCCGATCGCAAGGGCACCTTCGATTCGTTCGAGTGTGCGCTGCACGCGATGGCTCCCACCTGCGCGCACTGTGCCTGCCGCATCATCGGCCACGGAGTCGAGGCGCCGGACGGCCGCTGGTTCTGCTGCGCGCACTGCGCGGAGATGGCGGGCGTGCCCGAGCATAAGGTCAACGCGTAGCCGCGATGGCCGAAGCCCGCCGGCTGTGGGGGATCGTGCTCGCCGGTGGCGAGGGGGTGCGCCTGCGGCCCCTCGTCCGCCGGGTGATCGGGGAGGAGCGGCCGAAGCAGTACGTGAAGCTGCTGGGGTCGCGGAGCCTGCTGCGGCAGACGCTGGATCGGACGGCGCTCGGCATCTCCACGAACCGCACCGTGGTGGTCACGGTGCGCCGGCACACCGCGTACCTCGCGGAGGAGTTCGCGGGCGTCGCGGAGCCGCCCTATGTCCTGGCCCAGCCGGAAGACCGGGGCACTGCGGCCGCCATCCTGTACGCAGCGCAGTGGATCGCCTGGCGCGACCCGGCCGCGAGGATCGCGGTCTTTCCCTCCGATCACTTCATCCTGGGTGAGGCCACCTTCATGGCCCACGTCCAGGAGGTGGCCGGCGCGCTCGAGCGGCACCCCGACGGCGTGGTGCTGCTGGGCGCGCAGGCCACCTCGCCCGAGGGCGATTACGGCTGGATCGAGCCCGGTGCTCCCCTCGACGGTGACGAGGGCGTCGTCTCGGCGGTGACCCGGTTCTGGGAGAAGCCGGCGGAGGCGCGCGCCCAGCTATGCCTTTCCGCCGGGTGCCTGTGGAACACCGCCATCGTCGTCGCGCGGGCGCGGGCGCTGATGGAACTGGGGGCGCGGGTGCTGCCCGAGATGAGCAGCCGGCTGGCCGGCCTCCAGCGCTTTCGCGACTCGGACCAGGAAGTGGCGGCGGCGCAGGAGGCCTATGCCCTCATCGCGCGATCGAGCTTCTCGCGCGCGGTGCTCGAGCCGCATCCGGAGTACCTCGCCGTCTCTCGACTGCCCCGGGTGACGTGGTGCGACCTGGGCAGCCCCCGCCGGGTGCTCAACGTGCTCGCCCGGATGCGGGTGCGGCCGGCCTGGGCCGACCTGGTGGACGCCCGGGTCCTGCCGCCGGGTCACGTCGCCGTCGGCTCCCGCTGAACTGAAGGCGCGAGGTCGTGGCCGGAGCCGGTGGCCGAGGTCGCGTTCACCGAGTGGGCGCACAAGCCCGCGGCCCGGATCGTGCGCGAGACAAGCCGCCCGCCGAAGCCGGCGGCCGCGCGCATCCGATCGTGGGGGGTAGCAGCGGTCCCGTCACGGTGGCGGGAGTCCGGCTCACGCACCCGGACCGCGTGCTCTACCGGGACCAGGCGATCACCAAGCTCGGGCTCGCGCGCTACTACGAGGCGGTCGCGGACTGGATGGTGCCGCACGTGGCGGACCGACCGCTGAGCCTCGTCCGCTGCCCCGAGGGCAATCGGGGCGCCTGCTTCTACCAGAAGCACGCCGCGCCCGGGGTCCCGAAGCAGGTCAAGCGCGCGCGCATCCGCGAGCGGGGCGGCCGCACCGCCTCGTATCTCTACGTGGACGATCTGGCGGGTCTCGTCGCCCTCGCGCAGATCGGGGTGCTCGAGGTCCATCCGTGGGGGACCCGAGTGCAGCGGCTCGAGCGCCCGGACCGGCTCGTGCTCGATCTCGATCCGGCGCCGGGCCTGCCGTGGCCTCGGGTGGTCGAGGCGGCCGAGGAGGCGCGCGCGCTCCTCGGACAGCTCGGCCTGGTGAGCTTCGTGAAGACCACCGGAGGGAAGGGGCTCCACGTGGTCGTACCGCTCCGGCCGGAGGCGGACTGGGACGCGCTGCGGGCGCTGGGCGAGGGCGTCGGTGCCGAGATGACGCGCCGGGCGCCGGGCCGCTACACGATCAACCCGCTCAAGACGGCCCGGCGCGGCCGGATCTTCATCGACTATCTCCGGAACGTCCGGGGCGCGACCGCGGTGGCCGCCTACTCGCCGCGCGCGAACCGGGGGGCGCCGGTGTCCACGCCCCTCGCCTGGGCGGAGTTGTCCGCGAACACGGACGCCGCGGCCTTCACGGTGGAGACGGTGCCGAAGCGCCTCGTCACGCTCGGCAAGGACCCGTGGGCCGACTTCTTCTCGGTGGACCAGGTGGTCACGTCTCGGCTGGCCGCGGCGCTGACACCACCGGCCGCGCGGCCACCAGCTCCTCGACGGAGTGGGCGTGCACGCTCCCGTCCTGGGCGCAGCTGATCATCCGCTCGCCGTTGCGGAGGACCTGCCACTCCACGAATGCCTGCCGCAGCTCTCCGGCGGTGAAGTAGTCCACGACCTCCCCCTTCTCTTCGTACACGAGCCGGTCGGTGAAGACGACGTGCGCCTGGTGCCCGCCCGGCCGGGTCATGGTCGCGAGGCGGCGGAACAGCCGGCCGCGCCGCGCGCGGGGCACGTAGTGGAGAGCGCCGCAGGAGAAGATGAGGTCGAACGGGCCCGCCGGGAGCGCCTCGGTCATGCAGCCCGCGATCCAGCGCACGCTGACGCCCTGCCGCCGCGCCAGTCGCCGCGCCTTGGCGAGGCCGTCGGCGGAGACGTCCAGACCGCTGACGGTGGCACCCAACTCGGCGAAGAACACGCCATCGCGGCCCTCGCCGCAGCCCAGGTCGAGCACCGCGTCGCCGGGCCGGACGAGCTGGGCGATCTCGCGCCCCCAGTCCGACGGCGCGGTGCCGAAGACGTAGCGCGCCGGATCGCGCGCGTACTCGCGTCCCCACGGGCTCCACGTCCTGATCGGTCCCGGTGCAGCGCTGCGCACGCGAACAGGAATTGCAACCGCGGTGCCACCGAGGTTCACGCGCTGCCACGCAGGGTTCCGGCGTTCGCGATGGGCCCCGACGCCCCGGCGGAAAATCTTACCGGGTAGTTTGCCGCCCACCCGCTTCTTCGAAGCTCTGGATCGGGTGGGCGCCCGCCCTCAGCGGAGCCGCAGCCTTATCCCGTCCTGAGCCCCGCCGAAGCCGAGGCCTGGCCCGGGCAGCCCGCGGGCTTGTGCACGCGGGCCGTCGAGGCCGGGAACTTCGCGAGCTTGTCCGCGGGCCGGCGGGGGCGGGGTGCCAGCTCGCCGCCGCAGTTGGGGCAGCGGTCGTGGAGCACGGTCTCCGCGCACGCGCGGCAGAAGGTGCACTCGAAGGAGCAGATCCGCGCGTCCTCCGAGTCCGGCGGCAGATCCCGATCGCAGCATTCACAGCCCGGCCGCAGCTCCAGCATGTATATTCTCCTCTCGCGCGCTGGAGACGAGCATAGCATCCGCCCCCAGGAGGAGGAGATGGCCAGGAGCGTGGTGACGCCCGAGCGGTTCGCCAAGGGGATGACGTTCGACGAGTACATGACGTACACCGGTAGCGCGGAGAACCTCGCCCGCGAGGCGTTCGGCAGCTACTTCCCGGACGGCGGCGCCAGGCCCGCCCCGCGCAAGGACAACAGCGCGGTGTTCCGCGAGCGGTACGCCCGGGCGCGGCTCAGCGACCACCAGGCGGCGGCGATCAAGTGGCTCGCGGCCCAGCCGGGCGGCCCCGCGAAGATCCTGGTGATCTCGGAGGACTGGTCGTCCGACTGCCGGCGCGACCTGCCGTGGCTCGCGCGGCTGGCCGCGGCGGGCGGGCTGGAGCTGCGCATCTTCAACCGCGACGGCCGCAAGGTCCTGGGTACGCGGCGGCCGGATCCGTCCCTCGCGCCGGACGGCAACCACGACATCATCCTCGAGTTCCTCAACGCGAAGAACGGCGCGGAGTGGGCCTCGGTGCCCGTGGTGGTCATCTACTCCAAGGACTTCGAGGAGCTCCACCGCTACATCGAGTACCCGGCCATCTATCACAAGGACCCGGTCCGCGCGCAGCAGCAGGCCGCGCGGGGCGTCGAGACCGTGGAGCAGGCGCGAGAGCGCGGGATGCGGGAGTTCGCGGCCATGCAGGCCGGGCCGTTCTTCGACCTGTGGGGCGCGGCGTGCGTGGACGAGATCCTGAGCGCGCTCTACGAGAAGCGGGTTCTCGGCACCTGACCGGATGCGAGGCGTGGAGCCGGCCGGTCACCGTGCCCCCGGCGCCGGAGCGGGCAGCAGGTACCGATCCCACCAGCCCGGCGCGGGCTCGATCTGCTCGACGACGTCGATCCACACGCCGGCCGGGTCGAAGAGGCCGAAGCGGCGCTGGCCGAAGGGCTCGTCCCGGAGTGCCAGGGTGATCGGCGCGCCCTCGCGGGCGAAGCGCTCGTGCTCGACCCGTGCGTCCTCCACCTGGAACTCGAGGCACATCCCCTGGCCGTTGAAGCGCTCGGGCCCCGGCGGCGCGGACGGATGTCCCGGATGCATGAACGCGAGATTGGCCGGGCCCGTCTCTCCGGCGGTCAGGAGGACGAACCAGGAGGCTTCGAAGACGACCTCGAGCCCGAACCAGCGCCGGTAGAAGTCGCGGCAGGCGGTCAGGTGCTCGGTGACCACGATCGGATAGAAGCTCTGAAGGCGCATGGCCCCTCCGGATGCCAATGGTGGACGCGGATCAGCCACGCAGCTCGCTCGGCCGCGCGCGGCCCATCACTCCACGAGGTGGTCGGCCCGGCCGAGCACCGAGGGCGGGATCGTCAGGCCGAGAGCCTTCGCGGCCTTGAGGTTGATGACCAGCTCGAGCTTCGTGGGCTGCTCGACCGGGAGGTCGGCGGGCCGGGCGCCCTTGAGGATTCGGTCGGCGTAGCCCGCGGCGTCGTGATACAGGTTGGCCAGGGTGGCGCCGTAGAACATCAGGCCGCCCGCGTCCACGAACTCCCGGTCGCCGTAGATCGTCGGCACGCGGCTCCTGGCTGCGAGCTCCACGATCCGCCGGCGGTGGGTGATGAACATGGCGTCCGTCTGTACCATGAGCGCCCCCGCGCGCTCGGTGGCGAGCGCGGCGAAGGCCTTCTCGAAGCCGCCCGGGTCGCGGGCCTGCAGGATCGGGAGCTGCAGCCCGAGGCTCCGGGACATGTCCTCCTTTTCCCTCAGGAACGGCGCGGTGTAGATGGACCGGGGATTCGTGAGGACCGCCACGCGGGTGACCCCCGCCACCGCTTCCTTGATCAGCTCGAGCCGCTTCGCGTTCAGCATCTGGCCGAGCGCGGTCACCCCGGTGACATTGCCTCCGGGCCGGGCGAGGCTCGTCACGAGCCCGGCGCCGACCGGATCCCCGGTGGTCACCATCACGATGGGAATGGTGGCGGTGGCCTTCTTGGCCGCGAGCGCGCCGGGATTCGATCCGGTGAGGATCACGTCCACGCGCCGCCGGACGAGCTCCGCGGCAAGCCCGGGGAGCCGCTCGGACCTGCCGTCGGCGAACCGGCCCTCGATGATGAAGGTCTTCCCCTCGACCCAACCTAGCTCCCGCAGCCCCTTCCGGAAGGCCTCGAGGTTGGGCGAGTCCGTCTCGGCGGACAGCGGCGACAGCCGCCCGATCCGCACGAGCTTCCCCGCGCCCTGCGCGTCGGCGGGAAGCGGCGCGGCGAGGGCGGTGAGAAGCAGGGCCGCGGTCAGGACAAAGCGAGTCGGGCGGCCCGCGGTCACGAGGGGAGCTGGGCGCGGAGGAAGTCGCCGACCACCACGTTGTACTCGTCGGGGACCAGGGTCGGCGCGAAGTGGCCGCCGGTGCGCAGCACCGCCAGCTTGGCGCCGGGGATCCGGGCCGCCAGCTCCTCGGAGTAGAACGGCGGCGTCAGCGCGTCGTCGCCCGCCACGACCACCAGGGTGGGGCAGCTGATCTCACCCAGGCGCGCGCGCCGGTCGAAGCGCACGATGGCGTCGATGCGGCTGGCGAGCACTTCCGTCGGGGGCGGCGCCGCGGCGAGGCGCTTCATCTCCTCCTCCAGCAGCGCGTCGTTCTCGCTGATCCACCGGGGCGGCCGCAGCATGACGACCGACGCGCGCCAGTAGCTCTCGAAGCCGCGGTGGAGCAGCAGCTCCTTGCGGGTCTCGAAGCAGCGGCGGAAGTAGGCGTCCTGCCCGGGCCACGTGGCGCTCAGCACCAGGCTGGCAAGGCGCTCTGGATGATCCTGGGCGATGCTCTGGCCGATGGCGCCGCCGGTCGAGTGCCCGACGTAGTGGGCGGTCTCCACCCCCAGGCGATCCATGAGCTGGATGGTGTCGGCGGCCATCTGGTCCACCGAGTACTGGATGCGCGAGTGGGTGCTGCGGCCCGCGCCGCGATGGTCGTGCACGATCACGCGGAAGTCCCGGGCGAAGTCGCGCACCTGGGGACCCCAGAAGGCGCCCTGGCCGCCCAGGCCGGGGACGAGCATCAGGGCGGGGCCCCGGCCCTCCTCCTCGTAGTAGATACTGGCGTCGCCGATGGAGACGTGCGGCATGGAGCGGCTACTTGGTGTCGTTCATCCCCAGGCGGCGCTCGATCGCGATGACGTCGGTCGGCCGCTCGAACGGCGCGGGCGTGGGCTGGCCCGGCGAGCGGGGCCGGCCGATGGCCTCGAAGAAGTGCTCGAGGCCGGGCGGCGTGATGACCCACAGCATCACCAGGTCCTCCTGGGCGCTCTCGTTGATGAGCTCGTGCCGGACGTCGTAGCCGAGGAAGCACGCGGTGCCCGGCACCAGCGGATGGCTCTGGCCGTCCACCACCACGCGGCCCTTGCCGCGGAAGCAGATCTGCAGCTCGACCTGATCGCCGTGCGAGTGCTCGCGCACGCGGCCGCCCGGGGCGATGGTCTGGAAGCCCATCGAATGCCCGGCGAAGCCGGTGCGGGCGGGGTAGAGCTTGGGGTCGGCATGGCCGTTGGCGGGGACGGGCTGCCAGTAGGACGGACCGTCCTCCGGCTGCATGACCACCGCGCGTCCGCGGACCTGGTCGACCTGGCTGGCTGTCTGGCTCATGATGGCTCCTCCCGGATCGTGGCCGCCAGTGTAACCCGGAGCGCCGCTTCACGGCACGCCCGATGCCACGGCCCTCGGGGTGAGGGGGCGGGCTACGCCGGCCGCAGCACCCGGCCGGGCAGCGCGCCGGTGTGCTCCCCATCCGCGATGACCACGCGCCCGTTCACCAGCACGTGGCCGATGCCGGTCGCGTAGCGGTGCGGGTCCTCGTAGGTCGCGCGGTCGGCCACCGTCGCGGCGTCGAACACGACCACGTCGGCCTTCGCCCCCGGCGTCAGGACGCCGCGATCGGCGAGGCCGAGCCGCCGCGCGGGCAGCCCGGTCATCTTCCACACGGCGTCCGGGAGCGAGAGCACGCGCTCGTCGCGCGCGTAGCGGCCGAGCACGCGCGGGAACGTCCCGTAGCTGCGCGGGTGCGGCTTCCCGGTGGCGAGCGGCCCGTCCGCGGCCAGGGACGACCCGTCCGAGCCGATCATCACGTGCGGGTGCCCGAGCGCGCGGCGCAGATCGGCCTCGTCGAGCTGGAAGAGGATCATGTAGCCCTTGCCCTGCTCGGCCACGATCAGGTCGATGGCCGCGTCGAGCGGGTCTTCTCCCCGCGCGGCCGCGATCTCCGCGATGCGCCGGCCCTGCGCCTCGGGCCGCGACGGCGAGTAGGACACCATGATGTCGGCCCAGTCGAGCCCGCGCAGCAGGGTCTCGCCGCCGCCGGTCAGGTCCTCCCGGATGCGCTCGCGCGTGGCCCGGTCGGCGAGACGCCTCAGCATGGCGTCGATGCCGCCCTCGAGCACCCAGTCGGGCAGCAGCGTGCGCAGCGTGGTGCTGGAGGCGGTGTAGGGATAGACGTCGGCCATGACATCCTGGCCCTGGGCCCGGGCGGTGTCGATCAGCGCGAGCGCGTCGGCCACGCGGCCCCAGTTCGGCCGCCCGGCCGCCTTGACGTGGCTCACCTGGGTGGGCAGCCCGCCCTCGCGCCCCACCCGGATGGCCTCGGCGACCGCGTCGAGCAGGGTCGCGCCCTCGCCGCGGATGTGGCTCGCGTAGAAGCCGCGGCGGCCGCCCGCTCGCCGCGCGATGCTGATGATCTCCTCGGTGGCCGCGTAGGAGCCGGGCGCGTAGATGAGCCCGGTGGCGAGGCCGCAGGCGCCGTCGGCCATCGCCTCGTCCATCATGCGCTCCATCGTGGCCTGCTCGGTCACGGTGGGCGGCCGGCGCGCGAAGCCCATGGCGGCCAGGCGCAGCGTCCCGTGCCCGACGAGCTGGGCCACGTTCAGCGCGATGCCCTCGTCCTCGTACCGCGCGAGGAACTCGCGGACCGATTTCCAGGCGAAGTCCATACCCGCGGGGAGGTAGAGGGCGAAGCCTTTCATCTCGTGACGGAAGGCGTCGGAGACCGGGGCCGGGGAGAAGCCACAGTTGCCGACCACCTCGGTGGTCACGCCCTGGCGGATCTTCGATTCCGCGCGCCGGTTGTCCCAGAGGCGCCAGTCGGAGTGCGAGTGCATGTCGATGAAGCCGGGCGTGACGGTGCGGCCGGCGGCGTCGATCGTGCGGCCCGCGGGCTCGGTCGCGAGATCGCCCACGAGGGCGATACGGTCGCCGGTGACGCCCACGTCGGCGCGGCGCGCGGGCGCGCCGGTGCCGTCGATGATCTGCCCGGCCGTGATCTTGATGTCGAGCACGGAGGCTAGTAGCGGCGGTCGTCCAGGTCGAGGAGCGGGAAGGCGCTCGTGACGTGGGGCAGGGTGACCGGCGCGGCCGGATGGAGATACGACCCGTCGAGCTGGGCCAGGCTGTGCACCCCGAGCAGGCCCATCGCGATGCGGATCTCGTCCTCCAGCAGCTCGAGGGTGCGCACGAGCCCGGCGTCGCCCGCGGCGGCCAGGCCGAGGCAGGAGAGGCGCCCGAGCCCCACCACCTGCGCGCCGAGCGCGATGGCCTTGACCACGTCGGTGCCGCGCATGAAGCCGCCGTCCACCATGACCGCGCTACGCCCCGCGACCGCCTTGACCACCTCGGGCAGGACCTCGATGGACCCGCGGCCGTGATCGAGCTGGCGGCCGCCGTGGTTGGAGACGTAGACGCCGTCCACGCCCAGGTCGCAGGCGATCGCCGCGTCCTCGCCGGTCGCGATGCCTTTCAGGATCAGCGGCATGTCGTGGCGGTCCTTGAAGCGCTTGACCTGGTCCCACGAGAGCGCGGCCTGGAAGTCCTGGCCGGTGGCGCGCAGGCGCCACGGCTTGACGAAGCGCCGGGCCAGGTCACGCTCGCGCCGGCTGTACACCGCGGTGTCCACCGTCATGCAGAAGACCGCGTAGCCGTTGTCCTTCGCGCGCTTCACGTGATCGTCCACGAAGGCGTCGTCGCCGCGCACGTAGAGCTGGAAGATGCGGAAGTTGTCAGCGGCGGCCGCGGTGGCCTCGAGACCGGGGTTGCACGCCGAGCTCAGCATCTGCGGCACCCCGAAGGCGGCCGAGGCCTTCGCGGCGGTGGCCCCGCCGCCCGGCGTGAAGGACTCGATCGAGCCGATGGGCGCCAGCATCACCGGGATGCGGACCTTCCGACCGAAGAAGGTGGATCCGGTGTCGATGCGCGAGACGTCGCGCAGCACGCGCGGCCGGAAGGCGAGGCTGTCGATCCCGAGCCGGTTGCGGCGCAGCGTGGTCTCGGTCTCGGTGCCGCCCACCAGGTAGTCCCAGGGGCCGGGGGCCAGGTTCATGCGGGCGGCGCGCACGATCTCGTGCAGCGTCTGGAACTTGTCTTCGAGCTCGGAGGTCATGGGATCTCTCTCGGTCCGGATCGGGTCACGCGTGGCGGTGGCTATCCGGCAGCCCGAAGCGGGCCGCGGTGCTGCTCTCGGTGTCGAACTCGATGAGCACGGCCGCCTGCTTGCCGACCACCCACGCGTCGTGGCCGGGCTCGATCACCACCGCGCGCGGCGCGGCGAGATCGAAGGCGCAGCCGTCGGCGTAGGAGCCGCGCACGCGGCCGCGGGCCAAGAACCCGACGTGGGCGTGCATGCACAGCGGCGTGTTCACCAGCGGCTTCATGTGGGTGGACCAGCGGAAGCCGGGCGGGTAGCACACCCGCTTCACGCGGCCGTTGGCGGCGCGGGTGGTGTCGATGGACACGCCGCCCACCTCGCGATGGTCGGCGCCCGCCATGCGGGCCAGCAGCGGATCGCGCGCGGCGCGGGCCGCCGCGTGGCGGGGGTGCCTCGAAGCGGGGCGCTTGGAGCGGGCTGGCTTCCGTGGGCGCTTGGGCTTCATCGGCCGACTCCTCCTGGCATTCTCGGACCTTCGAGACACTGACTCCCCGCGCGAGGCTTGTCAAGCCCGCTGCCCGTCCCGGCGGCGGTGGCCGACATGAGCCTGCCCGTGTTCCTGCTCGTGCTGCCGATGGGCCTGCTCTCGTCCACCTACTTCCCGCTCGAGCATCCCGTGCTGGTCGCGCTCAACGTGGTGAACCCGCTCCACCATCTGGCCCAGGCCTTTCGCGGCAGGGGGCTGCGCCCCGGAGCCCGCGCTCGAAGCGGCCCGGGCCGACCGGGACCGGCGTCTCCGGCTAGGGGCTCTGCACGGGCTCGGGCGGCGCCGCCGGCTTCACCAGCGCCGCGCGGATGCGATCGAAGCGCTTGACGATCTCGCCGCGGAGCTGGCGCCGGCCGATCACGCGCTTCAGCTCCCCGCCGAGGCCCGCGACCTGGTCGGTGGAGACGCGGTTGCTCGAGAAGACGAGCACGCCGTCCTCGTAGGGCACCGCGCCGGAGAGGATCTGGCTCGCGTTGTAGGTGTGGCCCACGTAGACGTGGCGCTCGACGTAGAGGGCGAGCTCGGGCGTCACGTCCACGAGATGGTGGATCAGGATCGGGTCGGGCCGGCCCTGCACCTGGCGCTTCACCCAGTAGAGCTGGCTGATCGCGGTGGGACTCTGCTCCGCCGGGAAGCGCAGCAGCGAGTCGGCCAGCCGCGGCATCACATGGCCCACGATGCGCGCGTCTCCCGCGGCCGCCCGCAGCACCGCGGCCGGATCGCTGACGCCCCGGCGCCGCGCGTAGGGCGCCATGCCGCCGAGCCCGCGCGCCTGGAACGCCTGCGCGCGCCGGAGCAGCAGCGCCCGCCACTCTGCGGCGCCCCTCTCCGCCACGGTCGCCCGATCGGCGCCGCGCGCGGGGCGGGCCGAACGAAAGGCCTCGACCTCGGCGGCGGAGAGATTGAGGCGCCCACCGGCCACCGCGTCGAAGGCGTCCTGCGCCTCCCCGACCTCGGCCGCCGCGAGCTTGTAACCCGCGAGCGCGGCCACCGTCGCGCCCGGGGCCAGCGGCCCCTGGGCGGTGATGCTCGGCTCCTTCAGCACGATGTCCGGGCTCGCGAGCGCCTCGGCCACACGGGCCAGCGGGACCGGCAGGTACATGGCGACCCCCGCGCCCAGCTCGGTCTCGCTGCTCTCGGCCACCCGGTAGCCGATCGTGTCGCCGGCCAGGAGGCGATGGCGCTGCTCCGGGGATAGGCGGCGGACGTCGAGGGCCTGACCGTCGTCCGGCGACTGGGCGTCTGCGCCCCCGGCGGGCAGGAGCAGGCAGAGCAGGCCGGCGAGGGCGGCCGCCCTGCCCAGTCGCGCGAGCATGAGCCTATCTTAAGCGGCTCAGACGGCCCCCTCGGGAATATTGACGAGGTTGCGCACCCACCGCCCGGGGACCTTGGCGATCAGCCGCCGGATCCTCCGCCGGGTCTTCTCAGAGAGCTTGCGCTCCATGCGGTTGATGAAGCGGCGGGTCCGGTCGCTGGCCAGGCCCAGGAAGACCAGCCCGGCCGCGTAGAACGGGATGCCCGTGATCACCGGGATGAGCCAGCCGACGACGCCCAGCGCGAAGCACACGACCGCCGCGCCCAGGAAGACGACACGCAGCCAGAACGGGTGGCGCTCGTCCGGGGACCGGAGGAGGTCCGGCAGCGGGGGTGTCACGTCCCGCCCGACCTGGTGTACCATACGCCGCGCCAAGGAGGTGCCAATGCCCGAGTCCGTGCCGTCCTCTCTCATCATCGACGCATTCAGGGAGATTTTCCAGTCGGAGCGCAAGGGCGCCCGGCGCCAGGATCCGCTCGGCTGGATCATCAGCGTGCCCGACACGCACCAGAAGAGCGTGCTGGCCGCGCTCGACAAGGAGCGGAGCCTGCGCGTCCTCACGTGCTCGACCGAGGACGACGCCAACGCGGTGGCCGCGGGGCTCTACATGACCGGCGAGCCGGTGATCGTGATGATCCAGCACGCGGGCCTCTACGCCAGCGTGAACACGATCCGCGGCATCGCGATGGACGGCAAGATCCCGATCTTCTACATGATCGGGCTGCTGAGCCGCGAGAAGGACCGAGATCCGAAGGACTCGCGACATTCCATGGTGCGCTTCGCCGAGCCGCTGCTCGACGTGTTCAGCATCCCCCACGCGCGCATGGAGGGTCCGGACGACGTGAAGCTGGTCGCCGAGTACTACCGCAAGAGCCGCGAGCGGAAAGGCCCCGCCGCGGTGCTGGTCGGCCTGGAGACGGCGTGATGATGAAGCCCGAAGAGGTTCTGAAGCTGGTCGCAGCCGCCCGCGGGACGGCCATCTGCGTGCCCACCATGACCACCGCGCCCGCCTGGCGGAAGATCGCCCCCGACGATCTCTCCGTCGGCTGCGTGGGCTTCATGGGCGGCGCCTCCGCCATGGGGCTGGGCCTGGCCCTGGGCGCGCCCGACCGTCGCGTGATCGTCTTCGACGGCGACGGCTCGCTGCTGATGCAGCTCGGCTCGCTCGCCACCATCGCGGGCGCGGCCCCGCGCAACCTCACGCACCTGCTCTTCAAGAACGGCGTCTACCACACCTCGGGCTCGCAGGAGACGCCGGGCGGCGCGGGGACGGACTTCGCGGCGATGGCCAAGGCGGCCGGCTACCGCAATGCCTACACCGTGACCACGCTCGAGGACTTCGAGAAGCGCCTGCCCGGCTTCCTCACCGAGGACGGGCCGATCATGGTGCAGCTCATCACCGGCCTGGCCGAGAGCACGCCGATGAATTCGCCCCCGGGTACGCCCTTCCACCAGCAGGTGGCCGAGCTGCGCGCGAAGGTGACCGCCGCGCGCTAGCGAGCCCGGCCCGAGGGGGCCGTTTCGATCCCCTCGCCCCCGGAGGGGGAGAGGGTCAGGGTGAGGGGGTGGCGGGCGGCCGACTACCCGTAGACGATGCCGAGCGTCTCCGCGACCATGGCGGGACGGCTGTTGCCTTCCACCTCCATGGTCATCTCGCTGGTGATGCGGAAACCGTTGTCCTCCACCGGCTCCACCTTGACCAGCTTCTGGCGCAGCCGCACGCGCCCGCCCGCGGGCACCGGGGCGGTGAAGCGCACGCGGTTCGAGCCGTAGTTGAGACCGCGGCGCCGCTTCTCGATCTTCATGAGGGTCGGGGCGAGCTGCGGGAGGAGCGAGAGCGTGAGATAGCCGTGGGCGATGGTCTTGCCGCCCGGCATCTCCTTCTTGGCCCGCTCCACGTCCACGTGGATCCACTGATGATCGCCGGTGGCATCGGCGAACTTGTCGATCATCTCCTGGGTCACGGTGAGCCACTCGGACGGACCCAGCTCCTTGCCCACGTGCTGGAGCAGATCCTGGGGCTTCTCGACCTTGAGCATAGCGTTCCTCCCTCGGGTATGATCGGCGGGCGCCATTATCGCCCAGCCCCAGTCCCGGAGGAAAGCACGCGATGAGCTACGACGCGCCCTTCGCCGGCCTCAAGGTGGTGGACCTGAGCCAGGG
>DATLFG010000078.1:0-12671 GCA_035524955.1 Candidatus Limnocylindria bacterium | reverse complement strand
TCCTCATCCTCGTCGTCGTCCTCGTCGTCGAGGTCATCGTCGAGATCGTCGTCGTCGAAGTCGTCATCGTCGTCGAAGTCATCGTCCTCGTCGTCGAGGTCGTCGTCATCCTCGTCGTCGTCCTCGTCGTTCTTGTCCTCGTCCTCGGCGTCGGGCGCGAGCAGCGGCTCCTGCTCTTCTTCGATCCACGGATGATTGGCGAGGCTGGCCATGATGAAGGTCCTCCCGAGATAAGGCCTCTACGCTGGGCGGGATTATAGCAAAGGGGTCTTGGGTGTCCATGCCAATTTGCCCGTTCCGGGCGACTTATCCACTTATCCCCACGCATCCACAACACGAGATTTGCACGCGCTGATGCGCCTTCGCGGGCGACACGATGCGGACCCGCACGGCTGGCGCGTCGCGCGCGCACGCCACCGTCGCGATGACCGATCAGACGCGGCGATTCGTGCGCCGCCGCCTCCGCGCCCGCATTTTCAGCGGGCGCCGCGGTGCTTGACGGCGGCTTCGACGGCCGCCTAGCATCCGACGGACGTCCGTATACGTCCACAGGAGAATAGAAGAACCGAATGCCGCTGTTCGCCGTCGAGCGTGATCTGAGCCAGGTGCCGCCCGAGAATTTCCGGTCCAACCTCGAGGACCTGGTGGCCGCATGTGCGCGGCTGCAGGCTCTCGGGAAGAGGGTGCGCTACATCAGCAGCGCGGTGTTCCCCGCCGAGGCCCGCAGTCTCTGCCTCTTCGGCGCGCAAGAGCGGCAGTGGATCCACGAGGCGAACGAGGCGGCCCGGGTGCCCTACTCGCGGATCTTCCCGGTCCTCGATCTCACGCCCACCGGTGTCCGGCGCGATCTCTCGCGGGGCCGGTGGCCGACCCGTCCCGAGGTTACCGCGGCGCCCGCGCACCGGGGTAACGGCGGACCGCCGTCCGTGATCGCTGCGCGGGTGGCGGACGAGGTGGCGCGCTGGTCGGACGAGGCGCACGAGCTCATTCAGGTCCTGGGCGGCTGGCTGGAGGATGCGGGACGCCTGCAGGCCGACGTCGGAACACTCGAGACCGAGCGGGCCGCGCTCGCGGAGGAGGTGCGGCGGCTCCGGGAGGAGAGCAACGGCTTGCGCGCGGAGCGCGATGATCTCTCCGACGCGCTCCAGCTGCTCGCGGGCCAGGCTACCCGTGCCGCCGACGAGGTTCTGCATCGTATCGGCGGGCGCCGATGAGCGCGGACTTCGCGGGCCACCGTCGCATCCTGGTGATGGACGACGACGAGCGGGAGCGCCGGGAGACATCGCGGGTACTCGGGGACGCCGGCTACGAGGTGGATAGCGCGGCGACGAAGGCGGACGTGATAACCCTGCTGGGCCAGCACGGCTACGATCTCGTGCTCGCCGACCTCGGTATGCCCGAGCTCAACGGGCCGGCCTTCTACGAGCTGTTGAAGGAATGCTGCCCGATCGTCCCGCCCGTGATCTTCCGGATCGAGCGCGGGTACACGCCCCGGTACGCGAACTTTCTCATGCGGCTGGCCGCGCCGGTGCTGATGAAGCGCGCCCCGGCGGCGGTTCTGTGCCTCGCGGTGGAGCGCCAGCTCCCGCCGAGCCCGGCCGCGCCGCAAGCGGCGTCCTCCCTCGCGTCCTGATTCGGCCGGCGTTCCGGCGCAATTCCGGGCCCGCTCGGGGAGGCATGGTAGAATCCCTGCCTGCAACTCGCTGATCTGATTACCAAGGCGGCGTAGCTCAGGTGGCAGAGCAGGGGTCTCATAAGCCCCGTGTCGGAGGTTCGAGTCCTCCCGCCGCCACCACCTACGGCTCTCGGTTCAACAGCCGCTCCCGCTCCTCCCACTGCTGCTGGGTCCGACGCAGGCGTCGCCGCTCCGTGACGATGTGGACGACGCCCGCGAGGGCCGTGAAGACCACGGCGGCGAGTCCGACGAGGGCCAGGGTCATGGGGAGGGGATCCGCGGCCTCGAGATCATGACCGCATCGTATCGTACCGGGTAAGTCGTTGCCAAGTAAGCCGACGCTCGGTTGAAGTCGATCCGGCCCTCCGCTAGACTGATCTCCCGTGACCCAGACCGTGGCCCGCCTGCGACCCCCGAAGGGAGAGAAGACATGAGCGACCACATCCTGGTGGAGCAGGACGGGCCCATCGCGACCGTCGTGTTCAACCGGCCGAAGATGCGCAACGCGATCAGCCTGGCCATGTGGTCGGAGATCGCCACGGTGACCGATCGCCTGGCCAAGGACGACTCGGTGCGCGCCATCGTCTATCGCGGCGCGGGCACCGAGGCGTTCGCGTCCGGCGCGGACATCTCCGAGTTCCAGGAGAACCGCAAGGATACCGCAACCGCGCTCCACTACAACACGCAGACCGAGGCCGCCTACTCCTCGATCCGGCTGTGCCCGAAGCCGACCGTCGCGATGGTCTTCGGCTACTGCATGGGGGGTGCGATGGCCCTCGCGATGGCCGCGGACCTTCGCTTCGCCGCCGCCGGCTCCCGGTTCGGCATCCCGGCCGCTCGGCTCAGCATCATCTACGGGCTCGATCCCGTGCACCAGCTCGTGGATCTGGTGGGCCCCGCCTACGCCAAGGACATCCTCTACTCGGCCCGCACCGTGGAGGCGGAGGAGGCCCTCCGCATCGGTTTCATCCAGCGCCTGATGGCGGCCGCCGACCTCGAGGCGTACACCTACGACTACCTCAAGAAGGTCGCGGCCAACGCGCCGCTCTCGGTGCGGGGGACGAAAGCCCAGGTGCATGCCATCTTCGAGGGCATCAACGACGCCCACCGCGAGAACCTGCGCTCCCTGGGCATCGCGACGTTCGACAGCGAGGACTACAAGGAAGGCACGCGGGCCTTCCTCGAGAAGCGGGCGCCCCGGTTCCAGGGGCGGTAGCCTCTGCGCGTCACCGTTCTCTCGTCGACCCCTCTCGATCCGCTCGAGGGGAGCGGGACCTTCGTCGGCATCGCGGGGCTGGCGCAAGGGCTCACCCAGCTCGGGCACCAGGTCACCCTGCGCCCGCTCGGGCGCCGCACCGGATTTCACACGCTGGACCGCTGGCTCTACAATGCAGGCGTCGCCCTACGGCCGCCGCGCGAGGCCGACCTGGTGCTCGGGGTCGATCTGGACGGCTTCATGTGGGCGCGCCGGCGCGCGCTGCCGTTCGTGGCGAGCCTCAAGGGCATCATCGCCGACGAGCTCCGGAACGAGCGGGGCTGGGTCCGGGCCCTGCTCTCGGTGCAGGCGCGCTGGGAGCGTCGGAACGTCGAGCGCGCCGACCTCGTCGTCGTCACGAGCCGCTACTCGGCCGAGGTGGCCCGGCGGGAGTACGGGGTACCACCCGAGCGCCTGGCGGTGGTGCCGGAGCCGATCGACCTCGAGGTGTGGGACGATCAGTTCTGGCGCGCCCCGAGGCGGCCGCGCAACGGGCCGGTGGTGCTGAGCGTGGCCCGCATGTACCCGCGCAAGCGCCTCCCGGATCTCCTGCACGCCGCGACGGTCCTCCGCGCGCGAGTGGCCGGGGTCCAGGTCCGCATCGTCGGCCGCGGCCCGGAGTGGGACGCCCTCTCGCGCCTCCACGCGGAGCTGGGCCTGGGGGACGCGGTCGTGCTCCTGGGCGACCTGACCCGTGCGCGCCTCGCCGAGGAGTATGTGAACGCCTCCGCGTTCTGTCTGCCCTCGGTGCAGGAGGGCTTCGGCATCGTGTTCCTGGAGGCGATGGCCGCCGAGCTGCCGGTGGTGGCCTGTCGCATCGCGGCGATGCCCGAGGTGGTGCTCGACGGCACGACCGGGCTCCTGGTGGCGCCGCGCGATCCGGGCGCGCTCGCGGAGGCGCTCGAGCGGCTGATCCGCGAGCCCGCGCTGGCCAGGCGTCTGGGGCAGGAGGGCCGCCGGCGCGCCCTCGGCTTCTCCCCGCGCCACGTCGCGGAGCGCTTCCTGAGCGCGGTACACTCCACGCAGGATCGCCCGCGACAGCGGGCGCGAGGAGGCTGACCGTTCCATGGTGTACGCGACGCGACGGTTCACGTTCTCGGCGGCCCACCGCTATCGGCGGCCCGAGTGGAGCGCGGAGGAGAACACGCGGGTATTCGGCTCGCTCACCGTGTCCCACGGGCACAACTACACGCTCGAGGTGACGATTCGCGGTGAGATCGACCCGCGCACCGGCATGGTGATGGACCTCGGCGAGCTCAAGCGCGTGGTCGGCGAGGCGGTGGTGTCCCGCTTCGACCATGCGGATCTCAACCAGGACCCGCTCTTCCCGCCCGGGACGATCCCCACCACCGAGAATCTCGTGCGCGCGATCTGGGGCCTGCTCGGCCCGAAGCTCGGCGCCGAGCGCCTGCACCGCCTGCGGCTCTGGGAAGATCCCACCTTCCACGTGGAGTACTTCGGCGGGTGAGCGCCTTCGCGGTCACCCGCGCGTATCACTTCAGCGCCGCGCACCGGCTCGCCAACCCCGCTCTCTCCGACGAGGAGAACGCCCGGATCTACGGCCAATGCTTCCGGCGGCACGGCCACAACTACGGGCTCGAGGTGACGGTGGCGGGGACGCTCGATCCGGCCACCGGCATGTCGGTGGATCTCGGTGTGGTGGATGCCGCGGTGAAGGCGGCGGTCCTGGACCACGTGGACCACTACGACCTCTCCGCCACCGTGCCCGAGCTCGCGGGCGTGATCACTACCGGCGAGAACCTGGCGCGGGTATTCTACGAGTGGCTCGAGGCCGCGTTGCCCCCGGGCGTGCTCCGGCGTGTGACCCTGGTCGAGACCGCCAACAACGTGTTCGAGTACTCCGGCGAGACCCACGCCGACGAGGTGACCTCACGATGATGGAGCGGCTCATTCACGACCTCCTGAAGGAGATCGGCGAGGACCCAACGCGCGAGGGCCTGGAGAAGACGCCGGCCCGGGTGGCCAAGGCCTGGGAGTACCTCACCTCCGGCTACAAGCAGGACGTGCACGCGGTGCTCAACGAGGCGCTCTTCACCGAGGAATACGACGAGATGGTGGTGGTGAAGGATATCGACCTGTATTCGATCTGCGAGCACCACCTCCTTCCATTCTTTGGCAAGTGCCACATCGCCTACATGCCGTCGCGCAAGATCGTGGGGCTCTCCAAGCTGCCGCGCCTGGTGGAGATGTTCGCGCGGCGGCTGCAGGTGCAGGAGCGGCTCACCACCCAGATCGCGCAAACGCTCAACGACGTGCTGCAGCCGCGCGGGGTCGCGGTGGTGGTCGAGGCGCTGCACATGTGCATGCTGATGCGGGGCGTGGAGAAGCAGAACTCCAAGGCGGTCACCTCCGCGATGCTGGGCGCCTTCCGCGAGAACGCGGGCACGCGCGCCGAGTTCATGGAGCTGATCCGGCCGCGCGGCGGGCTCTCGATTTGAAGCTCGCCGGCCAGGTCGCCGTCGTCACCGGAGCCGGCCGCGGCATCGGCCGCGCGGTCGCGCTGCGCCTGGCCCGGGAGGGGGCCACGGTGGCGCTGGCCGCCCGCTCCGGGTCCGAGCTGGAGGGCGTGGCGCGCGAGATCGCCCAGGCGGGCGGGCGGGCGCTGGCGGTCCCCGCCGACGTGCGCCAGGAAGCCTCGGTGGAGGCCCTGGCACGGCGGGCGCTCGCCGAGTGGGGACGGGTGGACGCGCTGGTGAACGCGGCCGGCGCCGCCACCTTCGCGCCGGTGACCGACTCCAAGCTGGACGACTGGGACCAGATGCTGGCGGTAAACCTCCGCGGCGCGGTGCTGTGCTGTCGGGCCGTCCTGCCCGCCATGATCGCCCGGCGCCGGGGCACCATCATCAACGTGGGCTCGGTGGTGACGAGCCGGGCGCTCACCGGTAGCGCCGCCTACACCGCGTCCAAGTACGGGTTGCTCGGGTTCTCCCGGGTGCTGGCCGAGGAGATGCGTGCTCACGGCGTGCGGGTCGGGGTGCTCTCGGCGGGCGCCACCGACACCCCGCTCTGGGACACCATGCCCGCGGCGCCGGCCCGAGACCGCATGCTTCGGCCGGACCAGGTGGCCGAAGCCGCCCTCCTGATGGCCTCGCTGGACCCCAATGCCACCCTGGAAGAGCTGACCCTGCTGCCCGCCGGTGGCATCCTGTGAGCCGGCCCCCGGGGCACCCGGCAAGGCCTCGACCCTTCTGTTATAATGGCACCGCAGTCTGAATCCCGCGCGTGCGGGTAACCCAAGGAGGCACGAATGCTCACGTTGACTGAGACGGCCGCCAAGAAGATCTCGGATCTGCGGCTCGAAGAGGGTAAGCCCGAGTGGGGTCTTCGGATCCGCATCGTGGGCGGCGGCTGCTCCGGCATGTCGTACGAGCTCGGGTGGGACGATACCCCGGTCGAGGGTGACAACGTCGTCGAGACGAGCGGTGTGAAGGTGTTCGTGGACTCGCACAGCGCGCCATATCTCCAGGGCAGCGAGATCGACTACGTGGACAACAACATGCTGGGCGCCGGCTTCGCCATCAAGAACCCGAACGTGAAGTCGTCCTGCGGCTGCGGCTCGTCGCACCAGTTCTAGTCGGCCGGCCAGGGCCCAGGCTCGCTCGATGAAGGTCCAGGTCCGGCTGTTCGCCCGCTACCGCGAGGAGGCGGGCCGCGATCATCTGGACCTGGAGCTCGCCGACGGGGGCACCGTCGAGGGCGCCTGGGAAGCGGTCACCCGCCAGTATCCCGTCCTCGGTCCCTATCGCCCGTACACCCTCTTCGCCCTGCGCAACGACTACGTCGGCGCCGATCACCCGCTCGGGGATGGCGACGAGCTCTGCCTGTTTCCGCCGGTGAGCGGCGGGGCGGCCGAGCCCGGGCCGGACTGGATCGAGGTCACCCGCGAGCCCCTGTCCGAGCGCGCGGTCGCCCAGGCGGTGGAGCATCCCGGGGCGGGGGCCCTGGTACTTTTCTCGGGCGTGGTACGCGACCAGACGGGCGGGCGCTGGGTGAAGTTTCTCGAATACGAGGCCCACGGCCCCATGGCGCTGGCCAAGATGCGCGAGATCGGAGCGGCCATCCGGAGCCGCTGGCCCGCGGTCTCCCGGGTGGCCCTCGTGCACCGCATCGGCCGCCTGGAGATCGGCGAGTCCAGCGTGATGATCGCGGTGTCCTCGCCCCATCGCGCCCAGGCCTTCGAGGCGTGCCGCTTCGCCATCGACACGCTGAAGGAGACGGTGCCGATCTGGAAGAAGGAGCACTTCGAGGACGGCGAGGTGTGGGTGGGATTGCAGTCGCAGTGTGACCACCGCCACTAGTCTCGTCGTCCGCGTCCAGGACACCATTCGCCGTCACGGGATGCTCCGTGGCGGCGAAGCCGTGTTGGTGGCCGTCTCGGGCGGCCCCGACTCCGTCGCGCTCCTCGACGTCCTCTGCACGCTGCGGGAGCCCCTCGGCCTCGCGCTGACCGCGGTGCACGTGCATCACGGTCTCCGTCCCGAGGGCGACGCGGAGGCCGACGGCGTCCGCCGCCTCTGCGAGCGCCTGGGCGTGGCCTGCCGGGTCGAGCGGGTCACGGTGAAGCGGGCGCCGCCGTGGGACGGGCTCGAGGCGGAGAGCCGCCGGGCGCGACACGACGCGTTCGAGCGCGCGGCCCGCGTGGTCGGCGCCACGCGCATCGCCACCGGTCACACCGCCGACGACCAGGCCGAAACCGTGCTGATGCGCCTGCTGCAGGGCGCAGGCCCGCGCGGCCTGGGCGGCATCGCGCCGGCGCGCGGGGCGCTGATCCGTCCGCTGATCGACACGCGGCGAGCCTCGATCGAGGAGTACCTGCGCGGGCGCGGACTCGCCTGGGCCGAGGATCCGACCAACCGCGACCTCCGCTTCCTCCGCAACCGCATTCGCCACGATCTGCTGCCCTTCATGGCGAAGCTCACCGGCCGCTCGGCGGTGGAGGCCCTCGGCCGCTCGGCGGCGGCGGCCCGTGCGGTGGTGGCGGATCTGGAAGAGCGGGCGCAGGCCGACCTCGCACGCCTGGCCACCCGGGACGCGGCGGGACTGAGCCTCGACGTCGGCGCGCTCACCGAGCGGCCCATCGAGCTGGCCGCGGAGATGCTGCGCCAGGCCGCCGCGGTCCTCGGCGAGACGCGCCCGCTGCGGGGGCCCGCCCAGCGGGCGCTCCGCCGGCTGCTCGGGGAGGCCCCGCCCCGGCGCGCGGGCCGCCTCGGACGCCTGGCGGTGGAGCGCAGCGGCCGGCGCCTGCGCGTCGGGCCGGTGGCGCTGCCTGCGCTCGCGGCGCGGGCCTGGCCAGTGCCGGGTGCGCTCGAGCTGCCCGAGATCGATGCGCGGCTGACCGCCCGCATCGTCGCGGACGCCCGTGACTACGCGATCCCGCGCGAGCCCGGACGGGCCGCCTTCGACGCCGACGCGCTTCCATCCGTGCTGGCGGTGCGCCCCCGTCGCCGCGGCGACGTCTTCTCGCCGTTCGGCGCGCCCGCCCTGCGGAGGCTCAAGTCGTTCCTGATCGACGCGGGCATCCCGCGGTGGCAGCGGGCGCGCACCCCGCTCGTCGAAGCGGGCGGGGAAATCATCTGGGTCGCGGGCATCCGCCGCAGCTCCATCGCGCCGGTGACCGTCGCCACCACGCGGATCCTCGAGCTGGTGCTCGATCCCTCCCCGCCCGCGGGATAGGATGCGTCGCGGAGGCCTGCATGCCGGTCCTGGTTTGCGCCGTCGCCGGGCCGCTCCGCCTCGCCGTCCCGGGGCGCGCCCGCGCCGCCGGCGCCCTCGCCCCGCCGCCCCGCGTGACCGCGCCGCGCAGCCGCGGTGACCCCGCAGCCGCGGTGACCGAGGTGGCCTCGGGGAGCGCGGGCTGGCCGCCGGCATCCGGTCCGTCAACGCCATCCTCGCGCCCGGCCCGTGACCGCGTCCTGACGCAACAAGGATACGAATCCGCTTGACAGCCGCGCCGCCAGTCCCTAAGGTGCCGGTCATTTCGTCCCGGACGGAGGGATACGCGCGTGGGAAGTCAGGAGTGTATCCGGAAGGAGACCGCGGGCGCGACCGACGGCGCGGCCATCTATCGGCCCCGCCCCGTCGTGCTCGCCATCGACGACGAGCCGGGCGTGCGGGAGTCGCTGCAGTTGATCCTGCAGGATGAGTTCGAGGTGCTGGAGGCACCCGACGGGGCCGCCGCCCTCGCGATCCTCGCCACGCGCCGGGTGGACGTGGCGCTGCTCGACGTGCGAATGCCGGGCGAGCCCGGGTCGAAGGTCCTGCCCAGGATCCTGGCGATCGACGAGTCCATCCCGGTGATCCTGATCACCGCCGACCCGCACCTGCGCATGGCGGTGGACGCGATGAAGGCGGGCGCGTACGACTACCTGGCCAAGCCCTGGGATGTGGACGAGATCCTGAGCCTCGTGCGCGAGGCGGCCCGCCAGCGCGGGATGGAGCGGGAGCTGCGGTACCTGCGCGCCGAGTTCGATCGCACCCACGGCTTCGACCAGCTTGTGGGGCGGCATCCGAAGATGGTGCGCCTCTACGAGATGATCGCCCAGGTGGCGCAGACGCACGCCACCGTGCTCGTCACCGCGGAGAGCGGGACCGGCAAGGAGCTGGTGGCCCGCGCCATCCACAACCAGAGTCCCCGGCGCGCCCAGCCCTTCGTGGCCGTGAACCTGGCCGCGATTCCCGACACCCTGCTCGAGTCCGAGCTGTTCGGGCACGAGAGGGGTGCCTTCACCGGGGCGCATTCGCGCAAGCCCGGCAAGTTCGAGCTGGCCCACGGAGGCACGCTCTTCCTCGACGAGGTCGGCAGCCTACGGGTCGATCTCCAGGCCAAGCTGCTCCGCGCGCTCCAGCAGCGGGAGATCGAGCGGCTCGGCGGCACCCGCACGATCCAAGTGGACGTGCGGGTCATCGCGGCCACCAATACCGACCTGCGCCAGGCCATCCGGGCGCGGGCCTTCCGCGAGGATCTCTACTACCGCCTCCACGTGGTGCCGCTCGGCGTTCCCCCGCTGCGCGAGCGCAAGAGCGACCTGCCGGACCTGGCGGCCCACTTCGTGCGGAAGTACTCCGGGCGCCGTCTAACTCCACGTGGTTCCTCAGAACTAGCCTCTTCCCCGCTGCGGTTGGTTGCGTAGAGGTTGCGTCCGGTCGCGTCGTCGAGGCGATCGACGGCCCCGCGGTTCGCGCCGGGCACCAGGTGGCCGTAGGTGTCCACGGTCATCCGAATGCTGCTGTGGCCGAGCTGGTCCCGCACGTAGGTCACGCTCTCCCCGTTCTGCAGCAGCAGCGAGGCGAACGTGTGCCGGAGCGTGTGCGGCTTCCGGTAGCGGACGCCGGCGCGGCGCAGCAGGGTCCACCAGACGGCCTTGTAGAAGGCCAGCGGGGTGAGCGGGAGGCTGCCCTCGGGCCGCTCGGGGTCGGGGACGAGCCACGGGGAGTCGGCGCGGCCGGCGACGACGGCCTCGGCCTCCCGGAGCGTCAGGTGGGCCTCGAGCACGCGCCGGAGCTGCTGGCTCATATCGACGCGCCGGGCCTTGCCGGTCTTCGTCGTGCCGATCGTGCGTCGGCCCCACGTGCGCCGCACCCAGAGCGTGCCCTGGTGGAAGTCGAGGTCTTCGCGCTTCAGCGCCAAGGCTTCGCCGATTCGGACGCCGGTGCGGGCCAGCGTCAGGATGAGCGGGTAGGATTCCGGCATCTGCTGCTCGGCCGTCGTCAGGATCGTGGTGAGCTCCGCGGGTGTGAACGGATCAATCGTCGGCACTTCCGCATCATCGGGGCGGCGGAGGAAGCGGCCCAGGCGGATGGCCGGGTTGCCGGGAATGAGCCCGGCCTCGAGCGCGGCGTGGAGGCAGGCTGAGAGCGGGATGAGGGCCGACCGGAGGGAACTGGGCTTCAGCTCGGCCTTGGAGAGCTTCTCGGCCATCACGGTGCGGATGCGCTCGCGCGTGACACTCGAGAGCGGCAGGGCGCCGAGGGCGGGCAGCCAGTGTCGGCGCAGCGCCACGCGGTAGTTTTCCTGCGTCGCGGGCTTGCAGTGCAGGAGCACGGCGGCGCTGAGCCACTCCTCGGCGAAGTCCTTGAGGGTGCGGATCCGCCCGCGGGATTCCTCCAACGCGGAGACGTCGCCCGACGCGAGCTTGCCCTGGATGATCTCCGCGGCCCGCTGGGCTGCGCGCTTGGCTTTGTCGCCTTCGCCCACGCGCTTGGCCTTGCGGCGTCCGCGGTGGTTGATGAAGACCCAGTACGCGCCCTTCCAGTGCTTGACCTTCACGCCCATGGGTTTATCGCCTCCCCACCAGTTCGATGCGCACTGTGACGTGCAGGACCCGCGCCATCCGCTCGAGCGTCGGCCACGAGGGCAACCGCGCGCCGCCCTCGACCTTGGCCACGAAGATCCAGCTCAGCCCCGCGCGCTGCGCCAGGGCGGCCTGCGTGAGCCCGCGCCGGAGCCGCCACGCTCGGATCTGCATGCCAAGCGCCTGGGTAGCCATATACGTATCGTATATACCCCCTCCGCAGGGATCCTGTCAACCTGCACGAGCGGGATTTAGAGGCCCTTCAGAACGTCGGTGACGAGGCGATCGACGTCGCCGCGGCCCACCTGACGGTGACGCGCGATCCACGTATCGAACTCGGAGCGCCGCACCAGGATCTTCCCGCCCACGCGATAGCAGGGCAGGGGGTGCGTGAGGTCGCTCAGATAGGCGCGCAGCGTGCGGACGCCGAGCCCGCTGTAGGCAGCGAGGGCGCGGAGCGAGAGGAACGGATCGAGCGTGGTGCTCACGATCACCCGCTCCGCCACCACGCCGCGCACCTGTCCCACCGCGTTCATGCCTTGGGGGGTGGCTGGCTGGCGAGCGCCATCCGCCGTCTCCGCCGTTGCTGCTCGATGGTGAGCAGCCAGTCGTCGATCAGCGTCGGCGAGCTCACCACGTGGCGGCCCCACCGAATCACGGGGAAGGCCATCTTGAGGCGGTAGTGCTGCAAGGTGTGCGGCTGCTTGCGCGCATAGCGGGCGATCTCGGCCCATCCGAGCAGCAGGCGCGGGGTGCGAGCCGTATGCGCGTCCTCGGCGGTGGCCGTAAGTGCGCGACGGGGCCGGTTCATGGGGCGGGGCGCTCGGTGGCCGGCGGCAGACGGCGCGGCCCGGGCGGCAGGGCGTCGAGCTGGGCCTGGAGCCGCATGAGCTCGTGCTCCAGCTCCATGTCGGAGAGGCGGTGCAGGTGGTGGACGTCGACGGTGCCCTCGATCTCGAGCTTCTCGGTGTAGCCCGCGAGGCGGCCGGCGATGGCGAGGCCCTGCGCCCAGCGATCGGGGAACTTCTCGGCCTGCGCGGCCAGGGCCTCAGGGCTCGGCGCGGCGCCCGCGTAGAGCTCCAGGATGCGGCGGAAGGGCGCGCGGCTCAGGGCCGCGATCTCGGCCAGGGTCTCGGCGGCGCGGACCTCCTGGGCGGGGTCGGGCGTCGTGCCGGGGTCGGGCGGCGCGCCGGGGTCGAAGCGTCCCGTCGCCTTGTCGCGCGGCGGCGCGGGTGCGCCCCGCGATGACGTGCGCGCAGGTCGACGGGGCGTCGGCATGCTAGGCCCTGCGGGCGCGCATCCGGCCACGCCGAGCGAACCCGGCCGCCTCGAGAATGCGCTGGGAGCGCTCGGCGTAGTCAGGCAGCGGCTCAGGCATTCGCGGCTCTTCGATTGAGCGCGTTGTAGCGGTGGGCGAGCGTGGTCATGG
>DATLFG010000008.1:0-89352 GCA_035524955.1 Candidatus Limnocylindria bacterium | reverse complement strand
ATGCTGCGGTTTGCCACGTTCTCGCACGCACCCCGAACGGTATCCCTTGGTAAGCCAGGCGCAGCCTGTCCCTGGCAAGCGCGTGCAGCCGACGAAGGCCCGTCGAGATTCGGGAACCAAGCGCAAGACTCGTATACGCCTTCGCGGCTGAACTGCCGCGCCGACCGCGAGAGCCGCGATGAGCACGAGGTCCTCGGGCGCGGCGTCAGGGGCACGGCCGGCGAGCCGCCAGCCGCGCGACGAGATCGTCGTGTTCTGGATCGTCAGTGATTCGGCGTGCGCGGAATGCGGGGAGGAGCTGGGCAGGGGACCGTTCCTGCGCCTCGAAGCCGAACGGCCACTCTGCCTGGCCTGCGCGGATCTGGATCACCTGGTCTTTCTCGGCCTGCCGCCTGCGCCGCGCCCTCGCGCGTGCACGTCGTGCTGGAGGTCCACCCGTCCTCCGGACCGGAGGCGATTCCGGCGTGGGCATGGACGACGCCACGCGCGCCCGGCTCTTCGAGCCCTTCTTCACGACCAAGGACGTGGGCAAGGGCACCGGGCTCGGCCTGGCCACCGTGTACGGGATCGTCAAGCAGAGCGGCGGCTACATCGAGGTGGACAGCGAGCCGGGCCAGGGCACCACGTTCCGCATCTACCTGCCCCGCCTGGACGCGGCGGCGCCGACGGTGGACCGGAGCGCGCGCCCGGCCGCGGCCGCGGGAGGCACCGAGACCATTCTTCTCGTGGAGGACGAGGAGGGCGTCCGCGAGCTGGCGCGCGACATCCTCCGGGCCAGCGGCTACACCATCCTCGAGGCGCGCAACGGCCCCGAGGCCCTCCTGCTCTGCGAGCGGCACCAGGGCCCGCTCGACATGCTGCTCACCGACGTGGTCATGCCCCGCATGAGCGGCCGCGAGCTGGCCGAGCGCCTGGCCCCCCTGCGGCCCGACCTGAGCGTGCTGTACATGTCGGGCTACACCGACGACGCGGTCATCCGCCACGGCGTGCTGGGCGCGGGCACCGCGTTCCTGCAGAAGCCGTTCACGCCCGCCGCCCTCGTCCTGCGTGTGCGCGAGACGCTCGATCTCACGGCGGCGGCACACCCCGCCCTGACCGCGCGTCCGAGGTAGGGCTCCATTCGAGCGCCGGCTTCGCCGGCGCGACCCGCTTCTGGGGGAGGCTCGGAGGGGCCGTCTTCTTAGACTTCAGAAGGGGCCCCTTCGATGGCTTAGAGCCCCCGACCCACCGCCTCCGCCACCGGCCGGAGCTCGCGCATGAGCTGCGCGAACTTCGACGGCTTGAGCGACTGCGGGCCGTCCGACAGCGCCTCCTCCGGCCGCGGGTGCACCTCGATGATGAGCCCGTCGGCCCCGCACGCCACCGAGGCCTTGGCCATCGGGGTCACCAGGTCCCAGTGCCCGGTGCCGTGCGAAGGATCCACGACGACCGGCAGGTGACAGAGCTTCTTGAGCACCGGCACTGCGTTCAGGTCCAGCGTGAACCGCGTGGAGGTCTCGAAGGTGCGGATCCCGCGCTCGCACAGGATCACGTTGGGATTGCCCGCGGAGAGGATGTACTCCGCCGAAAGCAGGAACTCCTGGATGCTGGTCGCCATGCCCCGCTTGAGCAGCACCGGCTTGCCGATCTCCCCGACCCGGCGCAGGAGCGTGAAGTTCTGGATGTTCCGCGCGCCGATCTGGAGGACGTCGCTGTACTCCGCTACCAGCTCCACGCTCTCGGTCTCGAGCACCTCGGTGACCACCGGCAGTCCGGTGCGCTTGCGCGCCTCCGCCAGGTAGCGGAGCCCCTGCTCCTTCAGCCCCTGGAAGGCGTAGGGCGACGTGCGCGGCTTGTAGGCCCCGCCCCGCAGGATGCGAGCGCCCGATTCCTTGACCGCATCCGCGACCTCGAGGACCTGGGCTTCGGATTCCACCGAGCAGGGTCCGGCCATCACCACCACGTCGCGGCCGCCCACCGTGACTCCGTTGATGCGCACCTCGCTCGACTCGCGACGCACTTCGCGGCTGGCGAGCTTGAACGGCTGCTGCACCGGCATGACCGCCTCGACCGTCTCCAGCGCCTCCAGCAGGCGGAGATCGGGCCGCCCGCGCTCCTCGCCGACCGCGGCCACGATGGTCTTGAACTCGCCGCGGATGACGTGGGGCCCGTAGCCCATCTCGGTGATGCGGCGGCACACGTCGTTCACGTCGGCGTCGGTGATGCCGGACCTGAGCACGATGATCATGACCCTCCTCCTCCGGTTGGTTGCTTTACTTCGTCAAGCCCTTCAGCTGCGGGGGCCCAGGCATGGCCCCCGCACTCCCCCAGTCGGCGGACACTACCTCTCGGCTAGAAATAGAAACGCCGCGGGCCGGTTGGCCCGCGGCGTCTATCGTGTCCTGGCGCCACGGGCCGGTTCGTCCGCCCGTGGCTCCCTTCGCTCAGCTCATGGGAGCCAGGAGGCGGACGGGGGGAAAGTAATAAAACGACCACCACGCGTGGTGGCGGCTGGTCGTCATCCCGGTTCCCTTCGCGCTCACTGGCTCGAAATCCTCCAAAGTGGGCCGAGTCTACGAGTCCGGCTTCTCCCTGTCAAGCTCGCGGTTGACCTCGGCGCCGGGGGCCCGGGGGTGGCCGCGGAACCAGAGCATGATCCGGTGGCGGTAATAGTAGAGCGGCAGGGCCACCGCCACCGCCACCGCGGTGACCAGGATGGCCTGCCGGTAGTCCCCGGCCGCGGTATGGGCACCCTGGGTCGAGAGCACCCAGGTGCCGGGGATGCGCCCGAGCCCCGAGACGAGCGCGAATACCCAGAGCGGCATCGGGCTGATCCCGAAGAGATAGCACACGATGTCCTTCGGCAGCCCGGGGATCAGGTAGACGATGAAGCACAGCACCGCGCCCTCGGCCTCCACGATGAAGCCGAGCCGGCTCCAGGTCTCCTTGCTCACCAGGTTCTTCACGTAGTGGGCGCCGAGCCAGCGTCCGATCCCGAAGGCTCCGATGGAGCCCAGGGTGAGGCCGATGGTGGAGTAGAGCAATCCCAGCCACTGCCCGAAGAGATAGCCGCCCAGGATGCCGGTCGCCTCACCCGGGATCGGCGACAGGATGACCTGCAGGGCCTGGAGCGCGATGAAGACGACCGGCGCGAGGACGCCCCATTCGCGCAACGTCTGCTTCAGGAAGAGCTTGTCCACGTACAGGCGGGCGATGAACTGGTAGAGGGGCGCGTTCGTCCAGACGAGCCACACGCCGCCGGCGATGAATAGCCCGCTGGCGCCGAGAATGATGGTCCAGCGCGCGCGCGTGCTCATCCGCCCCCCATTTCAGGTGGCTGCGGCCACGCCGGACGACCCGGGCCGCCCGAACCGGCCGTAACGCGGCCACCAGCGCGGGAGGAATGGCTGCATCGCCGCGAGCTGGGTGAGCAGCGCGAACCAGCGGGTCGGTGTGTGCGCGGCCATCCACTGGGCGAGCTGGAGCACGCGGTAGGGCCGGCGGTAACGCGCGACGAGCCGCTGGTAGGCCTCGAGGCCGGCCTCGAGCGACACCGCCCCGTCGAGGATGCGCTGGACGATGCGGCCGCACTCGCCGCCGAAGTAGAGCGCGGGCCGGATGCCCTCCGCGGTGAGCGGCAGACACTGCCCGGCCGCATCGCCCACCGCGAACACGCGCCCCACCGTGGAGCGGAGCGGCCGGTTCGGAAAGTAGGTGCCGTGGTAGGAGCCGGCCGCGGTGCCATGGGCGCGCAAGAGCCGGTCGAGCGCGGGCTTGAGCTTGGACCGTCCGGCATAGGATCCAAGGCCCACCAGGCTGCCGTGGCCCACCGGAAAGATCCAGCCGAGCCCCTGCGGGATCAGGCGGCGATCGAGCAGGAAGGTCAGGCCCTCGTCCTGGAGCGCGGTGTGGGTCTCGAGCCCGAACGAGTGATACCGCCGGGCGGGCTCAGCGCCGACGCCGCCGACCAGCGCGCGCCGCCAGCCCGAGCAGTCCACGATCACGGGCGCGGTGAACCGTCCCGCGCCGGTGACGACCGCTCCGTCCTGGATGCCGCTCACCGAGGTGCGCAGGAAGCGCACCCGGCACTGGCCCAGCAGGCCCTCGCAGAAGGTCCGATAGTCGAACGTGCAGAACGGAACCGCCGAGAGATCGTAGCGCACCGTGCGGGTGGGCGTACGGATCTCGAGCCGGTCGTGGACCTGGAGCACGCTGGCGGACACGCCGAGGGCCTCGGGAACCCAGAGCGGGGTGCCGCACGCGGAGGTCTGCACGCTGCCGACCTCGTTGCGATCCAGGAGGAGGACCTGTCCCCGGAGCTGGCGGGCGACGGCGAGGCCGCCGAAGCTGGCCCCGACCACGATAGCGTCGAAATCCCCGGCGGGCATTCTCGCTCACAGCATACCCTGAAAGCCCGCCGAAGGAGGCGCTCACGCCCCGAAGGGTCGCCCGCCGGCGCTACGTCCTCTTGAGGAAGGCCCGGAGGGCGTTCTTCACCCTGGGGTGCTGCCCGAGCAGCACGGTGTAGTGATTGGTCCCGGGCACCACGACCAGCTCGGCGCGCGGGATGGCGTGGGCCATCGCCTCCGCCTCGTCCTGGGTCATCAGGCAGTCGGTGGGGGTGAGCAGGCCGTCGGGCGCGCGGAAGATCAGGGTGGGAGCCTTGATCTGGTGGTGATAGACCCAGAGCCGTTCCCGCTCGAGGTTGCCGATCTCCTCCTCGATGGCGTGGCGCGCCGCCTTCGACCGGACGGTGCCCGCGGGCAGCTCCTCGACGTCGTAGCGGAAGTAGCGCTCGAGGTAGTCGTTCCAGCGCCCCTCGAACATCGGCAGCATGCGCGCGAAGCCCAGGAACATCTCGAGCGACGGGAACTCGACGCCCAGCCGGTTGATGGCCGGCCGCAGGGAATCGAGCACCTCCGCGCGCACGTCGATGCCGCCGTCCACCAGGACGAGCTTGGCGACCCGGTCCGGGCGCATGGCCGCGAAGCGGACCGCGATGTGGGCGCCCAGGGAGTGGCCGACCAGGACCGCCTTCTCGAGCCCGAAGTGATCGAGGAGCCCGAGCAGGTCCTCGTTGTGGAGCGCGAGGCTGTAGCCCTTCGCGGGCTTGTCGCTCTCTCCCCGCCCCCGGAGGTCGTAGGCGATCAGGCGGTGCGCGGGGCCGAGGACGTCGGCCACGCTCGCCCAGCAGGTATGGTTGGCGGTCAGCCCGTGGATGCAGACGACGGCCCGGCCCTTCGCGGGCCCGGGCCACTCGGCGACCGCGAGCGAGAGGTCGTTGACCGCGACTCGCGAAACGCCCGTCATCGCGAGCTCAGCGTGGGCATGGGCCCGCCACGTCCGGGTCGGCGGTGTGGTTGGCATAGGTGGCGGCGCCAACGCTAGCAAGCGGGCCTGCGCGGGTCAAGGCGGCCTACTCGCCCAGGTACCAGCGCCGTCGGACCCGGGGCCCGTAGCCGAGGCCGAAGCGCCGCATCGCCACGCCCGCCACCAGGGCCACCGCTTCCTCGGGAGAATCGGTCACCTGCAGCCGCTGCTCGTCGCCCGGATCGATGGCGCCTTCCACCAGCAGCCGGTTGCGCACGAAGCCGGTCAGCGGCTGCCAGTACTCCCGCCCCACCAGCACGATCGGGAACTCCTTGACCTTGCCGGTCTGCACGAGCGTGGCGATCTCGAACACCTCGTCGAGCGTCCCGAAGCCGCCGGGCAGCGCGATGAAGGCGTAGGAGTACTTCACGAGCATGACCTTGCGGACGTAGAAGTGGCGGAACGTGATGACGTGATCCACGTAGGGATTCGCCCGCTGCTCGTGCGGCAGCTCGATGTTGCAGCCGATCGAGCGCCCGCCCGCCTCCCGGGCCCCGCGGTTGGCGGCCTCCATGATGCCGGGCCCGCCGCCGGTCATGACCGCGAATCCCCGGCGCGCCAGCCGGGCCCCCACCTCGCGGCCCAGCTCGTAGTAGGGATGGTCGGCCTCGAAGCGGGCGGAGCCGAACACGGTCACACAGGGTCCGAGGAAGTGCAGCACGCGGAAGCCGCGCAGGAACTCGAAGAAGATCCGGAGGGCGCGGGCCAGCTCGAAGGCGCGAGGCTGGGGGCCCTGCAGGAAGCGGATCTCTTCGGGGACCGCAGTCTCCTTGCCCCGCCGCGACCGATCCGCGGTCGGGGAGGCGCCCGAGACCGGCTGCTCCGCGCTCAGGCGCGCTACTCGGGGCCGCGGGCCGACTGGACGGCGACGACCGAGACGCTGTCGGGGGCGTCGTCGTCCCGCGGCCGATGGCTACACGTGTAGCCGAGTGTCAGCGAGAACTGCCCGGCGCGCGACCGGTCGGCCCCGTGCGCTCCCGACGCGCGGGCCGCGGCCTCGGACTCGGCGAGCGCGTTGAGCTGCGCCAGGAGCGGGCCGGGATCCATGCCGTTCTGGCGTGCGAAGTCGCCGACGCTCAGGCCCGGAAAGCGCCCGTAGAGCTCGCCCGGCTGATCCACGTAGAGGCGGCGGCCCTGGGTGAACACCGCCGCGGTGCCGGGATGCTTCGCCAGCACGTCGTTGATCCTGGAGTCGGCGGTGATCGGCGCGCCGTCCACCGGGGTCACCGCCCGCGCACGGTCAGCACCGGGCACGGCGCGCTCGCGACCAGGCGGGTCGCCACGCTGCCCAGGAAGAACTTGGCGAGCCCGGTGCGCCCGTGGGTGCCGATCACGAGCAGATCGGCCTTCTTCGTCCGCGCCGCCCGCGCGACGCCCTCGTGCGGCACGCCCTGCAGCAGGAGCCCGGCGGCGCGCGCCCCCGCCTTCCGGGCTCCGGCCACGATCGCGTCGAGGCGCTTCTGCGCCTGGGCGCGCGCCGAGGCCTCGAGATCCTCGTAGAGCCGGGGCGAGATGTAGCCGTCGCCGGGGAGCGCCACCGAGGGGGGCGTCATGACGTGAACGACGATGAGCTGGGCCCGGTCGGCCTTCGCCATCGTGACCGCGCGCTTGAGGGCCCCGGTCGAGGCGCGAGAGAAATCCGTAGCGTGCATGATCCGTCGCAGGCGTGCCATGCCGGGTATCTTACAATGCGCCATGCTCACCGTCGAGGCGCTGCGGCGAATCCTCGGCCTCGTCCCGCACCCGGTCGAGGGCGGCTACTTCACCGAGACCTACCGGAGCGTGGATCAGCTCCCCGCGAGCGCTCTGCCGTCCCGCTACGGCGCCGCCCGCGCCACCAGCACCGCGATCTACTACCTGCTCACCCCCGACACCTTCTCGGCCCTGCACCGCCTCGCCTCCGACGAGCTCTTCCACTTCTATCTGGGCGACCCCGTCGAGATGCTCCACCTCCGCTCCGACGGCTCCCACCAGGTGATCCTCATCGGCCCCGACCTCGCAGCCGGCCACCGCCCGCAAGTGGTTGTCCCCCGCCACACCTGGCAAGGCGCCCGCCTGCGCCCCGGCGGCCGCTACGCCCTCCTCGGTACCACCGTCGCCCCCGGCTTCGACTACGCCGACTACGAGACCGCCTCCCGCCCCCAGCTCCTGCAAAGCCACCCGAGCGCAAAGGACCTGATCCTAGCCCTGACCAGATAGCTAGGGACACTCCACCTGGCAGAGGACCGGACCGCCGCCGCTGCCCGCCGCGCGATCCCGCGAAGCGAGCGGGGGCCGGGCGGGCGCGGGGGGCAGGGGTGGGTCGGGTGCCCCGTTCCCCGCCAGGGGAAGCCAGTGGCGCCGCCCCCACGGAGAGCTAGAAGTGGAAGTGCGCGCCCAGCCCGAGGTACTCGACGCGCCGCTTGTAGAACTGCCCGTCGGGCGAATTGCCATTGAAGTACTCGACGAGCAGCTGGAGGCTCCGCTCGAGCACCCGCACGTTCTCGAACTGGAGGCCCCCCCGCGCCGACACGTCCAGGTGCCACTTGTTCTCCTCGCGGGTTTGCAGATCGACGGCGGCCACCGGCCGGACGTGGCCGGCCGCGAACGCCCGCGGGCTACGGAACTCCACGCCCCCCTGGGCGGCCCACGGCTTGAGGCTCTCGGGCTCCTGATTGAACAGGAACCCGCCTCCGCCGTAGACCCGGAAGCCCCACGGCAGATCGTAGGACAGCTTGAGGTCCACGCTCTCGTAGGTGAGGTTGATTCGCTCGAGGCGCGTCCGGAGCAGCAGCTCGTCGCCCAGGTGCGAGCTCTGGTGGAAGACGCGCCCGAGCGCGGAGAACGGGCCGCGGCGCCAGGTCCCGAACAGCGAGCCAAAGTAGTCGGCGTTGACCAGGTCCTTGGACGGCTCGTCCATCTGGAAGAGCGCGAACACCCCGGCCTGGATGCCGACCTCCCACTGGCTGTCCGCAAAGCCGTGGCCCCGGAAGAGCGGGATCGTCTCGCCGAAGCTCACCGCGCCCACGTGGGTCAGGTCCGGGTTGTCGAGGTAGAGGCGGTACGCGGCCGAGAAGTGCGGCCAGCGCGGATCCGCCAGCAACCCCTGGAAGAGATGCGCGGTCGGCAGCAGTCCGGTCGGCAGGGTCGATACTGCGGCCGGCGCCGCGCCGGGCGCGACCCCGGGCGTTGCCGCGGCGGCCTCCTGCACCTCGACCCGGACCACGCCCGGCAGGTTCGACAGTGTCGTCACGACGGCGGCGCGGTCAGCCCCCTTGAGCTGGGTCCCGTCGAGCGTGAGCACGCCGTTCTGCACCGTCACCGCGCGGCGATCGAGCCTGAACTCGCGCTCGAGGACCGCGCCCGCGTAGCCGGCCAGGTATGGGTCGGCGGTCGCGGCGAGCGCGGCCGCGGGCACGCCCAGCACCATCCAAAGAAACAGCGGGCAGAGAACCAGCGGGCAGAAACCCGTCGGGAGCGATCGGCGCGTCGTCATGAATGCTGTCTACCCTCCCCCGGCCCCGTAGGACCGCCACTCGAACGATTCGATCGTGACTCGATGGCTCGCCGCCTCCGCGGGAGCCGTGATCTCGAAATAGGGGCGGTTCGACGGCGGCACCTCGCCCAGGACGTAGCCGATGGTCGAGCCGGTCACCCGGCCGGACCCGTCGAGCGCTTCCACGAGCAGCCGCACGCTCACCGCGTAGCTGCCCGCCCGCTGGTTGTAGACGTAGCCGCTCACCACCGGACGGCGGCGATCTTCCGACGCGGTCCACTCGACGCGCAGATCGCCGTCCGTCGATCGCGTCGGCCCTGCGCGCGCGCCACACCCGCACCCAGGCAGACCAGCAGCGCCGCCAGGACCGCCGCGCTCACGGCTCGAGGGAGTCTTCGCATCGTCGCGCCTCCCATCATTGTCACGCCGCGGGCGAGCGCGCCACGCGGGAATTCTCGGGCGCGGGCATTTGCTATGATCTCGGGCATGACGCGCGAGTCCCCCCGCGCCCGCCGGGTCTTCCAGGCGCTCACCCTCGTGGTGGCGCTGGCGGTGGCCTTTCTGGCCGGCATGCTCGTGGAGCGGCTGCACTCCCACGCCGAGCGCGATGCGATGCTGCGACGCTACGATCAGGCGCTCCGCGAGCACCGCGCCCGCATCATGGAGGCCGAGAAGCGGACGGAAGAAATTACCCGGAAGCCCTAGGAGTCTGTCCCGGTAACATCGGACGATCCGCCGCCAGCGGAGTGGTCCACGTTCGAGCGCGGGCTTTGCCCGCGCTTCCCATCTCCCGGGGGGAGGTTCGGAAGGGGGGCGTAGCTCCCCTCCGAGTCCCTAGCCGGCCGCGAGGCGCGCCGCCGCGATGCCCAGCACGCAGGCGCCGAAGCAGAGCGCGGTGGTGAGAGAGACGTAGAGTAGCGCGGATCCCCACGAGCCGGCCGCGGCCAGCCGGAGCGATTCGTAGGTGAAGGCCGAGTAGGTGGTGAACCCGCCCAGGAGACCCACCGCGAGCACCAGGCGCACGTTCTCCGGCACCACCGCCGCGCCCAGGGCCAGCTCCTGCACGAGCCCGATGAGGAACGACCCGACCACGTTGACGAGCAGGGTGCCGTGGGGGAACTCGCCGCCGAGCCACCGGATGGCGAGGCCGCCCAGGAGGTAGCGGGCCCCCGTCCCCACCGCGCCGCCCAGGCAGACCAGGGCGAAGTGCACGGCGCGATCAGTCTCCCGGCGGCCGGCGATCCGCCCAGGGCTGCGCGTCCTCGAAGGCGGCGGAGGCGGCCAGTACGGTGTGATCGGCGTGGCGGCGGCCGACGATCTGCAGCCCCACCGGCCGCCCCGCACTCGTGAAGCCGACGGGGACGGTGGCGGCGGGCTGGCCGGTCAGGTTGAACGGGAAGCAGAACGGCGTCCAGCCGAGCGGGGAGGACGGCTGGCCGTTGACCTCGTTGAGTCCGGGCTTGCCGACCTCGAACGCGGGCACCGCCACCGTGGGGGTGAGCAGCAGGTCGAACCGCGCCAGGAACCGCTGCACCTCCGTCCAGAACTCCTGGCGGCGCCGGAGCGCCTTGAGATACTGCGCGGCGGTGACGCCGGCGCCGAAGCGCAGCAAGGCCCGGAGCGAGCGATCCATCCGCTCGCCGTCGGCCTCGAGCCGGTCGCCCCACGCGCTCCATGTCTCGGCGCCGACCGTGACGCGGAAGGTCTCCTCCGGATCCTCCCAGTAGGGCGACACGACTTCCACGTGGCCGCCGAAGCTCTCGAAGCGCTCGGCCGCCGCCGCGCACAGATCGGCCACCTCCGGGTCCAGGCGCGCGTAGCCCAGATCGGGCGACCACGCCACGCTGAGCCCGGCGATGCCACCCTCGCACGCGGGGAGGAACGAGTGCGCACCCGCGGGCAGCGAGTGGCGATCGCGATCGTCCGGGCCCGCGATCGCGTCCAGCATCAGCGCCGCGTCGCGAACCGTCCGGGTCATCGGCCCGGTGTGGGAAAGGGTCTCCCAGCCCGGAAACCCGGGATTCTGCGGCACACGGCCGAACGACGGCTTGAGGCCGTAGATCCCGCAGAATGACGCGGGAATCCGGATGGAGCCGCCGCCGTCGGTGCCCACCGCGAGGGGCCCGAGGCCGGCGGCCACCGCCGCCGCCGCGCCGCCGCTCGAGCCGCCCGGCGTGAGCGCGGGATTCCAGGGATTGCGCGTGATCCCGAAGAGCGGGCTGTCGGTCACCGCCTTGTGCCCGAACTCCGGCGTCGTGGTCTTGCCGATGATGATCGCGCCCGCGCCCTTCAGCCGCTCCACCGCCACCGCGTCCTCCTCGGGCACGTGGTCGGTGAAGAGCCGCGAGCCCCCGCTGGTGGGCACCCGCCGCGTGAAGAGCAGGTCCTTGATGGACACCGGCACGCCGTGCAGCGGCCCGAGCGCCTCGCCGGTCATCACCGCGACCTCCGCGGCTACCGCGGCGTCGCGCGCTT
The DNA here is from genome assembly GCA_035524955.1 of Candidatus Limnocylindria bacterium. Lineage (GTDB taxonomy): Bacteria > Methylomirabilota > Methylomirabilia > Rokubacteriales > CSP1-6 > CAMLFJ01. Next base: position 78,053 of record DATLFG010000008.1, on the reverse strand, counting down.
CCTCGGCGGTCACCGTCGCGAAGCAGTTGAGCGACGGGTCGAGGCGCTCGACCCGCGCCAGCACCGCGTCCACCACCTCGACGGGCGAGACCTGCTTGGACCGGATGAGCGCGGCCAGCTCGGTGGCCGGGATCCAGCCGAGATCGGGACCGGCCATCAGCCGCCCGGATTCACGCGGGCCAGGGTGTAGTCCACGTGGGTCGCCCCCGAGCCCTCGATCACGGTCAGCCGGCAGAGATCGTCCCCTTTGACGAACTCGGCCCAGACCCCGGGAAACTTCTCCGCGTTGACGAAGCGCTCGCTCCGGGTCTCCTGCCAGCCCGCGTTGGCCAGCAGGCGCCGGGCGTGGGCCAGCGTCACCTCCACGTTGCCCTGCGTGAAGTAGATGAGGCGGGCCGCCGTGACCTTCGGGGTCCGGATGATGACCCAGTCGTCGGAGTACGGGGTCCATTCGGCGGGCACCGGCACGTCCGGAAACGGCTGGAGCTGGATGGGCACCGCGATCGGCGAGCACGCGCCGAGCGACAGCGCGATACCCATCACGATTGGCCAGACCTTCACGCGCCGCATTGTATCCGCCCGTGCGCGGTCCGGCAACCGCGGCGCGCGACGGTGATAGAGTATCGAGCCATATTGAACCCCGCCGCGCTGCCCCGCCTGCGCGCCTGGCTCGCGCGCCCCGACGTGCTCGCCCTCGACCCCGACGGCGTGGCGCGGCTCGTGGCCGCGCTCGACGATCCGGACCCGCCGGTCGCGGCGGGGCGCGGGGGCTCCCTGGTCGCCTACGCGCCGGGCCGCGCGCGACGCCGGATGCTGCAGTTCGATCGCCGCGGTCATCTGATCGCGGCGTGCCGCTGGCGCGCCGACGGAGGGCTCGCGTGGGCCAAGTGCCTCCTGCCGGACGGCCGCTGGCTCGGCGTCGAGCCGGGCGCGGACACACATCCGGCGTGGGGCGGATCGGACCGGGTATGGCTGCTGGAGCCCGACGCCCCGTGGCGCACGCGCGAGGCCCTGACGGTCTTCCAGGCGCTCGACTACGCGCGGCCCGACTTCATCCCGCCACTCTTCGAGCCGCGCCGGCTCCCACCGGGCGGCGGCACGACCCTGCTCAACCTGATCGCGGGACTCATGAAGGACCACGGGGTCGTCACCGTGCGCTATCGCGGCCCCTACCCCACCGAGCAGCTCTTCACCGCCCTGCTCGAGTGCTTTCGCTACGCCGCGGACGAAGGCCTGCCGCTCGAGCGCTTCCTGGCCAACGGGGGGCTCGACTGGCATCCCGCGCCGTTCGAGGCGCAGCACGTGCGGCCCGGCGTGGTCGTGCAGCTCCGCCACCAGATCGAGAAGGTCACGGTGGACGGGGCCACGTTCTACCGCGCGGAGTGGCAGGACATCCGGCGGCGCGAGCCGCGGGTGGTCCGGAGCGACGGCGACCGCGTGATCTGCTCGCTCTGGGCCCTGGGCGGGCCCTTGGAAGACCGGCTCGTGCTGGATCGCGCCGGCGAGATCCTCGAGTCACCCGAGCCGGCGGCGGACGCGACGGCCCCGGCGCCGCTGCCCCCGATCTGGCGGGGCGCGCTCGGCGAGCTGATCGCGCGCGAGAGCGCGCCCGCGCTGGCGCCCGCCATCGCCGCGGTGACCGAGGATCTCGACCTCGAGTGGGGGCCGGTGCCCGGCGATCTGCTCCACGTGCACGGCCAGCGGGTGCGCCTGAGCCGGCGGCTGCGGGAGGCGGGCGCGACGGCGCGGGCGGGCGCCGCCTCCCCGCAGGAGCGCGCCGAGCAGGCGCTCCGCTTCGTCCTCGAGGTCGCGCGCCTGCTGGCCCCCGAGGTGCGCCACCGCGCCCAGGCGCGTCTCGAAGCGCTCGGCGAGGACGAGCAGCGCCGCGTGCTGGAGGCGGCGCCGGCCGAGCTACCCGAGGCGCTGGGCGAAGCGGTCGGGCGGTTGATCGCGCTCGTGATTCGCGGCGGCGGCTAGCGCCCAGATAGCGCCGGAACGGTAGCCCGCGGCTCCGCGACGACTGTCCGCGGACTGGGGGAGTGCGGGGGCCATGTCTGGGCCCCGCATATAAAAGAGCTTGAGGATTTAGACGGAGATCAGCAGGCCCAGCGACCGACCGCCTACGACCCGCCCGCGCTCGTGAGCAGCCAGACGTTCAGGAGCACGAAGCCCGCGATCGAGACGAGGGAGAGCACGAAGTAGGCGAGGCAGATCGTCTCGTGGCGGGTGAGGCGGGTGACGGTGCGGACCCGCCGCCAGAGCGACTCGCGCACGAAACGCACCGAGTCGTGGTTCAGGGTGGGCACGCCGACCACCTCGACCAGGATGTGGTAGCCGTCCATCTCCAGAAACCAGAACGGGTAGAGGCAGATGAGGAACGACTGGATCTGGAGGATGGCGGAGGCCGCGATGAAGCCCTGCATGAGGCCGGGCTCGAGCAGGGTGGCGATCCAGAAGCAGAAGCCGCCCAGGAAGAGGTGGAAGAGCGGCCCCGCCACCGAGTTGACCACCCGCGCGCGGCGGGTGGCCATGAAGATGTCGGTGACGTCGGCATAGAAGGTCGGGATGAAGCCGTGCAGGATCGTGAAGCCGAACTCGCGCACCCGCCGCTTGTAGTGGATGCAGGCGAGCGCGTGGATGATCTGGTGGTTGATCACGGTGAGCCAGAACACGATCTTCACGAGCAGGATCGCGATCAGCGGGTGGCTCGCGAGCCCCTTGGTCACCTCGCCCAGATTGTTCCAGATCTTGACGCCGCTGACGGTGCCGAGCCCCACCATCAGGACGAGCAGCACGATGGCCCACGGCGTGAAGAGCAGGAAGCCGCCGTAACGGTACATGCGCTCGAAGAACTGGTGCGAGCGCCGGCTCGTCACGGTCAGGCGCTCGAGCGCGTGGAGCGTGCCCTCCATCGCGCGGGCGGCCGGGTTGCGCCGGTTGCGGGCCAGCACCGCCCGCAGGCGCGAAACCGGCCGCATCGTCAGCAGGTCGGCGCGCAGCAGCTTCACGATCAGGGTCGGGATGATCTCGAAGTCGAAGGAGCCGAAGTGGAGCAGGTACGAGGTCGCGATCTCCTGGAGCGAGGCGCGGCCGTCCATCTGCCCCCACAGGAACTTCTCGGTCTCGGTGATCTGGATGATCTGCTCGGTGCGCCGGTTCTTCAGCGCGTAGGTGACGACGCCCTGCGGCGCGTAGGGGAGCCGCGCCAGCTCCCAGTCCGCGTCGGGGATGCGGTGGGGCCGGCTGTGGAGGTAGGCGACCGCGCTGGGGATCTCCCGCGTCTCGAACCCGTCGCCGTCCTGCTCGCGGACCAGCAGCTCGATGCGCGTGCGCTTCGGCCTGCCTTCCACGGTCTTGTCGGGAACCTCGCTCACGATCGAGCTCCGGTCCCCCTACTTGTGCTCGATGTCGAGACCCGTCGCCTCCAGCCCCCAGCGGGTGACTTCGGCCACCAGGTCGGACGAGTCGCGCAGGCGCTTGAAGGCGACCTGTGCCATCTGCTGGAAGAACTTGGCCGCGGCGAGCGGGCTACCCGTCACGAAGCGATTGAGGCTGTCGCGGTCGAGGCTGTAGAGCATCGTGTCGATCTCGGCCTGGCAGGTCGCCGAACGGCGCCGCTCGTCGCCGAAGACGCTCATCTCGCCGAAGACCTCGCCGGCGGCGAGCCGCGAGAGCACCTGCTCCACCCGGCCGGTAACCGGCTTGGAGACCACGATGCTGCCGTCCCGGATCAGGAACAACTCCTCGCCCGCATCGCCCGCGCGGAACAGCACGTCGCCCTTCTTGAGTCGACGCTCGCGGAAGCTGGGCCAGAGGGCGAGGAGGACGGACTCTTCGACGTCCTTGAAGTACAGCACCCGGCGCAGGAAGCCGATCTCGGGGAGGCTGGCCACTCAGCTCCGTCCCGAGGGCGCCCGCATCAGGTGGCCCAGCGCTTGAGCATGACGTTCTGCAGGGCGCGCGCCCGATCCCGGTCCGAGACGTTGGACGTGCTGCCCAGGGCTTGCATGATGGCGGCGCGCTCGTCCGGGGTCAGGTCGAAGCTGGCCAGCACCTGCGCCGGCTCGCGCAGGAGCTCGGCGAGGAACTCCTTGTCGATCATCACCTGTCCGACCAGGTCCTGGATGCCCTTGCTCGCCACGCCCCGACCTCGACTTTTCCGGCCACGAACTCGATGGGCCAGGAAGCTCAATTTAGCATACACGGCGCGGTTTTAAAAGATCGGTCCCGTCCGGCCGGCGCTTGCTGACGGCCGGCGGCTGGCGCAAGCTCGTCGCGCGGCGGTAAAGTCACCCTCGTCCCGGGAGGAGACATCTCCATGGAGCTCGATCCGCAGACCATGAAGTCCGAGTCCACCTACAAGCTGCTGATCGGCTGCGTGGTCCCGCGGCCCATCGCGTGGGTCTCCACGGTGGGCGCGGACGGCGTCAACAATCTCGCCCCCTTCAGCTTCTTCATGGGGGTCTGCCAGGACCCGCCGACCATCGCGTTCTCCTCGGGCCCGCGGGCGCGAGACCGCAAGGATACGGTGCGGAACGCCGAGCACACCGGTGACTTCGTGATCAACATCGTGGACGACGACCGGGCCGACCAGATGAATCTCACCTCGGGCGAGTACCCGCCCGAGGTGGACGAGTTCGCGCTCACCGGTCTCACCGCCGCCCCCGGGGTCCGGGTGCGCGCGCCTCGCGTGGTCCAGGCCCCGGTGAGCCTCGAGTGCCGCGTGGCCCGGATCATCCCGGTGGGCCGCGGCCCGCACAATCTCGTGCTCGGTGAGATCGTGTACTTCCACGTCCGCGACGACGTCTACGACGCGGCCACCGGGCGCATCGACATCGCGCGGCTCAAGCCGGTCGGCCGCCTCGCCGGCCACCAGTACACGTACGTCCACGACATCTTCGAGATGAAGCGGCCGAACGAGAACTACCGGGGGTAGGGGTCCAGCGCGGGCGCCGGGAGCGCGCGGGCGACCTTCCGCCCATGCCGGCGGATGCGTTTCCACCTGACAACGGCCCCGAGACGGGCTATCGTACCCGCCGTGATCCAGCTCTTCGCGCTCTGCGGCGGCTACATCGAGCTCGATCGGGCCAGCATGCTGGACGACCTGCCCCCCGGGCAGCCGTGGACGGTGCCGGTGATGAGCATCCTGGTCGCGCACCCGCGCGGCCGACTCCTCTTCGACACCGGCGTTCACGCGCAGGCCCGCGTGGATCCGATCGGGCGCATGGGGGCGGAGCGGGCCAGGCGGCTCGTCGTGAAGTCGCGGGAGGGCGAGGACGTGGTGCCCCAGCTCGCCCTGCTCGGCCTCGGACCCGACGACATCCGCTTCGTGGCCAACTCGCATCTGCACTTCGATCACTGCGGCGGCAACGAGTTCTTCCCGCGCGCGACGTTCCTGGTGCAGAAGGCGGAGATGGAAGCGGCGCGGCGGCCCGGCTTCGCCCCCGGCTACAACCCGAGCCCGCTCGACTTCGACCACCCGCTGGACTACCGGCTCGTTGACGGTGAGCATGACGTGTTCGGCGACGGCCGCGTGATCCTCTTCCCCACCTTCGGCCACACCCCCGGGCACCAGTCCCTGCGCGTGCGCCCGGGCAAAGGTGGAGAGATGGTCTGCGCCGCGGACGCCTGCTACACGCGGGAGAACATGGATCGCGACGTGCTGCCGCGCATCCTGTGGAATGGCCCCATCATGCGCGAGTCGCTGGCGACCCTGCGGCGCCTGCGGGACGCGGGCGCCGCCGTCTTCTTCGGTCACGACCCCGCGCAGTGGCAGGCCACGCCCCGGGCGCCGGCCGCCATCGCCTAGGCCCAGGCCTCCGGTGCTCGAGACCCTGCTCTGATCTCCTCACGAAAGGCTGGCCTGCCATGACCACGACAATCACCGCGACGCGGCCCGAGGACGACCTGGGACTGGCGGGCCGGGTGGCCATCGTGACCGGCGGCGGAGCCGCCGGCGACGGCATCGGCAACGGGCGCGCCGCCTGCATCCTGCTGGCGCGGAGCGGCACCGCCGTCCTGGTCGTGGACCGGGACGAGGGCCTCGCCAAGCGCACCGTCGAGATGATCACCGGCGAAGGCGGAAAGGCCTCCGCCCTCGCGGTGGACGTCACCGACGAGGCGCAGTGCACGGCGATGGCCCGCGAGGCGGTCGGCCGCTACGGCCGGCTCGACTTCCTGATCAACAACGTGGGCATCGGCAGCAAGGGTAGCGTGGTGGAGGAGAAGCCCGACACCTGGCGGCGGGTCATGCAGGTCAACGTCGAGACCATGTTCCTCGCCTCCCGGGCCGCGATCCCCGAGATGATCCGCACCGCCCTGGGGGGCGCCATCGTCAACATCTCCTCGATCTCGGCCCTGCGCCCGCGCGGCCTCACGACGTACTCGGCCTCCAAGGGCGCGGTGATCGCGCTCAGCCGCGCGATGGCGGTGGACCACGGCTCCGACGGCATCCGCGTCAACTGCATCGCCCCCGGGCCCGTGTACACCCCGATGGTCTACGCGCGCGGCATGACCCCCGCGGCGCGCGACCAGCGGCGGCGCGCGTCCGTGCTCGCCCGCGAGGGCACCGGCTGGGACATCGGCCAGGCCGCGCGCTTCCTGCTGTCGGGCCACGCCCGCTACATCACGGGCCACGTCCTGGTGGTGGACGGCGGCGCCACCCTGGTCGGGCCCGCCCGCGAGTCCCAGACCGAGCACTAACCGACCACAAGTGGACATCACCGATCACGCGAACACCTCGGGCGGGGGCCACCGGTGCCTGGCGCCCCTCAGGGCGAGCCGTAGCGCCGCGCGAAGCGCAGTGACGGAGCGAGCGCGCCGCCGAGGGTCGGCAGCCCTCGCGCCGCCCCCTCTGGGGGATGGGGGGTCGCGCTCGCTCCGTCCGAGCGAGCTGCGGCGTCGAGGCGAGCCCTGGGGGCGCCAGGCACCGGTGGCCCCCGCCCGAGGTGTTCGCGCCTCGCGCGTCCATCCATAGAGCCAGCCAGAGGGAGATCGCGATGCGCTTCGGCATCTTCACGAGCATGGGGAACCAGACGTGGCCGGGTGTTCTCGAGCTGTGGAAGCACGTGGAGGCCACCCGGTGGGACGTGGCCTGCGTGACCGACCACTTCATGCCGAACACGACGGAGCGCGAGGGCGCGATGCTCGAGGGCTGGAGCACGCTCACCGCGCTCTCCGCGCTGGTGCCGCGCATCCAGGTCGGCACCATCGTGCTCGGCAATACCTATCGCCACCCGGCGGTGGTGGCGAAGATGGCCGCGCAGGTGGACATCATCTCCGGCGGCCGGCTCCTGCTCGGGCTCGGCGCGGGCTGGCAGGAGAACGAGCACGAGGCCTACGGCATCCCCTTCTACACGATGCGCGAGCGTCTCGAGCGTCTCGACGAGGCCTGCCAGGTGCTGAAATCGCTGTGGACCGAGCCTCGCAGCGATTTCAAGGGCCGCTACTACACGCTCTCCAACGCCCCGCTCCAGCCCAAGCCGGTGCAGACCCCTCACCCCGAGCTGATGATCGGCGGCGGCGGGGAGAAGGTGACGCTCCGCACCGTGGCCCGCCGCGCCGATCACTGGAACGTCTGGGGCGGGCCCAAGGTGCTGACCCACAAGGGCCGCATCCTCGACGAGCACTGCGCGGCGGTCGGGCGGGACCCCGGGACCATCCGCCGCTCGGCCAACATGGCCCTGCTGATCACCGACAGAAAGGCCGAGGTGGACGGCCTCGCCGAGACGATCGGCTCCCGCATGGGGCGCCACGCGGCGGACGCGCGCGACACCTGCCTGGCCGGCACTCCCGAGCAGATCCGGGCCACGCTGGCCGAGCTGCGGGCCGCGCGGGTGGACACCCTGTTCATCCCGACGCTGTTCCGGCCCCTGCCGGAGCTGCGGCGGGATCTGGACCGCTTCATCGCGGAGATCGCCCCCGCCTTCCGCTGAATCGCCCCGCCGGGCTGACGGACGGCCGGCGGCAAGGCATACTGAGGCCGTGACCCGACGCCGCCTCATCGTCACCATCGTCGTTGTCGGCATGCTGCTCGTCTCGGCGACCGCGGCCTGGCTCGCGCTGCCGGGCCTGGTGCGCCGGGTGGTGGTCTGGCAGGTCGAGACTCAGACCGGGCGCACGCTGACCATGCGCGAGTTCGATCTCGACCTGCGCGCCGGGCGGCTGCGCATCGCCGGGCTTCGCCTGGCCGATCGGGAGCCGGGCCCGCCGCTCGCCGAGCTCGACCGGCTCGAGGCGCGCTTCCGGCCGGGCGCGCTGCTGCGCGGCCACCTCTGGATCGAGGACCTCGCGCTCGACAATCCCCGGGTGCGCATCGTGCGGACCGGGGGCGGGGTCCTGAACGTCTCCGACCTGCTGCGCCCGTCCGAGCCGCGCGCGCAGGCGGCCGCCGTCACGCTGGATCGCTTTGCCCTCATCGGCGGCGCGATCCTGTTCGAGGACCGCACCCTGACCCCGCCCCGCACCTGGCGGGCCGACGCGCTCACCATCGAGGCCGCCCTGCTCTCCACCGTGAACCCGGAGCCGCGAGGCCGCGGCCGCCTGACCACCACCGTGGCCGGCGCGGCGCTGACCGTCGAGATGTCCGAGGTCCGGCTCGCGCCGATGCACGGGCGCGTGCGGGTCAGCCTGCGCGACATGGACGCGACGCTCGCCAACCTCTACCGGCCGCCCGACGCCACACTAGTGCTGGAGCGCGCCGTCGTCTCGGCGGGGCTGACCGCCACCGCGGACGCGCAGGACGGCCTCCGGCTCGACGGCCAGGCCCGGCTCGACAATCTGGTGATGCGCCGCCGCGGCGCCGATGCCTCACTCGTCACCGTCCCATCGCTGACCTTCGCGTTCACCACCGCGGACGGCCCCGACGGGCGGCCGCGGGGCCGCGTCGAGGTCACCGGGCGCGCCACCGTGCACGACCCGCGGCCCGGCCAGACCCATCGCTTCGAGCTGGAGCGCCTGAAGCTGGTGGTGGACGGCCTCGACGCGTCCGGTCGCGCGCCGGCCCGGGTCGCCCTCACCGCCGCGCTGCCGGGCGGCGGCGCGCTCGACGTGCAGGGCACCGCGCGCGCCACCCCGCTCGGCGCGGAGCTGCGCACCCGGATCAGCCGCGTGGACCTGGCCTTCTGGGCGCCCTATCTCGATCTTCCGCTGCAGTTCAACGGCATGATCGAGACCGATCTCGCGGTGGACGTGGCCGCCGGGGCCGGCGTCACCACGCGGGTGCGCGGGCGCGCCACGCTCGACGGCGCCACCATCTACGGGCCGCGCGCGGGCGACGGCGCGCCGCCTCCCGGCGGCCCGAGCGAGGGCCGGACGCGCGAGGGCCGGCGACGGCTCCTCGCCGCCGACCGGATGGAGCTGACCGGTCTCGACGCGCAGTGGCCGAGGGTGCGCGTGGAGCGCCTGCGCCTGGCCCGGCCCCGCGTGACCATCGAGCGGGACCGCGCGGGCCGCTTCCCCATCGCGGACGTCGTGCGATCGCTGCGGCCCGCGGCCACGCCCCCGCCCTCGGCGGCCGCCGCGAAGCCGGCGACCGCGACCACCGGCGCCCTGGCGCTCGAGATCGGCGAGGTCGCGGTCGAGGCAGGCCGGGTGCGCGTCGATGATGCCTCGGTCACGCCGCCCGCGCGCCTGCGGGTCGGACCGATCGCGCTCACCGCGAACGACGTCACGTGGCCGGGCCGGCAACCCGCCCGGGTCAGGTTCTCCGCCGGCGCCCCGGAGGCCGGAACCTTCGAGGCCGAGGGCACCGTGGCCCTCGACCCGGTTCGCTTCGAGCTGCGCGCGCGGGTCGCGGGAGTCACGCTCGCGCCGTACCGCCCCTACGTGCCGCTGACCGCACGGCTGCAGGGCCGGCTCGAAGCCGACATGGCCCTGAGGGGCCAGCTCGGGGAGACGATCGAGCTCAATGCCCGCGGCACCGCCGCGCTCAGCGATCTCTCCTTCTCCGACGGCGACCGGCCCGTGCTCACGGTCGGCCGCATCGAGACGGTCGGTCTCGACTACACCTGGCCGGCCACCGCCTCGATCGAGCGCGCGCACATGAAGAAGTCGTGGGTGCACATCGAGCGCCGGGCCGACGGGACCCTGCCGATCGCGGCCCTGTTCGGGCCGGTGCGCCCGGCGCCGGGCCCGGCCGCCCCGGCGCCCCCGGCGCCCTCGACTCCGCCCGCGCCCTCCGCTCCGCCGGCGGCCGCCGCGCCCGGCCCGGCCACCGTGGCGGTGCGCGAGGCGGTCTTCGAGGACGGCAGCGCGACGATCGTGGACGCGGCGGTGAGCCCGGCCGCGCGGCTCGAGGTGACCGGCATGCGTCTCGCCGCGCAAGACTTCCACTGGCCCGCGCGCGGCGCGATCCCGGTGCAGCTCGACCTGTCCACTCCGGGGGCCGGGACGCTGGCCGCGAAGGGCCAGCTCGACCTCACCGCCCGGACGCTCGAGGCGCAGGTCACGCCCAGCGGCATGGATCTGTCGCCGGTGCGCCCGTATCTGCCGGTGCGCGGGCGAATCGCGGGCACCGCGAGCGGCAACCTCCAGGTCAAGGCCACGCTCGACCCGCTCACGATCACGGCGCGCGGCGCGGCCACGCTGGCCGATCTGGCCATCGCCGACGGCGACCGGCCGGTGGCCACCGCCGCGCGGCTCGAGACCACCGGGATCGACTACACGTGGCCGGCGACCATGGTGGTCGAGATCGCCCGGCTGCAGAAGCCGTGGGCGCAGATCGAGCGCGCGGCCGACGGGAGCTTTCCGATCACCGCGCTGCTCACCCCGGCGCCGCCGTCCGCCCCGCCGGCGCCGGGTGGGCGCGCCCCGAAGGTCACGGTGGATGTCCGGGTGCGCCGCGCCGCGGTCGAAGGCGGCGTGATCGCGATCGTGGATGGCGCGCTGACCCCGCCGGGGCGCATCCAGCTCAAGGGCGCGAGTCTGCACATCGAGAACCTCGGCTGGCCCGCGCGCGAGGCGTCCCAGGTGACGCTGCGCACGGAGACCGCGACCGGCGGCCACCTCGAGGCGCAGGGGCAGCTTCGCGTGGACGCCCGGGCGGTGGACATGCAGGTCGCGGCCACGCAGCTCGACCTGGCGACCATGCAGGCCTTCCTGCCCTCGCGCGGCACCATCGAGGGCAAGATGGACGCCGACCTGCGCGTGCGGGGCACGCTGGCGCCCCTGGCCGTCGCGGTCACCGGCCGCCTCGCCTTCGACGATCCCACCTTCGGCGATGGGCAGCGCATGCTCGCCTACATCAAGCGGGTGGACGTGGCCCGTCTCGACGCGGACTGGCCCCGCCGCGTGACGGCCGAGCGCGTGACCCTCGACCGGCCGTGGGTCCTTCTCGAGCGCGAGGAGGACGGCACGGTGCCGCTGCTCGGGCTCCTGATGGCGGGCCGGTCCGCGCCGAACGCCGCGCCGGCCCCGCCCGCCGCGCCGGGGGCCGGCGACCGTGTCACGACGGCGCCGGTCGTCACGGTGGGCGCCTTCGCGGTGGAGGAGGGCTTCGTGCGCTTCGTGGATCGTACGACCACCCCGGCCTTCGCGGAGGAAGCCTCCCGCATCGCGCTCACCGGCCGCGGGCTCGGCACGGCGCCCGACAGCCGGGGCCAGGTGGCGATGAACGGGCGCCTCACCGGCGGCGCGCCCTTCGAGATCAAGGGCACCCTGGGCGCGCTCGGCGGCCCGCTCAACCTCGAGCTCGACGGCAAGCTCACCGACTTCCCGCTCACCCGCGTCAACCCGTACAGCAACAAGCTGATCGGCTGGATCGCGCGCCGCGGCGCCTTCGGGGCCACCGTGCGCTACCGTGTGACCGACAACCGGATCGAGGCCACCAACGACCTGCTCATCGGCCAGCCCGAGTACGCCCCCTCGCGCCGCGGCGACGAGGTGCGCGAGCGGGTCGGCGTGCCCTTCGGGATGCTCGTCTCCCTGCTCAAGAACGCGCGGGGAGAGATCCGCCTCTCGGTGCCGGTCTCGGGGGATCTCGCCTCGCGCCAGCTCGACCTGAGCGACGCCTTCTGGGCCGCCATGCGCGAGACCGCGATCAGCGTGCTGGCGCTGCCGGTGAGCTGGGTGGGCAAGATCTTCTACACCGAGGATGCGCGCATCGAGACCGTACGGATCTGGCCGGTCTACTTCGAGGCGGGCAGCACGAGCTTCACGCGCGGCTTCGACCGGCACGCCGAGCGCCTCGCCACCTTCCTGCGCGACGCCCCCGGGGTGACGCTCGCCATGAAAGCCGTCCACACGGTGGAGGACATCGTGGCGCTCAAGCGGGAGGCGGTGCGCCAGCGCATCGACGCGGCCGCCCGCGAGCCCGGTCAGACTCCGGAAGGGGTCGCGGCGCGGCTCTTCGCGGACCGATTCCCGGACCAGGCGCCGCCGCCCGGGCTCGAGGCGCTCGTGACGGAGCTGGTGAGGGCCGAGCCGAACCCGGACGCGGCGGCCCGCGATCTCGCGGCGCGGCGCATGGACACCACCCGCGCGCGCCTCGAAGCCGCGAAGGGCGCCGCCAACGCGGAACGGCTGCGCGTCACCGAGGGCGTGGTCCCGGTCGAGGCCTCCGGCCAGGGCCGGATCGAGTTCGAGATCGTGCCGTAGTCGGAGGGGGCCTCGACGGCCCCCTCCGATACCTCCCCCAGGAAGGGGATTGCGCCGGCGGAGCCGGCGCCCGAACAGAGGATGGACCGCTAGAAGGTGGGGTTGTCGGTGCGGTCCTCGAGGGCGGCGGGGCCCTCGGTGGGCACGGTCTCGGCGTAGTTCTGGGCCGCGTCGATGTCCCGCTCCCAGACCTCCCGCGGCAGCTCGTAGAGGATCTCGATCCCGTGCCCGTCCGGGTCCGAGATGTAGACGCTATGGGTCATGCCGTGGTTGATGCGCCGATGGAACGTGACGCCGCGGGCCTGCAAGAATTCGAGCTGCTTGAGCCACGACTCCCGATCCGGCCAGGCGATGGCCACGTGGTTGAGCCCGACCTTCGGCCCCATCAGGCTCCACGTCTCGGGCGAGCCCTCCGCCGCCGGCGCGCCGTCCCGGCGCGGCACCTCGGCGAGCGCCAGGTCGTGGTGGGAGAGGTCGCCGTTCTCGGCCACGCCGCTGTAGAACCGCATCTTCGGCCGCACCCGCCCGGGCTGCGGCTTGAGCTCCGCCACGCAGCGGAAGCCCACGATCTCGGTCCAGAAGCGGTGCGAGACCTCGATATCCCGCACGTTGAGCACGACGTGGTTCACGCCGCGCGGCGTCTGGGCGCTCCCGACGGCACGGACATCCGATTCGGTCTTGGCCATGGCTCCCCTCCCGGGCGGCGGGTGACGTGCGCCGCACCCCGATCATACCGCCTAGAGGCGGCTCTCGTCGATCTTGAGGCCGAGCCAGTGGCGGCCGACCAGCTCGTAATGGGCCAGGCGGGCCTGAAGGTGCTGGCTCATCACGTGGACGTCCTGGAAGTGCCGCTGGATCGGGCTCGACTCGTAGGCCGCGGTGGCCCCCGCCATGCTGTAGACGCTGTCCACGACGGAGACCGCGGCGCGGATGCCGTCGGTGGTGGCCAGGCGCAGCACCGCGCGCTGCTCCAGGGTGGCCGCCCCCTGGGTGACCACCGCGTCCCAGATCTCGCCCACCGCTTCCCGAAGAAACGCGCGGCTGGACCGCAGCCGGGCCTCGGCGCGGCCCACCTCGTGCTGGATCATCGGCTGATCGCGCAGTAGCGCGTCCATGGCCCGCGGGGTCTTGGTGGTGGCCAGCTCCGTGAACGCGGCCAGGCAGCTCCGCGCGGTGCCGAGGGCCACCGCGGCGTCCCCCGAGGCGAAGGCGAGGGTCCGCGGCAGGCGGTAGAGCGGCCCCCGCTCGACCAGCGGGGCGGTCACCGACTTGACGGAGCGGTCCTCCGGCACGAAGACGTCGTCCACCTCGAAGTGATGCGTGCCGGTGCCGCGCATGCCGCGGACCTGCCAGGTGTCGAGCAGCCGCGCTTCCGCCCGCGGCACGAAGCAGTACCGCATCTCGGGCTGGCCGTCGTCCAGCCGGGGCCGGCCCTGCTCGCTGACGGTGGCGTGCGCGGCGAGCCACGAGGCGTGCCGGCACCCGGTGCTGAAGCCCTGGCGGCCGGTGACCCGATAGCCGCCCGGCACCGCGATGGCCTGCGCGTTGGCCATCGGCGTGTTGGCCACCACGCTGCGCGGGGTGTCGATCCAGATCGCGCGCGCCGCCCCCGTCTCCATCCGCGCCGCGTAGGTCGCGAAGATCGCCACCTGGTTGGTCACCCACGCGGTGCTCGCGTCGGCTCGCCCGATCTCCTCGATCACCTGGATGTAGCTCGGCAGGTCCATCTCGAAGCCCCCGAGCGTCCGCGGCAGCGCGAGCCGGAAGAGACCCGCGTCGGCCATCGCCTCGAAGAGCGGACGCGGCAGCTCGCGCTGCGCGTCCGTCTCCGGGGCGGACGAGCGAATCAGTGGCGCGAGCTTCCGCGCCGCCTCGAGGGGCGAAGGGGTCACTGGATCGGCGAGCGCGGCGTCGCGGTCAGGCGCGTCACCTTGATCTGCTCGCGATCGATCATGGTGCCGACCCGCGCGGAGATCTCGTTCTTCCAGTAGTCGCTCTGGTAGACCGCATCGTAGAGCCGCTTGCGCTCCGCCTCGCTCTCGAAGCGGCGAATCCAGACGTACACGCTCTGGTCTTCCTCGCCCACGAAGCTGCCGAGGATGACCATGCCCATCTTCACCTGGAAGGGGATGATCTCCTCCTCCATGCACTTCACCCACCGCTCCTGCTGTCCGGGACGGATGTGGTACTGCCTGAGCTCGAAGAACATGCCGGCCTCCTGGGTTCGAGTGGGCTGCCGGGGCAGCATACCGCGAATCGCGGCCGCGGGGGTACACGGCACCGGTCGGAGCGTGTATCATCCTCTGACGATGGCCCTTTTCGCGTTTGGCTCTGCCCCGTGCGCGCGGTCGCTCCGGCCCCTCTCGCCGCCGCCGGCGCGCTCTTGATGGGCTGACATGTCGGTCTGCGCGCGCGTTTGCGAGCTGCGGCGGGCGGGAGCGGGGGGGAGGCCCTCCCCGGAGCACGCTGACCCGCATCCCATTGCCGGCACTCGATCGGGCCGCGAGACGGGAGCGCTTGCCTTTCGCAACGCGCAGACGACACGGTTCCGGGGAGGCGCCCCCCACCCCGGCGCGACGACGAAAGCGGAGGCGCGAGAGAGATGCGCATCGAGGTGATCTGCACGGGGGACGAGGTGCTGACGGGGAAGATCGTCAACACCAACTTCAGCTACATCACCCAGAAGCTGGAGGACGTCGGCCTCTCCGTGCAGTGGGAGACCACGGTCGGCGACGACCGGGAGAACCTGCTGCGCGCCTTCCAGCTGGCGGGCGGGCGCGCCGACGCGGTCATCGTCAACGGCGGGCTCGGACCCACCGTGGATGATCTCTCGCAGGAGGTCGCGGCCATGGCCGCCGGGGTGCAGCTCGCGCTCAACGAGGACTGGCTCAGGTGCATGGAGGACTTCTTCCAGCGCCGCAGCCGGGTGATGCCACCCAACAATCGCAAGCAGGCCATGCTGCCCACCACCGCGGAGGTGATCGACAACCCGGTCGGCACCGCCTGCGGCTTCGCGCTGGACATCGGCCGGGCGCGCTTCTACTTCACGCCCGGCGTCCCGCGCGAGCTGCGCCGCATGCTGGAGGAGCAGATCGTCCCGCGCCTGCTCGCCCGGGCCGGCCTGCCCGGGGCCATCTTTCTCAAGCGCTTCCACTCCTACGGCCTCGGGGAGTCGCATGTGGACTCGCTGCTCGCCGGCGTGGAGGAGCTGGTGCCGGACGGCAGCGTGAAGCTCGGCTTCCGCGCGCACTACCCGCAGCTCGAGACCAAGCTGACCGCGCGCGGGCGGGACATGGAGGACATCCGCCGCAAGCTCGAGCCGGTCGAGCGCGAGGTGCGCAAGCGCGTCGGCAACTTCATCCTGGCCGAGGACGACCAGACGCTCGAGACCGTCATCCTGAAGGAGCTCCAGACCCAGCAGGCGACGCTCTCGCTGGTCGAGACCTTCACGAGCGGGCTGATGGCGTCGCGGCTCGCCCACCTGCCCGGCGCCGACACCGTCTTCCGGCGGGGAGTCGTCGCGCGCGCGCTGCCGGAGGTGTGGGCCGCGGTCGGGCTGCCGGGCGCCCCGCCCGACGGCCCGCTCGCCCCGCCGATCGCGGAGACGGTGGCCGGCGCGGTCCTGCGCCAGACCGGCGCCAGCCACGCGCTCGCGGTGCTGATCGAGCTCGACGACGGCCCCGATCGCATCGAGTTCGGCGGCACCATCTGCCTCGCCATCGCCACCGAGGGCGACGTGGCCTCGCGCCGGGCCCGCATCCTCGGTGGACGCGACTGGGTGCGCCTGGGCGCGGTCGAGATGGGGCTCGACTGCCTGCGCCGGTACCTCCAGAAGCTGCCGGTGTACGAGCGCATCGACTTCGAGAAGACGTGACGCCATGATGACCGCCGCGGAGAAGGCGGCCGCCTTCCGGGCGCTGCACGAGCGGCCCGGCGCCTTCGTGATCCCGAACCCGTGGGACGCGGGCACCGCGCGCCTCCTGGCTTCCCTGGGCTTCGAGGCGCTCGCCACCACCAGCCTCGGGCTCGCCAACTCGCTCGGGCGCGTGGACGGCACCAACGGGGTGAGCCGCGCCCAGGTGATCGAGAACTGCCGGGCGATCGCGGCGGCCACCGAGCTGCCGGTGAACGCGGATCTGGAGAACGGCTACGCCGACGAGCCGCGCGCCGCCGCCGAGATCATCCGGCTCGCCGCGGCCGCGGGGGTCTCGGGCGGCTCGATCGAGGACGCCACCGGCGATCCCAGCCGGCCGATCTACGAGTTCGCGCACGCGGTCGAGCGCGTGCAGGCCGCCGTCGAGGTGGGGCGCGCCCTGCCCGTCCCGTTCATGCTGACCGCGCGGGCCGAGAACCTCCTGCACGGCCGCCCCGATCTCGACGATACGATCCGGCGCCTGCAGGCCTTCGAGAAAGCGGGCGCCGACGTGCTCTACGCGCCGGGCGTCCGGGACCTCGCCACCATCCGCACCGTGGTGGCGTCGGTGACCCGACCGGTCAACGTGGTGATGAGCGCGGCGGACCCCGATCTCACCGTCGCCCAGCTCGCGTCGGTCGGCGTGAAGCGGATCAGCGTGGGCGGAGCGCTCTCCCGCCTGGCCCTGGCCGCCTTCCTGAAAGGGGCCCGCGAGATGGCCGAGCGCGGCGGCTTCACGTGGATGCGCGACACCGTGCCGAGCAGGGACCTGAAGGACGTGTTCCGCCGGTGGCCGTAGGCCCCTCCCCCATGCGACTGCGCAGCCATCTCGTCGCCCTGGTCCTGGCCGCGCTGGTACCGGTGCTGGGCTTCGCCGCCGTCGTGATGCGGGAGAACGCGCGCCTGCAGCTCGCGGCCACCGAGCGCGGCATGCGCGAGACCGCGGCGGCGGTGGCCCGCACGGTGGACAAGGAGATCGAGTCTGCGATCAGCGCCCTCGGGGCCCTCGGGCAATCCGAGCATCTCGACGACATGAACCTGGCCGCGTTCCACGCGCTCTGCGCGCGGGTGGGGCGCAGCCAGGGCTGGGTCAACATCCTGCTCTTCGACCGCGCGGGGCAGGCGCTGCTGCAGACCTCGGAGCCCCTCTCTACCGCGCGGCCGCCCACCCGGCGACCCGACCTCTTCGATCGGGTGCGCGACGAGCGCCGTCCCGCCGTCTCCAACCTGTTCGACGGCGCGGGCACGCCCAACATCGTGGCGGTCTCCGTGCCGGTCGTCCAGAACGGCGCCACTCGCTTCGTCCTGACCGTCGGGCTGCGGGCGACCACCTTCGGCGACCTGCTGCGCGGCCAGCGGTTCGCCCCCGAGACCGTGGCGGTCCTGCAGGATCGCGACGCCACCATCATCGCCCGCACCCAGGGCGAGGCGAGCCTGGTGGGCCGTCGCGTGGCGAAGTCCACGCCCGGCCAGGAGGGCTGGGTCAGGAGCCGTCTCACCGAGGGCACGGAGGTCTACGTGGCCTTCGCCACCGGGCCGCTGTCCGGCTGGCGGGTGGTGCTCACCACCCCGGTCGCGGTGGTGGAGGCGCCGCTCCGCCGCGGGGCGTGGCAGCTCCTGGCGGGGGCCGCGCTCGCGGCGGCGCTCGCGGCGGGGGCCGCGTTCTTCTTCGGCCGCCGCATCGCGCGCGCGGTCGGCGGCCTGGTGCGCATCGCGCGCGCGGTCGAGCGCGGGGAGCGCGCCGTACCGTTCCGGAGCGGCGTCACCGAGGTCAACGAGGTGGCCGAGCAGCTCTCCGGCGCCGCGGAGCTGGTGCGCGCCCGCGAGCAGGAGAGCGCTCGCCGCGAGCACCAGGCCCGCGCCATCGCCGACGTCGCCCACGCCCTCGCCGCCTCCCCGGACCTCGACACCGTGCTCCGCACCGCGGTGGAGGCGGTCCGCGGCCTGGTGCGCGCGGACAGCGCGCGGATCGCGCTCGTGGACGAGCAGGACCGGCTCATCGTGCGCTATTCCACCGTCTTCCCCTCGCTGATGCCGCGGGGCTTCGAGATCGCGAAAGGGCAGGGCGTGGGCGGCCTCGCCTGGGCCACCGGCCGGCCGGTCCGCACCGACGACGTCCGCGGCGACCCGCGCTTCCAGGACGGCCCCTCCGGGCCGAGCGCCCAGGACGACGGCATCGTGTCCTGCCTGACCGTGCCGATCATGTCCTCGGAAACCGTGGTGGGCGTGATTGACGCCAACAACTTCACCCTCCGGCCGTTCACCGACGGGGAGCAGGTCGCCCTGGTCACGCTCGCCGACCACGCGGCGGTGGCGGTGGAGAAGGCCCGGCTCCTCGCGCGCGAGCACGCCGCGCGCGCGGAGGCGGAGTCGGCGAGCCGGGGCAAGGACGAGCTGCTCGCGATGCTGGGCCACGAGCTGCGGAACCCGCTCTCCGCGATCACCACCGCGGTGCACGTGCTCGAGACCGGCGACCCGCCCCCGGAGCTAGCGCGCCGCGCCCTCGAGGTCATCGCGCGGCAGAACGCGCACCTGGCCCACCTGGTGGACGACCTCCTCGACGTGGCCCGCGTGACCTCCGGCAAGATCGCCCTGGTGCGCCGGCCGCTCGAGCTCGGCCAGGCGGTACGCCACGGCCTGGCCACGCTGGCCGCGAGCGGCCGGACCGAGCGGCACCGGGTCACCCTGGATCTCGAGCCGGTCTGGGCCGACGTGGACGAGACCCGCTTCGAGCAAATCGTCAACAACCTGGTCGGCAACGCGGTCCGCTTCACGCCGGCCGCCGGCACCATCGTGATCGGCCTCCGGGCCGAGCCCGGCGAAGCGGTCCTGCGCGTCCGCGACAGCGGGGTGGGGATCTCGCCCGAGATGCTGCCCCGCGTCTTCGACCTCTTCGCCCAGGGCGAGCGCGGGCCCGACCGCGGCGGGGGCGGCCTGGGGCTCGGCCTCACGCTGGTCCGCCGCATCACCGAGCTGCACGGCGGCCGCGTGGAGGCGGCCAGCGAGGGCACGGGACACGGCAGCACGTTCACGGTGCGCCTGCCCGCGCTCGCCGCCCCGCCCGCCCCGTCGCCCGGCGTGGCGGCGGCCCCCGCCGATGGCACGTCCCGGCGCATCCTCGTGGTGGAGGACAACACGGACGCGCGCGAGATGCTCCGCCACCTGCTGAACCTGGCCGGACACGAGGTCCACGAGGCGGCGGACGGGCCCACCGGGCTCGGGGCGGCGCTGCGCGTGCGCCCCGACATCGCGCTGGTGGACGTGGGGCTCCCCGGGTTCGACGGCTACGAGCTCGCCCGGCGCGTGCGCGGGAGCGCCGGCCCGCCCATCTATCTGGTCGCCCTCACCGGCTACGGGCAGCCCGACGATCGCCGCCGGGCCGTGGAGGCGGGCTTCGACGCGCACCTGGTCAAGCCAGTGAATCCGGACGCCCTGCTGGCCGCCATTCAGATTGCTGGACCCACCGCCGTCCCGGGAGATGCCTGACATGCCGATCACGGTGACCCGGCTCAGCCCGTCCTTCGCGGCCCGGGTCGATGGCGCCGACATCAGCCGCCCGCTCGACGACACCACCTGGGCCGCCATCCGGGCCGCCTTCGACGAGCACTCGGTGCTCCTCTTCCGCGGCGCCGGGCTCGACGACGAGACGCAGGTCGCCTTCAGCCTGCGCTTCGGCGCGCTCGAGGTCACCCGCAGCATGAACCCGGCCGCCGGCACGCCGTTCGCGCGCCAGTCCAACCTCGACATCAAGACCGGCCAGGTCATCCCCGCCGAGGACCGGCGGATGGTCTACCAGCTCGCGAACATGCTCTGGCACAGCGACAGCTCCTTCAAGCCGGTGCCCTCGCTCTGCTCGCTGCTCACCGGCCGCATCGTGCCGCCGGAGGGCGGCGCCACCGAGTTCGCGAGCGGACGCGCCGCCTATCCCTCGCTGCCCGAGGACCTGAAGCGGCGGGCGGAGCACGCGGTCGTCGTGCACGACTTCGCCTGGTCGCGCGATCAGGTCCGGCCGGGCTTCTTCACCGCCGAGGAGCGCGCGGTGTACCCGCCGGTGCGCCACCGGCTCGTGCGCGCCAATCCGGTGAACGGCCGCCGCGCCCTCTTCCTGGGCGCGCACGCCTCCCACGTGGAGGGCCTGCCGCTCGACGAGGGCCGCGCGCTGCTGCGCACCCTGCTCGAGCACGTCACCCGGCCCGCGTTCGTGTACCGGCACGAGTGGCAGGAGGGCGACCTCGTGGTCTGGGACAACCGCTGCGTGCTCCACCGCGCCACGCCGTACGACACCGCGCGCCATCCGCGCCTCATGCAGCGGACCACCATCGCGGGCGATCCCGCGGAGCCCGCGGCGCGGTGAAGCAGGTCCTGCTCCAGCGCGACGGCGCTCTCGCGGAGGCGGTGGGCGGTGTGGACGTCCCGGACGTCGGCGCGCCCCCGGCCGGCTCTCCCGCGGCGCGGCGGCAGCCATCCGCCGGGCCGCGAAGGGCGGCGGGCTCGCGATTGCCTCGATCACCCTCTTGGGAGGTCGCGATGATGGTACTTCGGGGGCGCGCGATCCCACAGGGAACGCCGGAGGCGTGGCTCGCCGCCCTGGTAGACAGGAGCGGCGTGATCGTCAAGGCGATCACTCCCTCGGTGGCCGCGCTCGCGACCCACTTCCCCGACGACCTCCCGGCCGATCCCGCCGATCGGCTCATCGCCGCAAACCGCCCGCTCGGAGGGCGTGGCCCTGGTCAGCCGCGATGCGCGAATCCTGGCGAGCCGAGTCGTCGATACCGTATGGTAGCGGCCGGTCAGGCCCGCAGTAGCTCGGCGTAGGCGTCGAGGCGCGGCAGCACCTCGTCGCGGGGCGCGGAGGGCAGACCGAAGATCGCGCGCTCGACACCGGCCGCCGCGAGGCCGTCCAGCGCCTCGCGCTTGGGCGGCGCGAAGAAGATGGACACCGGCGCCGACTTCGGATCGCGGCCGGCGGTCTGGAGCCGCTCACGCAGTGCGGGGATCTTCTCCACCGGGTGGGTGTGCGGGCGCATGATCGGCATCCAGCCGTCGCCGAACTCGACGATGCGGTCGAAGGTGCGCTCCCCGTCGCCACCGATGAGGATCGGCGGGTGCGGCTTCTGGAGCGGCTTGGGATCCGCCCAGATCCTCTCGAAGCGCACGAACTCGCCCTGGTAGCTGGCCTCGCGCGCGGTCCAGATCGCCTTCATGGCGAGCACGCGCTCGCGCAGCAGCCGCCAGCGGCTCTTCCACGCGGTGCCGTGGTTGTCCATCTCCTCGGCGTTCCAGCCGCCGCCGATGCCAAAGAGCACGCGGCCGCCCGAGAGGCGGTCCAGCGTGGCCACTTCCTTGGCGGTGACGATCGGATCGCGCTCGATCACCAGGCAGATGCCGGTGCCGAGCTTGAGGCGCTTGGTGGCGCCCGCCGCGGCCATGAGCGCGATGAACGGATCGTAGGCCGACCAGTAGTCGCGGGGCAGCTCGCCCCCGCCCGGCCACGGGCTCCGCCGGCTCGCCGGGATGTGCGTGTGCTCGGGGAACCACACCGACTCGAAGCCGCGCTCCTCGAGGGCGCGCGCCAGCTCGTCCGGGGCGATCGAGTACTCGGTGGGGAACATGACGGCGCCGTAGTCCATGGCAAGCCCTCCTCCGATTGGGCTGGGGGTTCGCGGGGGATTGTACTACCCTGTCCGGCGAACCGGCCATGACCCCTCCTCGGCACGTCACCGTCTGCGGCGCCGGCGTCATGGGCGCCGCGGTGGCCTATTACCTGGCCCGGGGCGGCGTCACGGTGACCGTGGTGGAGCGCACCGGCGTGGCCTGCGCCGCCTCCGGCAAGTCGGGCGGCTTCCTGGCGCTCGACTGGTGCGACGGGTCCCCGGTGGGCCCGCTGGCGCGCCTGAGCTTCACCCTCCACGCCGAGCTGGCGCGCGAGCTCGGATCGGACTACGGCTATCGCCGCATGGACACCTACATGCTGGCCGCGCGGGAGAAGGGCGCGGTCGCGGGCGGGCACCGGATCCCCGCGCCCCGCTGGATCGACGGGCCGGCCATCGTGGCGGGCGCGCTCGGCTCGACCGAGACGACGGCCCAGGTCCATCCCGCCCTCTTCACCGCCGCCCTGATCGACGCGGCCCGGGAGCGCGGCGCCGAGCTCCGCAAGGGCGTCGTCGAGGCGGTCACCACGCGCGGCCGTCGGGTGAGCGGGGTCGCGGTGGACGGCGAGATCATCGAGGCCGACGCGGTCGTCCTCGCCCTGGGCCCGTGGACGGGCCGCGTGAAGGGCCTCGCCCTACCGCGCATTCACGGGCTCAAGGGCCATAGCGTGACGCTGGCCGCGGCCGACGTGCCCGCCCACGCCCTGTTCATGGACTACCGCACCGCGGACGGCCGCGCCCTCGAACCCGAGATCATCCCGCGCCCCGACGGCACCGTCTACGTGTGCGGGATGGCCGATCGCCAGCCGCTGCCCGAGTCCGCGGAGGGCGTGGAGGTCAGCGACGCCGGCTGCGCCACGCTGGCCGGCGCGGCCGGACGCGTGGCCGCCGCGCTGGCCACCGCGCCCATCGAGCGCCGGCAGGCCTGCTACCGGCCGGTCACCGACGACGGCATCCCGCTGATCGGCCGCGTCCCCGGCGCGGCGGGCGCGTACGTGGCGACCGGCCACGGGCCCTGGGGCATGCTGAACGCGCCGGGCACCGGCCTGGCGCTGGCCGAGCTGATCGCGGACGGCGCGTCCCGGTCGCTCGACCTGCGCCCGTTCGATCCCTCGAGGCTCATATAAAAGGAGAGCACGCCATGGACATCGTGGACTCGCAGGTGCACCTCTGGGCCGCGGAGAGCCCCTCGCGGCCCTGGCCGGCCGGGCGTGCCGTCGAAGCGCAGAAGCCCTACCAGATCCTGAAGGAGACGCTGCTCTTCCAGATGGACCTGGCCGGGGTGCGCCGGATGGTCCTGGTGCCGCCCTCGTGGGAAGGCGACCGCAACGACATGGCGCTCGAGGCGGCGCGCGGCCATCCGGACCGGTTCGCGGTCATGGGCCGGCTGCCGCTTCAGGATCCCGCGAGCCACGGGCTCGTGGCCGGCTGGAAGCGGCAGCCCGGCATGCTCGGCATGCGCTTCACCTTCCACAACGAGCACAACCGCCACTTCCTCACCGACGGCTCCGCCGACTGGCTCTGGCCCGCCGCCGAGAGGGCGGGCATCCCGCTGATGGTGCTGGTGCCGGGGGCGCTCGATCACCTCGATCGCATCGCCACCCGCCATCCCGGCCTCAAGCTCGTGATCGACCACGTGGGCGTCAGCGTGCGCGGCAAGGCACCCAAGGTGTTCGAGGAGCTACCCGCGGTCTGCGCGCTGGCCAAGCACCCGAACGTGGCGGTGAAGGCCTCGGGATTTCCGTCCTGGTCGAACGAGCCCTATCCGTTCCGCGACCTCCACGAGCCCATCCACCGGCTCGTGGACGCCTTCGGCCCGAAGCGGACGTTCTGGGGCACCGATCTCACCCGCATGCCGTGCACCTACTACGAGTGCATCACGCTCTTCACCCAGCACCTGCCGTGGCTCCGAGGCGAGGACCTCGAGTGGGTGATGGGACGCGGCGTCTGCGAGTGGCTGGGCTGGCCGCTCGCGCGGTCCTGAGCCCGCCCCGATGAGGTTCGGCCTGTTCTTCCAGGCGCCGGAGCGGCCCGGCGAGACCCACGCCCAGCGCTTCGGCGAGATGCTGGACCTGGCCACGCTGGCCGACTCGCTCGGTTTCGACGTGGCCTGGCTCGCCGAGATCCACTTCGGCGCCGCCTTCTCCCTGCTCTCCACCCCCCTGATGGCGGTGCCCGCGATCGCCCAGCGCACCAGGCGCATCCGGGTCGGCACCGCGGTGACGCTCCTGCCGCTGCACCAGCCGCTCGCCTGCGCGGAGCAGGCCGCCACCGCCGACATCCTCTCGGGCGGGCGGCTCGAGTTCGGCGTGGGCCGCGGCTCCATCCCCACCCAGTTCCACGGCTTCCGCGTGCCGGTGTCCGAGAACCGCGCGCGCTTCGCGGAGTGCCTCGACATCATCCGCCTGGCGTGGACCCGGGACCGCTTCAGCTACGACGGCACGTTCTACAAGGTGGACGACCTCGCGGTGGTGCCGAAACCGCTCCAGCGACCGCACCCGCCGATCCGGGTGGCGGTGCACACGCTCGAGAGCTTCACCCACATCGCGGAGCTGGGGGTGCCGATCTACTCGGGCACCACGACCACCCCGCTGCCGCTGCTGCGCGAGTGCATGGCGGCGTACCGTGAGAAGCTCGCCGCGGCCGGGCACGCGTGGGGCGCGGAGCAGATGGCGCTGATGCAGCCGGTGCACATCGCCACGACGGCCGCGGGCGCGCGCGACGCCATGCGGCCGGGCGTGCTGCAGTACTACCGGAACCTCGAGACCATCTTCTCGAGCCTGCCCGACTCCTACGGCGACCACCTGCCCCGGCTGAAACACATCCGCGACACGATCGCCGATCTGCCCTACGAGACATTCAATCGGGACCATGCCGTGTTCGGCGACACTGCGGAAGTGGTGGACCGCCTGCAGGCCGCCCGGGAAGAGTTCGGCCTCTCCCAGTTCATCTGCTGGTTCGACCAGGGCTCCATGCTCCCGCGGGCGGAGGTCGAGCGCACGATGCGCCACTTCGCCGAGCAGGTGATGCCCAAGCTCCGCTGAGCGGCCCCACCCTCACCGGGAGTCTGCCAGGAACCCTCTCCCCCGAGAGGGGGAGAGGGCAGGGTGAGGGGGAAGCTACCGGCTGGCCGGCTCGACGCGGAGCAGGCGCCCGCGGGAGCTGTCGGTCAGCAGGTAGATCGCGCCGTCCGGGCCTTCGCGGACGTCGCGGATGCGCTCACCGAGCTCGTCCAGGTAGCGCTCTTCCCGGGTCACGCGGCCGTTGGCGATGCGCAGGCGCACGAGGGCGCCGGGGCGGAGCGAGCCGACCAGCAGGTCGCCGCGCCAGTCGGGAAACGCGCGGCCCGAGTAGAAGGTCGCGCCCGACGGCGCGATGACCGGATCCCAGTAGTAGACGGGTTGCTCCATGCCGGGCTGCGCGGTGCCGATCCCGATGCGGGCGCCCGAGTAGTCGATGCCGTAGGTGATGACCGGCCAGCCGTAGTTCAGGCCCGCCTGCGGGTTGTTCAGCTCGTCGCCGCCGCGGGCCCCGTGCTCCACCGTCCACAGCTGGCCGCGCGCGTCGAGGGCCGCCGCCTGGACGTTGCGATGGCCGTACGACCAGATCTCCGGCATCGCCCCGGCGCGGCCGACGAAGGGATTGTCGCGCGGGGCCGAGCCGTCCGGGTTGATCCGCACGATCTTGCCGATGGTCGTCGAGAGATCCTGGGCGCGCTCGAGATGGCTGAAGCGGTCGCCCAGCGTGACGAACAGCGTGCCGTCGGGGCGGAAGACCAGGCGTGAGCCCCAGTGGTTGTTCGAGCCCCCGACCTTCGGCTGCTGTCGCCAGATGACCTGGACCCCCTCGAGCCCCCGCTCACCCAGGCGGCCTCGCGCGACCGCGGTGCCCGCGCCGCCCGATCCGCTCTCCGCGAACGAGAAGTAGACCATCCGGTCCTGGGCGAAGCCGGGGCTCAGCGCCACGTCGAGCAGGCCCCCCTGCCCGCGCGCGTACACCTCGGGCACGCCGGTCAGCGGGTCGGAGAGGCGCCCGTCGCGGCCGACGATACGCATGCGCCCCGGCCGCTCGGTGACGAGGAAGCGCCCGTCGGGCAGCACCTCCACGCCCCATGGGTGCTCGAGGCCCTTGGCGACGTCGGTGACCTTCGCGGCCAGCTTCAGCGGCTTGGGCGTGGGCGAGCGCGGCGCGTCCTGCGCGAGCGCAGACGACGCGAGCAGCGCGACCCCGGCCAGGACGACGGCGAATCGCGTCCGCATCACGGGCTCAGAAGCTCACCGGCAGCGCCTCGAGCCCGCGCAGCGTCAGGCTCTGGCGGAACCGCGGCTGATCGGTGGCCAGGGTCAGCCGGGGCAGCCGGGCGAGCAGCGTGTTGATGGCGATCTGCCCTTCCATGCGGGCGAGCGGGGCGCCCAGGCAGAAATGAATGCCTATCCCGAAGGCGATGTGCCGGTTGTCGGAGCGCGTGATGTCGAGGCGATCCGGATCGGGGAACTGGGTGGGGTCCCGGTCGGCCGCGCCCAGGAACGGCATCACCATCTCGCCCTTGCCGATGGTCTGGCCGCCGATCGTGATGTCCTCGCTCGGGATGCGCGCGGTGCGCTGCACCGGCCCGTCGAAGCGCAGCAGCTCCTCCACCGCGGTGCCGATGAGGCCCGGGCGCTCCCGCAGCTTCCGGAGCTCGGCGGGATGGCGCAGCAGCGCCAGGGTGCCGTTGCCGATCAGGTTCACGGTGGTCTCGTGGCCCGCCACCAGCAGCAGGATGCAGGTGGCGAGCAGCTCCTCCTCGTTGAGCGTGTCGCCGGCCTCCTCCGCGGCGATGAGGGCCGAGAGCATGTCGTCGCGCGGGGCGGCCCGCCGCTCGGCGATCAGCTCGCGGAAGTACTCGGCCAGGGCGCGGCGGCCGGAGACGCTGCGCTGGCCCACCGGGGAGTCCGGCGGCAGCATGATCGCGTCGAGGCCGCGGGCGATGTCGAGGCCCCAGGCCTTGAAGCGCTCGTGGTCCTTCACGGGGACGCCCAGCATCTCGCAGATGACCCGGACCGGCAGCGGGTACGCGAACTCCTCGATCAGGTCCATGGAGCCCCGGGCCCGGACCTCGTCCAGGAGGCCGTCCACGATCTGCTGGATCTCCGGCCGGAGCCGCTCCAGCGCCCGCGGGGTGAAGGCCTTGCTGACCAGCCCGCGGAGCCGGGTGTGGTCCGGCGGGTCGCGGTCGAGCATGGAGAGCCCGAGCCCCGGGGGCACCGCCACCCCGAAGCGCGCGGCCACGAAGGCCGCGATGGGCTCCTTGATGAGGCGCGGGTCGCGCAGCATGGCCAGCACGTCCGCGTAGCGGGTCAGCACCCAGAAGCCGAGCGGGCTGTGGTGGACGGGGTCCTCGGCGCGCAGGCGGTGGTACATCGGGTACGGGTCCACCACGAACTCGGGATCCATCGGATTGAACTGGATATCGGCCATGGGCTCCTCCCCTCCCGGGCCATTCTACATGCTATCTTCTCGGCACCCCCTCACGGAGCAAGGAGGAAAGGACAGGTCATGGCCACCATCACGGGATCGGAAGTGCTGGCGCAGGCGCTCAGGTCGCAGGGTGTCGACACGATGTTCTATCTCATGGGCGGCCCCATGCTGGAGACCGAGGCGGCCTGCATCAAGCTGGGCATCCGCGCCGTCGACACGCGCCACGAGCAGGCGGCGGCCCTCGCCGCGCATGCCTGGACGCGGGTGACGCGGCGCCCCGGCGTGGCCATGGGCTGCTCGGGCCCCGGGGCCATCAACCTGGCCACCGGCGTGGCCAATGCCTTCACCGACTGCGCCCCGCTGGTGGCCATCGGCGGCTCGAGCCCGCGCGTCTATCTCGGCATGGAGGCCTTCCAGGAGATCGACCAGGTCGCCCTGATGAAGCCGATCACCAAGTGGGCCGAGCGCATCTACGACGCCCGGCGCATCCCCGACGTGGTGGACACCGCCTTCCGGCAGGCGACCAGCGGCCGGCCCGGCCCCGTGTACATCGACATGCCGGGCGACATCCTGGGCGAGAAGGTGGAGGAGGAACAGGTCCGCTACCTCGGGCCGTGGAAGCCCGCGCCGCGCACCCTCGGCGATCCGTCAGCCGTACGCGAGGCCATCAACCTTCTGTCGCGGGCTGAGCGACCGGTAATCATCGCGGGGAGCGGCGTGTGGTGGTCGGACGGCGCGGCCGCCCTCCAGGCCTTCGTGGAGGCCACCGGCATCCCCTTCTACACCACGCCGATCTCCCGCGGCCTCATCGCGGAGGATCACGAGCTGGCGTTCCTGAACGCGCGCAGCACCGCGTTCACCGAGGCCGACGTGATCCTGGCGGTCGGCACGCGGTTCAACTGGGTGATCCAGTTCGGCCGTCCGCCGCGCTTCGCCGCCGATCTCAAGGTGATCCACGTGGACATCAACCCGACCCAGCTCGGCCACAACCGCTCCGTGGACGTGCCGATCGCGGGCGACGCCCGCGCGGTGCTGGACCAGCTCCGCGCGGAGGCCGACGGCAAGATCGCGCCCGGGCGCTACGCGGCCTGGACCGGCAAGCTGCGCACGCTGGACGCCGAGAAGGGCGCCCTCCAGGACAAGGCCATGAGCCGGGAGGAGACGCCGATCCATCCGCTGCGGCTCTGCAAGGAGATCCGCGACTTCATGCGGCGCGACGGCATACTGGTGGTGGACGGCCAGGAGATCCTCAACTTCGGCCGCCAGGCCATCCCCTCCTTCGTGGCCGGCCACCGGCTCAATTCCGGCGCGTTCGGAACGATGGGCGTCGGCCTGCCCTTCGGCGTGGGCGCGAAGGTCGCCAAGCCCGACGCCCAGGTGCTGGTGCTCCACGGCGACGGCTCCTACGGCATCAATGCGATGGAGATCGACACGGCGGTGCGCCACAAGATCCCGGTCGTCGTGGTCATCAGCAACAACGGCGGCTGGACCGCGGACGCGCCGTGGACGCGGCCCCTGCCCAAACCCGGCCGCAACCTCGGCCACACGCGCTACGACCGCGTGGCGCAGGAGCTGGGCGCGCACGGCGAGTACGTGGAGAAGCCGCACGACATCCGCCCCGCGCTCGAGCGCGCGTTCGCCTCGGGCAAGCCGGCGGTGGTCAACGTCATCACCGATTCCAAGGCGCGCGCGCAGACGGTGCGGTTCTCGGCCTACACGACGTAGCGGGAGGCCCTCGATCATGGCCCAGGCCCTCGACGGCATTCGTGTCCTCGACCTGACCCAGTACGAAGCGGGACCGAGCTGCACCCAGATGCTGGCGTGGCTCGGGGCGGAGGTCATCAAGATCGAGCCGCCCACCGGCGAGCCCGGCCGCACCGCGCTCTCCGACAAGCGCGGCGAGGACGCGTGGTTCTTCCTGCTGCTCAACTCCGGCAAGAAGGGCGTCACGCTGAATCTCAAATCGGAGCGCGGGCGCGCGATGTTCCTCGACCTGGTGAAGACCGCCGACGTGCTGGTCGAGAACATGGGCCCGGGCGCGATGGACCGGCTGGGCCTCGGCTGGGAGGCGCTCCACCGGCTCAACCCGCGGCTGATCGCGGCCTCCGTGAAGGGCTTCGGCGGCGGCGGGCCCTACGCGGAGTACAAGAGCTTCGAGTGGATCGCGCAGGCCATGGCGGGCGCGATGAGCATGACCGGCCACCCCGACGGCCCGCCGACCAAGGCCATCGGGGGCCTGGCCGACACCGGCGCGGGCCTGCACACCGCCATCGGCATCCTGGCCGCGATCATCCAGCGTCAGGCCACCGGCGCGGGCCAGCAGGTGGAGGTGGCCCAGCAGGAGTCGGTGGTGAATCTCCTCCGCATCCACCTGCGCGAGAGCTACGCCACCGGCAAGCCGGCCCCGCGCCAGGGCAACCGCTCCGCGGCGGCGGCGCCGTCGAACATCTACCGCTGCCGGCCCGGCGGGCCCAACGACTACGTGTTCATCCACTGCGCCACCGTGGACATGTGGAAGGCGCTGACGACGATCGTCGGCCGCCCCGAGCTGGGCGAGGACACCCGCTACCACGATCGGCGCGATCGCGTGCAGTGGGTCGACGACATCGACGCGATGATCGAGGCGTGGACCGAGAAGCGCACGAAGTTCGACGTCATGGAGGCGATGGCCGGCGCCGGCGTCCCTTGCGGCGCGGTGCTCGACTCCACCGAGATCCTGGCCGACCCGCATCTCCGCAAGCGCCGCTTCATCGTGGACCTCGAGCACCCGCGGCGCGGCGCCTATCCCATGCCCGGCAACCCGGTGCGCCTCTCCGACTCCCCGACCGAGGTCTCCCGGTCCCCCCTGCTGGGCGAGCACAACGCCGAGGTCTACGGCAAGCTCCTCGGCCTCGACACCACCACGATCGAATCCCTACGCCGCGACGGCATCATCTAGTCCCTGACTCTCCCTCTCCCCCCTGGGGAGAGGGCAGGGTGAGGGGGAGTCCCCAAGGAGAACCTCATGTCCGACAACCGCGCCGTCGTCGTCGACCCCGAATCCCCCGGCCGCCTGGTCCTCCGCGCGGTGCCCGACCCGGCGCCCGACCGGGGCGAAGCCGTCGTCCGCGTCCGCGCCATCTCGCTCAACCGCGGCGAGGTCCGGCGCTCGATGATGGCGGCCGCCGGCTGGCGCCCGGGCTGGGACCTGGCGGGGACCGTCGAGCGCGCCGCCGCCGAGGGCTCCGGCCCCAAGGTCGGTGCCCGGGTGGTGGGCTTCCTCCCCGAGGGCGCCTGGGCCGAGCGCGTGGCGGTTCCCACGCACGCGCTCGCCGAGCTCCCGGAGAAGGTCACGTTCTCCCAGGCCGCGACCTTCCCGGTGGCCGGGCTCACCGCGCTGCACGCCCTGGGCAAGAACGGCATGATCCTCGGCAAGCGCGTGCTGATCACCGGCGCCACCGGCGGCGTCGGCGACTTCGCGGTGCAGCTCGCCCGCCTGGGCGGCGCGCACGTGACCGCCACCGCCCGCCGCGCCGATCAGGCGGCGGCGCTCAGGCAGCTCGGCGCCCACGAGGTCACGGTCGGCGACGAGATCCCGCCCGCGCCCAAGTACGACCTGGTCCTCGAATCGGTCGGCGGCCGCACCCTCGGCACCGCGCTGGCCGCGCTCGAGCGCGGCGGCGTCTGCGTCACCCTGGGCGTCTCCGCCACCGCCGAGGTGACCTTCGACGCCCGCAGCTTCTTCGTCGCGGGCCGCACCACCCTCTACGGCTTCTACCTCTTCTCCGAGCTGGGCCACGAGCCCGCGGCCCTCGGCCTGCGCCGCCTCGCCGATCTGGTGGCCGCGGGCCAGCTCGCGCCGCACATCAGCGTGGAGCGGCCATGGACCGACATCGCGCAGGTCGCCGCGGACCTGATCGCCCGGACGTACCCGGGCAAGGCCGTGCTGACGGTCGGCTGAGCCGATGCCGCGCCTCGACCGGCTGCCCCCGCTCAACCGCAACAACCTCCTGATGCTGCCGGTCCAGATCAACGACACCGCCCCGTTCACCCGCCCGGCCGCGCCGCTCTCCGCCTGCCGCCTCGCCATCGTCACCACCGCGGGGCTGCACCGGCGCGGCGACCGGCCGTTCGGGCCCGCGGACCAGACGTATCGAATCATCCCTGCCGACGCGCCGGCCGCCACCATCGTCCAGAGCCACACCAGCCTGGGCTTCGACCGCGTGCCCACGATGCGCGATCTCAACATCTCGTTCCCGGTGGATCGGCTCCGCGAGCTGGTGGCGCGGGGGGAGCTGGGCGGATCGGCGCCCCGGCACTACTCGTTCATGGGCGCGCAGCGTGAGCTCCGGCGCATCCAGGAAGAGACCGGGCCCGAGGTCGGCCGGCGCCTCCGCGAGGAGGGCGTCGCGATCGCGCTGATCACGCCCACCTGACCCTTCTGCACGCACACCGGTGGTGTGCTGGCCCGCGCGCTCGAGACCGAGGGGATCGCCACCACGTCCATCAGCATGGTGCGCGAGCACAGCGAGAAGGTGAAGCCGCCCCGCGCGCTCTTCGTGCCGTTCCCGTTCGGCCACGCGCTGGGCCGTCCGGACGATCCGGATCTCCAGCACCGCGTGCTCCGCGCCACGCTCGATCTGCTCGCCGAGCCCGCAGGGCCGGTGCTGCGCGACTTCCCCGACGACGCGGAGCCGGGCGGGGAGCCGCCGGCCCCCGCGCAGGCGTCCGCGATCGCGCCGGCGGCCTCCGTGCCGGAGGACCCGGCGCTCGAGACCGCACAGATGCGCCAGTACCACGAGCAGTGGATGGCGCGGAGCGGCGGGCGCACCGCCTTCGGCCTCAGCGGCGTGCCCGCCACGCGGTTCCGCGGGGTGGTGCGCTTCCTCCAGGCCTTCGCGGCCGGTGAAGACCCCGACATGGCGGAGCGCCCCGCGGACGTCCCGCTGCCCAACTTCATCCGCTACTGCGCCGACGACTGGAAGGCGCTCTACTTCGAGGGCCGCCTCGCGATGAAGCCGGGCGCCACCGGCGACGACGTCACGCGGTGGTTCTGGGCCGAGACGGCGGCCGGCCACCTCCTCCGGCGCGTGCGGGACCGCCTGGACGCCTCCCAGGATCCGCGCTGGAAGGCGGCGGGGTTCGGGGTGGCGCGCTGAGCTAGCCTCGCGCTCCGGGGCGTTCCCGCGGGAACGTGGCTGGTCTCTTCCAGCGCGGATTGGCCGGGTTGCCGGCGCCGTGCCACTTCACCCGGGTCGGTGCGGTCGGTTACCGCCGCCTGAGCCGCGGCAGGAGTTTCCCGGCAGTCTCCTCCACCTGTGCCAGCTGGTCGCCGCCCGCGAACCGCAGCGCCAGGTGCCGCGCGCCGGCGTCGATCCAGCGCTGGAGCCACTCCACCGCGCCCTCGATGGGCCCGGCGTACGTGGCCTGGCGCGCCTTGATGGCCCGCGCGGGCGCGGCGTAGTAATGCTCGAGGAACGCATCCAGGCGCTGCCCGGCGGCCGAAGCGCTCGGATCCAGCGCGAGCGTGACGTACGCCGCGCCGGTCACCGCGTCGGGGGCGCGGCCGGCCGCCTGCGCCGCCGCCCGCACGCCGGGGAATTTCTCGGCGAAGAACTCGACGCCGGGGCCGGTGGGGAACCAGGCGTCGAAGCGCGCGGCCTCGCGGAGCGCGGTAGGTCCGTTGCCGCCGATCCAGATGGGCGGGCCGCCCGGGCGATGCGGCTTGGGCTCCACGGTGGCGCCGTCGATCGTGAAATGCTTGCCCGCGAAGCTCACGTCGTCGCGCTGCCAGAGCGCGCGGCAGATCTCGATGGTCTCGAGGAAGCGGCCCACGCGGCGCTCCCAGGGCACGCCCACGTGGGTGAACTCCTTGCGGCCGGGCGGGGTGTCGGCCAGGATGCCGACGCCCAGGATCACGCGACCCTCGGCCAGCCGGTCCACGGTGGCGACGAGGTGCGCGAGCACCACCGGGCTCCGCAGCGCGGGCAGCAGCACCCCGGTGCCGATGCGGACCCGGCGCGTGCGCGCCGCGATGGCCGCCATCAGCGTGAGCGGCTCGTGGCGCGGCTTGGCGGTGATCGAGTCGCCGATCCACACCGAGTCGAAGCCCGCGGCCTCGGCCCGCTCGGCCATCGCGAGCAGCGGCGCCGTCTCCGGCCGCGCCGACATGATGGCCTCACGGGTCGGGATCAGCACGCCGAACTCGGTCACCGCGGTGCTCCCCCTCTCCCCTCTGGGGAGAGGGCAGGGTGAGGGGCTCCAGGGTGAGGGGCGCTACGCATCACGCCACGCGCCGGCCTGGTCCAGCGCCCCCGTCTGCTCCGCATCCAGCTTCAGCTCGATCCCACCGACGAGCTCCTTCAGCTGCGAGA
The DNA here is from genome assembly GCA_035524955.1 of Candidatus Limnocylindria bacterium. Lineage (GTDB taxonomy): Bacteria > Methylomirabilota > Methylomirabilia > Rokubacteriales > CSP1-6 > CAMLFJ01. Next base: position 44,082 of record DATLFG010000008.1, on the reverse strand, counting down.
CGGAGGTCGCGCTCGCGATCGGCGCGGTGATCCCCGGCCGGTGCGCCAGCCACGCGAGCGACACCTGCGCGGCAGTCGCATTGGCGGCCGCCGCCACCTTCTCGACCGCGGCCAGCACGCGGAAGCCGCGCTGGTTCATGTAGGTCTTCTCCACGCCGGCGGCCCGGGCCGTCCTGGGCAGCGCCTCCCCCGAGCGGTACTTGCCGGAGAGGAACCCGCTGGCCAGCGAGGAGTACGGGATCACGCCGATCGTCTGCTCCAGGCAGAGGGGCTCGAGCTCGCGCTCGTACTCGTCGCGGATCACCAGGTTGTACTTGGGCTGCAGGCACTCGTAGCGCGCGTAGCCGTGCCGGTCGCTCTCCCAGAGCGCGCGCGTGAGGCGCCACGCGGGATAGTTCGAGGCGCCGACGTAGCGCACCTTGCCCTGGCGCACCAGGTCATCGAAGGCGCGCAGCGTCTCCTCGAGCGGCGTCTCCTTGTCGTCCCAGTGGGCCTGGTAGAGGTCGATGTAGTCCGTCTGCAGGCGCCGGAGCGAGGCTTCCACGCCCTCCACGATGTGCGCGCGCGAGAGACCGGCGTCGTTCGGGCCCGGCCCCATCGGCCCACAGACCTTGGTGGCGATGAGCACGCTCGTGCGGTTCTTGCGACCGGTCAGCCAGGTGCCGAGGGCGGTCTCGGACTCCCCACCCGTGTTGCCGGGGGCCCAGCGGGAGTAGACGTCGGCGGTGTCGATGAAGTTGCCGCCCGCCTCGACGTAGGCGTCGAGCACCGCCTCGGAAGCCTTCTGGTCCGTCGTCCATCCGAACGTGTTGCCGCCCAGGCACAACGCCGACACCTTGAGCCCGGTGCGACCCAACCTGCGCATCAGCATGGCGAGTCTCCTATCTCCAGAGCTGGCCGGACGCCAGCCGCGCGCCCTCGGCCATGGATTTGAGCTTGGCCCAGACGATCTCCGGCTCGACCAGCGCCTGGGATCGCGCGAAGGTCGCGAAGCCGCAGTCGCTGCCCGCGATCACCCGCTCGCGCCCCACCACGTCGGCGTAGCGGACGAGGCGCTGCGCGACCAGCTCCGGGTGCTCGATGAAGTTGGTGGTGGTGTCGAGCACACCCGGGATGATCACCTTGTCGTCGGGCAGCTTCGTCTCCCGGAACACGACCCACTCGTGGGCGTGGCGCGGGTTGGCGCCCTCGAAGGAGAGCGCCTGCGGGCGGGCCTTCAGGACCACGGGCAGGATCTCGCGGAGCGGGATGTCGCGGTGGTGCGGGCCCTGGTAGTTGCCCCAGCAGAGGTGCAGGCGCAAGCGATCGGGCGGGATGTCGCGGAGCGCGTGGTTGAGCGCCTCGACGTTGCCCTCCGCGATCTTCACGAACTCCGTGTTGCTCAGGTCGGGGAACGCCAGGTGCCGGCTCATGGCCAGGTCCGGGCAATCCACCTGGAGCACGAAGCCGGCGCGGTGGATGGCGTCGTACTCCTCCTTCATCACGTCCACCAGCCGGGCCAGGTAGGCCTCGCGGCTCGGATAGTGGGTGTTCTGGAGGAAGTGGGCGATCACGCCGGGCGACGCGGCGGTCATGAAGGCCTCGGTGGGTGAGGCTGCGTCCACCGCCGCGCGCAGGTTGGCCACGTCCTTCTGCACCGCGGTGCGGTCCTTCCAGTCGATGGGGCCGTTGCAGGCCGGGCGCAAGATCGCGGCCCGGCGCTCGGCGCGCGCCGCCGCCTCGGGGAAGTCCGCCCAGTCGGCCCGCCGGGCGGCCCCGCTCTGGCCGTCGAAGCCGGTGAGCCGGTGACGCACGTAGGTCGAGTAGCCCACCTTGCCCTGCTCGCCGTCGCTGACCACGTCCACGCCGGCGTCCACCTGGAGGCGCACGGTGTCGGCGACCGCGCGGCGCACCCGGGCCTCGAGCGCGGCCGGGTCGGTGGCCGCGCCGGTGTCCAGCGCCTCGAGCATCCCGGCCAGGTCGGGCGGCCGCGGGAGGCTGCCGGTGTGGGTGGTGAGGATGCGGTCGGCGCTTCGCTTCATGGGGCCGAGCGGAATCTGACTCCACTCGCGAGCGATTGTCAAGAATGCTACAGTCTTTGCCGACCCGGCCCTGATCTCCCACCACGAGGAGGATCGCCATGGGACGCGCTTACAACGTCATCGACGCCGACGGCCACGTGCTCGAGCCGGTGGACATCTGGGACAAGTACATCGATCCCGGGTATCGCGAGCGGGCCCCGCGGATCGTCATCGACACCGACGGCAAGGAGCGCCTCCTCGTCGAGGGGCAGATCCTGGGCAGCCAGAAGGGCTTCGGCGTCATCGGCGCGATCGGGGCCCGCCAGGGCGGCGTGCCGGAGGAGACCATGAAGTACGTGGACGGCCGCCGGGGCGGCTTCGATCCGCACGCCCGCATCCCGGACATGGACCTGGACGGCATCGACGCGGCCTTCCTCTACCCGAGCGTCGGCCTCTTCGCGGGGGCGGTCCGGGAGCCGGGGCTCGCGGCCGGGATGTGCCGCGCCTACAATCGCTGGCTCGCGGATTACTGCCAGCCTTATCCCGATCGGCTGTTCGGGGTGGCGATGCTGCCGATGCAGTCGATCGACCTGGCCATCCAGGAGATGCGCTACGCGCGGCGCGAGCTGGGCATGCGCGCCGGCTTCCTCCGGCCCAACCCCTACAACGGCAAGATGCTGCACCACCCGGACTACGCCCCGTTCTGGGAAGAGGTCCAGGAGCTGGATATGGCGATCGGCATCCACGAGGGCGCGAGCGGCGGCATGCCCCAGGTCGGGGTGGACCGCTTCGAGACGCGCGGGGCGCGGCACATCATCTCGCACACCATGGAGATGATGCTCGCCGCGATGAGCGTGATCTGGAGCGGGGTCTGCGACCGCTACCCCCGCGTGCGGATCGGCTTCATGGAGGCGGGCGGCGGGTGGATCGCGCCATGGCTCGACCGGATGGACCGCCACTTCGACGACCAGGGCTTCAACGACTCGGGGCTGTCGATGAGACCAAGTGAGCTCTTCCGGCGCAACTGCTGGATCTCGTTCGAGCCGGTCGAGGGCTGCCTGGGCGTGCTCGCCGACTACATCGGCCCGCACAAGATCCTATGGGCGACCGACTACCCGCATCCCGACGGCTTCTTCCCCGGGGCCCCGCAGCTCATCTCCAACCGGCCCGAGCTGTCCGAGGCGACGAAGCGGGAGATCCTGGCCGGGGGCGCCCGGCGCTTCTACGGTCTGGGATAGCCGCGGCCGAGCGGCACCCTACCGGAGCGGCACCCCCGCGGACCTTGCCGTCGGAAAGACGGTCAACGGGTCTTCGAACCGGAGTCGCCGGGCCAGGCGGTGCCCCGGCAGGGCGTCGAGAATGCCTCGAACCCGACCGGCTACTGTGGAGGCGGCGGCATCGGTCCGGATGCCGAGAGACAGGTACGGTCGGCGCATCGATCGAAGCTGTTGCTCCACGAGGTCCCAGAAGGCGTCCCCGCTCGGCCAGCCGGCGGTCGGATAGAGCACCTGCACCTCTCGGGGAGCGGGACCGCGCACGACGCGCCGGGCCGCCCGCCACCATAAGGGACGTGGTGGGGCCAGGGAGCGCGTCGAGACCGGCACCATGTGGAGCCGCCGCCCTCGCCTGCCCCCGTCAACCCGGAAGTCGTGGCGTGCCGGTCGGTAGGGCTGCCGCGGGGCGCTACCACAGTCAGTGTACGAGCCCATGATGGGCGACGAATCCACCCCCGACGGCACCACGGTGGCGCCCACGCCCCAGCCCGTGACCGGCTCCAGCGCGAGTTCGAGTTCGACCCCCGCCTGCTCCGCGGCCTCCACGATCTCGTTCGTGAGAAAGCCGGCCCCCGCCCGGAAGAGCCGGGCCGGGCTGCCGGCCCACTGCGCATAGGCTTCGAGCGCGAACCGGGTAGCATAGGCCTGCCAGGTGGTATCGCCGAACTCGTGGACCCACAGACCCCGGTCTGCGGCCCAGCGGATCGGGTGCACGTGCACCCCGAAATAGTCACCGGCGGCCTGCAACCGGGCGGTTCGAGCCGGGAAGGCCACGAGCGCGTGGTCAGGACGCCCGTGGACCTCCGCGATCTGCGGATCGGTCCGGAAATACCAGCCGAACTTCGGACGAGCGCCGGTTCGTTCGGTCAGGCTCGTCCTCAACCGTTCCGCGTACTCGACCACCGCCGCGTAGCCGTCCCACTTCGGCGGATCGCGCCGGTCGAGCTGAAAGGCCTCGGGCTCGACGTCGACGTTCAGGAACGCTGGAATCATCGTAGCCGAGGATTCTAGCACACGACCGGCTGCCCACCGGGTCCCTGGCCAACCGACAACCCAGGCGGTACCATGCCCCGGGAAAGGATGGGCTCATGACCGAGCGCGCGCTGACCGGCATCCGGATCCTGGACCTCACCCAGTTCGAGGCGGGCACCTCCTGCACGCAGCTCCTCGGCTGGCTGGGGGCCGACGTCATCAAGATCGAGCCTCCCGGCGGGGAGCAGTCGCGCCGGAACCGGCCGGAGGTGCCGGGACTCGACGCGATGTTCTTCCTGGTCTTCAACGCCAACAAGCGCAGCGTCACCATCGATCTCAAGAAGCCGGAGGGACACGCGCTCTTCCTGCGGTTGGCCGAGCGCGCGGACGCGGTGGTGGAGAACTTCGCGCCCGGGCTCATGGAGCGGCTCGGGCTCGACTGGGAGCGCCTCCGCGCGGTGAACCCGCGGATCATCCTCGCGCGCCTGAAGGGCTTCGGGCTCTCCGGCCCGTACCACGAGTTCAAGAGCTTCGACATGATCGCCCAGGCGATGGGCGGCGTGATGAGCGTCACCGGCTTCCCGGACCGCGAGCCGGTGCTCTGCGGCGCCAACATCGGCGACAGCGGCGCCGGGGTGCACATGGCGGCGGGCATCCTGGCCGCGGTGATCGAGCGGCAGCGGACGGGCCGGGGCCAGGTCGTCGAGGTCTCGATGCAGGAGGCGGTGGCGAACCTGATCCGCCAGCGTTACGTCGTCCACTACCGGGACGGCAGGCCCACTCCGCGCCGGGGCAACGGCGCGCCGCCGGGCGCGGTGCCCGACGGCCTCTACACCTGCGCGCCAGGCGGGCCCAACGACTACGTCTACATCTACGTGCAGCCGATGAACCAGGGCATGTGGCAAGACTTCGCCCGCGCGATCGGGCGCGAGGACCTGCTCACCGACCCGCGCTGCGTGGACGCGCCTACCCGATGGGCTCATCGGGAAGCGCTCAACGGCATCGCGCGGGCATGGACCGGCGCGCGCTCCAAGCAGGCGGTGCTGGAGACGCTGGGCAAGGCGGGCGTGCCCTGCGGCGCGATCCTGGACACGCAGGAGGTGCTGGACGACCCGCACCTGAACGCGCGCGGGGCGATCGAGACCATCGAGCATCCGACGCGCGGCCGGTTCCGGGTGCCCGGCTGCCCGATCCGCCTGTCCGACTCCGAAGCGGCGACCACGCCGCCCCCGCTGGCCGGCCAGCACACCGACGAGGTCCTGACGGAGGTGCTCGGCCTGTCGCCGGAGGCGGTGGCGGCCCTGCGGGCACGCGCCGCGATCTGACGCGTGCACTTCGGTCACTCCGCTGCCCTGTGGCAGCAGTTCCCCCAGCTCGTCCCCGGCGTACTCGTCGTCGCGGAGGTTCACTCGGACGTGGCCGTGCCGCTCGAGCCGTGGCACGCGCGCGCCCGCGAGCGGCTCGCGCGCGGCCCCGAGTCCGAGCTGGCCGAGGTGTCGGCGTGGCGGCGCGCCTACACGCAGATGGGGCTCAAGCCGACGCAGTACCGGTCCGCGGCCGAGGCGCTGCTGCGGCGCTTCCGGCGCGAGGGCGATCTGCCGCGCCTGCACCCGCTGGTCGATCTCTGCAACGCGGTGTCCCTCGCCTTCGCCCTGCCGGTGGCGGTCTTCGACCTGGCCGGGGTCGATTCGCGGCTGGAGGTCCGGCACGCGGTGGGCGGCGAGGAGCATACCGGCTTCGGCGGTGAGACCGAGCACGCCGAGCCGGGCGAGGTGATCTTCGCCGACGCGGCCAGCCACGCGCACGCCCGACGGTGGACGTTCCGGCAGAGCCGGCGCTCGACGGTGTCACTCGGGACGCGCGACGTGCTGATCGTCGCCGAAGGGCTCCACCCCACGGCCGCGACCGACGTGCCGGCTCTCATCGACGCGCTCTCCGGCCACCTCACCGAGCTTTGGGGCGCCCCGCGCCATCGCGCGGTGCTCACGCAGGCGGCGCCGTGGCTCGAGTTCGCGGCCTGAGCACGCCGCCGCCGGCCGTTCCCAGCATCCGCTCCATCGTGGCGCTCTCCCTGCCCGCGGCCGCAGCGGTCGCGGTGTTCGGCAGCCTCTACGGCGTGGCGGCGCGGGGGTTCCTCGGGGTCCCTCTGACGCTCGCCTCGTCGCTCCTCGTCTACTCGGGCGCGCTCCAGTTCGCGATGGTGGCGCTGCTCGGGGCGGGCGCCGCCGCGCTGCCCCTCCTGCTGACCGCGGGGGTGCTCAATCTCCGTCACCTGGTGCTCGGCGCCGCGCTGCGCTCCCGATTCGAGAGTGGGCCGCTGCGACGGGCGATGCTCGCGTTCTTCCTGGTGGACGAGACCTTCGGCTTCGCCATCGCGGCCGGCAACGCCGCGGAGCCGCGGGCGGTGGGCGCGGCCACCGAGCGCACGCTGCTCTACTCCGGGCTGACGCTCTATGTCGCATGGATCGTGGGCACGGTGGTCGGCGTGCTGGGCGGCGGGCTCGCGGCGGTCGAGGGCCTGGCCGGCGCGCTCTTCCCCGTCCTCTTCATCGGCCTGGCCGCGCTGGCGGCGAGGAAGCGCTCGCACGTGGTGCGCGCCCTCGCGGCCGCTCTCCTCACCGCCGCGGTGGCGCTCCTGCTGCCGGACCTGCGCATGATCGCGCCGGTCGTCGCGGGCGTGGTGGTCGCCCTGCCGGGAGGCGATGAGTGAGCGCGCTGCTCCTCGTCGCGATCGCGCTCATCACCTACGCGAGCCGGGCCGCCGCGGTGGTGCTGCTCCCCCGCCCCAGCCCGCGATTCGAGACGATCCTGTCGCGCATCCCCACCCCGATCTTCGCGAGCCTCGCGACCGCCACGCTCCTGAGCGACGGCGGGGCCCTGGTCGGCGGACCGACCCTGGCCGCCGCGGCGGGCGCGCTCCTGCTCAGCCCGGCCCGCTCCCTGCTGCTGTGCCTGATCGGCGGCGCGGTAGGCTACGCGGCGGGAACCCTGCTGGGCTGAGGGGCGGCCTCACCGCTTCGCCGGCCACGCCCCCATGACCTGGCGGAGGATCGCCAGCTCGCCGATGTGGTAGGTGTTGTGCTCGGAGACGATCAGCAGCTCGCGGATGTAGGTGTGCTGGGGAGCGTACGGCAACGGAGCGCCGAGGGCCAGGCGGGCGCTGGCCGCGATCGTCTCGAGCGCGGCGCGGTCCTTCCGGAACCGGGCGATCGTCCTCTTCCAGGCCTTGGCGTCCGCCTCGGCGTCCGACGCGGGCCAGTAGTCGGCCGGCCAGCTCGGGTGGTGGTAATCCTCGTCCTGGATGTAGTCGAGGATGTCGCGCTGGGCGATTCGCATGTGCTCGAGCAGGTGCCACGGCGTGTACGACACGTTCGGCGGGCGGGTATTGATGTGCTTGATGGGAAAATCGGCCACCACGTCGTCGAAGGTCATGTACGAGGGGCCGTGAACCAGGTTCCGGACCTCGGTGCGCACCGCGTCTTTCTTCATCGGGCTCCTCAGGGGGACCACGTTGGCCAGGTCGGCACGGGTGGGAAGGTCTTCAGCGCCTCCTTGAACGCGCTCCACAGGAACAGACTTCTGCCCATGCCGGGCCCGATCAGGTGCGGCTCGGAGATCCCGAGCTCCTTCCGGGCCACCATCGACGCTTCCCGGAGGTCCTCGACCGCGCGGAAGGTGCCATCGGCCTGCCGGCGGCTGAGTATCGGCGTCGGCCCGGGCTGCGCCTTCGAGAAGCCGAGCAGGTACTCGACCCCGTCGCTTGCCTCGAAGAGAGTGCCCTTCACGGTTCCCCGTGCTTTCATCGCGCGCCACCCCGATGAGAGACTACGCGCGCGACGCCGCGGTTGACAAGGTCGCCTCCCGGTCTAGACTCGAGCACGAGGAGGCCGCCGCCCATGACGAACGGAAACCCGTATGCCTTCCACGTCCGCCCCGACATGCGCCGGGGGCTGGCGTCCGAGCTGCCCCTGCCGACCCGCCTCGTCTCGAACGAGGAGTTCCCGCCCCTGCCGCAGACCGCCGCGCAGCGACGGGTCGAGCACCGGATCCTCGCGGACGCGGCGCGGCTGGCGCCGCGGCTCGGCCTGAGCCGCCGGGACTTCCTGCGGACGGGCGGTGGGATGGCCACGTCGCTGCTGGCGATGAACGCGGTGTTCGGGCGCTTCTTCGACGTGCGGCCGATCGAGGCCGCCGAGCCCGCCGCGTTCCGAGAGCGGAAGGGCGACGCCTTCTTCATCTTCGACGTGCAGCTCCACTACGTCGGCGCGGGCTACGACCCGCACGACGAGGAGGCGGCGCGCCGCGGGATCACCAAGCAGGGGCTGCTCGGGCTCCGTCGCAACTCGCGGCGGCTGAACCCCAAGCTGGCGGCCGACCAGGGCACCCTCGCCGATCTCGCCTGGTCGAACATGATCAAGGAGGTCTTCCTCGACAGCGAGACCGACATCGGGCTGATCTCGACCCCGCCGGGCCCGTATCCGCAGGAGGCGGTCGTGCCGCCCAAGGAGATGACCCACATCCGCGACGAGATCAATCGGGTCACCCGGTCGCGCCGGATGCTGGCCCACGGGCTCATCACCCCCCAGCTCGGTCGGGCCGACCTCGACTTCATGGACCAGCAGGCCGCCTCGTTGAAGGTGGACGCGTGGAAGGGCTACACCGGCGCCGCGCCCAAGGGCTTCGATCGCGGCTGGTTCGTGGACGACGAGACGATCGCCTACCCGATGCTCGAGCGGGCGCGCAAGCTCGGTGTCAGGCGAATCTGCCTGCACAAGGGCCTGCCGCTCGGCCCGGTCGCCGACTACAACCATCCACGCGACGTGATCAAGGCGGCGCGTGACTTCCCGGATCTCGACTTCATCCTCTACCACGCCGGGCTGCTCACCGTGCCGCGCACCCAGTCCGCCGACGTGCCCTGGACCACCGAGTTCTGCCGGATGAAGAAGAAGGAGCCCGCGCTCACCAACATCTACATGGAGCTCGGCTCCACCTTCGGCCAGCTCGCGACCACCAACCCGGCCGCGTGCGCGCATCTCCTGGGCCAGGTGATCGACGCCTTCGGCGCGGACCGCGTGCTCTGGGGCACCGACTCGATCTGGTACGGCACGCCCCAGTGGCAGATCGAGGCCTTCCGCCGCTTCGAGATCCCGCAGGCCCTCGTGGACGCCCACGGCTACAAGCCGCTCACCCGTCAGGTGAAGGAGCAGATTTTCGGCCTCAACGCCGCCCGCGTCTTCGGCGTGGACGTCACCGCCAAGCGCCACGAGATCCCCAACGACTACCTGACGCGCATGAAGATGACCTACCTCGACGACGGCCCCACCCCCAGCCACCGCGTCTACGGCTGGACCGCCTGACCCTCCCCTCCGGGGAGAGGGCAGGGTGAGGGGTCGGCCCTACACGTACACGCGTGGGATGCGGGTGTTCAGGTTCGTGAGCACCTCGTAGGGGATGGTGCCGGCCCATTCGGCCAGGTGCTCGCAGGTGATCAGCTCGTCGCCGTCGGCGCCGAGCAGCGTGACCACGTCGTCGTTGTAGGCGGTCTCCCACTCGATGTTCACCATGATCTGGTCCATGCACACGCGACCGACCACCGGGTACTTCCGCCCCCGGATCAGCACGTGGGCCACGTTGGAGAGCGCGCGGAAGTAGCCGTCGCCGTAGCCCACCGGCACCGTGACCACCCGCACCGGGTGGTCCGACTGCCAGGTGGAGCCGTAGCTCACCGGATGCCCGGGCGTAACCACCTTGAAGTAGACCACGCGCGAGCGCAGCGACAGCGCGGGCTTCACCGGAATGGTCTTGCGCACCTCCATCGACGGGTAGACACCGTAGAGCAGGATGCCCGGGCGCACCAGGTCGAGGTGGCTCTCCCGGAGCTGGAGCACCGCACCGGAGTTGGCCATGTGGCGCACCGGCGGCGTCAGCCCCTGCTTGTCGTACCACTCGAGCACCTCGAGGAAGCGCGCGAGCTGCAGGCGCGCGGAGGTGAGATCCTCGGAGTCCGCATTGGCGAAATGCGAGTAGATGCCCTCGACCCGCACGCGCGGGCAGTCCGCGGCCCGCTCGAGCAGCCCGCGCGCGTTGTAGTAGTGCACGCCGATCCGCTCCATGCCGGTGTCGATCTTGAGGTGCACGGTCGCGCTGACGCCCATGCGCCCCGCGATCTCGTCGATCTGCCTGAGCTTGTCGATGGACGACGCGGTCAGGGTGAGCCGGTGGCGCAGGAAGATCGGGATCTGGTCGCCGAAGATGCCCCCCATCACCAGGATCGGCGTCGCGATCCCGGCCTCCCGCAGCGCCACCGCCTCCTCGAGGAAGGCCACGCCCAGCGAACCCGCGCCGAGCGAGGCCAGGTGCCGGGCCACCGGCACGAGCCCGTGGCCGTAGGCATTGGCCTTGACGATCGGCATCACCACGGCCGGCGCCACCGTCGCCTGGATCGCGCGGAAGTTCTCCGCGAGACGGGCCAGGCTGACCTCGAGGACCGTCGGCCGCAGCGAGCCGGTGTCCACCGCTACCTGGGCACCATGCCCTTGAAGCGGGGCATGACCTCCTTGGCGAGCAGCTCCATCGAGTGGTGCCAGGCCTTCGGGTTCTCGCTGTAGTCGAAGCAGAACACCAGCAGCGTGCCGAAGCCGCCCGCCTCCTCGTACAGCGTGTTGAGCTTGTCGGACACGGTGGCGGGCGAGCCCACCAGCCAGTTGTGCAGGGCGCAGTAGGCAGGCGTCACCTCCGAGTCCGCGACGCTCGGGTCGTGCTTGAGGTACTCGGTGAACCCGAAGGCGGCCAGCAGGGGCAGGAAGTACTCGGTCATCATGCGGCCCATCATGCCGCCCACCGAGAGGCGCAGCGCCTCCGCGTCGGTGTCGGCCACGAAGACCTCGCGGACCATCCGCCAGTCCGAGCGCTTCGGCGTGCGCCGGCTGCGCGCCGCGCCCTGCTCGACCGCCTCCCAGTGGCTCGACACGTAGCCCGGGTTGAGGTTGAGGCTCATCGGCCAGAAGCCGCGTTCGCCCGCCAGCTTGAGCGTATCCGAGCCCTTGCTGAGCCCGGCCACGCCGATCGGCGGATGCGGCTTCTGGAACGGGAAGATGTGCGGCTTGAGGGTATCGAACAGCGTCCCGGTCTTGGTCACGTGCCAGTACTTGCCCTTGTAGTCGAACTCGGGCTCGTCGCTCCAGAGGCGCAGGATGATGTCGAGGGACTCGCGGGTCATGTCCCGGTTCTGCCCCGCCATGCCGTCCACGTTGAACATGGCCCAGTCGCTCGGCAGGCCGCTCGCGGCCACCCCGAAGTTGAGCCGGCCCTGCGCCAGGTGGTCCAGCATCGCCACCCGGTTGGCCAGCTCGGCCGGATGGTGGAACGGCATCAGGAACCCGCCGGGGCCGATGCGCATGCGCTCGGTCTGGAGCAGCGCCTGGGCCACCAGCAGGTCCGGCGAGGGATGCGGCTCCCAGGGCGCGGTGTGGTGCTCGCCGATCCAGGCCTCGCTGAAGCCCAGCTCGTCCGCCCAGCGCATCTGCTGGAGATCCCACTGGTGCCCGTCGAAGAGCGTCCGCTCGGGCGGGTGCGACGGCATCGTGAAGAGGCCATAGTCCATCGCGTCCTCCTTACAGATCCGGCTCGAAGGGGTACAGCGGCCGGCGGCGGTTCCGGTAGCTGAAGAGCCGCAGGTCGGAGCTGGTCACGCCGTCGCCGTCGCAGAGCACGATGTGCCGGGCGATCGGCTCGAAGCCGGCCCGGAAGTGCTGGCGTGACTTGATCAGCACGTACTTCTTGCGGCGCGGGTCGATGCCGCAGTGGGTGAAGACCCCGGTATCGAAGGGCTCGCTACGGCCCTCGGAGACCACGATCTGGATGGCCCCGGTGTCGAGCACCGCGGTCCGGCCCATGCGCACGCGCGTGCCGGTGGCCATCGGCCCGGTGACGGTGAACTCCCCGTCGGTGATGCGCGTGACCTTGCCGGTCACGCGGAGCGGCTTGCCCGGCAGATTGATCTGCGGCATGTCGATGCGCCCGCCCAGCGCCAGCGTGACCCCCGCCGCGGTGCCCGCCTCCACCACCCGTCGCACCGCCGCCGGATCGCAGATGGGGCCGGCCACCACGTCGGTCAGCCCCTGGCGCATGACCTCCTCGATCACGCTCATCACGTCCTGGGTGCCGCCGGAGGCGGTGTTGTCACCGTGATCCACCAGCACGATGGGTCCATCGCCCAGTGAGCGCGCGTGGGCGACCTGGCCGGCCAGCGGGGCGCCGTGGTAGAGGAAGGCCGCCCGCCGATCCCAGGCCATCGCGAGCAAGCGGTCGCGCAGGGCCCGTCCCGCGTCGGGCCGGCGGTCGCACACGATGACCGTGGAGAGCGAGATGTGCGGGATGTCGGAGTGCGGGAAGCCGCCGAACACCGAGGCGTTCAGCACCGCGCCCGAGGCCTCCGCGGTCATCGCCATGTCCATGACGTCCTTCATGGGCTGGCGCGCCGGGGTGTGAACCAGCGTGCTCGTCATCATGGGGAGCGAGCCCCAGACCATCACCGGCTCGATCTCCCCGCGCAGCGCGCGCATCATGGTGCGCCCGGCGCGCTGCCCGGTGTCGCCCATGTCCACGTGGGGGTAGGTGCAGTAGCCGGTGATCACGGTGGCGTTGTCCACCATGGCGGCGGTCATGTGGGAGTGGAAGTCGAGCCCCACCGCGAGCGGCACCGTCGGCGCCACCGCCCGGATGCGGCGCAGCAGCTCGCCCTCGCCGTCGTCCACGTGCTCGGCCACCATCGCCCCGTGCAGCGCCAGGAACACCGCGTCGCAACCGCCCCGCACCGCGCCCACGATGGCCTCGACCATGTCCTCGTAGGCCGCGCGCTCCACGTAGCCGGACGGGTGCGCCCCGCCCGCCACCGGCAGGACGATCTCGGCGCCCGCCTGCCGGGCCACGTGCAGGAAGCCGCCGAGCTGGGTGTTGGTGTCCTGGAACTCCGCGATCGCCGCCTCGCCCCCGAGCGGGCGGAACGACGCGAGCGGGGTGGGCACCGGCGAGAAGGTGTTCGTCTCGTGCATCATCATCGCGAGGACGAGCTTGAGGTGGGCCATGCCGGGAGCATACTATCGCGGGCGGAGGTGCGATAGGTGCGCGCGGCGGTGATGCGGAACAAGCGACTCGTCGTCACCGACCTGCCCCGGCCCGATCCGGGGCCGGGCGAGGTCCTCGTGAAGACGCTGGCCTGCGGCATCTGCGGCTCCGATCTCCACGCGCTCCGCCACGCCGAGCAGTTCGCGGAGGCTCAGCGCCGCGCGGGCGGCGTCTTGGCGGCTACGCCGAGTACATGCGGCTCACCGAGGCGCTGCTGATCCCGGTGCCCGACGACCTCAGCACCGAGCACGCCGCGCTCACCGAGCCGATGGCGGTGGGCCTCCACGCGGTCGTCAAGGCCCGGCTGGAGCCCGACGACGTGCCGCTGGTCATCGGCTGCGGCCCGGTGGGCCTGGCGGTGATCGCGGCGCTGCGCCGGCACGGGGCGCGGCCCATCGTGGCCGCGGACTTCTCGGCCCGCCGCCGCGAGCTCGCGACCGCGCTGGGCGCGGACGTCGTGGTGGATCCGGCGACGACCACCCCGTGGCAGAGCTGGCGCGAGGCCGCGGTCTGGCGCGACGCGGGCCGGGCGCCCGTCCTGCCGCCGTGGATCGCGGGGCCGCCCCTGCGCCCGGCCGTCGTCTTCGAGTGCGTGGGCGTGCCGGGGGTGCTCGACCAGCTCATGGCCCCCGCGCCGCGGGGCACGCGGATCATCGTGGTGGGCGTGTGCATGGAGGCTGACACGATCTACCCGATGCTCGGCATCAGCAAGGAGCTGAACCTCCAGTTCGTGCTGGGCTACACCCCGGACGAGTTCGTGGCCACGCTCGACCACATCGCCGAGGGCCGCATCCCGGTCGCGCCGCTCATCACCGGCACGGTGGGCGTCGAGGGCGTGGCGGGCGCGTTCGAGGCCCTCGCCTCGCCCGAGCACCACGCCAAGATCCTCGTCGAGCCCTGGCGGGCTTGACCACCTTCGCGGCGCTCCGGGAGCGGAACTACCGCTTCTACTGGATCGGCCTCGTGTTCTACGTGCTCGGCCACCGCGCCGAGTACGTGACGTTCGCCTGGCTGGTCTGGGAGGTCTCCCGCGACGCGCTTCACCTGGGCTATCTCGGCCTCGCCCAGGGCCTCCCGCTGGTGGTCTTCCAGCTCTGGGGCGGCGTGCTCGCCGATCGCATGAACCGGCTGCGCCTGCTGCTCGCCACCCAGGTGCTGACCACCGCGACCCTGGTGGTCGCCTTCGCGCTCTCCGCGCTCGCGCTGATCCGGGTCGAGCACCTCCTGGCTCTCGCCGCGCTCAGCAATACGTTTCGCGCCTTCGACGAGCCGACCCGGATGGCGATGGTGCCGCAGATGGTCGGGCGCGACCGCCTCGCCAACGCGGTCGCGCTCGGCTCGATCCCCTGGCAGGCCGGCCGCATGATCGGGCCCTCGATCACCGGCATCCTGATCGCGGCCTTCGGCGGCACGGTCGGGCTCGCCATCGCGGTGGTCTCCTCTGGGATGGCCCTCGCGATGTACTCGCGGCTGCGGGTGGACACGAAGGCGGGCACCCCGGGCGGCCACATGGGCACCCAGCTCGTCGAGGGGCTGAGCTTCGTCCGCCACAACTTCGTGTTCGCGGCGCTGATCTGCCTGGCTCTCTTCAACGCGGTCTTCGGCCTCTCCTACGTGACGCTGCTGCCGATCTTCGCCGACGTCTACTTCGAGGCCGGCTCGACCGGCTTCGGCCTGCTCAACGCCGCCCACGGCACCGGCGCGCTCGCCGGCACCCTGCTCGTGGCCTACCTGGCCGCCCGCTTCCGCCGCCGCGGCCTCATCATCCTGGTGGGCGCGGCGGGCATGGGTCTGGGCCTCGCGATCTTCTCGCAGTCGCGCGGGCTCGGGCTAGCGCTGCCGGTCCTCGCCGGCGTGGGCTTCGCCAACACGTTCTACCTCACGCAGGTCAGCACGCATCTGCAGCAGGCGGTGCCCGACCACCTGCGCGGCCGCGTGATGAGCCTCTACGCGCTCTGCTGGAACCTGCTCCCGCTCGGTGGCCTGGTGGGCGCGGTGCTCGCGGCGGCGGTGAGCGCCCGCTTCGCGGTGCTGGTGGGCGGCGCGATGGTGGCGGCCAACGCGGGTGCCCTCCTCGCCTCGCGGCGGCTCCGGCTGCTATAATCTCGGCCACGCTCATGCCCTCGTCCCCGGTGTTCTACGGCTGGTGGGTCGCCGCCGCCTTCTCGGTCATGGTCTTCGTCTCCGCGGGCGTGCGCCACGCGGTCGGCCCCTTCCTCAAGCCGATGGTGGCCGATCTGGGGGTGGATCGCGGGGCCTTCTCGCTGGTCATCGCACTCGGCCTCTTCCTCTACGGGGCCTTCATGCCCTGGGTCGGCGGCCTCACCGACCGCTTCGGGGCCCGGCGGGTGACCGCGGCGGGCTCGGTGCTCCTGGCCGCCTCCCTGGCGCTGACCGCCTACTGCCAGAACCTCTGGCAGCTCGCGCTGGTCTACGGCGTGCTCGCCGCGCTCGGGCTCGCCTGCACCGGACCGGTGGTGGCCAACGCGGTGGTCACCCGCTGGTTCGTGCGCCGGCGCGGCACCGCGGTGTCGCTGCTCGGCAGCGCGGCGATGACTGGCATGAGCCTGCTGGTGCCGGTGGTGGCGTGGCTCATCGCGGTGTTCGACTGGCGGACCGCCTATCTCGTGCTGGGCGCGGCGGTGCTCGTGGGCATGCTCCCGCTCTGCCTCTTCGTGGTGCGCGACTCGCCCGAGGAGATGGGGATGCGGCCCGACGGCGACGCGGTGGTGGCGGGCGCCCCCGCCCCGCTCATCACCCGCACCCCCGCCGGCATCGCGCTGCGCACGGTAGCCTTCTGGCAGCTCGGCGGCTCGTTCTTCACCTGCGGGTTCTCGATGGCGCTGGTGGCCGCGCACGGCGTGCCGATGCTCACCGACCACGGCTACACGCCGATGTTCGCCTCGTGGGTGATCGGCGTGCTCGGCGCCTCGAGCATCGTCTTCACCCTGACCCTTGGCCGGCTGTCGGATATCTTCGGGCCGCGGCCGGTGCTGGCCGGCATCTACGCCGGGCGCGCGTTCATCTTCGCCGGGCTCTTCCTGATCCGGGACAATCCGGCCGCGATGATCGGCGTGGCCATCGCGGGCGGCATCACCCTGGCCGGCTCCATGTCCATGACCTCGGTGCTCACCGCGGACATCTACGGCCGCTACTCGGTGGGCTCCATCCTCGGCGTGATCTTCCTCGTGCACCAGACCGGCGCCGCGCTCGGCTCCTGGATGGCGGGCGCTCTCTTCGAGGCGACCGGCGGCTACGGCGTCATGTTCGCCATCGCCTGCGCCCTGCTCGCGGCCGCCGGCCTCGTCAGCCTGCGCGTGGAGCGGGAGCCCCGCGTGCTCCGCTGGGCCGCGCGCGGCGCCTGACCCGCATCCTCACCCGCTCGAACCAAGGAGACGAAGTCATGGCCGACGTGCTCACGGTGGTGGCGAAGATCCGGGCCGCGAAGGGCAAGGGCGACGCGCTGGCCGCGCTGCTGAAGGAGCAGGTGGCGGTCGTGCGGAAGGCGGAGCCGGGCTGCCTGATCTACCGCCCGCATCGCTCCAGCAAGGACCCCGACCTCTTTATCTTCTACGAGCAGTACTCGGACGACGCGGCCTTCGAGCTGCACCGCAAGGCGCCGTACCTGGCCGCCTACCGGGAGCGTCGCGAGAGGGAAGGCCTGATCGAGGGCCCCGCCGAGGTGGAGATCTACCGCTCGCTGACCGACTGACCCAGCCCCCCTCAACCAACCCTTTGGTTGATTGTGCGGCCGGCGGGGGATACGCCGGTCGCACGGGCCGGCCCTACCCGCGCGCGCGCTCGGCCGCGAGCTCCTGGGCGAGCGCGTCGGCCAGCCGGGCATATTGCTCGGTGCGGTTGTAGAGCTGGGCGGAGACGCGGATCAGCCGGCGCGGGGGCGCCGGCCAGCGCATGATCGGCACCTCGATGCCGTGGCCGGCGAAGAGCCGCGCCTGCACGGGATCGGGCACCCGCCATCCGGCGTCGGCCGTCGCACTGTCCGGCAGGAGCACGCTCGCGAGCGAACCGATCATCTCGTCCGGGCACGCGGGGGGCGTGCCGACCGCCGCGCAGAGCAGCCGACGCGCCTCGAGGGCGAGCGCCCGGTTGCGCTCCATCAGGGCCGGCCACCCGCCCGCCACGAGCCCGCCCAGGTATTCGATCGCCCTCGGCACGGTCAGCCACGCGGTCGGATCCTGAGTGCCGGTCCAGTCGAACTCGAGCCGGAAGCGGGTCCGGCCGGGGCGCTCACCCGTCGCGCCGTGACTGATCGTCAGCGGGTGGATGTCGGCCTGGCGATCACGGCGCACCCAGAGGAAGGCCGATCCCTTGGGCGTGCACAGCCACTTGTGGCAGTTAGCACTGTAGTAGGCGGCGTCGAGGGCGCGGAGATCGAGCGGGATCATGCCGGGGGCGTGCGCACCGTCCACCAGCGTCTCCACGCCCCGCCCGCGCAGCTCGGTGACCAGCCGCTCGAGGGGCAGGATCAGCCCGGTGGGGCTCGTGATGTGATCCAGCAGGGCCAGGCGCGTGCGCGATGTCACCTGCTCCAGCACCGTGTCCACTATCACCTGCGGGGACGCCACCGGGAACGGGATCGGGGCCACGACCACGCGCGCGTCGCTCCGCCGCGCCACGTAGTCCAGCGTGTTCCGGCAGGCGGCGTAGGCGTGATCGGTGGTGAGCAGCTCGTCGCCCGCCTCGAGCCGCAGCGAGCGCAGCACCGCGTTGACCCCACCGGTGGCGTTGGCGACGAACGCGAGGTCGTCGGGGTCGGCGCCCACGAAGGCGGCGAGCGCGGCCCGCGCGGCGTCGAGGCGCCCCTCCAGCTCGCGCCCGAGGAACCGCACCGGCTCGGCCTCGAGCGTGGCGCGCAGCGCGCTCTGGTGCTCGAGGATCTCGGTCGGGCAGGCGCCGTAGGAGCCGTGGTTCAGGAACGCCACGGAAGGATCGAGCGGCCAGAGGGCCGCCCACCGGCTCTCGCTCACCGGCACGCTCAGAACCCGGGCGGCGGCCGGTAGCCGCCGATCACGTCGGCGAGGCGGCCGGCCAGATCGATCGGCGTCGCGTCCTCGAGATACGGGCCCACGATCTGGATGCCCACCGGTAGCCCGGCGGGCGTGAGGCCGATCGGCGCGGTCGTTGCGGGCAGGCCGGCCAGCGACGCGAAGGAGATCCAGAAGCAGAGATCGGGATAGGGCCGGTCCCCCCGCGGCGTGGCGAGGACGCGCATGAGCGGGGTCCCGACGTGGTCGTGGGGAAACGCGGCCACCAGCGCGGTCGGCAGCAGGAAGGCGTCGTGGGTGCGGAAGTAGGCCTGCCAGACGCCGCGCGCGACCCGGCGCCGCCTCTCCACCGTCTGCATGTGCGCGTCGGACGCGGTGACCGCGCGCGCATACCGGGCGAGGTAGGAGCCGTCCTGGCTGTCCGCGAGCTGTCGGAACCCGGGGAGCTGATCCTCGCGCACCGGGCCGGTGAATCGCGCGGCGAGCAGCGTGTAGTAGGCGTCGAACTGCTCCTCCGCGTTCACGCCCGGCGGCCAGCCCTCGGTGAGCCGGGCCCCGGCCCGGCGCAGCGCCTCGATCGCCGCCGCGAGCACGGCGCCCACCTCCGGCGCGACCGGGCCGCGCGGATCGTCGAGCACGTAGCCGATGCGGTAGTCGGCGAGGCGGGCGCCCCGCGCGGGCGGCAGCGACCAGCGCCAGGCGCGCGCCTCGTCGCCGTCCGGCCCGCCCAGCACCTCGAGCGCGGCGCGCAGGTCGGCGGCGGAGCGCGCCAGAAGCCCGGCCCCCGGCAGCGTCGAGGGCGGCGACGCCGAGATGCCGGGCGGCGGTGGGATGTGGCCGCGCATCGGCACCACGCCGAGCGAGGGCTTGTGCCCGTAGACGCCGCAGAAGTGCGCCGGGATGCGGATCGACCCGGCCAGGTCGCTGCCGGGCTCGAGATATGTGAGGCCCGCCGCGAGCGCCGCGGCCCCCCCGCCGGTCGAGCCGCCCGGAGTCCGCGTCACGTCCCACGGATTGTTGGTCTGGCCGTAGACCGCGTTGAAGGTCTGCCAGTCGGCCGCGAACATCGGGACGTTCGTCTTGCCCAGGATGACCATGCCCGCGGCCCGGAGCCGGGCCGCCACCGCCGCGTCGCGCGCGGGGACGTGGCTCCGCAGCGCGGGCGAGCCCGCGGTGGTCGTGATCCCGGCGACCTCGAAGGTGTCCTTGATCGTGCACGGCACGCCGTGGAACGGTCCCCGCCAGTCGCGCCGCGACCGCGCCAGGTCGGCCGCGCGCGCCCGTTCCACCGGGTCTCCGGCGAGGGCGACGATCGCGTTGATCCTGCCGTTGTGCTGCTCGATCCGCTCCAGCATCCTCGTCGTGAGCTCGACCGAGGAGACCTGTCCGCTCCGGATCGCCCTCGCCGCGTCCAGCGCCGAGACGAAGTCGAGGTCGGCGGGGGCGGCGCGCGGCGCGCGCGGCGGGGCCAGCCCGGCGCCCGCGAGGGTCAGGCTTCCCGCGAGAAAGGACCGGCGCGTGAGCGTCACGGCGCCTCGTCGCCCGGGGTGGGCATCGTCCGTCCGGTGGACGGACGGGCGGGGAACCGCGCGAGCGCCGCCTCGTCCAACGCGATGCCGAGGCCGGGCGCCGTGGGCACCGCAACGTGGCCGTTTCTCACCTCGAACGGAGGCTCGGCGATCTCGCGGCCGCGGGCCTCGAAGTTCACGAAGTACTCGGTGATGAGGAAGTTGGGGATGGCGGCGGAAACGTGCAGGGTGGCGGCCAGGCCCACCGTGGTGCTGTTGTAGTTGTGCGGCGAGACCGTGACCAGCGAGGGCTCGGCCATCTGGGCGATCGCGCGCAGCTCCAGGATGCCCCCGCAGTTGCACACGTCGGGATTGACGATGTCGGCGGCGCGGAGCTCGAAGGCGCGCCGGAACTCGGCGCGGGTGTAGAGCTCCTCGCCGGTGACGATCGGGATCGCGATCTGCCGCCGGCACTCCGCGAGCGCCTCCAGGTTCGTGGAGGCGACCGGCTCTTCGTACCAGAAGGGCCGGAAGCGCTCCATCTCCCGCGCGATCCGCACCGCGTGCATGGGAGCCAGGCGCCGGTGCACCTCGATCAGCAGATCCACCGCGGGGCCCACCGCCTCGCGCACCGCGGCCACGTTGGCCACCGCCTGCTCCTCGGCCGCGCGCGGGATGTGGGTGCGCCAGGGGCCCGGGAACGGGTCGAACTTCAGCGCGCCGAACCCGCGGCTCACCGTATCGCGCGCCAGAGCCGCGAGCTCCGCCGGGGTTCTCGCGCCGCCGTACCAGCCGTTGGCGTAGACGCGCACCCGGTCGCGACACGGGCCGCCCAGCAGCTCGTGCACGGGGACGCGGAGGCGCTTGCCCGCGATGTCCCAGAGCGCCTGCTCGAGCCCGCTCACCGCGCTCCAGAAATCCATCGCGCCGCGCTTGGCCGCGAAGTCGTGGTAGGCCCAGTGCAGGAAATGGGTGATGTGGCGGGCGTCGCGGCCAACCAGGTAGCGGCCGATCGCCTCCACGAGCGCGACGATGCTGGTATCGCGGTCGGCCTGGGTGTAGCACTCGCCCCAGCCGTGCGGGCCGCCTTCGGTCTCGACCTTGACGAAGCACAGGTTCTTGCCGCCGCCGAGATCGGCGAGGAACGGGGTGACGCGGCTCACGCGCATGTATCGTCGCTCCGGCCGAGATCCTATCAGAATCGAGAGCAGCGGAGCGGGCGTGATAGGATTCGTCCCGGTCCTCGACCCCCTCATGCACGCCCTGACCGAGACGTCACGGCGCGGATCGGTCCGCGCCAAGCTGATGGCCACGCTGTTCGTGGCCCAGGTGTGCGGCAGCACCGGCCACGCCATCGGCCTGGCGGTGGGCAGCATCATGGCGGCCAGCATCACCGGCACCAATACCTGGTCGGGGGTGCCGATCGCGGTGGGCGCGCTCGGCACCGCGCTCGCGAGCTGGCCGCTGGCCCGCCTGATGGCGCGCTCGGGCCGCCGCCCGGGGCTGGCGCTCGGCTACGCGCTCGCGGTGATCGGCGCGGGGCTCGGCCTGCTCGGCGTGGCCGGCCGGAGCTTCACGCTCCTGCTCATCGGCATGGCGCTCTTCGGCGTCGCGAGCACGTCCAACCTGCTGGCCCGCTACGCCGCCGCCGACGTGAGCCCGCCGGGCCGGCGCGGCCGCGCGATGGGCCTGATCGTCTGGGGCTCCACCGTGGGCTCGATCATCGGCCCCAACCTGATGGCCCCCGCGCTCTCCCTGGGCGCGCTGCTCTCGGTCCCGGCGACCGCGAGCGCGTTCCTGGTCAGCGTGGCCGGCTACGGCGTCGCCGCGCTCCTGACCTTCTGCTTCCTGCGGCCGGATCCGCTGGCCATCGCGCGCCAGGACCAGGCGACCGCCGACGCGGGCCGGCCCGCCGGCGTCGCGCGGGCGCTCGGCGCCATCCTCGCGGACGTGCGCGTGCAGATCGCGCTCGCCACGCTGTCGATCAGCCAGTTCGTGATGATCAGCACCACCTCCACCTCGCCGCTCTACCTCCACGACCAGGGCCACCCGGTCGGGACCATCGGGCTCGCGGTCTCGCTCCACCTGGCCGGCATGTACGTGGCCTCGCCGCTCTCCGGCTGGCTCGCCGATCGCTGCGGCCGGCTGCCCGTGATCGCGGCGGGCGCGCTGCTGTTGATCGTCGCGGTAGGGTTGGCCGGGACCGTGCCGGGCAGCGAGGCGGTGCCGGTCATCCTCGCCCTGTTCCTGAACGGCGTCGGCTGGAACCTCGCGTTCGTCTCCGGCAGCGCGCTGCTCACCGACGCGCTCGCGCCGGCCGAGCGCGCCTCCGTGCAGGGCTTCGCCGATCTCCTGATGGGGCTGATGGGCGCCATCGGCTCCGCGGCCGGCGGGATGATCCTGGGCCTCTGGGGCTTCGCCATCCTGAACGCGGTGGGGGCGGCGCTCGTCGTGGGCCCGCTCGCGGTCGCCTGGCTGCGCCGGCCCGCCCTCGCCTCGCTCTCGAGCCGGAACTGATCCCCATTCTCCGCCCGGGGCTGCTCCGGCTGCCCGATCTCCGCTACCTCGGAGTCGGAACGCTGCTCAACTCCGTCGGCATGATGGGTGAGGTCGTCGTGCTCGGCTGGCTCGCGCTCGAGCTGACCGACTCGCCCTTCCTGGTCGGCGCCGCGATGGGCGCGCGCGCCCTGCCCCTCTTCTTCGTGGGCGTGCCCGCCGGCGTGATCGCGGACCGGCTCCCGCGGCGGCGCCTGCTCATCGCCACCGGCGCGGGCCAGGCGCTCACCACCGCCCTGATGGGCGGGCTGGTCCTGGCCGGCGCGGTGAGCCTCGCCCATCTCGTCCTGCTGACCTTCGTGTGCGGGATCCTGCGCGGCCTCGAGCACGCGGCGCGCCAGAGCTACGCGCACGACGTGGTCGGCGCCGCCCGGCTCGTGAGCGGGCTCGCGATCCTGGGCGTGGCCATGCGCGCGGGCTGGCTCCTGGGCTCGCTCGGCACGGGCGCCATCATCGCGCGCTACGGCTCGGGCGCGGCCTACCTCTTCGTGGCCGCCGCCTACCTGGCGGGCTCGCTCGCCATGCTCCCGGCCCGCGCAGTGGCGCCGGTCGCGCGGTCCGGGGACGATTCGATGTGGCGGGGCATCACCGACTTCGTCGCCGCGGTGAACCGCGACCGGATGCTGCTCGTGCTGATGATGCTCACCGCCGGCGCCGAGGTGCTGGGCTTCGCGCACCAGGCGGTCCTGCCGAGTCTCGCCCGCGACGTCCTCCACACCGGACCCGAGGGGCTCGGCGTGCTCAACGCGGCGCGCTCGGTGGGCGGCATCCTGGCCCTGCTCGCCTCCCTGCGGGGCCTCACCGCGGGCGGCGGCGCGCTCTTCGTGGTGGTGCTGGTGTCCTTCGGCGGCAGCCTGGTCGCCCTCGGGATGGCGCCCTACGTGGTCGGCTTCGCCGGCGTGGCGCTGCTCGTGCTCCTCGCCAACGCGGCGGGGGCCCTCGCCGATCTCCTCGCCCAGAGCCTGCTGCAGCTCCGCGTGCCCGCCCACCTGCGCGGGCGCGCGGGCGGCGCCTGGGTGGTGGCGATCGGCCTGGCTCCGCTCGGCCAGCTCCAGATCGGCGCGCTCGCCTCGCTGTTCGGGGTCGGCGCGGCGCTGGGCGCGAGCGGCCTCGGGCTGGTCGCCCTCGCGGGCGCCACCGCGCTGCTCTACCCGCGGCTGCGCGCGCTCTGAGGGCCGGGAGGCGACCCGGCGGGGAGCCTCCGTGCCCGCGCAGTTGCCGAGGTCTTCCCCCCGCTGGTAGGCTCGATCCGTCATGACCGAGATGGAGGAGGGAGGGCGCATGGTGGGGACGACCGTGTCCGAGCTGGCCCGCGACATCGTGGTGGCGCTGATCCAGACCGGCAGGATCCACTTCGACGCCGACCCGAAGAAGCAGGGCGAGTGGCTCGGCGACCTCTTCAAGGCGCTGCACCAGAAGATCGTCGTGCAGGGCGCCCTGGAGCTGCTGGTCGAGGACCAGCTCAAGAACTTCAACCTGGACGACCTGCGCCAGCTGCGCGAGTTCCTCGACGCGGAGATCGCCGCCCGGAGCTGACGCTCCGGGGCGGCCCGGAACACCCTCCCCGCCGCGCTTGCGCACGCCGCGGGGGCGCGGTAGAAGGAAGGTCCGAGGAGGGTGCCATGCCCAAGATCAAGCACATCGCGCTGTCGACCCAGGATCCCGAGACGACCGCCCGGTTCTACGTGGACGTCTTCGGCATGAAGCAGATCGGCCGGGTGGACCATCCGGCGGTCAGCGGCTTCTTCCTCACCGACGGGGACCTCAACCTGGCCGTGCTCAACTTCAAGAACGACGCGGTGGCCGGGGTCGAGCGGGGCCGAGACTTCTCCGGGATCCATCACATCGGCTTCCAGGTGGACAGCCTCGAGGAGATCGCGCTGCGGCTGGCCGCGGCGGGCTCGGCGCGGCGCGACGACGTCAACGACGCCCTGGGCGTCGGCCATGGCGACCGGCGCTATGCGAACGTCGAGGTCAAGTACAGCGGCCCCGACGGCGTGATGCTGGACGTCTCCGAGACCGGCTGGGTCGGCGCCTCCGGCTTCCGTCCGCAGTAGCCCGCTCCCCGATGCCCAGGCGCGTCGAGGGCAAGGCGGCCATCGTCGTCGGCGGCGGCCAGACCCCGGGCCAGACGGTCGGCAATGGCCGGGCCACCGCCATCGTGCTGGGCCGGGAAGGCGCCCGCGTCTGCGTGGTGGACCGGGAGCTGGCCTCGGCCCAGGAGACGGTGGAGCTGATCGCGAAGGAGGGCGGTGATGCCTGGGCCTTCGCCGCCGACGTCACCCGCGAGGACGACGTCAAGCGCCTGATCGGGGCGGCGCTCGAGCGCGGCGGGGGGATCGACATCCTGCACAATAACGTGGGCGCGAGCCTGGCCCTGGGCGACGCGGTGGCCACCGATCTCACCGAGGAGGCCTTCGACCGGAGCCTCGCGGTCAACCTGAAGGCCACCTGGCTCACCTGCAAGCACGCCCTGCCCGCGCTGCGCGAGGCGCGCGGCTCGATCGTGAACATCGCGTCGATGGCCGCGCTGAACGCCTACCCGCTGGTGGGCTACAAGACCACCAAGGCCGCGGTCGTCGCCTTCACCGAGAACCTGGCCGCCCACAACGCGAAATACGGGGTCCGCGCCAACTCGATCCTGCCCGGGCTGATGAACACCCCCATGGCGATCGAGTCGCGGGTGGCGGCGGGCACGTCGCGGGACGAGGTGATCGCCGCGCGCGACCGCCGGGTGCCGCTCGGGCGGCGCATGGGCACCGGCTGGGACGTGGCCCACGCGGCGCTGTTCCTGCACTCCGAGGAGGCCGGCTTCATCACCGGGGTCTCGCTCATCGTGGACGGCGGCGAGAGCGTGAGCTGGGGCTCCTGATGGCGGCGTCCGCCCTGCCCGAGAACGCCTACCGCGCGCGCGCCGAGCGCGGCCTGGTCCAGATCGGCACGTGGATCACGATGATCCGCACGCCCGCGGTGCTGACGCTGCTCCAGACGGCCGGCCTCGACTACGCGCGGCTCGACCTCGAGCACTCCGCGTTCTCGATCGAGACGGTGGCCGACATGGCCGCGCTGGCGCGGGCGCTCGACTTCCCCTTGGTCGTCCGCCCGCCGGAAGGCAATCGCGAGTGGCTCACGCGGCTGCTCGACGCCGGAGTGTGGAACCTCCACATTCCACAGGTGGAGAACGCCCAGCAGGCCGCGGAGATCGTCGCGGCCACGCGCTATGCGCCGCTGGGCTCGCGCGGCATGTACGGCTCGGGCCCGCACACCGGCTACCACGCGCGCCCGCCCGCCGAGCACCTGGCGACCGCCAATGCCCGCGTGCACGTCACCGCGATGCTCGAGAGCCGGGCCGCATTCGACCACCTCGACGCGATCGCGGCGGTGCCCGGCATCGACGCGCTCACCATCGGGCCAACCGACCTCGCGCAGGACCTGGGCGTCCTCGGCACCCCGTCCCAGTCCAAGGTCCTCCGCGAGCACCGCGTGCGCCTCGCCGAGGCGGCGCGCAAGCACGGCAAGGCGGTGGCGATGGCGGTGGATACGATCGAGGCCGTCCGCGAGGTGATCGCGCTCGGCGCCACCATCGTGAACTACTCGTCCGACACGAACGTGCTCCGCTCCACCTACGCGGCCGCGGTCGCGGAGATCCGCACCCCAAAGGAGAGGTCATGACGATCAAGGCGGTCAACGGCTTCGCGCGCATCCTCAAGGCCGAGGGCACCCCGTGGGTGAGCTGCTATCCGACGAGCCCGGTCAACAATGCGCTCGGCGAGGAGGGCATGCCGATCCTCATGATGGGCGAGGAGCGCTTCGCGGTCGCGGTGGCCGACGGCTTCTCGCGCGTGACCAACGGCAAGCAGATCGGCGTGTGCACGGTCATGGCCGGGCTCAACGCGGCGGGCATCCAGATGGCGTTCGGCGCCATCGCGCAGGCGTGGGAGGACTCCTCCCCGCTGCTGGTGATCGCGGAGGGCCTGGGCGTGGGGGCAAGCCGCCACACCCATTTCGACATGGCCCAAGCCTTCAAGCCGGTCACCAAGTGGGTGGGCAAGGTCGACCGCGCCGATCTGATCCCCGAGTACACGCGACGGGCCTACACCCACCTGCGCTCCGGCCGGCCGGGCCCGGTGCTGCTGCTGATCCCGCGCGATCTGGGCGAGTACGATCCGGACGAGCACCCCTACTCGCCGGTGAAGGGCTGGCGCACCGGACCCGATCCGGACGACGTCACGGCGGCCATCCGGGTGCTGCTCTCCGCCCGGGATCCCCTGCTGCACATCGGCGAGGGCGTCTGCTACGCGGACGCGGCGGCCGAGCTGCTGCAGTTCGCGGAGGCGGCCCAGATCCCGGTGCTCACCACGCTCAAGGCCAAGGGCGTCTTCCCGGAGAACCACCCGCTGTCCATCGGCGTGCGCGGCTCGATGGCCGACCACTTCCTGCGCAAGTGCGACCTGCTCTTCTCGATCGGCTCGAGCCTCTTCCCCGGCCGCTTCAGCCACACGGTGCCGGACGCACACAAGAAGACGATCGTCCAGTGCACGGTGGACACGCTCGACATCAACCGCAGCTACGAGACCCGGTACGCGGTGATCGGCGACGCCAAGCTCACGCTGCAGGCCCTGATCCAGGAGCTCGAGGCCAAGGGCGCGCGCAAGAAACCCGAGGTCCTGGAGGAGATCCGCGGGGCGCGGCAGGCCTTCAAGGACAAGTTCCGCCCGTGGCTCGAGTCCACCGAGACGCCGATCAACCCCTATCGCGTCTTCGGCGACCTGGCCAAGGTGCTCGATCCCCGGAGCTCCTTCCTCACCGCGGACTCCGGCAACACGCGCGATCAGACCAGCACGGTCTACGAGGCCCAGGTCCCGCGCGGCTACCTCGGCTGGGGCAACGTGTCCACGCTCGGCTTCAGCCTGGCCGGCGCGGTGGCGGCCAAGCTCGCCTACCCGCAGCGACAGTGCGTGCTCGTGACCGGTGACGCGGGCGTCTGCTACATGATGGGCAACTTCGAGGCGGTCGCCCGCTACAACATCGGGATCACCACGATCCACATCAACAACGGCGGCTACTCGGGCTACGGCCCCGGCTTCTGGGGCGAGGGCCACGATCCCTACACCTGGAAGGTCTCGGACCACGGCAACGCGTGCATGGCGAACATGGCGCGCGCGGTCGGCTTCCACGGCGAGGACGTGACCGAGCCCGCCGAGATCATCCCGGCCCTCACGCGCGCTTTCGACGAGAACGCCAAGGGCCGGCCCGCGTTCGTGGAGTTCATCTGCTCGCACCACCCGGTGCACGGCGGCTGGGTGCGCTGATGGCCCCATCCCGGACCGCCGACGTCGATCCGTTCGCGAGCGCGACCGCGCTCCTCTCCGCGCTCCGCACCGGCGCGGTGAGCGCGGCGGAGCTGACCGAGCTCTACATCCGCCGCATCGAGCGGCACGACGGCCGGCTCAACGCGGTGGTCGTCCGCGACTTCGACCGCGCCCGCCAGCAGGCGAAGGCCGCCGATCAGGCCCGGGCGCGCAACGAGTCGGCGCCGCTCCTCGGGCTGCCGATCACGCTCAAGGAATCGATCAACGTCAACGGGCTCGGGACCACCTGCGGGGTCCCGGACTGGAAGGGCTACGTCTCCCCGCACGACGCTCCCGCCACCGCGCGCACCCGGCGGGCCGGCGCGGTGCTCCTCGGCAAGACCAACGTGCCGCCGATGCTGGCCGACTGGCAGTCGGCCAACCCGATCTTCGGGCGGACGAACAATCCCTGGGACGTGGGCCGGACCCCCGGCGGCAGCAGCGGCGGCAGCACCGCCGCGCTCGCCTCTGGATTGACCGCGCTGGAAGTCGGCTCGGACATCGGCGGGTCCATCCGGGTGCCCGCCGTCTTCTGCGGCGTCTACGGTCACCGGCCGAGCGAGACGCTGCTGCCGCGCAGCGGTCAGTTCCCGATGCCGCCGATGCCGAACGCGGCCGTGGTGATGGGCGTGCAGGGCCCGCTCGCGCGCAGCGCGGAGGACCTCGAGCTGGCCCTGTCGGTGCTGGCCGGCCCCGACGTGGGCGAGGACGTGGCGTGGACGGTGGCGCTGCCGCCGGCGCGCCGGGAGCGGCTCGCCGACTTCCGCGTGGCGGTGCTGCCGCCGATTCCGTGGCATCCGGTGGACGGGCAGATCTGGGCGGCCCAGCAGGACCTGGTGGCCCGCCTCGGCAAGCTGGGCTGCGTGGTCCGGGAAGCGCAGCCGGAGGGCCTGGGCGACCATCGCGAGTACCACGGCCTCTACCGGACCCTGCTCGCGGTGATGACCGGCGCACGCCTGGACGCGGAGACGCGCCGG
The DNA here is from genome assembly GCA_035524955.1 of Candidatus Limnocylindria bacterium. Classification (GTDB taxonomy): domain Bacteria; phylum Methylomirabilota; class Methylomirabilia; order Rokubacteriales; family CSP1-6; genus CAMLFJ01. The sequence goes on along the minus strand of DATLFG010000008.1, from coordinate 15,312 downwards.
CAGAAGGCCGGGATGTTCCGCGCGGCGGGCGACGATCTCTCGCTCGCGCACGCGCGCGGCTTCGAGGGCTCGGCGGGCGACTACCTGTTCTGGCACGGCCGGCGCGAGCAGCATCGCGCGGCCTGGCGCGCCTTCTTCCGCGACTGGGACGTGCTGCTGGCCCCGGCCATCAACGTGCTGCCCTACCCGCACATCGAGCGGGCGTGGCCGGCGGACGACAGCGACCTCACCCTCACGCTCGACGTGAACGGCCGCCCCGCGCCCTACATGCACAGCCTCTGTTACCCGGCCCTCTCCACGGTGCCGGGCCAGCCCGCCACCGCGTTCCCGGTGACTCTCTCCCGCGAGGGCCTGCCGATCGGGCTGCAGGCCATCGGCCCTTATCTGGAAGACCTGACCCCAATCCGCTTCGCCGCGCTCCTCGCGCGCGAGGTCGGCGGCTTCCGCAAGCCGGCGGGCTACGACGCCGCGTAGAAAGGACGCATTCCATGTCCGAGCTCGAGACCCTCGAAGCGCTCAACCGCGACTACATCAGCTCGGTCCAGCACGGCGACGTGCGCCGCTTCGACGAGATCCTGGCGCCCGAGTTCTACTGCTCGAACCCCGACGGCTCGCTGGTGGACCGCGCCGCGTTCCTCGCGCAGACCGCGCGGCCGGTCACCATCTCGGGCCTCGAGGCGCACGACGTCCTGATCCGGCTGCTCGGCGACGTGGCGATCATCCACGCCACCACGACCTACAAGCGGCCCGACGGCCAGCCGGGCGCCGGTCGCTACACCGACGTGTGGGCCCGCCAGGGCGGCCGCTGGCTCGCGGTGTCCGCCCACGTGACTCGATGCTGACGATCGACGGGCACTGCGACCCCCTGAGGGGGGTGGACGCGGTCTACGCGGCGCTCCGATGAGCCCGGCGCCCGCGCTGGCCGCCCGCGACTGCCTGCCCCGCGACGACGCGGGCGACGCGCTGCTGGTCGGCCGGGCGTGGGCGCCCGCCGAGGACGGCCCCTGCGTCGTCGCGGTGCGCGGCGACGAAGTGGTGGATCTCACCGGCCGCTACCCGACGACCAGCCACCTCCTGAACGTCGCCACGCCCAACGCGGTGCGCGTCGCGATCAAGGCGGCGCCGCGGCTCACCACGCTCGACGCCCTGGCCGCCAACAGCGTGGAAGGCGCCCGCGACGCCTCGAAGCCCTGGCTGCTCGCCCCCGCGGATCTCCAGGCCGTGAAGGCCAGCGGCGTGACGTTCGTGGCGAGCCTGCTCGAGCGCGTGATCGAGGAGCGCGCCAAGGGCAACCCGGCCCTGGCCGAGGGCGCGCGGCGCGAGATCCAGGCCATCGTGGGCCCCGATCTCCGCGGGATCAAGCCCGGCTCGCCCGAGGCCGGCCGCGTCAAGGAGGTCCTGGTGGCCAAGGGCATGTGGTCGCAGTACCTCGAGGTCGGCATCGGCCCGGACGCGGAGCTCTTCAGCAAGTGCCCGCCGATGGCCGCGGTGGGCTCGGGGGCGCGCGTGGGCGTGCACCCGGCCTCGGTGTGGAGCAATCCCGAGCCGGAGCTGGTGCTGGCGATCAACCGCGAGGGCGCCATCGTGGCGGTCACCCTCGGCAACGACGTGAACCTGCGCGACGTGGAGGGCCGGAGCGCGCTGCTGCTCGGGCGCGCGAAGGACAACAACGCCTCCTGCGCGATGGGGCCGTTCTTCCGGCTGCTCGACGAGCGCTTCACGCTGGACGTCGCCCGGCGCGTGACCTTCGAGACCGTGGTCCAGGGCCCGGACGGCTTCCGGATCTCGCATACCACCCAGGTCGCCGAGATCAGCCGCGACCTCACCGAGCTGGCCGGCCAGGCCATCGGGCAGTACCACCGCTATCCGGACGGCCTCGTGCTCTTCATCGGCACCATGTTCGCGCCGGTGGCCGACCGCGGCGCGCCGGGCAGCGGCTTCACCCACAAGACCGGCGACGTGGTGTCCATCGCCGCGCCCGAGATCGGGCGCTTGGTCAACGAGGTCGTGGCTTGCGACGCGGCCGAGCCGTGGTCCTTCGGGACGGGCGCCTTGATGGCGAGCCTCGCCCGGCGCGGCCTGCTGCGCGCTTGACCGCCTTCGCGGCGCCCCTGCCACCGAGTGGGGCCGCGCTGACCAGGATGAACGCGACCAGGCACGGCTGATCGCTCCGGTTGCTCCAGGCGTGATTGGTGCCGCGCTGCACGAGGGTGTCGCCCGCCCGCATCAGCGTCTCGCCCTCGTCCATCAGCGCCCAGATCTCCCCCGACAGCACGAGGGCGTAGTCCACCGTGTCGGTCCGGTGCATCGCCGGATGGCGCGAGGCGTCCGGGTCCATGGTGTGGCTGGCCCCCATCGCGCGGAAGGCCGCCGCGCGGTCGAAGCCGCCCCCCGCCGCGTCGGGCGGGAACTCGACGACCCGGAAGATGCTCCCGTTGGCCGGCGGCTCCAGCGTCATCCGGCGCTTGGCCGGGTCGGCGCGCCCCGCATTGGACGCGGGGGCGCCGTCGCTCACCCACAGATCGGTGAGCGCGAAGTCGGGACGCCCCGGCAGCGTGAGCACGTGGGGCGAGGGTCCGTCGCTCACGAAGATGGAGCGGCCCTGGGCGTTGTGACCGGTCACGATGCGTCGAATCGGCTTGATCATGGCGGCCTCCCGCCCGGGACTATACACCGGGGCGGGCTGGTCGGGCCCCTACTCCTCGAAGCGACCCAGCCGGCGCAGCTCGGGGAAGAGGACCATCCACAGCCCGGCCACCGCGATCGTGCCGACGCCGCCCAGCAGCACCGCGGGGACGACGCCGAGAAGCGCGGCGGCCACCCCGGACTCGAAGGCCCCGAGCTGGTTCGAGGTGCCGGTGAAAAGCGAGTGCACCGCGCTCACCCGCCCGCGCATGGCGTCCGGTGTCCGGATCTGGGCCAGCGACAGGCGGATGACCATGCTGACCACGTCCGCGGCGCCGAGCACCGTGAGCGCGATCAGCGACAGCACGAAGCTGGTGGAGACGCCGAAGACCACGGTGAACACCCCGAACACGATCACCGAGCGGAACAGGGTCGGTCCGAGCCGATGCTCCAGCGGGTAGCGGGCCAGGAACACCGAGGTGGCCAGCGCCCCCACCGCGGGCGCGGAGCGCAGCACCCCGAGCCCGACCGGCCCCACTCCCAGGATGTCCTTGGCGAACACCGGCAGCAGCGCGGTGGCGCCCCCCAGGAGCACCGCGAAGAGATCGAGCGACATGGAGCCCAGCAGGACCCGCCGGCCGTAGATGAACGCGACGCCCGAGAACACGGCCTCGAGCGTGAGCGGCTCGCGGGGCCGCGCCACGCGGGCGACCCGGATCGCCGCCGCGAGCGCGCCGGCCAGGATGAAGAGGCCGGCGGCCGTGAAGTAGGCGGCGCCGGGGCCGAAGGCGTAGAGCAGCCCGCCCAGAGCGGGTCCGACGATCTGGGCGGTCTGCCCCGCCGAGATCACCAACGCCATCGCGGGGGCGATGAGCGCGCGCGCGACCACCTCCGGCACCAGCGCGGTCATCGCCGGGTTCTCGAAGGCCTGCGCCGCGCCCAGGAGCGCCACCAGCGCGAAGATGCTGGCCCGGCTCTGCCAGCCGCCGAGGGCGCCCAGGGCCAGCGCGGCGGCCGCCGCCGCCTTCACGACCTCGCACACGACCACGATGAGGCGCCGGTCGCAGCGATCGGCCACCTGACCGACGACCAGGGTGAGCAGGACCATCGGCACGAACTGCACGAGCCCGACCAGCCCGAGATCGAGCGCGCTCCCGGTCAGCTCGTAGAGCTGCCAGCCCACCGCGACCCCGAGCATCTGGAAGCCCACGGTGGCCAGGACCCGGGACGACGACAGGAAGGCGAACGGCGGGTGGCGCAGCAGCGACCGCGGGGCGGACGGGATCGCGGGCCCTCTACCCAGCCGCCGCCGGCGCCGGCGCTACCGGTTGGCCCGGGCCAGCACTGCGTGCAGCAGCACGTTCACTCCCGGCGAGGTGTAGTCGAGCTCGGCGTGCTCGGCCTCGTTGTGCGAGATGCCGTCGCGGCAGGGGGTGAAGATCATCGCGGTGGGCGCGACCCGCGAGACGTAGTACGCGTCGTGTCCGGCCTGGCTCAGGATGTCCCGGTGGGCGACGCCCAGGGCCTGGGCGGCCTCCCGGATCAGCCGCACGCAGCCCGGATCGAAGCGCTCGTCGCCGAACTGCCATTCCCCCGCGATGGCCATCTCCACATTGGCCCGGCGCGCGCACTCGGGAATCGTCGCCTTGACCTCCGCCCACATCCGATCGGCCACCGCCCGGTCGGCGTGGCGCACGTCGCAGGTGAGCTGCGCGTACTCGGCGAGGATACCGGCCTTGTTCGGCCAGGCCACCAGGCGGGCCACCGTGGCCTTGCCCTCGGTGGCGTGGTACTTCCAGCCGACGTCGTTGACCGCGACCACCAGCATCGCCGCGCCCACCAGCGCGTTGCGCCGCCGATCCATCGGGGTCGGCCCCGAATGGGCCGTCTCGCCGTGCACGTCCACGTGCATCCCGTGCGCCGCGTAACCCCCGACCACGATGCCCACCGGCACCGCCTCGCGATCGAGGATCGGCCCCTGCTCGATGTGCAGCTCGAAGTAGGCGTCGATCGAGCGGCCGCCCACCGCGGCCTTGCCGTTGTAGCCGATGCGCTCGAGCTCGCCGCCGAATCGCTTGCCGTCGTCGTCGCGCAGGGCGAGCACCCAGTCCACGTCGAAGACACCCGCGAAGGCGCCGGAGGCCACCATCGGCGGCGTGAAGCGGGCGCCCTCCTCGTTGGTCCAGCACACCAGCTCGAGCGGGCGCTTGGTGCGCACCCGCCGGTCGTCCAGCGTGCGGAGCACCTCGAGACCGGCCAGCACGCCCACGATGCCGTCGTACTTGCCGCCCGCGAACTGGGTGTCGAGGTGGCTGCCCATCAGCACCGGTGGGAGGTGGTCGTCCACGCCCGGGCGCCGGGCGAAGATGCTGCCGACGCGGTCCACCGCGACCGTGCAGCCGGCCTCGGTGCACCAGGTGATGAAGAGATCGCGCATCTCCTTGTCCGCGTCGGTGAGGGCCAGGCGGCGGAGGCCGCCCGACTTGCCGGGGCCGATCTCGCCGGAGCGCATGACGGTGGACCAGAAGCGCGGGGCGTCGATGGTGATCGCATCGGATGCGGACATGACCTGGCGCCCTCCCGGCGCGCTCCGGTCTTACCGCGCCGCGGGAGAGCCTGTCAACCGCCTTGACAGCCGCCGGTGATCGGCCAATATGTGACGACGATGGCCGACGCGGCACCCGCCGAGCTCAGAGCCCGCGTCCTCGACCGGATCGACGACGACGAGGTGGTCCGTCTCGCCTGCGAGCTGATCCGGATCCCCTCGTTCACCACCGAGGAGACCCCGCTCGCGGAGTGGCTCGCGAGCTACCTCGCCGACCAGGGCCTCGCGGTGACCGTGCAGGAGATCGAGCCAGGCCGCAAGCAGACCATCGCGCGCCTGCGGGGGACCGGCGGCGGGCCATCCATCATGCTCAACGGCCACATCGACATCGATCCGCTCGCCTCCGGCTGGACGCGCGATCCCTTCGCCCCCTGGATCGCCGACGGCAAGCTCTTCGGTCACGGCGTCTACAACATGAAGGCCGGGGTCACCGCCTGCATCATGGCCACGCTGGCGCTCCGGCGCGCGGGCGCGCCGATCCGCGGCGACGTGGTGCTGGCCTGTGTGGCCGCCGAGCTCAACAGCGGGATCGGCACGATCCACGCGCTCGAGCACGGGCAGCGCGCGGACATGGCGGTGGTGGCGGAGCCCTACGGCGCGCGGACCATCCTGACCAAGCACACCGGCACCATGGACGTGGTGATCCACACCCTGGGCCGCGCCACCCACATCAGCAAGAAGGAGCACGGGGTGGACGCCATCGCGATGATGATGCGGGCGGTGGCCGCGCTCGACACGCTGCGCTTCACCCACACCCACGACCCGGACCTGCCCGGCCTGCCGCGGCTCAACGTGGGCTCGATCATCGGCGGCCGGGGCCGCGACCACGACCTGCGCGGCGCCTACACCGTGAGCGACTTCTGCACCGCCTACGTCAACGTGCGTTTCAACGGAAGCCAATCCGGGCAAACGGTGGTGGCCGACATCCGCCGCGCCCTCGACGCCCTGGCCGCCGCGGATCCGAAGTTCGAGTACGAGATCGAGTTCCCGCCCCGGCTCGAGCGCGGGCTCGGCCGGCTCGCCAAGGCCGCGGTGGACGTGCCGAAGACGGAGCCGGTCGTGCAGATGCTGCGACGCAATCTCCACCTGATGACCGGGGCCGAGCCCGAGCACTTCGGGGTCCGGCTGCCCCAGAGCTACGCGGGCAACGACACCACCCACCTCTGGGCCGCCGGCATCCCTTGCTGCCTCTACGGCCCCGGCGGCGGCTACACCGACTACCACGACGTGCACGTGGACCTGGAGGATCTCTTCCTGTGCACGCGGGTGCTGGCCCTCACCGCGCTCGAAGCGACGCTCTGACGCGGCCGCTGCCGTGCACTACGTCGATCCCTCCACCGGCCAGACCTATCCGCTGAGCGAGGCGCGCTGGCGGGCCGACAACGGCCACTACCTGAACCTCGCGCCCGGCCCGGGGCTCCGGCGCGTGGACATCGACCCCGCGCGCCGCTCGGTGTGGCGCTACGCGCGCGCGCTCCTGGTCGGCGCCGAGCACGCGGTGAGCCTGGGCGAGGGGTGGACCCCGCTGCTCGCCGGGGAATGGCACGGCGCGCCCGTCCACTACAAGCTCGAGTTCATGATGCCGACTGGCTCGTTCAAGGACCGGGGCATGACCGTGATGGTGAGCTATCTCAAGAGCCGCGGGGTCACCCGGGTGCTCGAGGACTCCTCGGGCAACGCGGGGGCGTCGCTCTCGGCCTACGCGGCGGCGGCGGGCCTCGCCTGCCGCGTCCTGGTGCCGGAGACCGCGTCCTATCCCAAGATCGCCCAGATCGCGGCCTGCGGCGCCGACGTGGTGACGATCAAGGGCTCGCGCCAGGACGTGGCGGAGGCGGCGCTCTCGCAGACCAGCGACCCGAGCAACGCGATCTTCTACGCGAGCCACAACTGGCAGCCCTTCTTCGTGGAAGGGACCAAGACCCTCGCCTACGAGCTGTGGGAGCAGGCGGGCTTCCGCGCCCCCGACAACGTGGTGGTGCCGCTCGGCTACGGCAGCAACGTGCTGGGCGCCGAGCGGGGCTTCGACGAGCTGGTCCGCTCGGGGGAGATCGCGCGCCGGCCGCGGCTCTTCGGCGTGCAGGCCGCGCGCTGCGCGCCCTTCGCGGCCGCCTTCCGCGCGGGCCTCGAGCACCTCGTGGCCTCCGAGATCGCGCCCACCGTGGCGGAGGGCATCGCCACCCCCAAGCCCACCCGCGTGGTCGACGTGCTGCGCGCGGTGCGCGAGACCGGCGGCAGCATCGTGGCGGTCGAGGAGGCCGAGATCGTCCAGGCCCTGCGCGCCTTGGCCCGGCGCGGCCTCTACGTCGAGCCCACCTCCGCGGTGGCCGCGGCCGGGCTGAGCCGGCTCCTCACCGCGGGCGTCATCCGCCCGCAGGAGGACACGGTGCTGGTGCTCACCGGCTCCGGGCTCAAGGCCTCCGCCACCATCGGAGACCTGCTGAAGCTGGGCGTCCGGTAGGCCCCCTCACCCTCCCTGCCCCTCACCCTACCCTCTCCCCCGTCGAGGGGGAGAGGGCAGGGTGAGGGGGAAGCCGTGCTACCCGCCGTAGAACACGTTCGGACCCAGCTCCTTCAGCCAGAGCGTCGCGTCGTCCGCGCGGCCCTCGACGGGCTTGCCCAGGCCCGCCTCCACCACCTCGCCCACGAAGACCGAGTGGTCCCCGCGCTCCACCGACTCCACGAGCCGGCACTCCACGAACGCGGGCGTCCGCTCGAGGATGGGCGCCCCGGTGGTCCCCCAGCGGAACGGCTCGCCCGAGATCGACTGCCCCTCGCGCACGGCGGGCTTGAAGAAGGTGAAGGCCATGGCCTGCTGGCCCTTGCCCAGCACGTTGAGCGCGAAGGCCTTCGACTCCTTGATGAGCGCGTGGGCGTGCGAGTCGGTCTTCACCCCCACCGCCACCAGCGGCGGGGTGAACGACGCCTGCGTCACCCAGTTCACGGTGGCCGCCGCGACGGTGTCGTCCTTGCCCTTCGCGGTCAGCACGTAGAGCCCGTAGGGAATCATGCGGAGCGCGGTCTTCTTCACGTTGGCGTCCATGGCTCTCTCCTCCCGGCCGCCGATTCTGCCATCGCCCGCCCGCGCTGTCGACCCGTTGGTTGACGGGCCGCGCGTTTCGTGAAAGGGTGGGCGCCATGCCGGCCCGGAGCGGAGCCGAATACATCGAGTCGCTCAGGAAGCAGACGCCCCGCGTCTTCCTGGGCGGCCGGCGCATCGCCGACGTCACCGCCGAGCCCGTGTTCCAGGAGCCGATCCGCGCCATCGCCGAGCAGTACGACATGCAGGGGGACCCGGCCTACCGCGACGTGATGACCTACCCGTCGCCGACCACCGGCCAGCCGGTGTCCACCTCGTTCCTCGTCCCCTACTCGCGCGAAGACCTGGTGAAGAAGCGCAAGCACTTCAAGCTGCGCGCCGACCACAACTTCGGGTTCATGGGGCGCTCGCCCGACTTCATGAACCAGTTCGTCACCGGCTGGCATCTCATGGCCGACCGCTTCGCGCGCGCGGGCGCCCGCTTCGGCGAGAACGCCACCCGCTACTACGAGTACGTGCGGGAGCGCGATCTCTTCCTCACCCACATGCTGATCAACCCGCAGATCGATCGCAGCAAGACCTCGGCCCAGCAGGAGGACCCGTACCTCCACCTGGGCCGGGTGCGCGAGACGCCGGAGGGCATCATCGTGCGCGGGGCCAAGATGCTGGGCACCATGGCCCCGATCACCGAGGAGGTCGCGGTGATCCCGTTCGGCGGCGTGCCGCCGGGCGACGACGCCTACGCGCTCGCCTTCGGCATCCCGTCGTCGACGCCGGGCCTCACGTTCATCTGCCGCGAGACGGTGTCTCCCCTGCCCCGCTCGCGCTTCGACCATCCGCTCTCGAGCCGGTTCGAGGAAATGGACTGCATCGCGGTCTTCGAGGACGTGCTGGTGCCGTGGGACCGGGTGATGGTGGACGGCAGCCCGGGCAGCGCGGAGGTCATCAACACCCTCGGGGCCGACTACGGCGCGCTGCTCAACGTGCAGACGAGCGCGCGCATGCTGAGCCAGCTCGAGTTCTTCTGCGGGCTCGGCATGAAGGTGGCCGACGCCATCGGCATCACCGGGTTCCTTCACGTGCAGGAGAAGCTCGGCGAGATGCTGAGCCAGATGGAGATCGCCCGCGCCGTCTTCTACGGCGCCGAGGCCATGGCCCAGCGGCTGCCGAGCGGGGTGTGGGTCCCGGGGGGCCACGGGCTCCGCGCCTTTCATCTCCAGACCGGTACGGTCTACCGCCGGTTCGTCGAGATCGTCCAGACCCTGGCCGCGGGCGGCTTCTTCTACGCCCCGAGCGAGGCGGATCTGCAGAACCCCGAGCTGCGGCCCCACATCGACCGCTACGTGCGCGGCCGCGCCGGGGTCTCCGCCGAGGAGCGCATCGCACTCTTCAAGCTCGCCTGGGACGCGACCGGCGAGGCCTTCGCCCAGCGCATGGCCCAGTACGTGCGCTTCTACTCCGGCGACCCGATCCGGCTCACCGCCGGCTTCTACGCCCAGTACGACAAGGGGCCGCTCTTCGAGCTGGTCGAGCGCGCGCTCGGGCACCGCGACGGCGTGCCGCTGCCGATCACGCCCGACGACCCCGGCGCGCCCATTCCCTACCAGCCGGGCACCCGCGGCATGGCCGGGACGTACGCGACGACGTCCCTGCCGAATCAACGCGGCTAGGTTGCGTAGGCCGCGCCCTCCGATCTCCTACAGGTAGCGCGTCGGCCAGTTGATGGTGCGCCACATGTGCGCCGCCGGGCTCTGATCGAAACCGAGCCCTTCCTTCGGCTGCCGAAAGTGACGCCCCACCACGTCCGTGAACTCCTCCAGCTCCACCTGCACGCCGGGATCGAAGGCGTAGAGGTCGTTCACGGTGATGAGCCGCGAGGTCATGTACCACTTGTGGTTCCGCGCGTACCGGTAGGCTTCCTGGATGTGCGGCTCGGGCACGTAGTCGGCGCCGAAGAGCTTGCGATAGAGCTCGGGGTACTGGTAGCCGACGGCCTCGTCGGGGAAGAAGCGCAGGGCCTGATGATAGCGGATGCCCCAGGCCACCTCCTCGTCCACGTAGGGCTCCACGAGCTGCGCGCTCCAGTAGCCGTGGTCGCTCCGGATGAAGCCGGCGATCGCGATGTCGTGCAGCAGGCAGGCCAGGACGATCTTCTCGTCCACCCCGTTCTTCATGGCCAGCCGTGCGCTCTGCAGCAGGTGCGCCGACGGCCCGAAGCGCAGCCGGAAGAAGTCGAACAGGGTCGGCTTGTCGGGCATCTTCGGCAGGCGCGGATCGTGGCCCATCAGGTAGAGCCGGCCGTCGTCCGGCGGCCGCGGCACCGGCTGGCGGGGATCCCGCTCACCCGAGGTGAAGAGCACCGACTTCACCACGATCCGATCGAGCTCCTGGCTCAGCGCGTGCTCGGCGGCCTCGGCCCGCTGTAGCGTCGTCATCCTGGCGTCCCTCCCTGGGGGCAGACTCATATCTGATGATCGGCCCCGGTACGGCCGGCTGTCAAGCTTGCCGGCGGCCGGGCGGTCGCTTGACACCGCCCGGGGCGAGACGCTATGTCTCTCACCATGAAGATCCGGGCCCTTCGCGCGCGCCCCGTGCTCGTCCCGTTCCGTCGCCCCCCGGTGAGCGCCAGCGGCGCCATCCCGAAAGCGGCGCTCGTGCTCTTCGATCTCGAGACCGACGACGGCGTGACCGGGCGCTCCTACGTCTTCGGCTTCGCCCCGTGGACGCTCGCCTCCATCGTCGGCTGCGCCCAAGGCCTGTTCGAGATGGTCAAGGGAGATGAGCTCGCGCCCTTCGATCTCGAGGCCAAGCTGCGCCGGCAGCTCACCCTGCTCGACACCCCCGGTCTGGTCGGGCTGGCCCTGGCCGGTCTGGACATGGCGGCCTGGGACGCGCTCGGCCAGGCGCGCGGCGTACCGCTGGTCACGCTGCTGGGCGGCGCGGCCCGGGCGGTGCCCGCCTACAACAGCACCGGCCTCTGGATCCAGCCGGTGGAGGCCCTCGCCGACGAGGCGGAGGAACTCCTCGGGGAGGGCTTCGGCGCGATCAAGCTCCGGGTGGGCCGCGACGACTTCGCCCAGGACCTGGCCGCGGTGCGCGCGGTCAAGAAGCGGATCGGCGACACCGCCATCCTGATGTGCGACTTCAACCAGCGCCTCACCGTGAACGAGGGCCTCCGCCGCGCGCGCGCCCTCGACGGCGAGGGCCTCTACTGGATCGAGGAGCCGCTCCGCCACGACGAGTACGAGGGCTACGCGCGCATCGCGGCGGAGGTGGCCACCCCGATCCAGACCGGCGAGAACCTGGTGGACACCTTCGAGCTGGCGCGCGCCATCGCGATGCGCTCGCTCGACTTCGTGATGCCCGACGTGCAGCGCATCGGCGGGGTCACCGGTTGGCTGCGCGCCGCCGCGCTCGCCCACGCCCACGGCATCGACATGTCGAGCCATCTCTTCCCCGAGTTCAGCGTGCACCTGCTCGGGGTGACACCCACCTGCCACTGGCTCGAGTACATGGACTGGGCCGCGCCGCTGGTGCAGGAGCCCCTGCGGGTGAAGAACGGGGTGGCCCAGATCCCCGACCGCCCCGGCGCCGGCCTCGTCTGGGACGAGGAGGCGGTGAAGCGCTACTCGGCGTGAAGCGATACCGCTCACGCCGATCCGATTTCCATGGAGGAGGGACAGCGATGCCGACGATGAACCGGCTTCAGATCATGGTGGCCCTGAGCCTCGCGCTCGGCATGCTCGCGGGCTGCGAGCAGAAGGGACCGGCCGAGAAAGCCGGCGAGAAGGTGGACGAGGCCGTCGGCGAGGCCGGCAAGACGATGCAGAAGGCCGGCGAGAAGGTCGAAGAAGCCGCGAAAGAAGCAGGGAAGAAGGTCAAGGAAGCGACGAAGTAGCCGGCCGGCGGCCAGGGGCCGTCGCTATCGGCGCGCGCGCTCGTCGACGCCCAGAACCAGCACGCGGGTCCGCCGCACGCTGAGGCCCTCGGCGACCCCCCGCCCCGGCACCGCGACCGTCAGGCGCAGGCCGCGGCGGGCGGTGACGATCACCAGCTCGGGCCCCTCGGACCTCACGTGCCAGGCGCGATCCCCGGGTACGAGCGTCCGGCTCACCCAGAGCCCGACCGCCCCGCTGATCGGGCGCCACCGGACGCGGATCGGCAGGATGGCTCCGAGGAGTCCGGTAATCGCGACCGCCGCTCCGGCCTGGAGACCCCCGCCGAGGCCGGGCAGCGTCACAGCCAGCAGCCCCCAGACGAGTCCCCCGGCGGCCAGCGCATCGAGCTGGCGCAGCCAGCGCGCGCGCGTGCTCCACCGGGCTATGGACTCGGGCAGCGGCCGGATCGGGGTCCCCACCGCCCCATTGTCCCTCTGAGGTATGCTTGGGGCCATGGCCCAGATTCCCGTCGAGACCGTCCCCTCGGTGTGCCCGCACGACTGCACCAGCACCTGCGCGCTGGAGGTCGAGCGCCTCGATCTCCACACGATCGGCCGCGTCCGCGGCTCGCACCGCAACACCTACACGCGCGGCGTGATCTGCGAGAAGGTCGGCCGCTACGCCGAGCGCGTGCACCACCCGGACCGCCTCCTCCACCCGCTCCGGCGCCTGGGCCCGAAGGGCTCGGGCCGCTTCGAGCGCATCGCGTGGAGCGACGCCCTCGACCTGGTCGCGGAGGCCTTCACGCGCCAGGCCGCCCGCCTCGGGCTCGAGACGGTGTGGCCCTACTACTACGCGGGCACCATGGGCCTCGTGCAGCGGGACGGCATCAACCGGCTGACCCACGCCATGGGCTACTCGCGCTACTACTCGACGATCTGCGTGACCCTGGCCGACACCGGCTGGGCCGCCGGCGTGGGGGCCAAGCGCGGGGTTGACGTGCGCGAGATCGGCGAGCACTCGGATCTGGTCGTGATCTGGGGTGGCAACCCGGTCAACACCCAGGTCAACGTGATGAGCCACGCCATGCAGGCCAAGCGGCGCGGCGCGACGTTCGTGGTCGTGGACCCCTACCGCACCGACACCGCCGCGAAGGCCGACCTGCACCTGGCTCCGCGGCCCGGCACCGACGGCGCGCTCGCGTGCGCGATCATGCACGTGCTCTTCGCCGAGGGCCTGGCCGACTGGGACTACCTGCGCGCCTACACCGACTGCCCCGACGAGCTGGCCGCCCACGTGGCCACGCGCACGCCCGAGTGGGCCGCGGCCATCACCGGCCTCTCCGCCGCGCAGATCGTGGAGTTCGCCCGGCTCTACGGGAGGACCAAGAAGAGCTTCATCCGCTGCCACCACGGCTTCAGCCGCTCCCGGAACGGTGCCGTGAACATGCACGCGGTGACCTGTCTGCCCGCCATCACCGGCGCGTGGCGCCACATGGGCGGCGGCGCCGTCTACGGCCAGACCGCCCTCTATCCGCTCGAGCGCACCTTGATCGAGGGACGCGACCTCGTGGACAAGTCGATCCGCGCCCTCGATCAATCGCGCCTCGGGCAGATCCTCACCGGCGATCCGGAGGCCCTCAAGGGGGGCCCGCCGGTGACCGCGATGCTCGTGCAGAACACCAATCCCGCGATGGTGTGCCCGGAGCTCAACCTCGTGCATCGCGGACTCGCCCGCGAGGACCTCTTCCTCTGTGTGCACGAGCAGTTCCTGACCGAGACCGCGGCCTTCGCGGACGTGGTTCTGCCCGCCACGATGTTCGTCGAGCACGACGACTTCTACACCGCGAGCGGGCACACCTATTTCCAGGTCACCAAGAAGGTGATCGAGCCGCCGGGCGAGTGCCGCGAGAACCACTGGGTGATCTGCGAGCTGGCCAAGCGCCTCGGCGCCACGCACCAGGGCTTCCAGATGACGCCCTGGGAGATCATGGACGAGACGCTGCGCGCCTCCGGCATGTGGGACGCGGAGACCAACTGGCGGCGGGGCGGCCAGGACTTCGCGCCCGCGTTCGAGACCGCGCATTTCCTCGACGGCTTCCCCACGCCGGACCGCCGCTTCCACTTCAAGCCCGACTGGGAGCGCTTCGGCGGGCGCGGCGCTCGGATGCCCGTGCTCCCGGATCACTTCGCGGTGACCGACGAGGCCACCGCGGAGAAGCCGTTCCGGCTGGTGGCCGCGCCCGCGCGCACGTTCCTCAACTCCACGTTCACCGAGACGCCCTCGTCCCTGGCCCGCGAGAAGCGCCCGACCGCGCTGCTCCATCCCGAGGACTGCGCGGCCCTGGGCGCGGTGGCCGGCACCCCGCTGCAGCTCGGCAACGAGCGGGGCCGGGTCATCGCCCACGCCGAGCCCCGCGAGGGCCAGCCGCGCGGCGTGGTCATCGTCGAGGGGGTGTGGCCGAACAGGCACTTCGTCAACGGGCTCGGCATCAATGCACTGACCAGCGCCGAGCCCGGCTATCCGAACGGCGGCGCCGTCTTCCACGACACCGCGGTGTGGATCCGCCGAGCACAGCCCGCCTAGCCCGCTCTCCCCACGAACGCGTGTTCCACGTCCTATGCACCCCCCCGCCCTGTCCCTCTCCCCCTCCGGGGGCGAGGGGATCGGAACGGCTCCCTCTCCCTCGGAAAGGGAGAGGGCCGGGGTGAGGGTGGCGCATGTGTTGACGCTAATCCGGACTGGGGGCGGACGGCTACGAGCCGCGCCCGTCCCGCCGCGGCGGCGATCCGGCATCGTGCCTCGCCCGCGGATGGAGCACATTGATCGCCCAGCCGACATCCAGCCGCTCCCCGAACCACTGCGCGAGCCCCGTGCGCGCATGCAGCTCGAGCCCCTGCGCGATGCTCTGCGCCCGGAGCGCGCTCGCCGGATCGGCGGGCACCGCCGCTGGCGGGGGCACGCCGGGCAAAACTTGGCCATCCGGCCGTCGGAACTGGAACGCGCCGTCGGCCCGTCGCTCGATTCGGTAGCCCTCCTCGTGCACCGCCCGATGATGGCGGCGGCAGAGGAGCGCCAGGTTCGACAGCGTGGTCGGGCCGCCCTGCGCCCAGTGCCGCACGTGATGCCCTTCGCCGACCCGCACGTGGCAGCCCGGGAACCGGCAG
>DATLFG010000032.1:0-17002 GCA_035524955.1 Candidatus Limnocylindria bacterium | reverse complement strand
TCGTCCGGCAGCCACTCCCGCATGTCTGGGGGCAGCAGAAGCCGCTGGTCCAGCGTGTATGGCCGAAAGAGCTTGCTCATGGCCTGCAGCTTAGCGGCCGGCCTTTGGCCCGTCACTAGCTTTTCTCCGACAGGCTCCTAGACCAGCAGCCGGACAATCGAGAGGTAGAATCCGCTGATCAGGTTGAGGACGGGCTGCACCACGTAGCGGGTGGCGCCCGAGAAAACGAGCAGGATCAGCAGGAACGGGCCCGCCTGCTCGAGCTGGTGCATGAAGCCCCACGAGGCGCGCGGGAACAGGTAGGGAAGGAAGTGGCCGCCGTCGAGCGGCGGCAGCGGGATCAGGTTGAAGATCCCGAGCGCAAGGTTGAAGACGTAGACCCAGACCAGCACCCCGCCGAGCGGCTCGGCCACGGACGGAAGAATACCCCCGACCTGGCCGAGCAGTCGCATTACCACGAGGGCCACGAAGGCGGTCGCGAAGTTGGACAGCGGGCCCGCGACGGCCACGTACGCCATGTCCCGGACTGGATGCCGCAGGTTCTGCGCGTTGACCGGCACCGGCTTGGCCCATCCGAAGCCGGCGAGCACGAAGGCCAGCGCGCCGAGCGGATCGATGTGCGGCAGCGGGTTCAGGGTGATGCGTCCGAGGCGGCGCGCGGTGGGATCACCGAGGCGATCGGCGACGAGCGCGTGAGCGAGCTCGTGCACCGTCACCGCCACCAGCAGGGCCGGCAGCTTGAGGATCAGGCCGGAGAGGAAGGCGATGGGGTCGTCGAAGAGACCACTCATCCCTCACGCGGAGTCCCGGACTCCGGAGGCTCCGACTCGGTGGATAGTTCCGGCCCCGCGAGGCGGTAGCGCTCGTCGAGCCAGTCGCCCAGGTCGACGAGCCGGCACGTGACCGAGCAGAACGGCCGATGCGGATTGCCGGCCCACTCGCGGGGGACACCGCAGCGTGGGCAGCGCACCTGCCCGGCGGAGCGCGTCTCGAAGCGTGCCACCGCCGCCATCCTAGCCACGGACATCCGAGACTGTCAATCCGGTCCGTCCGCCGGCGTTGACTTCGGCCGGGGGCCGGGCGAGGATATCGGTGTGTTTCGCCTGCTCCCGCGGGAGGAGAAGTTCTTCGACCTGTTCGAGCAGCAGGCGTCCCACATCGTACCCGCCTCCCGCGTCCTGGAAGAGTTGACACTCGACTACCTGGACGCCAAGGCGAAGGCGCAGCAGATCAAGGATCTCGAGCACGCGGGCGACCCGCTCACCCACGAGATCGTGCGCCGGCTCAACACCACCTTCATCACCCCGATCGACCGCGAGGACGTCTACGCCCTTGCGAGCCGGCTCGACGACGTGCTCGACCTGATTGACGCGGTGGCCGACCGTCTGCTCATCTACAAGATCAAGGTTCCCACCGAGGGCTGCACCGCGATGGCCACAATCATCGTCAAGACGTCCGAGGAGACCGACCGCGCGGTCTACTGCCTGCGCACCCTGTCGCCCTCCTACCACAAGCACGCAGTCGAGGTGAACCGGCTCGAGAACGAGACGGACCGCCTGCTCCGTGACCAGCTCGCGGCCCTCTTCGAGGGTGGGACCGACGCGATCGAGGTCATGAAGTGGAAGGAGCTCTACGAGACGATGGAGTCGATCACCGACCGCTGCGAGGACGTGGTCAACGTCATCGAGGGCATCACCCTCAAGATGGCGTGAGGCGGACCGCCCGCCCCGCATGAGCTGGTCCCTGCTGGTGATCGTCTGCATCATCCTGGTCGCGCTCGTCTTCGACTACATCAACGGCTTCCACGACGCGGCCAACTCGATCGCCACCGTGGTCTCCACCCGGGTGCTCACCCCCATGCAAGCGGTGGTGTGGGCCGCCTTCTTCAATTTCGCGGCCGCGTTCGGCTTCGGGGTTCACGTCGCGCGCACCGTCGGCAAGGGCGTAGTGGACGCGGGGTGGTGGATCAGTGGGTCATCCTCGGCGGCCTGTGCGGCGCCATCGCCTGGAACCTCATCACCTGGTACTACGGCATTCCGTCGAGCTCTTCGCACGCCCTCATCGGCGGCTTCACCGGCGCCGCGGTGGCCAAGGCCGGCTTCGGAGCGCTCTTGCCGAGCGGGCTCCTCAAGATCCTCGCCTTCATCGTGCTGGCTCCCGTGCTCGGCCTCTGCCTGGGCTTCACGTTGATGGTGGGCACGCTCTGGGCGGTACGGGGGATCCGGCCGAGCCGCGTGGATGGCCTCTTCCGCCGGCTCCAGCTCGTCTCCGCCGCCTGCTACAGCCTGGGACATGGGACCAACGACGCGCAGAAGACGATGGGCATCATCTCCATACTCCTCTTCTCCGCCGGCTATCTCGGCTCCGAGTTCTACGTCCCGTTCTGGGTGATCATGGCCGCCCACGCCGCGCTCGGAACGCTCGCGGGGGGCTGGCGGATCGTCAGGACCATGGGGATGCGGCTCACGAAGCTGCGCCCGATCGGCGGGTTCTGCGCCGAGACGGCGGGGGCGGTGATGCTGATCGGCACCGCGGTGGGCGGTATTCCCGTCAGTACCACCCATACGATCACCGGTTCGATCATGGGCGTGGGCTCTACCCGGCGGTTCTCGGCCGTGCGCTGGGGCGTGGCGGGCGAGATCGTCTGGGCGTGGGTGCTCACCATTCCCCTCTCGGCGCTCATCGCCGGCGCGGTCTGGGGCGCTACCGCCCTCATCATCGCCCGCCTGGGATGAGCGCGCCTCGGTCGCGCGCCGGCCTGCTGGCGGCGTCCCTCGGGCTCCGGCTGCTCCTTCCGGGCGCATGGCTCCTGGCGCACCTGCCCCCGGCGGTGGGCCTCGCGGCCGGCCGGCGTCTGGGGGATGTGCTCTGGTGGGTGCTCCCGCGCCGGCGTGCGGTGGCGCTCGACAATCTCCAGCGCAGCCTTGGCGGTGAGCGGTCGCCGGCGGAGATCCGACGCCTGGCGCGCCGGTCCTTTCAGCACGTCGGCATGAACCTGGTCGAAGCGTGCTGCTACCTCCTGCGTCCTACCCACGTCATGCTCTCGCGGGTCCGGATGGAGGGACGTGAGCACTTCCAGGCCGCGGCGTCGCAGGGCCGCGGAGTGCTGGTCCTCACCGCCCACTTCGGCAACTGGGAGCTCCTGGCCGCCGCCCACGGCCTGAGCGGGCTGCCACTGTCCATCGTGACCCGCCCGCTCGACCACCCGCTGCTCGACGATCTGGCGGCGCGTTTCCGGTGCCGCAGCGGGGCCGAGCTCATCGTCAAACGGCAGGCGGTGCGGGAGGTGCTGACCGCCCTGAAGCGGCAGCGGATGGTGGGCATTCTCCTCGACCAGAACGCGACGCGCGCCGAGGGCGTCTTCGTGCCATTCTTCGGCGCTCTCGCGTCCACGTCGAAGGGTCTCGCCCTTCTGGCCCTGCGGACGGGCGCCCCGGTGGTACCGGTCTTTCTCCGCCGGGAGCCGGGCGGGCGGCACTGCATGGACGTGGGTGCCGCCCTGCCGCCGCCGGAGGACGGTCTGGTCACCACCTACACCACCGCCTTCAATCGCGTGCTCGAGGAGGCCATCCGCCGCGCGCCCGAGCAATGGCTCTGGATGCACGATCGATGGCGCACCCGCCCGCGCGAGACGGTACCGTCGTGAGGGTCCGTGCCGGTCTGGGGGCCGTGGCCTTGGCCGGTCTGCTGGTGAGCCCGGGCCCGGCGGCCGCCGGGGACGCGGAGCTCGCGAACTTGGTAGGGAGCTATCTGAAGGCAGGCGTCGAGCAGGCGCCGGGTGTGGTAACTGCCCGCGCGTACGTCGAGCCGACCCGCCCCACCGCCGCCTCGGCCCCGCAGCCGGATGTCTCGGTCGTGCTCCTACCGTACTCTGCCCCCATCGACGCCGAGCTCGACGCGGTGAAGGTCGGGTTACGCGATTCGGTGGACAGCTATGCCCGGGCGGTGACCCGTATCGAAGCCGCGCGGGTGGACTACGAACGCGCACTGCTCGCGGCGGGCGGGGGCGCGCTCGTGCGCAGCGAGATCACCGACGCGCAGGGTGTGGCAAGGGTCGGCGACCTGCCCGCAGGCGAGTGGCTGGTCCTGGCGTGGCGGGAAGCCGGCCACATGGCGAAGCGCTTCAGGCTGCGCGATCAGGACGCGAAGCGCTATCCGCACGTGCCGTCCAACGTGACCTATTCCATCGTCACCTACTGGCGCGTGCGCGTGACCGTGAGGCCGGCCGAGACGGTCGAGATCGCCATGAGCGACCGGAACGTGTGGATGACGGCGCCCCGGCAGGAAGCCGGGTCTCCGGTGCAGCGGCGTTCGCCCGCCACGGGGGAGGGCTCCCGGCACCGTCGCTAAGGACGCTGAGCAAAAAGGCGTTTCTTCAACCTGGGTTGCACCATCCCGCCCCGGCCGGTGGCCCTGTTGACCCCGAAATCCCCCCGTGATAAAAAGTACATGCTTCTACTGACCTGATGACCCTTCTACTCCGGCTGCTTCTGCTAGGCGTCGTGTTCTCGGCCAGCCACCTGGCGGTGCCGGGAGCAGTCGGCATGGAGCTCGAGCTGGGTAGCGCGGGTAGCGCATGGACAGGCGACCCGACGGCCGAGCCGGCCGCAGCCCTTCCCCCCGACCAGAGCGGATCCGCCACCTTGGCGGTCGAGCCGCTCGTCGTAGGCGACGACGCGCCCCCCCAGGACGCCGACCTGTGGGCCGAGTTCTTCTTGGCCCCGACTGACGCCTCAACTCAGCCGCAGCCCGATCCCGTCCAGCAGCCTTCGGCCGCGTCCATCGCCTCCGACCCGGCGCCGCGGGTGTCGACCTATCAGATCCAGCAGAACGATCACGTCCTCCGCTTCCTGGAGCAGTTCCAGACGGGATACCGGCGGGCCGTAGTGGAGCGGTGGCTGACCCGCTCGGGCCGGTACCTTCCGATGATCCTGGACGTCTTCCGTGAGAAGGGGCTGCCCGAGGAGCTGGTCTTCACCGCGATGATCGAGAGCGGCTTCAACCCAGTCGCGGTCTCGCGCGCGGGGGCCAAGGGCCTCTGGCAGTTCATGGCCCCTACCGCTCGGCAATACGGGCTGCGCGTCGATCGCTGGCTCGATGAGCGCCTCGACCCCGAGAAGTCCACCGTGGCGGCCGCCAACTATCTGAGCGATCTCTACAAGACCTTCGGCTCCTGGGAGCTCGTGCAGGCCGCGTACAACGCGGGACAGATGAAGGTCCAGCGGGCGATCCAGGGTACGGGTACCCGCGACTTCTGGAGCCTGACCCGAAGCCGGTTCCTGCGCGACGAGACCAAGAACTTCGTGCCGGCCATCCACGCGGTGACCCTCATCGGGCAGGAGCCCGAGCTGTACGGCTTCACGGTCAGGCCGGACGAGCCGCTGAGCTACGAGCAGGTCACGGTTCCGAAGGCGACCAGCCTCAAGCACGTCGCCTCGCTTTCCGGCATTCCCCTCGACGAGCTGATCCGGCTCAACTCGGAGCTGCGGCTGAAGCAGACGCCCCCCGGCTCGGCCTATCACCTGAAAGTCCCCCGGGGCAGCGCGGCCGCCCTGCAGGCCGGGCTCGATCGCGAGCAAGAGGCGCGGAAGGTGGCCAGGGCGTCCCGGACGGTCGATCGCGGCAAGCGGAAGATCAAGGTTCCGGAGCGGGTCATCGCCGGCGTCCACGTCGTGCAGCCGCGCGACACGATGGGGGCCATCGCCAAGCGGTACGGAGTCTCCGTCCAGCAGCTCGCCCGCTGGAACGATCTCGAGCGCGGCGCCCGTATCTTTCCGGGCGACCGGCTCCGCGTCGCCGCCGCCGCCGGCCGGACGGACTCGGAACAGGGCGGCTTCCGCTAGACCGTTGAAGGTGGCGGTCCACCTCACGGCGACCCTCCGGGTCTACTTACCGCCTGGGGCTCGTGGGGACAGCGTGGTGCTCGAAGTGCCCGACGGCACCACCGTCGATCAGGTGGTAAACTCCCTGCGGATTCCATCGGAGCTGGAGCGTCTGACCGTGGTCAACGGGCATGACGCCGCCCCGGATCAGCGGCTGATCGAGGGCGACGTGCTGTCAATGTTCCCACCGCTGGCCGGCGGTCGTTGAGCCCCGGCAGGAGGCACGCGATGCCCACGGTCCGACTGCGCGACGCATCCGAATACCCGCCGCCCGCCCAGAAGGTGTTCGAGCTGTCGAAGCTCTGGTTCGGCTACGACTTCTCGCAGCCTCCGGCCATGAGTCGCGTGATGGCATGGGATCTCGAGTTCGGCGGACCTCATGGGCGCGCCATGAAGCGGGCCATGAACCCGGGCGAGTTCTCGCGGGCCGAGAAGGAGATGGTCGCCGCGGTGGTGAGCGGCGTCAACGCCTGCAGCTACTGAGTACGCGCGCATACTGCAGCCGGGAAGCTGCAGGGGATGCAGGACGACGCGTTGTGGTACGAGGCCGCGCAGGTGGTGGGGGTCACCAATGCGCTCAACGTGCTGGCGGACGCCCTTGGAGCGGGCACGCCCGGCCTACCGGCGGTGGAACCGGCCGCGGCCCCCGCTGAAGCGCACGCGCTGTTCGAGGCCGTCCGCGCGTTCTACCACTCCGAGCAGGTGCCGCTGCCCTTCCGCCTGATGGCGCACGATCCGGCCTATGCCATGGACGTGTGGGCGGCGGTCCGGCGCGCCTTCGACGATAACCGGCTCTCCCGGCGGCTGAAGGAGGCCCTGGCCTTCGCGGTGTCGCTGACCTCGCGCTCTCCCTTCGGCACCGCCTTTCACCTGGCCGAGATGCGGCGGCTCGGCGTGGGCCAGCGCGGCACGATGGAGGTGCTCGGGGTGACGCAGATGTTCTCGAGCTACACCAAGATCGCCGACACGCTGCAGCTCGAGCCGGACATGGGCGACATCGCGCCCGCGGATCCGTCGCCCGCGCCGGGCGGTCAGGCGCACCCCGTCCGTCAGATGCCCGGTGGCCGTCAGGTAAGCGGCACGTCGCGCGCGAAGATCTCGAAGGGCGAGCGGCGCGTCGCGTCCAAGGCCTCGCGTATGTCCGCTTCCCCCGCGCCCGGGCCCGTCTCGAGGAGGGCCGCAAAGAAGCCCGTGTAGAAATGGTCGGGGTATACGGTGACGGTCACCCGTAGCCCGAGCCCGGGCTCATCGAGCTCGCGTTCGTAGCGCAGCACGAAGCGGCCCCCGGGCGGGATGCGGGTATCCGCGATCTCCCGCGAGAGATCGAGCGGCACCTGGCGCCCGATGATGCCCTCCTGGACGGTCGAGGGGATCGGCTGACCGTCCGTCCCGACGAGCACCGCGCGGACCACAACCTGAGGGGTCACGTAGGTCGGGAAGTAGTGGCCCACGTTCACGCTCGCCACCGTCACGGTCGCCCGGAGGCGCTGGCCGGGCCGGTACCGGGGGCGGTCGAGGCCCAGGGTCACCCGTACACCCGACTTCACCATTTCCGGATCGTGAACGCCGCGCCACCGGTGGCGCCGGTCCGGCATGTGGCAGCTCTGGCAGGTGAGCCCGCGGCGCGCGGCCGGGCTGCCCCGCCACTCCTCGTAGGTGTTCTCGAGCGGCTTGCCGTTGAGGCTCGGGCCGCTCGGGCCGAACTGATGACATGCGGCGCAGAACTCCGCGCGCTCGTACGCTCCCGTGTAGGTGGCGCCGTTGTGGGGGAGCTGTGCGCGCGGGACACGGCGACCCTGAGCGTCGGGCCGGGGCGGGGGCCCGAAGCGCTGGTGCCCGCGCACATGACAGGTCGCGCACACGACGCCTTCACGCTGCAGCGCGGGATCGAAGGCCGGATTGGCGGTGAGCCCGGCGGCGGTCCGGGTCAGGGGAGACTGCTCGGCGAGCGGAGCATGACAGACGAGACAGGCCCGCGCTCCCGCCGGATCGCGCCGAGCCATCTCGACCAGCTGGCCCGCGATCCCCGGTCCCATGCTGCGGGCGTGGATGCTGCCCCGCCAGTCCTCGTACTGGACCGCGTGGCAGGCCCCGCAGTCCCGCGGGGCCAGCGATCGCTCGAGCGGCGCGAACGACGCGGGGGCTAGGCCCTGGGGCGCGATCGGCATGCGCCAGTGACGCTCCAGGAATTGCTGTTCGGCGGGGGAGATCGACCCCGGCCCCGCGCCGCTGCTCAGCGCGGCTCGCCCGCCGGGCGAGAGCGCCAGGACGAGCCCGCCGAGTGTCAGCCACCACCAGATCCGGCCCACCAGGTGAGGGTAGCACGCGTCTCGGGCGGGCTTCCCCCGGGCCGTCACTCCGATTGCGTGGCTCGGTGGTACACTAAAACGCCCTGATTCCAGGCGAGGTTGGCTCGGAGGCGTCTAGGATCCCGGTGGGCCTCCCGGACTTCAAATCCGGCGTCCGGCTCTAGACAAGTCGGAGGTGGGTTCGACTCCCACACGCTTCCGCCATCCCGCTTCGCCGTCGAGGCCGGAGGGTTCGTCGCATGGCCAGGAGGAAGGCAAACAAGGTGGAGAAGATCCGGCCTGTCGGCCGCGAAGGCCGCCGGCGCGTCCTGGCGGCCGGCCTCGCCGCCGCGGTCCTCGCGGCGGGCCTCGTCGGCTACTGGGCTTATCGCGCGGCGGCCGACCTGCCCGGCGTCAAGCTGCCGGACCTCGGCAACGCGCATATCCAGCTGGCCACCGAGCCCCACGTGCCGTACAACTCGGATCCGCCCACCTCCGGGCCGCATCTGCCGTACATCGCGCCGTGGGGGATCCATACCGAGCCCATCGTGCGAGAGCTGCAAGTCCACAACCTGGAGGACGGCGGCGTGATGGTGCAGTACCACTGCGCCACGCCGTGCCCCGATCTGGTGGCCAAGCTGACCCAGATCGTGCGGCGCTACGAGACACAGGTGATCCTGGCGCCCCATCCCGGGATGCGCACCCGCATCGCGCTCACGGCGTGGACCCGGATCGATGCCTTCGATGACTTCGACGAGGCCCGTATCGTGCGGTTCATCCGCGCGTATCGCGGGATCGACCATCACAAAGGGTAGAATGGTGCGCATGATGTGGGTATCCCGCGGTGGCTTTGCGGCGCTCTCGATCGCCCTCTGGACGGCCCTGCCGATGGTGCTGGCCGGATGCTCGCGGCCGGTCGTCTCGTCGATTGCCCCGCCGCCCTACCGCGACGAGGCGGCCGCGGCC
Source organism: Candidatus Limnocylindria bacterium (assembly GCA_035524955.1). Classification (GTDB taxonomy): domain Bacteria; phylum Methylomirabilota; class Methylomirabilia; order Rokubacteriales; family CSP1-6; genus CAMLFJ01. The sequence continues at coordinate 7,866 of DATLFG010000032.1, read as the reverse complement.
TACGACACGACGTGGCGTGCGCTCGTGCGGGCGCTCGCGGGAGAAAACGTGCCGCTTCGCGTGGTGGCCAAGGATTCCGGCGTGATCTCGACCGACGACTTTATCTCTCCGATCGGGGTCTATGCCGACTGCGGCCGGATCGGCGAGGTGCAGCTCGAGGGCGAGGCCATGGGCTCGTTCACCCTCTTCGTGCAGCCGGGGCGGGACGGGGCCACCCTCATCCAGGTCAACTCCAAGATGAACACGCATGCGTACCGACGCGGCGGCTCCGGCAAGCTCAAGACCGATCGGGTCTTCCAATGCGTCTCCACCGGGCGCTGGGAAGCGAACCTACTCGATTCGGTCCGCCGGCTCGTGAAGGAGTAGGCGGTGGCCCCCCGGCTTCCCGAGCTGATCAAGCGAGCGCGGCGGCTGGCGCACGAGCGCGACCGCCTCGTGCACGAGCTGGCGCGCGAGTGGAGCGCCGCGCTGCGCGGCCAGGGGTTCTCACCGCGCGACCTGGACGAGCTGTGGGCGGGCCTCACCGAGGACGCGGTGCGCCGCCTCCTGCGCGCGCGCGCGGAGGGCGCCAGCGTCGAGGCCATCCGGCGAGAGGCTCACGAGGTCATCGCGCGGGTCAAGGAGCGCGTGGAGACCGAGCTTGCCGCCGGCGGGTAGGGGCGGGCGGGCGGGCGTGCAGGCCCTGCTCCGGGAGCTGCCCTCGGTCGACGCGTTGATCGGCGCGCTCGCCGGAGAGAGCGCCCTGCGCGGGGTCCCGCGACCCCGCCTGACCGCGGCGGTGCGGGAGGCGCTGGCCTCGGAGCGGCGCCGGCTGCTCGAGGCGGGCGGGCCCGCCGCGGACGCCGAGACGCTCGGCCGGCGCGTCGCGGCCGCGCTCACGCGGAGCGGTCTCTTCTCGCTGGCCCCAGTGGTCAACGCCACCGGGGTGGTGCTGCACACGAACCTGGGCCGCGCGGTGCTCTCCGCGCTGGCCCAGGAGCGGCTGCGCGAGGTCGCCTCCGCGTACTCCAACCTCGAGATGGACCTCGCCCGCAAGGAGCGCGGTTCACGCTACGCGCACGTGGACGGGCTGCTGCGCCGGCTCTCGGGCGCGGAGGCGGCGCTCGTCGTCAACAACTGCGCCTCTGCGGTGCTGCTGGCGCTCGAGTCCCTCGCGCGCGGCAAGGAAGTGATCGTCTCCCGTGGGGAGCTCATCGAGATCGGAGGCGAGTTCCGCATCCCCGACATCATGCGCCGGTCGGGCGCCATTCTCCGGGAGATCGGCACGACCAATCGCACGCATGTCCGGGACTACGTCAGCGCGATCGGGCCCGAGACCGGCCTGATCCTCAAGGTCCACACCTCCAATTATCGTGTCGTCGGCTTCACCGCCGCGGTGTCCTCTCGCGAGCTCGCCGCTCTTGGCCGCGCCCGCTCCGTCCCGGTCATGGAGGACCTGGGCTCCGGCTGCTTCGTGGACCTGACCCGCTACGGCTTTCCTTACGAGCCGACGGTGCCCGAGGTGGTCGCCTCCGGGGTGGATCTCGTGTCGTTTTCCGGCGACAAGCTCCTGGGTGGTCCGCAGGCCGGCATCCTGGTGGGCCGCGCCGAGCTGGTCGAGCGCCTCACCCGCAATCCGGTCAACCGTGCCCTGCGCATCGACAAGTTCACAGTCGCGGCGCTGGAAGCCACGCTCTACGCCTACGAGGCGGGGACCGCGGTCGAGACCATCCCGACGTTGAGGATGCTCACCGAGCCCGCGTCGGCGGTGCGCCGACGCGCGCGTCGGCTCCTCGGTCGCCTCTCCGCGGAGACACAGCGGGCTCTTGGGGCGCGGGTCGTCGAATCGACGTCCCAGGTGGGGGGCGGCGCCCTTCCCACCGTGGATCTGCCCACCGCGGCGATCGCTCTCGGCACGCCCGAGCGCCCCGCCGGGCGCCTGGACGAAGCGCTCCGATCGGGCCGCCCGCCGGTGCTGGGCCGCCTCCTCGATGACCGCCTGCTCCTCGACTGCCGCACGCTCCTCCCCTCCGACATCGCCCCCCTCGCCGCCCGCCTCACCGTCCTGTAGGCGTCAGCAATGAAAGGCGCCGGAACGAATGTCCGCCGCGTGGGGGAGTGCGGGGGCCATGTCTGGGCCCCCGCATGTGATAGAGGGGCGGATCCCGTGTCCGCGGCACGCGCGTGAGACACGTAGTAGTGGGCACCGCCGGTCATATCGACCACGGCAAGACGTCGCTGGTCAAGGCCCTCACCGGCACCGACACCGACCGCCTGCCGGAGGAGAAAGCGCGCGGCATCACCATCGACTTGGGCTTCGCGTTCCTCGAGGAGCCCGACGGGCTCGTGATCGAGATCGTGGACGTGCCGGGCCACGAGCGCTTCGTGAAGAACATGCTGGCCGGCGCGGGCGGGATCGATCTCGCGCTCCTCGTGGTCGCCGCCGACGAAGGCGTCATGCCGCAGACCCGCGAGCACCTGGCCATCTGCCAGCTCCTGCGCATCAAGTCGGGGCTCGTGGTCCTGAGCAAGGCCGATCTGGCCGAGCCCGAGTGGATCGAGCTGGTGCGCGACGACGTGCGCCGCGCGCTCGAGCCGACCTTCCTCGCCGGCTGCCCGATCGTGCACGCCTCGGTGAAGACGGGCGCGGGCCTGCCCGAGCTGCGGGCGGCGCTCGCGACCCTCGCCCGCGCCGTGCCCGCCAAGGATCCGGACCGCACCGCTCGCCTGCCGATCGATCGCGTGTTCACCGTGAAGGGCTTCGGTACCGTGGTGACCGGCACCCTGATCGCGGGACGCGTCGTGGTCGACGACAAGGTCGAGGTGTATCCGCGAGGAGTCCAGTCGAAGGTGCGCGGCCTGCAGGTGCACGGCCGCATCGTCCCGGAGGCCACCGCCGGCCAACGCACCGCGGTGAATCTCCAGGGCGTGGAACGGGCGGCCATCGAGCGTGGCGATGTCCTGGCGCCCCCCGGAACCCTGGTGCCGACGGTCCTGCTCGACGGCACGCTCGAGCTTCTGGAGGACGCGCCGCGACCCGTGAAGACGCGCGACCGCGTCCGCTTCCACGTGGGCACCCAGGAGGTGATGGCGCGCGTCCTGCCGGTGGACCGGCCCGAGCTCGCGCCCGGTGGATCCGGGCAGGCCCGGTTCCGGCTGGAGGCCCCGGTGGTGGCGCTCCCAGGCGACCGCTTCGTCGTCCGGTCCTATTCGCCGATCGTGACGATCGGCGGCGGTACGGTGCTCGACATCGCGCCGCCGCGCTTCAAGCGCCGGGGCGCCGCGCTCGCCGCCCACCTGGCCCTGCTCGCCACCGGCGATCCCCCGGCGGTGCTAGAGGAGCACTTGAAGCAGGCCGGCGCCGCGGGCGCACGGGTCGCCGATCTCCGCGCCCGGACGCCCTTCGGGCCTGAGCTACTCCGGCAGCTCCTCGACCGGCTCCAGCACGACGGCCGCGTCCTCGCGGTGGATCGCGAGTGGTACCTGCATCGCGACGCGAACGACCGACTGCGCGCGCAGACGGTCGAGCTCCTCGAGACCTTCCATACCGAGAACCCTCTGCGGGGCGGGATCTCCCGGGAGGAGCTGCGCAGCCGGGCCGGCAACGCCCAGGAGCGGGTGTTCACCCAGCTCCTGACTGTGCTGGAGTCGGAAGGGGTCGTCAAGAGCGAGCGGGACCAGGTGCGGCTCGGGTCCCACACCATCCGGCTCAGCCCGGACCAGGAGCGAGTGGTCAAGGGGCTCGAGGCCGACTTCCGCGGGGCCGGCGCCGCGCCCCCGAGCCCCGAGGAGGCCCTGGGCCGGTTGGGCGTCAAGGGCACGGAAAAGCACGAGCTCTTCCAGGTCCTGGTCGCGGACCGGACCCTGCTGCGCGTGAAGGACTCGCTCTACTTCCACGCCGAAGCGCTCCGGAGCGTCCAGGAGCAGCTGGTGGCCCTTCTTCGCCAGAAGAAGGAAATCGGGCCCGCCGACTTCAAGGATCTCTTCGGCGTCAGCCGGAAGTACGCGATCCCCCTGATGGAGTATTTCGACACCCAGCGTGTGACCGTGCGGGTCGGGGAGCGCCGGGTGCTCCGGGAAACCCACCGCCGCGTTGACAACCCCGGGTCGGACGCGTAGGGTAAGGGGGCGTCAGGAAAAGGAAAGGAGTCCCGCCAATGTTCGGCTTGGGATATCAGGAACTGCTGCTGATCCTGGTCATCGTGCTGATTCTCTTCGGGGCCCAGCGTCTGCCCGATCTGGCCCGCTCGCTCGGTGGTAGCATCAAGGAGTTCAAGAAGGGCGTGGCCGAGGTCAAGGACGATGATACGGCCGCCGCAGTGAAGAAGGACGACGAGAAGAAGGCGTAGCTCCGCTCTCCTGAAGCATCTCGTCAGCCGCCTCCTCGACTCCCGTCAGATCGCCCGCGTGGCGCGCCACGGTGACCTGTGCCTCGCGCTGGGGCTCGCTGTCGTTACGCTGCTCTCGCGGTGGCCGTACCGGGCGCGCATGCTCTACAACTGGGACGCGGTCCAGTTCGCGCTCGCGCTGCGCGAGTTCGACGTGGCCAAGCATCAGCCGCATCCGCCCGGGTACTTGCTCTACGTCGGGCTGGGCCGCCTGCTCAATGCATCACTCGGCGATCCCGCGCTGGCTTATGTGGCGCTCGCGATGCTCTTCAGCGCCGGATCCGCCTTCGTTCTCTACGCGCTGGCCCGACGGCTCTACGATCGCGGCACCGCGCTGGTGGCGGCGTCGCTGCTGGCGGTGAGCCCGCTCTTCTGGTTCTACGGCTCGGTGGGCCTCACCTATGCCGGCGAGGCGTTCGCCGCGTCGATGGTCGCGTGGTTCGCCTACGCGACCCTCGGCGGCAGCTCGCGACATCTCTACTGGGGTGCGCTGGCCCTCGGGCTGACCGGCGGGATGCGGCCGTCGGTGTTGCTCCTGCTCTTGCCGCTCTGGCTCGGATGCGCAGTGCTTGGCGTCCGCTCGCGGCGCCGCCTGACGCTGGCGGCCGGGCTCCTTCTGGGCTCCGTGCTCGCATGGCTCGTGCCGATGGTGTGGTTGAGCGGCGGCCCCGCCGCCTACCTGGCCGTCTCCACGCAGCTGTACGGCTCGATGCTCTTCCCGACCTCGGTGCTCGGTGGGTCGCTCGAGACCACACTCACCCAGGTGCGCCACCTGCTCGAGTCCACGCTGGTCGGGCTCGGTCCGCTCGGGCTGGTGGCGCTGGCCCTGCCTGCGTACGCGCGCCGGGTGGGCTGGCGCGCGCCCGAGCTCTTTCTGCTTGCGTGGATGCTGCCGGCGGGCACCTTCTACACGCTGGTCCACTTCGGGCAGGCGGGCTACGCGCTGACCTTCCTGCCCGCCCTCCTGATCCTGCTGAGCCGGGTGCTCATCTGGGTGGTCGCGGCGGGCTCCGAGCGGCTGCGCCGGCCCAACTGGCGCCGGGCGCTCACCGCGGCCGCGGTGCTGCCGCTGGTGCTGATCAACACCGCCTTCTTCGTGAGCGCCCGTCCACTGCCTCGGGAGTTCGACCACCGGGCGGGAAACTCATGGCTCGGGCGAGCGCGCGACGAGTTCCACGACTGGATCATGAGCCGTACCGCGGCCGCCCTGCGCGAGCACGAGGCGGTGATCCGAACCTACGTGGAGACCATCCGCGCCGTCTACGAGCCCTCCGACACCGCGCTGGTGACCGAGCTGGGCAACCCGCGCTCCTACCCGTGGCTGCGCCACGCGATGTTCTACCTGCCCGAGTACCCGATCTACCAGGTGCAGGTCGGCCCGAGGCCGCCCGAGTTCTACGCGCCACAATCCTCCGCTACCATGATCCTCACCCCGGGCTCGCGTATCCGGCTGTCCGCCGAGACGCGCCGGCTCGTCTGGTTCGTGGATCACTGGGATCCGGCGACGCCGCGCCCGCGCGGCCTCGTGGAAATCCAGCTGCCGTACGGCCGCTTTCTCTACGTTCTGCCGCTCGCGCGCACGCCCGTCGAGTACGCTGGCTACACCTTCGAGCGCGCTTCCCCGTGAGGGGACGGGTACTCGCCGTCACCGCCCCCGTCGCCGCGCTCACGCTCGCGATCGGGTTCTTCCTGCTGAGGACGCGGCAGCTCGCCGGGGTGGTCGGCGTGGAGGCCTTCCCGCTCGACGATTCGTGGATCCACTTGCAGTTCGCGCGCAATCTGGCCGAGGGGCGCGGCTTCTCCTACAACCCGGGCGTGCCGGTGTCCGGCTCGACTGCGCCCCTCTGGACCCTCGCGCTGGGCGGCGCGTTCGCGGCGCTCGGCAGCCACCTCATTCTGGCCAAGGCGCTGGGGATCGTCGCCACGCTCGGCACCGTGTGGCTCGCCGGCCGTCTCGCGCTGATCTGGGCCGGCCGCGCCGACGTCGCCCTCGTCGCCTGCGTGCTCGTGGCGCTGGCCGGGCCGATGGTGTGGGGCGCGCTCTCCGGGATGGAAGTCGCGCTCGCCGCCCTGCTGGTGACGGCCGCGCTCGTGCTCCACGCGCGCGACCGCGTCTGGGTTGCCAGCGCCGCGCTCGGGCTCGCCGCGCTCGCCCGCCCCGAGGCCCTCCTGCTGCTGCCGCTCTTCTGGCTGGCCGGCCCGCTCACCGGTCGGCGGGCGCTTGCGTGGAGCCTTCCGGTCGCGGGACTCCTGGCCCCGTGGGTCGCGTTCAATCTGGCGACGGCCGGAACCCCACTTCCCGCGACCGCGTCGGCAAAGATCGAGGGCGGGCTCGTCGGCTACCTGGCAGGCGTCCGCGAGCCGCTCCGCACCACGCTCCTCCATCGGCCGTGGCAGTTCGAGACGGAATGGGTCCAGTGGCTATGGCGGGTGGACGCGCTCCTGCCGATCCTCCTTCTACCCGGGCTCTGGTGGCTCGGTCGTCACGCCGGCCGTGCCGCGCTGGTACCGGCGTCCGCGCTCGTGCTTCATCCGCTCGCGATGGCCCTGTTCGCGCCCTACCGAGGTCCCGCCTTCCAGGAGGGCCGCTATTGCATCCACCTCCTTCCCCTCGCGCTCGTCGTCGCCGTCGTCCCCCTCGCCCCGCTCCTCTCCTCCTCCGCCCTCTCTCCCGGAGGGGGAGAGGGTAGATGGGTGAGGGGGGTTAGATGGCTGAGAGGGCGGCGCCTCGGGTGGATCGCCGCCGCCGCGCTCCTGGTCGGCGCGATCGCGGCCCTGCCGTCCGCGGCCTCGCGCTACGGCTGGGCGGTCCAGAACATCGAGGCGATGCAGGTGCATCTCGGTCACTGGGTCGCCCGCCACACACCACCCACGGCGCGGATCGGGCTGAACGACGTCGGTGCGATCGCCTACATCTCCCGCCGGGAGGTCGTGGACCTGATGGGCCTGGTCACGCCCGCCATCATTCCGTTCCGCCGGGAAGGCGAGATGGGCGTCCTGCGCTATCTCGAGCAAGCCTGTCCCGACTACCTGATCGTCTTCCCGGCCTGGTTCCCGGCCATCTCGGCGATGGCCGATCGCTTCTACCCTGTGTACCGCGTCCGCCTCGATCACATCGAGGTGGCCGGGTCCGACGAGTTGGTGGTCTACGAGACCGCCTGGAGCCGGTGGCGCGCCGAGCGGCACCCCTGTCCCGGAGCTCTGGCCCGGGGCCCGGGGAGCCTCCAAGAGACGGGCGTGGAAAATCCCGGGAACCGTATAATCAGCACAAGGTATCCATGAAGGGCCTCTACCCCGTCCTCGCGATGGGCCTGGCGCTCGGCAGCTTGCTGCCGAGCGCGATCACGCCCGCGTCCGCGCAGATCTATCGCTGGACCGACGAGCGGGGTGAGGTCCGCTTCTCGCAGGGCATCCACAGCGTGCCGCCGCAGCACCGCGGTGGGGCGGTGATGATGAGCGGGCCGAGCCGGCCCGCCCCGCCCGCGCCCGCCGCGCCCGA
>DATLFG010000028.1:0-155387 GCA_035524955.1 Candidatus Limnocylindria bacterium | reverse complement strand
ATAGCGGGCCAGCGCCCAGGTGAGCAGCGTCCAGCCCTCCGCCACCTTGTGGCCGCCGTACTGCACGTGGTCCGGCATCCAGAGGATGTCGAATGGCGCGACGGTCTGATCGAAGTAGGGGAAGGTGGCCTCGACCAGCCGTGACCAGATGTTGAGCCCGACGGGCACGGCCATGGCGTGGGAGCGGCGCTAGCCGCGGAGGTGGCGGCGGTGGCCCGCGCGGAGCCAGAGGCGCACGAGATGCCGCCGCTCCTCGGGCCGCTCGGCGCCCTGGCACGACGCGCGGCCGTGCAGGATCACGCGGTTGTCCAGCACCTGGATCCGGCCGCGCTCGACCCACAGGGCACGGCGATGGGCCGGGTCGGTGGAGAGCATGGGGGCGCCTCGACGGTCTTCACGGCTCCGCATTTTAGCAGCCCGCCGGCCCGCGCCGGGTCCTGACGTGGCGTGGGCCAGCCGGGCGCCCACCGGGATCTGGTCGACCTCGCGCGTTTTCTCTCGCACCAGCTAGCAAAGCTCTGAAAAAGCAGCTGAACCAGCTGGCCGTCTCCGCCGCCCGCACGGCGGCGAAGTGGCCACTGCCCTGTGGTTCCGCGACGATGAGATGACCGCCCAGCAGCTCGACGGCATCGCCCGGCCTGAAGAATCCGGCCTCGATGAGGCGATCGTACTCGACCCGCTTTCAGCGCTTGGTCTTCATCTCCGGGTCACTCATGCCCCGAGCCTAGCGACCCGGGTGACGCGGGTCAATGTCCCCGGTTGGAGACAGCCGGCGCGTGGAGCGCGGCCCACACGCGCGATGGCGACATGGGCATGTCGAGCTCGCGCACCCCGCGGCCCGCGAGCGCGTCGAGCACCGCGTTGACCGCGGACGGCAGCGCGCCCGCGACGCCGGATTCGCCCGCGCCCTTTACCCCGAGCGGATTGGTGGTGCAGGGGACGCCGTGGTGGCCCACGCGCAGCGCGGGCAGGTCGTCGGCGCGCGGGAGCATGTAGTCCATGAACGAGGCGGTGAGGAGCTGGCCGTGCTCGTCGTAGACCACGTGCTCGCCCAGCACCTGGCCCAGGCCCTGCGCGATGCCGCCGTGGATCTGGCCCTCCACGATGGTCTCGTGGACGATGAGGCCCACGTCGTCCACCGCCGCGTAGCCCACCACCGCCACCGCGCCGGTCTCCGGATCGATCTCGACCTCGGTGACGTGGCAGCCGTTGGGGAAGCTCATCTGGGGCGAGACGAACTTGGCGGTGCTGTCGAGGCCGTCGGCCAGGTCGGGCGGCAGGCTCGGCAGCGCGCGAGCGCGCACCGCCAGGTCGAGCAGCCCGATCGCGCGATCGGTCCCTTTCACGCGGAAGCGGCCGGCCGCGAACTCGACGTCGGGGACCGCGGCCTCGAAGACGTGCGCGGCGGCGTGGCGGCCTTTCTCGATGGATGCGTCGCACGCCATCGAGGCCGCGCTGCCGGCCATCATCATGGAGCGCGAGGCGACGCTGGGGGTGCCGGCGGGCACCAGGTCGCTGTCGCCCTGCACGAGCCGCACCGCGCTCGCCTCTATCCCGAGACGCGCCGCGATCAGGAAGGGAAAGGTCGAGAGGTGGCCCTGGCCCATGGGCTGGGCGCCGGTGTGGAGCGCCACCGTGCCGTCGTCGGCGAAGCGCAGCTCCACGACCTCGTCGAGGATGCCGCCGGCCACTTCGAGGAAGCAAGCGAGCCCGATGCCGCGCAGCCGTCCAGCCCGCTCCGAGGCGGCGCGGCGCTGCGCGAAGCCCTGCCAGTCGGCCAGGGCCAGCGCCCGGTCCATGATCGTCTCGAACTCCCCGCTGTCGTAGATGGGGCCGTTCGGTGTGCGGAAGGGCATGGCGGCGGCCGGGATCAGGTTGCGCCGGCGCAGCTCCACGCGGTCGATCCCGGTGGCCGCGGCCGCCTGATCGATCAGGCGCTCGATGAGGTAGAGGGCCTCCGGGCGGCCGGCTCCGCGGTAGGGCCCGAGCGGGGCCGCGTTCGTGAAGGCCAGCGTCACGTCGATGGCGATGGCCGGGATGCCGTACACGCTCGACAGGCAGTTCTTGGTGTTGTTCGTGCCGAACACGGCCGCGAACGCGGTGACGTACGCGCCGATGCCGACGCGGGTGCGGACGCGGAGGGCCAGGAAGAGCCCGCCCGCGTCGAGGGCCAGCTCGCCCTCGAGCATGCCGTCGCGGCCGTGCGTGTCGGCCAGGAAGCTCTCGACGCGGGTCGCGCGCCACTTGACGGGCCGGCCCACCCGGCGCGCCGCGAAGAGGAGCGCCGCGTATTCCGGATAGGCCTGCACCTTCATGCCGAAGCCGCCGCCCACGTCGGGGGTGACCACGCGGAGCTGCTGCGGCGGGATCTTGAACACGCCTTCCGCGAGGAGGCGGCGCACCACCGCGACGCCCTGGGTAGAGGCGGTGAGGGTGTAGCGCTGCGTGGCCTCGTCCCACTGGCCGATGGCCGCGCGCGGCTCGAGCGCGGAGGGCGCCAGGCGCGTGTCGTGCAGGCGCACCCGCGCCACGTGCGCGGCTCCCCGGATCGCCGCGTCCACGGCGGCGGCGTCTCCGTCCGCCCAGTCGAAGGCGACGTTGCCCGCCGCGTCGGGCCAGATCGGGTGCGCGGAGGCGGCCAGCGCGCGGTCCACGTCGGCGGCCGCGGGCAGCGGGTCGAGGTCGAGGCTCACGAGCGCGGCGGCGTCCACGGCCTGCGCTTGAGTCTCGGCGACCACGATGGCGATGGATTCGCCCACGTAGCGCACGCGATCCACCGCGAGCGGGGGAATCGGCGCGGCCGCCAGGAGCTTGCCGCCGCGCCCGGGGAAGGAAGCGGCGGGGGGGATCGCGCCCAGGCCCGCGGCGACCGCGTCGCGCCCGGTGAGGACCGCGAGCACGCCGGGCATGGCGAGGGCCCGGCTCGTGTCCACGCCACGGATGATGCCGTGCGCCGCCGTGGAGCGGGCGAACGCGGCGTGGGCCTGGGCGGGCAGGTCCACGTCGTCGGTGAAGCGGCCGCGGCCGGTGAGGAGCGGACCGTCCTCGCTGCGCCGCCCGCCGGCCGCGGAGCCGAAGCGCAGCGAGGACTCGGGAGCGGTCAATTCCGGCCAGTCAATTCCTGAACGACGAGTCCGTGCGGTCCAGCCGGCGCAGTAGGCCCGGCCACACCAGCTTGCCCTGGCCGCCGTTGCGCCGCTGATTGGCCACCGCGTTGGCGTAGCCCTTGTCCATGACCTCCTTGGGCACCGGGATCAGCTCGCCGCCGCCCGACTGGGCGCGGACCTGGATCTGGCAGGAGGCCTCGAGGTAGTACATGTTCACGAAGGCATCGGCCACCGTCTCGCCGACGGTCAGCAGCCCGTGGTTGCGCAGGATCAGGCAGCGGTTGTCGCCCAGGTCCGCCACCAGGCGCGGCTTCTCGTCCGCGTCGAGCGCGGGGCCCTCGAAGTCGTGATAGCCCACGCTGTTGAGCACGAAGAGCGAGTGCTGCGAGATCGGCAGCAGCCCCGCTCGCTGGGTGGAGACCGCGACGCCGTTCGCGGTGTGGGTGTGCAGCACGCACCGGGCGTCGTGGCGGGCCCCATGGATGGCGCTGTGGATGATGAAGCCGGCCGCGTTCACGTTGAACGGTGAGTCCCCGACCTTGTTGCCGTCCTGGTCGATCTTGACCAGGCTGGAGGCGGTGATCTCGTCGAAGAAGAGGCCGTAGGGGTTGATCAGGAACTGATCCTCGGTGCCCGGGACGCGGGCCGAGATGTGGGTGAAGACCAGGTCCTCCCAGCCGTAGCGCGACACGAGGCGGTAGGCGGCGGCCAGGTCCACCCGGACGGCCCACTCCTCGTCCGATACCTTTCCCTTGAGCGACGGAATCTCGAGCGCGGTGGGGGTCATGGGGTCCTTTCGCTCAGCGGAGGTTGTAGAGCTTGACCACGTTGTCGTAGGTGATCTTGCGCTGCACGCGCTCGGGCAGGTTGCCGAGGTTCTTCTCGAGGTGCCGGCGGGAGTCGGGCCACACGCAATCCGGGTGGGGGTAGTCCGCGCCCCAGATGATGTTGTCCTCACCCACCAGCGGGATGATCGGCTCGAGGAACATATCCTGCTGGTAGGTCACGTAGCCCTGGCGCTTGAAGTAGTCGCTCGGCTTCATGGAGAAGCCGAGGCCCCGGGCCCGGTCCTCGTATTCGGTGTCGAAGCGATCGAACACGTAGGGCAGCCAGGTCACCCCGGACTCGCCCAGCACGAACTTGAAGTCGGGATACTTCTCGCAGGCCCCCGAGGTGATCAGCGAGACCAGCACCTCCATGGTATCGAGCTGGAAGAGCGAGGAGCGCACCAGCCGCCACTGGAGCATGTACTGCTGCTCCATCGCGGGGGAATCGGGGGCGCGGAGCGCCTTGAAGCCCGTCGAGTGGAACGCGATCGGGAAGTGGCACTCCGCCGCGGCCTCCCAGAGCGGGTACCAGTCGTGCTGGTAGAGCGGGATGCTCATGCTCTTGAAGCCGAGATCGCCGCCCTTGAGGCCCATCTTGGCGCAGCGGCGCACCTCGGCCGCGGCCACGTGGGGATCGCTGTTGGGCACGATCGCCAGCGGGTAGATCCGGTTCGGGTCAGACTTCCTCGCGAAGTCGGCGGCCCAGTCGTTGTAGATCGCGTTGGCCCAGGCCCGGCGGTCGCCGCTCGCGATCATGTCGTTGATCATCAGGCAGCCGTAGACCACCTCGGCGTCGAGGCCGTCGCGGTCCAGATCCGCGAGCCGCAGCTCGGGCGTGGTGGGCCGGGGCCGGGCGCCCGCGCGGTGATCCCACTCGAAGCCGCACGAGGCCATCTCGTCGATCCGCGCGAAGCTGCCGGGCGTGCGCTTGAGGAAGCCGGGGCCCACGCCGTTCCACATCCCCTTGTCCTGCGCCTCCACGAACCAGTGGCAGCCGTCCTCCAGCTCCTCCACGCGCGGGACCAGCAGCTTCCACTTCGACGGCGCCTGGCTGGACCAGAGATCGGGCGGGCAGTAGGTGAGGTCGATGTGGTTGTCGCCGGAGATCAGCCGCTCGAGCATGACGCCCTCCTTGGCCGGGTGGGGGAGCTGCCTCGTCGCCGTGATCCTACTCCCGAAGCCCGCGTCAGGACAAGGGATTGCCCGGAAGGGCCGGATGCCCTCCGGGGGCCGCCCCGGGGTGGCGGTATCCGCCCTAGCGAGTCGTGCCGGGTCGGCGGGTCAGCAGCTCGGGGTAGGTCTTGTCGCGCCGATTCCGCACGAGGTCGAGCGGGCTCCGGCCGTCCCGGCCCTTGATGGTCGGGTCTGCCCCGTGACGGAGCAGCATCTCGACCTGCCGGCGGTCGCTCTTCTTCTTGAGGACCAGGTGCAGGGCGGTCAGGCCCTTCGAGTTCTGGAAGTTCACGTTGGTCTCCACTTGATCGCGTCTAGGAAGGGTGTCTCACCCTCGGCGACCGGTGGCGCAGGAGCCGCTCGGCTCCCACGAAGCGGCTCCACGGGTCCAGCTGGGCCCCGCTCCGGACCAGCAGGTCGATGGCGGCCACGTTCTCCGCGAAGGCGGCCGCCCAGAGGGAGTTCTCCGGAGTCGAGCCGTGCTTCAGCAGGAGCCGCGCAAGCGGGAGGTTCTGGCCCCGCGAGATCGAGTACCAGAGCGGGGTCGCCTGGAAGGCGCCCTCGACGAACGCGGGGGCATTGACGTCGAGGCCGGCCTCGAGAAGGCGACGCGCGAGCGTGAGCGCCCGGCCGGAGGTCTTCGGATCGGCGGGCAGGCTGCACAGGAAGTGCAGCGGGTTGCGGCGCCGATCGTCGATGGCGCGGATCAGGTCGGGGGTCTTCTCGAGGAGAGACGTCACCGCTAGGACGTCGAGCGCCTTGATGGACCGGAAGAGCCGCGTCTTGCTCATGATCAGCCGGTGTTGCGCAGGCCGGCGGCGATGCCGTTGATGGTGACCACGATGATCTCGCGGTACCGCGCGGCGTCGGTGCCGTCCTGGTCCGCGAGCGCGCGCAGCCGGCGGAGCATCTCCACCTGGAGGTAGTTGAGCGGGTCCACGTACGGGTTGCGCAGGTGCACCGAGCGCTGGATCACCGGGTCGCCGTCCATCAGCTCGGCGTGGCCGGTGGTTCGCAGGATCGATTCTCGCGTGCGCACGAACTCGTTGCCGATGCGCGTGAACACCGCGGTGGCGAGCGCCCGGTTCGGCACCAGGTCGGAGTAGAGCGCGGCGATGCCCATGTCGGCCTTGAGCAGGGACATTTCCGCATTGTCCAGGATCGCCCGGAAGAAGGGCCAGCCCGCGTACATCTCCCGCAGCCGGCCCGCGTCCGCCCGCGCCAGCGCGGTGCCGAGGCCGTACCAGCCGGGGAGGTTGAAGCGGCTCTGCATCCAGGAGAATACCCACGGGATCGCGCGCACCGCGCTCCGGGTGAGGCGGCCCGCGCGCCGCACCGCGGGGCGCGAGCCCAGGCGCAGCCGCGAGATCTCCTCGATGGGCGTGGCGGCGCGCCAGTACTCGAGGAAGCCGGGCGTGCGCTCGACCAGGTCGTGATAGGTCTCGCGCGCGGCGCCCGCCATGAGGTCCAGGGCCTCGCGCCAGCCGGGGTCGAGCGGGGCCGGCCCGTCGACGTGGCCCGCCGAGGCCAGGAGCACCGCGCTCACGATCTGCTCCACGTGGCGGTGGGCCAGCGCGGGATCGGCGTAGCGCGAGGCGATGGTCTCGCCCTGCTCGGTGACGCGGAAGCGGGCCTCGACGGTGCCCGGCGGCTGCGCGCGGATCGCGCGGCCGGCGGGGCCGCCGCCCCGCGCCACCGTGCCCCCGCGCCCGTGAAAGAGCGTGAGCCCGCGGCCGCGCGCGCGACACGTCCGCGCGATGGCCTCCTGGGCTCGGTAGAGCGCCCAGTTGGCGGCCAGGTAGCCGCCGTCCTTGTTGGAGTCGGAGTAGCCGATCATCACCATCTGCCCGCCGGCGCAGGAGTCGAGGTGCGCGCGGTAGACCGGCAGCGCGAGGAGCGCCTCGAGCGTGCGCGGCGCCTCGTCGAGATCACCGAGCGTCTCGAAGAGGGGCACGATCTGCATGCCGGCCGCGCCGCCCGCCCAGCGGGCCAGGAGCAGCACGGTGAGCAGATCCGCCGGCCCGCGGGTCATCGAGACGACGAAGGGGCCCAGCGACTCGCGGCCGTAGATGGCCTGGGCGCGGGCGAGGAGGCGGAAGAGCCGCCAGGTCTCGGCGGCCGGCTCGTCGAGCGCGAGCGCGGAGATCTCGGAGGCCTTGGGCGCCTCTTCGGCGAGGAGGCGGAGCAGCACCGCGGCGCGGGCCGGCTCGTCGCGCCCGGCGAAGCCGGCGTCGAGACCCAGGCGCGCCAGAATGTCGCCGAGGGTGGCGGCGAGCCGCCCGGAGTCCTCGCGGATGTCGAGGCGGGCCGCGTGCAGGCCGAAGCTCTCGAGCTGGCGCTCGAGCGCGCGCACGCGGTCGCCGGCCAGCGCGGCCGGGACGCCCCGGGCGACCAGGTCCACCACCGTGCGGACCTCGGCGGCGGTGATGCGCGCGGCGTGGGGTGTCTCGTCGAGCAGGCGCGCCGTCACGTCCTCGCGCGAGGCCGCCTCCAGGTCGGCGGCGAGCAGGGACAGCGCGAGGCGGTACGGCTCCCCCGCGTAGCGCTGCTCGAGGTAGGCCACGTGCGCGGGCAGGGGCCGGCGCGCGTCGAGCCAGCCGGTCAGGGCCTCGGGCGGCGGGCAGCGGCGGCCGCTCACACTCAGGCGGCGGGCCAGGTCCTGCACGGAGCGGCGATGGCGCTCGACCGCGAGCCCGCGATGCAGGCGCAGGGTCTCGGCGGTCAGCTCGGTCACCACCGAGGGATTACCGTCGCGGTCGCCACCGATCCAGGACGCCACCGTGAGCCAGGCGGGGGGTGGGACGAGGCCGGGGTAGTGGAGCGCGACCGCGGCCGCGAGCTCGGCGGCGATGCGGGGCACGAGATCCCAGAAGACCGCGTCCACGAAGTAGAGGCCGGTGCGCACCTCGTCGGTGACCGCGGGCCGTGTCGTCCGCGCACGGTCGGTGAGCCAGAGCGCGGTGATCTCCGCCCGGAGCCCGGCCAGCAGCTCCGTCCGCTCGCGCGGGAGCAGATCCGAATCTTGAAGACGCCGCAGCAGCTCGCTGATCCGCTGGAGCTTCGACAGCACGGTGCGGCGCTTGGCTTCGGTCGGATGCGCGGTCAGCACCAGCTCTATGCGCAGGTCACGCAGGACCTCCGCCACTCGCTCGGCAGTGACCCCGAGGGCCCGGAGGCGCGCGATCGTCTCGCCGATGGACTCGCCGATCGGCGCCGGGTGCTTGGCGCGCTCGCGGGCGCGCAGCGCCTGGATGCGGTGCACTTCCTCGGCGAGGTTGATCAGGTCGAAATAGACCGCGAAGGCGGAGGCGGTGGCGCGCGCGGCGTCCGCGGGCAGGTCGGCCACCGCCAGGGGCAGGCGGACGGCCGCGTCCATCTCGCCGGCGCGGCGTGCCTTGGCGAGCGCGCGGATGCGCTCCTCGGTCTCGAAGAGTCCTCCGGACTCCTGGGTGCGGAGTACGTCGCCGAGGGCTTCGCCCAGCAGATGGATGGTGGCCGAGATGTCCACAGCGGAGCCCTCCCCGTGGCTCGCGTCCGGCGATCTCGATCCGGCCTCGGGCGTTGAGGGCCGGGACCGGCGCGTCTACCGCGGCCTGCGGCGGTGCGGGAGGGGCGGCCGGCAAGGGGGATTGTGAGCCCCCGGGCGCGGCCGAGTCAAGCGGGCGGAGCGAAGGCGCCCTTGTGGAGCGCGCCGTCCTTCATGATCAGGCGGATCGCGGCCCGATCCTGGAGGATCGCGATATCCGCGAGCGGATCACCGTCCACGAGCAGGAGATCCGCGAGGGCGCCCGCCCTGACCACACCCAGCTCGCCGGGACGCCCCATGATCTCGCCGCCGAGCCTGGTCGCGGCCACGAGCGTCTCCATCGGCGAATAGCCCAGGATCTTCACGAAGAGCCAGAGATCGCGCGCGTAGGTGCCGTGGGGCGTGTACACGAAGCCGTAGTCGCCGCCCGGCAGCACGCGGATGCCGCGCTTGCGCATGCGGGCGATGGTCTCCACGGAGGCGGCCAGCTCCCGCTCGAAGCCCTGCGCGCGCTCCGGCGACACGCCCCACTGGCCGTTGGCCTGGCTCAGGTTGTAGGTGATGCCGAGCGCGGGCGCCACGAAGACCCGATCCCGCGCGGCCTCGAGGGCGTCGAGCGCGGCCTCGTCGCAGTAGTTGGCGTGGTAGATGACCTCGATGCCGTGCTTGATCGCCATGCGCACCGAGTCGCCGCTCCGGCAGTGGGCGCACACGCGGAGCTGGCGCGCCCGCGCCACCTCCATGGCCGCCGCCACCTCGGCCTCGGTCATGGGCGTCAGCTCCGGCGACCAGGCCGACGTGCCGAGATCGCCGGAGAGATTGAGCTTGAGGAGGTCCACGCCTTCGCGGGCGAGGAGCC
Source organism: Candidatus Limnocylindria bacterium (assembly GCA_035524955.1). Classification (GTDB taxonomy): domain Bacteria; phylum Methylomirabilota; class Methylomirabilia; order Rokubacteriales; family CSP1-6; genus CAMLFJ01. Next base: position 145,895 of record DATLFG010000028.1, on the reverse strand, counting down.
GGCACACACGCCGGATCGCGTCGGGACCGTCGGCGACCCAGCAGAAGGTCGGCGTCTCGTGATACGGCAGGTGGAGCAGGTTGCTGTCGCCGAGGCCGCCGGTCACCGTGATCTCGGGGCCGTTGGCGAGCAGCCGCGGTCCGGGGAAGCGGCCTGCCTCGATCTCCCGCTTGACCACCACGTCGAGCCGGGGCTTGGCCGCCGCCGCGGAGAGCGCGCTCGTGTACCCGGAGTCGAGCATCGTGCGCGCGTTGCGGAGGGTCGCGAGCAGGTGCTCTTCCGGCGGCAGGCGCGTCATCTCGTACGAGGTGACGTCGGCGAAGCTCAGGTGCGCGTGCGGCTCGACCAGGCCGGGCATCAGCGTGGCGCCGCGGCCGTCGATGACGCGCTCGCCGGGCCGCGCCGTCACGGAGCCGGCCGCGACCTCGGCGATGCGGTCGCCGTCGACGCGCACCGCGCCCGCGAACGGCTCGCGGCTCGTCCCATCCAGGATGCGCACGTTCGTGATCAGGGTGTCGATCATCTCGCGCGAGATTCTAGCACCGGTGCCGCCCGGCGGCGATGGCATCCCTCTTGCTGCCTTCTGGGGGACCCGAGAGGAGGGACCTATGCCGAGCTACCTGATGAGCTGCACCCATTGCGGGTACGAGGTCGCGTTTCGCACCGAGCCCGATGCGAAAACCGAGGGAGTTCGGCACCTTCTGCGGTTCCCGTCCCACGGAGTGAAGGTGACCCCCAGTGAGGATGCCCTGATCCGGGACGAGGAAAGAGTTACCGCAGCTAGGTAGTTTAGAGGTACTGCCCAGGGTCCCGGGGCGGCCCGTCGCCGGGGCCGGGGGGCAACCCGCGGCGGCGGCGCATCTCCTCGATCTCGGCCCGCGCCTGCATGTGCTGGCTCCACAGCGCGGCCTGGATCCCCTGGAAGAGGCCCTCCAGCCAGCCGACGAGCTGGGCCTGGGCCAGGCGGATCTCGGACTCGCTCGAGGTGCTGTCGAGCGGGATCGTCAACGTATCGAGCTCGTCCTGCAATTCTTTCGACACGCCCTCCTTGAGACCCGCGAGCGCGCTCTCGTAGACCGCGCGCAGTCGCTGCCGGCCGGCCTCGTCCGGCTTCGACTGGCGCACGTCCTCGAGCATCTCGCGGATCATCGCGGCGATGCGAATGAGCTTGGCGGGCTGCTCGATGGCCGGCCCTTGCGTCGCGGGGACGCCGAGGGCGTTCGGGTTCCGATGCTCTTCGGGATGAGTGTCGTCGATCGGCGGCTCGAATCCCGAGTTGGTCGGCATGTCCCCGATGCTACCACGCGTCCCTTGCCGATGCAGGCCCACGGGCCGGTCGGATCGACACGGTAAGGCCTTCCCCTCCGGACCCGGGCGCGCGCGACAACGTCCCGATCTCGCGCCGATCTCGCGGGCTCTGGCCGCGGGCATGGCCCTTGCGTCGAATCGCGTGAGGGAACACGGCAACGGGGAGGAGCGACGATGGCGCGATGGCTCGCGATGGGCGCGTTGATGCTGGGAGCGGTGGTCGGGCCGGCGGCTCCGGCGGCCGCCGCGATGGCCGCGATCACCACGGTGGCGCCGGTCGAGGACGACGCGACCGAGGAAGGCGTGAAGGCGGCCGCGGCCAGCGCGCTAGGACGCGCGGTGCGCGGTGCCCGAGCGATGGGCCTCGACGAGGTCACGCTCAAGAGCGTCCGGATGGTCCCGGGCGCCGGCGTGGTGGTGGAGATCCTCGCGACCGATTCCGAGCCGGCGCTGGAGGAGTCGACGGTCCCGCCGGAGCGGCCCGCGCCGCCACCGCCGGGGCCCGGCCCGCGCATCTAGCCCTTCTTGGTGGGCTTCTCCGCGACCGGGTAACCCTTCTTCTTCCACTCGGCGAAGCCGCCGTCCATCTCGACGACGGCCTCGAGGCCCATCTGCTGGGCCACGTCGGTGGCCAGGGCGGAGCGCCACGCGCCGTTGCAGTAGAAGACGAACTCCTTGTCGGAGGCAAACACGTCCTTGTGGTAGGGGCTGTCCGGATCCACCCAGAACTCGAGCATGCCGCGCGGGCAGTGGAAGGCGCCCGGGATCATGCCCTCGCGCTCCAGCTCGCGGACGTCCCGAAGGTCGACGAACACGACGCGGTCGCTCCCGAGGCGGCTCTTGGCCTCCTCGAGGCTGATGGTCCTGATGCGTGACTTGGCCTCGTCCACCATCTGCCGGAATCCCTTGCGCTCTGTCTTCATGGCGTCTCCTCGCGAGCAGGAAGGATATCATAGCGCCCATGCTCAACGTCCTCGTGACCATGCGCTTCGATCGGAGCCAGCTCGACCGGCTGCGGGCGGTCTCCCCCGAGATCCTGGTATCGCAGGCCGATCCGGAGACCGCGGACTATGGAAAGACCGATGTGCTCTACGCGGGCGCCCCGCCTCGGGACATCGGCCGGGCGCCCGCGCTGCGCTGGGTGCAGCTGCACATGGCGGGCGTGAATGCCCTCGCGGACCACCCGCTCTACACCGAGACCGGGATCCCGCTCACCACCACCAGCGGCGTGCACGCCGCCACCATCGCGGAGTACGCCCTTACCATGCTGCTCGCGCTCGCCCACCGGGTGCCGCGCATGGTGGAGTGGCAGGGTCGCGGGGGCTGGCCGCCCGATGAGCAGCGCTGGCCGCTCTTCGTGCCCGCCGAGGTGCGCGGCGCGACGCTCGGCATCATCGGCTACGGCAGCATCGGCCGCGAGCTCGCGCGCATCGCCAAGTCGGCCTTCGCGATGACGGTGCTGGCGTGCAAGCGCGATCCCTCGCGGCGGGCCGACGACGGCTACGGGCTGCCCGGCACCGGCGATCCGGAGGGCGTCCTGCCCGACGAGTGGCTCGGGCACGCACAGCTCGACTCGCTGCTGGCCCGGTCGGACGTGGTGGTGCTCTGCGCGCCGCTCACGCCCGAGACGCGCGGCATGATCGGCGCGAAGGCCCTGGCCCGCATGAGGCCGTCCGCGCTCTTCATCAACGTGGGGCGGGGCGCCAGCGTGGACGAGGCGGCACTGGCCCGCGCGCTCCGCGAGCGCCAGATTGCGGGCGCGGCGGTGGACGTCTTCGACCGGGAGCCGCCCCCGCCCGGCCATCCGCTCTACGGAGTGGACAACGTCATCGTCTCCCCGCACGTGTCCGGCTTCCTGCCGAGCTATGACGAGAAGTGCTCAGTCCTCTTCGCGGAGAACCTGCGGCGCTTCCTGGCCGGCGCGCCACTGCTGAATCTGGTAGACCGGGCTCGCGGGTACTAGGGCTCGTCGGGGCGCGTGCTAGTCGACCACCCGATCCGCCCGCAGCAGGACCGACGGAGGGATGGTCAGGCCCAGGGTCTTCGCGGTCCTGAGGTTGATGACCAGCTCGTACTTCGTCGGCTGCTCGATGGGAAGGTCGGCCGGCCGCGCGCCCCGGAAGATCCGGTCGACGTAGTCCGCCGGCGCTGGTACGGGATGCTCGGAAATACCCCGAAGCCGAGGAGGAAGCCGCCGTCCACGTAGCTCAGAGATCCGCCGGTGGGCACGCGATGGGCGAGGGCGATCTTCCCGAGCGTGGCGCGTTCACGGAAGAAGATCGGGGAGCCCACGGCCAGGACGGCTCCGACGCGTCGCTGCTTGAGGGTCACGAAGGCCTGCTCGCCGAGGAACGCGCGGCGGTTCAGCGGGTGGCGGGCGCGGGCGGCTGGACGGGGGCGAGCGAACCCGAGTGCACCGCGCGCACCTCGAGCAGCGCATCGTCGGCCAGGCCGAGCATGGCGAGCGCGCTCGGCGCGATCTCCCCCCGCTGGCCGTCTCCGGGGATGAGCGCATCGACCCATGCCCGCAACGGGGCGCCGCGGGGGTTCACCACCTCCACGATGGCGCCGACCCCGATGCCCAGACGCGCCGCGGTCTGGGCGTCCAGGCGCACGAGGCGCCCTCGCTCCGCGTCGAGGTCCGCCACCGGGGTGAAGCGCACGCGGAGGCGGGCGGCGAGCAGCGCCGCGCGCGTCGCCGTGGTCGCGGCGCCGTCGACATCGCCGTCCCGCCAGACCACGCCGTAGTCGCGCGCCGCCGCCGCCGGCGTGACGTAGCCCTCCGCGATGTCGGCGGCCACCGCGGCCGGATCACGGGCGAGGGGGTCGCCGAAGCCGCCGCCGCCCGAGCTCTCCATGAGGACCACGTCGCCGGGCTGGAGCGGGAAGCCGCCGACCTTCCCGGGCAGCGGGGAGGGCTGGATCGGCTGCTCGCCGCGGCGCACCCAGAAGCGATTGGTCGCGCCCGGGCCGCCGCCGCAGACCCCGAAGGGCGGGAGAACCGCCTTCTCGGCGAGCACCGAGAGCCGGGTCGCGGCCACCAGGATGCGGACTTCCCGCGTGAGCCCGAGGCCGCCGCGCCAGCGGCCCGGCCCGCCCGAGTCCTCGCGCAGGGACGTCCGCTCGACGCGGACGGGGTAGAGCTGCTCGACCGCCTCGATGGGCTGGAGCGTGGTCATGTCGCTCTCGGTCCACGCGCGGACGGTATTGCTGCCGTCGCCGCCGTGGAAGCCGCCGGTGCCGCCCGCCGGGTACTCGTAGAAGATGAAGGTCTCGCCGGTCCGCGGGTCGGGCCCGCCCACGTAACAGTGGTTGCCGCCGCCCTTGAGATCGCCGGCCACCCGGCCGTCGAGGGCCTGGGCCAGCGCGCCCATCACCGCGGTCTCGACGCAGTACTTCACCTCGACCATGCCGCCGCACGGCGCGGGGGGCAGTGCGTTGACGATGGTGCCGGCCGGGGTGATGACGGTGAGCGGGCGGAAGGCGCCCGAGTTCACGTCGGTGCCGGGATCGAGGAACGACTTGATGATGGTGAAGGCGCCGGTCGGCGCCATCGCCGGACCCACGTTGGTGGGCGCCGCGGTCTGGGGTGAGCTCCCGGTCAGGTCCACCGTGATCGTCTCGCCCGCGACGACGACGCGCGCCCGGATGCTCAGGGGCTCGAGCCGCAGCCGGCCGCTCTCGAGGTGCGCCTCGTAGGAGTACCGGCCGTCCGGCAGCGCGCCGATCGCGCGGCGCATGCGCTGCTCGGCGCGGTCCATCAGCTCCACCACCGCGGCGCGGACCACCGGGGCGCCGTAGCGGGCGGCCAGGGCCTCCACCCGCTCGGCCGCCTTGCGGCAGGTGCCGATCATGGCGTCGAAGTCGCCCTTCCGCTCCCGGGGGCCGCGCATGTTGTGGAAGATGAGATCGAGTGCGGCCTGGTTGGGTCTCCCGCGCTCCACGATCCGGATGGGCGGGATGCGCACGCCTTCCTGGAAGATCTCGGTGGCGTCGCCGGAGAGGCTGCCCGGGCTCATCCCGCCCACGTCGCCCCAGTGCGCGCGCACCACCGGAAAGACGAAGAGCCGCCCGTCCGCGAAGAGCGGGTGGATCATCGCCACGTCGTTCAGATGGGTGCCGCCGGTGTAGGGGTCGTTGTGCAGGAAGACGTCGCCCGGATGGATGTCGTCGCCGAACTTCTCGTTCACCGACTTCATGGACCAGCCGATCGGCACGATATGCAGCGGGTGGTCCTGTCCCTTCGACATGGCGACGAGCTGCGCGTCGCCGTCCATGAGCACGCAGGAGAAATCCTCGCCCTCGTAGAGGATCGAGGAGTACGCGGTGCGCACCAGGGTGACCCGCATCTCGCGTACGATGGACGAGAAGGTCTCGCGCAGGACCTCGAGCGTGATCGGATCGACCACCGGGGCGCTCATGGGCGGCCCTCCCGTTCGAAGCGGAGATTGCCGTGGGGGTCCATCGCGCCGCGCCAGCCCGGCGGGATCACGGTGGTGGCCCCGAACTCCTCCACGATGCCGGGCCCGCGGAGCTCGGCGCCCTCGGGCAGGCGGTCGCGGTCCCACACCGGGCAGTCGTGCGCCCGGCCCTCGAACCAGACCGGCCGGCGCTCGACCACCGCGGACTCCAGGCTCGCGCCCGGCGCCGCGTGCCGCGCCGCGGCCGGCTTGGGCACGAGCCCGTAGGCGGTGAGCCGCGCGTTGACCAGCTCGATGGCGGCCTGCGGATTCGCGTGCCCGTAGGTGTCGCGATGGGTGCGGTGGAAGTCGGCCTCGATGCGGTCGATGCCGAGTTCGAGCGCGGGCGCCGGAAGGTTGAGCTCGAAGGCCTGCCCGCGGTAGCGGAGGTCCAGGGAGCGCAGCAGCTTCTGCTGCTCGGGCGCGAACCCTTCCCGCTCGAGCTGCCGGCGCGCGGCGGTCTCCATCTCCGCGAAGGCCAGGCGCAGGGCGGGGAGGCGCTCCCGGAGCGGGCCCACGCGCGTGCGGACATCATCGTGCTTGATGTCGGCGGCCAGCAGGCCCAGCGCCGAGAAGTTACCGGGGTGCTGCGGGACGAGCACCCGCGGGATGCCGATCTCCTCGGCCATCGCGAGGGCGTGCATCGGGCCGGCGCCGCCGAAGGCGATCAGGGTGAAGTCGCGCGGATCGTGGCCGCGCTGGATGGAGATCTCGCGAATCGCGGAGGTCATGCGCGCGACCGCGATGGTCAGGATGCCCTCGGCGAGTGCCTCGACGCCGAGGGGCCGGTTCATCCGGAGCGCCAGCTCCTCCACGGCGCGGCGCGCCCGCTCGGGGTCGATGCCGATGCTGCCGCCCAGGCGCCGGCGCGTACCGATGCGCCCGAGCACCACGTTGGCGTCGGTGACTGCGGGCTCGGTGCCGCCCAGGCCGTAGGCCGCCGGGCCCGGCGAAGCGCCCGCGCTGCGCGGGCCGACCTGGAGGCTGCCGTCCACGTCGAGCCAGGCGATGGAGCCGCCGCCCGCGCCCACCGTGTGCATGTCGATCTGCGAGACCTTGACCGGGAACGCGCCCACCATGGCGTCGGCGGTCATCAGCGGCTCCCGATCGCGCACGAGGCAGACGTCGGTGGAGGTGCCGCCCATGTCGTAGGTGATGAAGTCGCGGAGGCCCCCGGCCGCGCCCACGAAGCAGGCCTGGCTCACGCCCCCCGCCGGCCCCGAGAAGATGGTCTTGATCGGCAGGCGGCGCGCGGTGTCGGTGGTCATCATGCCGCCGCTCGAGGCCACCGTGAGCACGCCGTGGGTGTAGCCGGTGGCGAGCAGGCGCTCCTCCAGCGAGGTGAGATAGCCTTCCATCAGCGGCTGGAGGTAGGCGTTGAGCACGGTGGTCGAGAAGCGCTCGAACTCGCGGTACTCGGCCACCACGTCGGCCGAGCAGGAGACGGGCAGGCCGGGGGCGCGGCCCTTCACCGCGTCGGCCACGAGGCGCTCGTGGGCGGGATTGAGATAGGCGTGGAGGAAGCACACCGCGACCGCCTCCGCGTCCGCGGCGAGGGCGCCCTCGATCGCGCGCTCGATGGAGCCCACGTCGAGCGGGACCAGCACCCCGCCGTCCGGGCCGAGCCGCTCGGTCACCTCGAAGCGATGCTTGCGCTCCACCACCGGCTTCGGGCGCACGAAGGTCGGGATGAAGAGTGCCGGGATGTTCCGCTTGGTCCGCCCGATCTCGATGAGATCGCGAAAGCCGGCGGTGGTGAGCAGCGCGACGCGGGCCCCGCGCCGCTCGAGCACCGCGTTGGTGCCCACGGTGGTGCCGTGCACGAGGCGGCGCACGTCCGCGCCGGCGATGCCGAGCGCCTCGAGCCCGGCCAGCACCGCCTCCGCCTCGTGGCGGGGCCGCGACGGCACCTTGGTGACGACCACGCGCCCGGTCAAGGCGTCCACCGCGGTGAGGTCGGTGAACGTCCCGCCGACGTCGATGCCCACGACGTACATGGCTCAGAGCCCCGCGCGGTCGAGCACCAGGTGGGCGGCCCGCACGAGGCACGGGGCCCGGTCCGCGATGTGGGCCATGCGGACGTCGGTGGACTCGCCGCGCACCCAGCGACGGTGGAGCTGGACCACCACGACCACCGTCTTCCAGAGCGCGAAGGCCTCCCACCAGCTCACCGCGCCGGGATCCGCTCCGGTCCGCGCGACGTAGCGGGCGGTGATCTCGGCCCGCGTGGGCAGGCCCATTCGGGCGAGCTCCGGCCGCGTCCCGCGCTGGGTGGCCTCGGTGTCCGTGGGATCGGGCCAGTAGTTGAGCAGGGTGCCCAGGTCCACCAGCGGGTCGCCGAGGGTCGTCATGTCCCAGTCGAAGATGGAGGTCACGCGGTCGGGGTTCTCCGGGGCGAACTGGCAGTTGTCGAGCTTGAGATCGTTGTGGACGATGGACGCGCGGTGGGGGGACGGGCGGCGGGCGGCCAGGCGCGCGTGGATCCGCTCCATGTCGTCCGTCGCGTCGTCCGGGCGGGCGAGCGCCCAGCGCCTGGCCCAGCCGTCGAGCTGGCGGTCCACGAAGCCCTCGGGTCGGCCGAGGTCGGCGAGGCCGCACGACGCGGGTTCGAGGGCGTGGAGATCGGCCATCGCCTCGACCAGGGCGAGCGCGAGCCGCCGCCCGGCCGCGGGATGCGCGCGCAGGGCTGGTGGCAACGCGTCGCGCACGACCTCGCCGCGGCGGCGCTCCATCACGAAGAAATCGGCGCCCAGGACGGTCGGGTCGTCGCAGAAGAGGTAGCCGCGCGGCGCGCGGTCGAAGTGAGACCAGAGCCGGGAGAGCACCTTGAACTCGCGCTTCATGTCATGGGCGCCGGGCGCGATCTCGCCGAACGGAGGCCGGCGCAGCACCAGCTCATGCGGGCCGACGCGGAGCAGGTAGGTGAGGTTGGCCGAGCCGTTCGGGAACTGGAGGGCTTCGAGGGGGCCGCGCGCGGCCGGGAGCACCGCCGCCACGCGAGGGATGAGCCATGCCTCGAGCGCGGCCCAGTCGAGCTGCTCGCCGGGCCGGACCGGCGCGACCTCGGCCGGCGCCTCGCCCGCGGAGGGGAGAGCCGTCAGGCGACCCCTCCGTGAACGCCGAGCACCGCGCCGGTGGTGAAGCTGGAGGCGCTGGAGGCGAAGTAGAGCGCGGCGCCGACGATCTCCTCCGGTAGGCCGCCGCGGCCGAGGGCCATCGTGGTCTTCGCGCGCTCGCGGAAGGCCTCGAGGTCCCAGGCCTTGGAGATGTCGGTGAGGAAGGGCCCGGGCATGATGCAGTTCACGCGCACGGTCGGGCCGAAGGCGCGCGCGAAGCCCTCGGTCATCGCGTTGACCGCGGCCTTGGCCGCCGCATAGGGGATGACGTTGGCGGTGGGGCGGATCGCGGAGGCGCTCGAGACCATGATGATGGACCCGCCCGCGCCCGCGGCCATCCGCGCGCCCACCATCGCGGTGAGCCGGAACGGGCCCTTCAGGTTCACGTCGAGCACCTTGTCCCAGAGCTCCTCGGTCACGTTCTCGACGCGGTCGTAGAGCGGCGACATGCCCGCGTTGTTGACCAGCACGTCCACGTGGCCGAACTCCTTGAAGGCGGTCTCCGCGAGGGCTTCCACCTGGCCCCAGTGCCCGACGTGGCAGGCGACGGGGAGCGCGCGGCGACCGGTGGCCTTCCGCACCTCCGCGGCGGTGGCCTCGCAGGACGCGAGCTTGCGGCTCGCGATAACCACGTCGGCGCCGGCCTGGGCGAAGGCCAGCACCATGGCGCGCCCGAGGCCGCGGCTGCCGCCGGTGACGAGCGTGACCTTGCCGGTCAGATCGAAGAGGCCGGAGACGTCGGCCATCCGATCAGCAGCCGAGCTTCTCGGCGAGCTCAACGAAGTCGCCCGCGACCACGTCGAACGGCTGGCCCGGCTCGGGCTGGGATCCCGGGCGGCCGGGGCCGAACTCGAGCGGGCGCGGCACGTAGGCGGTGCGCAGGCCGCAGCGCGCGGCGGACGCCAGATCGGCCGGGTGTGCGGCCACCATGAGGCACTGCTCGGGCCGGAGCCCCAGGGCCTCGGCGCTGCGCAGGTAGGCCTCGGGCGTGGGCTTGTAGGCGCGGGCGATCTCGGCGCCCAGGATCGCGTCCCACGGCAGTCCCGCCCGCTTCGCCATGTCCACCATGAGCGCGATGTTGCCGTTCGACAGCGTGGCCAGCGTGAAGCGCCGCTTGAGGCGGGTGAGGCCGGGGACCGCGTCGGGCCACGGATCGAGCCGGTGCCAGGCGTAGTTCAGGTGGTCGATCTCGGCCGGGGAGACACCGGTGATGCCGAAGTCGCCGAGCAGCCGCACGAGGCTCTCGCGATGGAGCTCGTCGAGCTTCGCCCATGGACGCCGTCCGCCACGGACCTCCTCCATCCCGGGCTGATAGAGCCCGCGCCAGGCATCCGCGAACTTGCCCCAGTCCACCGAGAGGCCGCGGGGCTTGCCGAACGCCTCGCCCTCCCGGATGACGCTGGTGCGCCAGTCCACCACGGTGCCGAAGACGTCGAAGGTGAGCGCGCTGATCGTGGATTCGTCCATGGGGTGTCTCCCGTGAGGTGTCCCTCGTCGGGGATGCTACGACGGGCGGCATGGGGAAGGCAAGGAGCGCGCCGGCCCGGACCCGTGGTAGTGTCGGCCGCGGCGCACCAATTCGAACCAGGGAGGGCGACGATGCTGGCGATCTGGGTGAAGGCGAGGATCAAGGCGGCGATGCGGGACAAGTTCCTGAAGGCCATCGAGGCCGACGCGCTGGGCTCGGAGCGGGACGAGCCGGGCTGCCTGCGCTTCAACGTGCTCCAGGACGAGAAGGACGAGAACGTCTACTACTTCTACGAGGTCTACAAGGACCAGGCCGCGCTGGAGGCGCACCGCAACACGCCGCACTACGCGGTCTGGCGCGGGGTCGCCGACGTGCTGGAGGGCCCGACCGAGCCCACCCGCTGCAAGCCCGTCTTCCCCGCCGCCCGCCCCTACTGGGGCAAGATGTAGCCGCCGCTGCGGCCGAGTGCTTCGTTCGAGCGCCGGCTTTGCCGGCGCAATCCGTTCTGGGGGAGGCTCGGAGGGGCCCCCTCTTGGACTTCAGAAGGAGCCCCCTTCGACTATCTCTGTCCCTGGGCGCGGTTGGCGATCTCCACCGTCTGCTTCTCGACGTCGAAGCGGGAGGTCTCCTTGGTCTCCACGTCGCCACCGGTAACGCGGATGAAGAAGGTGTCGTCGGCGAACTCGATGGAGTGGATGTCGCCCACCGCGAACGCGGCGGCGTGCCCGGGCTCGTTCATGAACTCGCGCTGGAGCGTGAGCTCGGCGTGGCCCGGCCGGCTGCCGTCGTCGAGGCGGCGCCAGCGGCGCATGCGCGTGGGGTTCTGGTAGTTGCCGTAGACGACCCAGCACGGCCCGTGGTCGTGGACCGAGGACTTGCCGGCCTTGGCGCGGCCGTGGACGAGGACGTGCACGTCGGTCTCCGGATCGTGGCCGATGGTGGCGCGCTCGACATATGGCACCGGGTCTCCCAGGTGCTTCTTGAGCAGCTCCGGGTTGTGCAGGAGCTTCTCCAGGTGATCGCGGATCTCGGCCAGGCCGGCCGGGATGCCCTTGGTCTGGATGGTGGCGCGCGTGTCGGCGAGGAACTGATCGAGGGAGTAGGTCGTGTCCATGGCCGCCCTCCTTGGGTGACGGCCGGATCATAGCAGAACGTCGTGTACAATAGGCTCCCGTGTCCGCTCCCACCGATCGTCCCGGTTTTCGCAATGATGTTCGTATCATCGGTCTTATCGGCGCCGCCCACTTCTTCAGCCACTTCTTCCAGCTCACGCTGCCGCCGCTCTTCCCGCTGCTGAAGGAGGTCTGGGGCGTGCCGTACGTGGCGCTCGGCCTGGCCATGAGCGTGTTCTACGGCGCCTCCGGCATCGGCCAGACCATCTCCGGCTTCCTGGTCGACCGGGTGGGCGCGCATCGGGTGCTTCTGGGCGGCATGGCGCTCTTCTCGGCGTCGATCGCGCTGGCCGGCCTCGTGCCGACCTACTGGCTGCTGCTGCCGGTGGCGCTGCTCGCCGGGCTCGGCAACAGCGTCTTCCATCCCGCCGACTACTCGATCCTGAACGCGTCGGTGGACCCGCGGCGGATCGGGCGCGGCTACAGCGTGCATGCCATCTCCGGCAGCCTCGGCTGGGCGGTGGCGCCCAGCGTGGTGGTCGGCCTCACCGCGCACTTCGGCTGGCGCGTCGCGCTGGTGACGGTGGGCGCGGCGGGGCTGGCCGTCGTGTCCGTGCTGGCGACGCAGCTCCGCGCGCTCGTGGCCGGGCGGCCGGTGGAGCGCGCGCGGAGCACGACCGGGCGCGACGTGCGCCTGCTGCTGACCGCGCCGATCCTGGCCGCGTTCGCCTACTTCGCGCTGATCGCCACCGCGCTGATCGGCGTGCAGACCTTCGGCGTCACCACGCTGATGCGCATCTACGACACGCCGCTGGGGCTGGCCACCGGGGCGCTCACCGCGTTCCTGCTGGGCGGGGCCGCCGGCATCCTGGCGGGAGGCTTGCTGGCCGACCGCACGCGCCGGCACGATGTGGTGGCTGTCGCCGGGCTGGTCGTGGCCGCGGGGTTCATGATGCTCCTCGCCACGGGCGCCCCGGCGCCGGGCCTGCTCCCGGTGGTGCTCGGGCTCACCGGCTTCTGCCACGGGGCGACCGGACCTTCGCGCGACATGCTGGTGCGCGCGGCCACGCCGCCCGGCGCCTCGGGCAAGGTGTTCGGCTTCGTCTACTCGGGGCTCGACCTTGGCTCCTGCCTCACCCCGCTCGCCTTCGGCTGGCTCCTCGACCACGGCGATCCCCGGATGCTCTTCGTCGCGGTCGCCATCCTGATGCTCTGCACGATCGCCACCGTCGTCCAGGTCCGCCGCAGCGCGCACCCCGCCCCCGTTGGGGCGTAGCCTGGGGTCAGGTCTTACATTCCGACATTTCTGGACCACGGCGACCGAGCTGTGGCCAGAGGAATGTCGGAATGTAAGACCTGACCCCGGGTTAGAACCAGCGGGACTTGTCCACCACGTTGCGGAGGGGCTGGTTGGCGAGGAAGCGGCGGCAGTTGTCGAGCAGGATCTCGCAGCGGCGATCGTCGAGATAGGGGCCGTAGCCCGCGGTGTGCGGGGTGATCAGCACATTGGGTGTCGTCCAGAGCGGGTGATCGGCGGGCAGGGGCTCCTGCTCGAACACGTCGAGCGCCGCGCCCGCGATCTCGCCGGCCCGCAGGGCGGCGACGAGATCGTCGAGCCGGGTGGTCATCCCCCGCCCGATGTTGATGAAGAACGCGCTCCGCTTCATCCGCCGGAACCGTCCCCGGTGCATGAGACCTTCGGTCTCCGGCGTGTGCGGGACCGTGAGGATGACGAAGTCGGCCTCGGGCAGGAGCCCGTCGAGCGCGTCCGGCCCGTCGAGCTTGGAGACGCCGGGCGGCGCCTCCCGGCGTCGCGCGTCGATCCCGATCACGCGCATGCCGAAGGCCTCCCCGAGCCGCGCCGCCTCGCTGCCGATGCCGCCCACGCCCACGACCAGCGCGGTGGCCTCGGGCAGGTGTACCACGCCGGTATCCGACGGCGCCGGCTTCCACTCGCGCCGGAGCTGGAGCGGCAGGTAGTGGTGGAGCCCGCGCGCGAACGCGAGCACGAAGGCCATGATGTGCGCCCCGATGTGGTCGTTGTAGATCTCGCGGAAGTTGGTGACCACGACCGGGTGCGCGATCAGCGCGTCGTGGTAGTAGCCGGCGGGCGGCGCGGCCTGGGGGGCCTGCAGCCACCGGAGTCGCCCGGCCTCGCGGAGCAGGGCGGGCGGCGGAGTGCCGAAGGCGGCCTCGGCCCGGCCGATCTCACGCGCGGCCTGCGCTTCGTCCTCCGCGACCACGACGGTCATCGCGGGCACGGCGGCGGCCACCCGCGCGGCCCATTGGCGGGTGATGGCGGTCTGGGGCGGCAGCATCAGCAGCGTGGTCATGGCCCCACACCATACCACCGGCGGCGGACTTGGAGACCGGCCGACCGGGGCGCTACGATCAAGGGGCGATGGCGAGCCGGATCGGGGTCCTCGGGTGGGTCACCGGTGTGCTCTCGGCGGTGCTGGGCGCGCTGGCGTTCGGCGCGGTGCTCTGCCTCTGGTTCCCCGCCGTCCTCACCACGCCCGCGCTGCGCGACGTCTACCCGATGGAGATCGTCCGCACCACGATCAAGGTCACGCTGGGGGTGGCCTTCGCGCTCGGCGTGCTCAGCGTCTTCCTCAAGCGGCGGAAGGCGCTGGGCCTCACCGGGGCGGGTCTCGCGCTGCTGGCCACGCTGATGGGCGGCTCCGAGGTGGCGGTGGCCACGCCGGTGGCGCGCTCCCACCACGTCGGGCTCGACTGGTTCCTGCTCGACCTGTTCCTGCTCTCCGCCGTCTTCGTCCCGATCGAGCTGCTCTTCGGCCGGCTCCGGGATCAGGCGATCTTCCGGCCCGAGTGGCGGACGGATCTCTGGCACTTCGGGGTGAGCCACCTCCTCGTGCAGCTCACCGTGTTCCTGACCATGGCGCCCGCGGCGGTCGTCTTCCGCTGGGCGGTGGCCCCGGAGCTCCAGGCCGCGGTGGCCGCCCAGCCGCTGGTGCTGCAGTTCGTCGAGGTGCTCGTGGTCGCGGATCTCACCCAGTACACCGTGCACCGCCTCTTCCACCAGGTGCCCTGGCTCTGGCCCTTCCACGCCGTCCACCACTCGAGCCGGCACATGGACTGGCTGGCCGGCTCCCGCCTGCACCTGGTGGACATCGTTGTCACGCGGGGGCTCTCGTTCGTGCCGCTCTACGTGCTGGGCTTCGCGCAGGGTGCGGTCTTCGGCTACGTGCTCTTCGTGTCGTTCCAGGCCGTGCTCATCCACGCCAACGTGAGCTGGCGCTTCGGCCCCTTGCGCCACATCCTGGCCACGCCCCAGTACCACCACTGGCACCACGCGGTCGAGCCGGTGGACGTCAACTTCGCGGTGCACCTGCCGGTGATCGACCGGATCCTCGGCACCCAGTACCTGCCGCGCGATCGCTGGCCCGAGGCGTACGGCCTCGCGGGCCCGCCGGTGCCGAGCGGCTACTGGAGCCAGCTCGCGTACCCCTTCCGCCCGGCCGCTGACCGGACGCGCGGCGCCTAGAATCGGCCGCCCCGGTACGTTTCCGGCGCGAAGCGGGCGAAGAGCAGGGCCGTCGCGACCAGCAGGAGCGCGGTGCCGGCCAGCGCCGTGTCGATGCCCGCCAGATCGGCGGCCAGGCCGAGCGCGATCGGGCCCACGACGTAGCCCAGGTCGGCCAGCATCCGGTAGCTGCCGACCGCGACCGCGTTCATGCCCGGCGGCGCGGTGTCGGCCGCGTAGGCGGCCGGAGCCGCCCCGCTGATACCCATGGCGATGCTCCACGCCGAGCAGGCGGCGAGGAACCAGGCGTAGGTCGGCGCGAGCAGAAAGAGAACCAGCGAGAGGCCCGACATGATCGTCGCGGGGACGATGATGATCTTCCGCCCGTGGCGGTCCACGAGCACGCCGGTCGGGTAGGCCACGATCAGGCCCACGATGCTGGCGAGGGCCAGGCCGAAGCCGATGCGGTCGGGATCGAGCGCGAGCCGGTCGCGCGCCAGGATCGGCACGATGTTGAACAGCGCGCCGGTGCGGGCCACCGCGTTCACGAAGGCGATGCCGCTCACCAGCATGAAGCCGCGATGGGCGATGAGCAGGCGGATCTGGACGTGGTAGGGCACCGGGGCGGGCTCGGGCTCGTCGGCACTGCGGCCGGCGCGCGTTTCGGGAATCGCGAGCCAGGCGACCCCGGCGGCGACGAGCGAGGTGACCGCGTAGGCGAGGAAGGGGGCGGCGAGACCCCAGTGGGTGGCCAGGAGGCCGCCCGGCAACGGTCCGATGCCCACCGCGAAGATGAACACGCCCTGATAGGCCGACATCATCCGCCCGCGGTTGGAACGGCTCGAGATGTCCGCGATCACGATCAGGCCGGTGGTGAGCACGAGGGCGGCCCCGGCGCCCGCCACGAAGCGGGCGGCGACGAAGGCGGGATAGCTCGGCGCCAGCGCGCAGAGGACGTTGCCGACGGCGGAGAGGAGCCCGCCGATCGCCAGCGTGTTGCGCCGGCCGAGCCCGTCCGCGAGCCGGCCCGCCGGTACCGCGACCAGGAAGCGGGCAAGCCCGTAGATCGCGATGGCGACGCCGATCGCGGACTGGGTGACGTCGAAGGAGCGCGCGTAGAGGGCCAGCGCGGGGATGATGCCGCCGAAGCCGAGCTGGTTGACGGCGATGAGCACGCACATCCAGACGAGGATGCGGATGCCCGCGGGCTCTCGCATGACCGCTCGGGTGTATCCCGTTATGCGGTGGAGCGCAAGCCCGGCCGGGCGTAGAATCGGGCGCACCACACGAGGAGGAGGCCGTCATGGCGACCGGCACGGCAAAGGGATTCGCGGTATTCGCGGGCGTCTCACCGGAGATCATCCGCGCCTCGGCCCGGGAGGCCGAAGCGCTCGGCTACCGCTCGTTCTGGGTGAACCATCCGGGCCCGGTGGACGGCCTGGGCTCGCTCGCTCACGCGGCGGCGGAGACTCGCCGCGTGGACGTGGGGGTTGGCGTCATCCCTCTCCACACGCGCGGGCCGGAGGCCATCGCGGCCGGCGTGCGGCAGCACGGGCTCGCGGCCGAGCGCCTGCTCCTCGGCGTGGGCAGCCCGAACCCGGACGCGCTCAAGCGCGTGCGCGAGGGCGTGGCCGCGCTGCGGACCAACCTGACCACGCGGATCATCGTGGCCGCGCTCGGGCCGAAGATGTGCCACCTGGCGGGCGAGGTCGCCGACGGGGTGCTGTTCAACTGGCTCACCCCGGAGTACGCCCGGCGCTCCGCCGAGCTCGTGCGCGCGGGCGCGGACGCGGCGAAGCGGCCGATGCCGCGGCTCTACGCCTACGTGCGGGTGGCCCTGGGCCCGGCCGCGGCCGAGCGGCTGGCCGACGAGGGCGGGCGCTACGACGCGATTCCCGCGTACCGCGCCCACTTCGTGAGGATGGGCGTGAAGCCGGCGGATACCGCGATCGCGGCCACCTCGGCCGACGGCATCAAGCGCGCGCTCGCGGCCTGGGACGGCGCGGTGGACGAGGTCGTCCTCCGTGCGATCACCGCCAAGGACACCGTCGAGGAGCATCTCACCCTGGTCCGCGCCGCCGGCTAGCAGTCTGTCCCGGTAACATCGGACGATCCGCCGCCAGCGGAAGTGGTCCACGTTCGAGCGCGGGCTTTGCCCGCGCTTCCGATCTCCCGGGGGGAGGTTCGGAAGGGGGGCGTAGCCCCCCTCCGAGTCCCCTAGATCCCGAGCTCTTGGCGGACGAGGCGGGCGCCCTCGACGAGGGCGGCCAGCTTCTGGCGGGTGGCCCAGCGGGGGGTCTCCCAGAAGCCACAGTCGGGATTGAGCCAGAGCCTGTCCGGGGCGACGTAGCGGAGGAGGGCGCGGATGCGCTGGGCGACCTCCTCGGCGGTCTCGGCCTTGAAGGCCTTCACGTCGATCACCCCGGCGCCCAGCTCCTTGTCGGTCGGGAACTCCTTCCAGAGGGCGAGATCCTCCATCCCGCGGTTGGCGTACTCGAGCACCACCTGGGAGGCGGTCAGCTCGTGCAGCGCCGGATAGACGTTGCGGTAGCTGCGCACCGGCTGGAACGGGCGCCCGTAGAGATTGCCGAAGCAGACGTGGACGGCGATCTTGGCCTCGACGCCCTCCACCGCGCGGTTGACGCCCTGGGCGAAGCTGGGCGCGGAGCCCGCGTACATGCCGCTGTGCGGCTCGTCGATCTGGATGAAGTCGGCGCCCGCCGCCACCAGCGCGCGGCACTCCGCGTTGACGATGCCCACCAGATCGGCCAGCAGCGTGTCGCGATCGCGATAGCCGCCGCCGAGCCGCAGCGGGAACATCAGCGTGTAGGGGCCGGGCACGGTGGCCTTGAGCGGCTTGCCGGTCAGCGACCGCGCCAGCGTGAACTCGTTCACGATGCCGAGGCCGGCCGGGGCCGTGATGGGCTCCACGACCTCGAACGGCGTATTGGTGTCCCAGTGCGGCTGCCCGAGCTTGCGGGGCTCCTCCATGATCCGGATGCCCTGGAGATGGTCGTAGAAGCCGATGATGAAGCGCACCCGGCCCATCTCGCCGGTGGTCAGCACGTCGATGCCCGCCCGCTCCTGATCGAGCAGCGCGGCCTGGGTGGCGTCTTCCAACAGCTCGCGGACGTCGGTGGCGCCCAGGCGTCCGGCCTGGAGCGCCTCCCGGGCGAGCCAGACCCAGCCGGGCAACCCGTGGCTGCCGATCACGGAGGTGGGCAGGAGGGTCATCGCGCGGGTCCTTTCCTCCGCCGGCGGATCTCGTCCATGGCCGCGCGGTGCTCGGCGGAGTCGAGGCAGAGGCGGAAGCCCGCCTCCATCTCCCGGCGGAAGGCGTCGAACGGGAGATCGAAGGCGCGGGCCAGGAGGCGCTTGCTGACGCCGACGCTCGTCACGGGAAGCGCGAGGAAGCCCTCGATGCAGTCGTCGAGCGCGCGCGGGAACTCGGGGGCGGGGACCACCCGGCTGACGAGGCCCACCTGCTCGGCCCGGACCGCCGAGATCGGCTCGCCCGTGAGGATCATCTCGCGCGCCCGCGCGGCGCCGATCAGCCGCGGCAGCCGGTAGAGCGCCATGGACGGGATCAGGCACTCCTTCACCGCGGGCAGGCCGATCACCGCATCCTCGGAGGCCAGCCGGTAGTCGCAGACCAGCGCGAGCTGCAGCCCGCCGCCCAGGCAGTGCCCGTTGATCGCCGCGATGAAGGGCAGCCGCATGTGCTCGATCGCGGTCATCGCATCCTCCCAGGCCACGAAGCGCGGCAGGGTCATCTCGCCCGCGGCGAGGGACCCGAGATCCACCCCGGTCGAGAAGGCGCGCCCGGCCCCGGTGATCACCGCGACCCGCAGATCGCGATTCGCCCCGATTCGCGCGACGACGTCGGTCAGCTCGACCACCCACGCGGGATCCCCGGCGTTCAGCACCTCGGGCCGGTTCAGGGTGACCCGGGCGACCGGTCCGTCGAGGTCGAGTCGGACGGAGGGCATCACGGTCGGTCATCCTCCGGGAGGTCGCCCGCGTTGTCAATCTGGCGACCGACCGGCTGGCGACCCCACCGGGGCGCGTGCTAACCTTCGGCGCAGGAGGGCGCGACCGATGCTGAGCCACGAGGACAACGAGCTCCTGACGCGGACCGGGCCGGACACCGCCATGGGCGCCCTGGTCCGCCGGTACTGGATCCCGGTGGTGGAGTCGAGGGAGCTCGAGCCGGGCGGTCGGGTCAAGCGGGTGATGCTGCTGGGCGAGCGGCTCATCGTCTTCCGCGGCCGGAGCGGCCGGGCCGGGCTCATCGGCGAGTTCTGCCCGCATCGCTCCGCCTCGCTCTACTACGGGCGCGTCGAGGAGAACGGGATGCGCTGCGCCTACCACGGCTGGAAGTTCGGGCTCGACGGCCAGTGCCAGGAGATGCCGAGCGAGCCGCCCGAGTCGAGCTTCGCGGCCAAGGTGAAGCATACCGCGTACCCCTGCCTGGAGAAGGGCGGGGCGATCTGGGCCTACATGGGGCCGGCCGGTCGTCCGCCCCCGCCGCTGCCCGAGCTCGAGTTCACGCTGCTGCCCGAGGGGCATACGTTCATCTCCCGGCGGGTGCAGGACTGCAACTGGTTCCAGGCGATGGAAGGCGGCATCGACTCGAGCCACATCTCGTTCCTCCACGCGCCGATCGATCACCGGAACAACGAGGTCACGCAGGACATGGACCGGGTGAGCTTCGGGGTGGGGGCGGCGGTCTCGACGGGCGATCGCGCACCGCGCTTCGAGGTGGCCGACACCGACTACGGCGTGGTCATCGGCGCGCGGCGGGCCTATCCCGACGGCCGCTGGTACTGGCGGATCAGCCAGTTCCTGCTGCCGTTCTACACGATGCCGCCCACCGACCTCGACGAGCGCGTCGTGCAGTCGCACATCTGGGTGCCGATGGACGACACCCACGTCGTGAACTGGATGGTCACCTGGCATCCGGACCGCAAGCTGACCGGCGAGGAGATCGCGCTCCACGTCGAGGGCAAGGGCGCGCACGTCTGTGACTACGCGCCGGCCACCTCCGAGCCGTACGGGGACGTGCGGACCGCGGCCAACCGCGGCAACGACTATTTCATGGACTGGGAGATCCATCGCACCCGCATGTACTGCGGCATCCCGGGCTTCGGCGTGCAGGACCAGGCCGTCCAGGAGAGCCAGGGCGAGATCGTGGATCGCAGCCGGGAGCGGCTGGGCTCGAGCGACACCGCGATCATCCAGGTGCGCCGCCGCATGATGGCGGCGGCCCGGGCGCTGCGCGAGCACGGCACCCCCGCGCCGGGCGCCAACCCGCGCTCCTTCCTCGTCCGGTCCGCCTCCGTCGTGCTGGACCCGGGCGCGAGCTGGATCGAGGGTGCGATGGCGCGGATGGTGGTGAGGACGGGCGACCAGCTCACGCTCGCCTGATGCCGGGCCGCATGGCCGGCCGCGTGGCGCTCGTCACCGGCGGGGGCGGGGGCATCGGGGAGGCCACCGGCCGGCTGTTCGCGGAAGAAGGCGCCGCGGTCACGCTGCTGGACACGGACGGGGCCGCGGTGGAGGCGGCCGCCGCGGGCATCCGGAGCGCGGTGCCGGGCGCGCAGGTGACGGCCCTCGCCGGCGACGTGGCGCGCGAGAGCGACGCCCGTCGGATGATCGACGAGACGGCGGCCCGTTGGGGCGCGCTCCACACCCTGGTCAACGTGGCGGGCGTGCGCGTCTACGCGCCGCTGGCGGACGCCGAGGCGGCCGACTGGGAGCGCATCATCGGGGTCAACGTGCTCGGCACCGCGCACTGCTGCAAGGCGGCGCTGCCGCGGCTGCGCGCGACGGGGCGCGGCACCATCGTCAACGTCTCGTCGGTGTACGGCGTGATGGGCCGAGCCGGCATGGGCCAGTACGACACCACGAAGGCGGCGGTGCTCGGGTTCACGCGCGCGCTGGCGGTGGAGGAGGCCCCGCACCGCGTCCGGGTCAACGCGGTGTGCCCCGGCGGGACCATCACGCCATACCACATCCGCCGCGCGGCGGCCCGCGGGGTGTCCGAGGCGGAGATGCGCACGCAGCGCGCGGGCGACAACCTGCTCGGCCGGTGGGCGGAGCCGCGCGAGGTGGCGTACCCGATCCTGTTCCTCGCCTCCGACGAGTCGTCGTTCGTCACGGGCGCCATCCTGATGGTGGACGCCGGCCGCTCCATCCTGTGACGCCGCCCGGCCCGGCTGCGCGCCTGCTCTCGGTGGACGCGCTCCGCGGGCTCACGGTGGCCGCGATGGTGCTGGTCAACAACCCCGGCACGTGGAGCGCGGTGTACGCGCCGCTCCGGCACGCCGAGTGGCATGGGTGGACGCCCACCGACATGGTCTTCCCGTTCTTTCTGTTCGTGGTGGGCGTGTCGATCCCGCTGGCCTTGGGCCCGGCCTTCGAGCGGGGCGCGGGCGGACTGCCCGCGCGGGTGTTGCGGCGCGCGACGGTGATCTTCGCGCTGGGCCTGCTGCTCCACGCGCTGCCCTTCTTCCCGCTGGCGACGCTCCGGATCCCCGGCGTGCTCCAGCGCATCGCGGTGTGCTACCTGCTGGCCGCGCTGCTCGTCCTGGGCACCCGCGGCGCGCGTGGCTGGCGCCCGCAGGCGCTCGTGGCGGGCGCGCTCCTGGTGGGCTACTGGCTCCTGATGACGAGGGTGGCGGCGCCCGGCCAGGTCACGGGCGACCTGAGCCCGACCGGGAACCTGGCCGGCCACGTGGACCGCCTCGTCCTCGGGACGCGACACATCCTGCAGGCCACGCGCGTGTACGATCCGGAAGGCATCCTGAGCACGCTGCCCGCCACCGCGACCACGCTCCTGGGCGTGCTGGCCGGGCACTGGATGCGGGCGGGCCGCTCCGTGGCTCGGCCCGGAGCCCAGGCCGGAGCTCGAACCGCCGGCGGTCTCGCGCTGGGCGGGCTCGCCGCGGCCGCGCTCGGTTGGCTCTGGGGGCTCTGGTTTCCGGTGAACAAGCCCCTGTGGACCAGTTCCTACGCGCTGCTGATGGCGGGGCTGGCCGCGCTCGCGCTGGCCGCCTGCCACTGGCTGATCGAGGTCCGCGGCCGCCGCGGCTGGGCCGCGCCCCTGGCGATCCTGGGCGTCCACGCGCTCACGCTCTTCTTCCTGTCCAGCCTGATGGCGAAGCTCCTGCTCGTCGTCCGGGTGGGCGCGGGCGGCCCGCGTCTGCACGCCTGGCTGTTCGATCACCTCTTCGCGCCGTGGGCGGCTCCGGTCAACGCCTCGCTGGCCTACGCGCTGGCCTACGTGCTGCTCTGGTGGGCGCTCATGTGGGCGCTCGACCGGAGCGGGCTGCGCCTGCGGGTCTAGGCCATCGAAGGGGGCCGCGGCGACGACGGTGCGAGCGGGCGCGGGGCGCGGCTCACGAACGGGTTGCCGCGCAGCCAGAAGCGCCACGGCCGGGCCGCCCACTCCTCCGCGTAGTCGATGCCGACACGCGGGCCGGCCGCGATGGCGGCGGGCCGGACGCGCCGGCCCGGCTCGAGCCAGATCCGGTCGCCCAGGAGATCCGCGCCGTCGAGGCGGCGGTCGATGCCGAGCGCGATGCAGAGCTTGCCCGGACCGCTGGTCAGCTCGAGCGGCGCCACGCCGCCGCGCCGCCGCCGCATCAGGTCCACGCCCTCGACCGGCTCCAGCGCCCGGACGAGCACCGCGTGGGGCACGTCCGCCACGTTGGTCACCACGTTGAACTGGTGGTACATGCCGTACACGAAGTAGACGTAGGCGGTCCCGCCGCGCGCATACATCGTCTCGGTGCGGCCGGTGCGCCGGCCGCGGTAGGCGTGGGAGGCGCGGTCCTCGGGGCCCTGGTAGGCCTCGGTTTCCACGATGATCCCCGACACGCGTCGCCCGTCGCGGGCGGGAGCAACCAGGAGCGAGCCGAGCAGCCGCCGGGCCAGCGCCGCCACGTCGGCGCGCGTGTAGAGCGCGCGGGGCAGCTTCACGGCACGCGCGGAGGTCGCGTTGCGCCCGGGTCGACCGGTCCGGGTCGATCGGGAAGACGCGGTTCTCGCGCCTCAGCGGGGCCGTCGCCTCGTCGAGCGCGAGGAACTCGCGGATGAGGCGGCGCGCCACCTCCGGTGAGCCCGCCGACGGTCAGCAGAACCCGCGCCCCTTCATGGCCGTCTGGCATGATACCGCGGTCGGGCGAACCACCCCGGGCGCGGCCTCGTAGGGACCGCGCCTCGGGGGGTGCGGCTACGTCACACGGCTTCGCGCTACCGTCGGGCTCCCACCACGAGGAGCACGATCCCGCCGGCCAGCGCGAGACCGCCCAGGACCGGCGGGAGCGGGATCGTCCGCTCCTTGTCGGCGGTCGCCTGGATGGGACCGACATCCAGGATCTTCTCCCGCGTGGTGTAGGTGATCCCCTGGTAGGCGAGGGAGACCACGCCGATGGCGATCAGCACGATGGCGATGACGAGCACGCCGCTCTTCATCTCCCCTCTCAGAACCGGGCGGTGAACCGCCCGGCCTTGCTGTCCTTGTGACGCTGCTCGACGACCTCCCAGTTCACGTTCTCGAGGAAGGCCGCGATGTACTCGTCCCGGCCCCCCGCGCCGTGGTCCACCATGAAGGCGTGCTCGAACACGTCGAGCACGATGACCGGGTTGAATCCGGCCGGGTGGCCCTGCTCATGACTCGACACCCACCAGTTGAAGAGGCCGCCGGTGGCCGGATCCCGATACAGGATCGCCCAGCCAACCCCGCGCATACCGCCCGTCTTGGCGAAGTCCTCGCGCCAGGCGCCGACCGAGCCCCAGGTGGCGCCCAGGTCCACCGCGAGGTCGCTCCCCGGGGAGAGCTTGGAGCCGGAGGCGAGGTTGCCGAAGTAGTACTCGTGGAGCACGACGCCGTCGATCTCGAAGCCGAGCCGGCGCCTGAGCTCGGACCACGTCGGCGCGCCGGCCTCGGCCTTGGCGGTGCCGTCAAGCAGGCCGTTGGCGCTCTTGACGTAGCCCTCGTAGAGCTTCCAGTGCTGGGCGATCTGATCGTCGGAGATGCCGGTCAGCGCCCTCGGCTTGAGATGGTCCTGGACCTTGTAGTTCATCCTTCGCTCCGTCGGTTGTAGTTCATCCCTCGGCCCGTCGGGTGGCGTGCATGGGAGGCTCCGCTCGGCTAGATCGGTCGTCGTCCCTGGATGACCCGGATCAGGACCACCGCAATGGCGATGAGCAGCAAGAGGTGGATGAAGCCGCCGAGCGTGTAAGAACTGACCATACCCAGCGCCCAGAGCACCAGCAGGACCACGAAGATCGTCCACAGCATGTCAGTCATCCTCCTATGTACCAGCGAGTAGTAGTTCTCGAGATCGTCGTGCGCACTTACAGGCACGGCACGTGCCACGGTCGGATTCGTCGCCGAAGTGCGCGATTCCCCGACACAGGAATCGTGGCGCTTCGGCGTGGGCGAGGGTGTGCTCCCTGGGGGTGGGTCAGGTTTACCGGGTAGAAGGGTTCCGATCGCGGCATTCACGCCCGCGTGGCACGCCGCTTGCCCGATTCGGGATGTCTATGAGAACAACTCCAAGCCCGTTGCAGCTGGCAAACCTGGTGCCGATGGCGGCCCGCGCGACGATCGGATTGACGCACGCGACGGCGATCGCGCTGGGCGCCCTCGTGCTCGTGACGAGCCTGGTGCCCGTGTTCGCGGTGTGCATGGCCGCGCTCGGCGCGCGGGACGTGGCCCACGGACCACTCAGTCGCCCGTCAGGCTCCGCCCGAGAATCCGCCTGAGCCCGGCCTGCGGGATCGCGACCCAGTCGGGCCGGTTGTCGAGCTCGTACCGGAGCTCGTAAGCGGCCTTCTGCAGCTCGAAGGGGGCGCACGCGGCCCGGAGCGCCTCGCCGGTCGCCGGGACGAGCGGGACCGCGCTCTCCGTCACCGAGCGAAGATAGCCGGCGAGAAAGGCGTCGCGGGCCCGCGCCTCCCAGGCGGTGAGAGCGGCAAGCGCCGCCGCCCGCTCGTCTTCGGGGCGACGGAAGGCCACCGCGTGCGCCGCGTAGTCGAGGGACCGGAGCATGCCCGCCACGTCGCGCAGGGCCGATTGCTTCCGGCGGCGCTCGGCGAGCGGCCGCGCCGGCTCCCCCTCGAAGTCGATGATCGCGAAGCCATCCGCCGTCTTGAGCACCTGGCCCAGGTGGTAGTCGCCGTGGACGCGGATCTTCGCCGTCGCGCCGGCCAGGCGGTCGAGCACCGCGAGGGTCCGGGCCACCGCGTCCGTCACGGGCCCGACGTCGCCTGCGAGTCGCGCGCCGAGCATGGGGGCGGCCAGCTCGCGCGCGATCTCGTCGGCCCATCGGGCGACGTCGTCGCGGCCGACCGGCTCGGGCCGGAAGTCCGCGTCGCGGTCATCGGAGGCCAGCGCGGCGTGCAGGCCGCCGGTGATCGCGCCCAGGCCGGCGACCTCGTCGAGCAGCGAATCCGGCCGGCACTCGATGGCCGCACCGCGGCCCGCGAGCGTCGAGACGACGTACGTCCACCCGTCGCCGGTATTCGGCACGAACTCCTGGAGCACCGCGAGCGTCGCGGGCTCGCCCGCGCCCGCATACTCCACCCAGCCCGCCAGGCGCGGCACGTGGCGGAAGGTGGTGCGGGTGGTGAGGAAGTGCGTGATCTCGAGATCCGGGTTGAGGCCGGGCTGGGGCCGGCGCAGCGACTTCAGCACGAGATCGCCCACCACGACGGAGGTGTTGCTCTGCTCGCCGGTCAGCCGCCGGGCGGCCAGCGCGTCGGGATCGGCCGGGAACGCCCAGCCCGGGGTCGGCCGGAAGGCGAAGCGACCGTGCTGGCCGTCGGCCGAGCGCGTGGCGGCGAGGGCGGCGAGGACCCGGCGGCCGAACCGCGGATCGTGATGGGCGTCCATCACCGCCTCCGCGCCGGCGCGGGCGACCGTCGCTTCCGGCGCGGCCTCGGTCGACACCGTGATCGGGACGTAGTACCGGTCGCCGTCCACCGCGATGAGCAGGAGCACGAGCGGCCCATCGGGATCGACGACGGCCCAGTCGAGGACGTCCACCGCCCCGATGGCGCGGGTCTTGGCCGCGAACCAGCGCTGGCGGATCAGGAAGCGCGCGAGATCGGAGCGCCCGGGGCCTGAGAGCAGCGCGACGACCGCGGCGGGGTCAGAGCGGAGCGGCCTCGATGCCATAGACCGGCTGGTCGGGCAGGGGGGGCTGGAGCCGGAACCAGTAGTAGCCGTAGGGCGCCAGGCTGATGAAGTACGGCTGAGCTCCGATGGTGGGGAAGCGCGTGTCCCCCAGCATCTCCACCGGGGTGTGCCCGCGCCAGGCGCGAAGGTCGATCTCCACCGGCTGGGCCGAGCCGGCGAGGTTGTGGACCGCGATCACCGTCTCGCCCTCGTGCTCGCGTGCGTGGGCGAGCACGCTCTCGTTGGCCGGGCGGAGGAAGGTCAGCCTGCCGCGGCCGAACACACGCGTCTTCTTGCGCACCGCGATGAGCCGCTTCATCCAGTTGAGCAGCGAGGACGGGGTGCGCTGCTGCGCCTCCACGTTGATCGCCTGGTACCCGTACACCGTGTCGACGATGAGGGGCAGGTAGAGGCGGGCGGTGTCCGCGCGGGAGAAGCCCGCGTTGCGGTCGCCCGTCCACTGCATCGGCGTGCGGACCCCGTTGCGGTCGCCCAGGTAGATGTTGTCGCCCATCCCGAGCTCGTCGCCGTAGTAGAGGATCGGGCTGCCCGGCAGGGTGAAGAGCAGGCTCGTGAGCAGCTCGATTTTGCGCCGGTCGTTCTCGAGCAAGGGGGCCAGCCGCCGCCGTATGCCCAGGTTGAGGCGCATGCGCGGGTCGGACCCGTACGCGTAATAGAGATGCCGGCGCTCCTCGTCGCTCACCATCTCGAGCGTGAGCTCGTCGTGATTGCGCAGGAAGAGGCACCACTGGGCGGTCGCCGGGATCTCCGGCGTGTGCACGAAGATGTCGGTGATCGGCCGGCGGTCCCCGTGCCGGACGGCCAGGAAGATGCGCGGCATCAGCGGGAAGTGGAAGGCCATGTGGAACTCGTCGCCGTCACCGAAGTAGGGACGAACGTCGGCGGGCCACTGGTTGGCCTCCGCGAGGATGATGCGCCCCTGGTACTCCCGATCGATCGTGCGGCGAATCTCCTTCAGGAAGTCGTGGGTCTCCGGCAGGTTCTCGCAGTTGGTCCCCTCGCGCTCGATGAGATAGGGGACCGCGTCGCAGCGGAAGCCGTCGAGCCCCTTGTCCATCCAGAAGCGCATGACGTCGAGCAGCTCGCGGCGGACCTGCGGGTTGTCGAAGTTGAGGTCCGGTTGATGGTGGAAGAAACGGTGCCAGTAGTAGGCCTTGCCCACCGGATCCCACGTCCAGTTGGATTGCTCGGTGTCGAGGAAGATGATGCGGGCGTCCCGGTACCGTTCGTCGGTGTCGCTCCACACGTAGTAGTCGCGGTAGGGGGAGTCGGGCGCGCGGCGGGCGGCCTGGAACCACGGGTGCTGGTCCGAGGTGTGGTTGACCACTAGGTCCGAGATGACCCGCATGCCGTGGCCGTGGGCCGCCTCCAGGAAGCGGTCGAAGTCGGCCATGGTTCCGTAGTCGGGATGGATCGCGCGGTAGTCGGCCACGTCGTAGCCGTCGTCGCGCAGCGGCGAGCGGAAGAAGGGCAGGAGCCACAGGCAGTCGACGCCGAGCTCCTTGAGATGCCCGAGCTGGCTGGTAAGCCCGATGAAGTCGCCGATGCCGTCGTCGTTGCCGTCCTTGAAGGCGCGGACGTGCAGCTCGTAGAAGACGGCGTCCTTGTACCAGAGGGGATCACCGTCGCTCATGTCGGGCTCACGCGCAGTCCGGCCGTCCGGGTGTCCGCCCGCCGACGAGTGTCCGGGGCAGTAGCCTGGCGAGGCGTAGCCGAAGGCGAGCCGAGCGGATATATAAAGCTCTTAAGGCTTTCAAGGATGTTCATGCGTAATAATCGAAGTCGCGCTCGCGCCGCCGCCACCGACCGACCCGATAGATAAGCGCGGGGGCGGCGCGCGGGTCGAGCGTGACGACGTGGGCGGCCCCGCGCACCAGGCGGCGGTCACCGCCCAGCACCTCGTGGAGCTCGTAGGTCTCGTCGTCGGCGATGCCGATCTCGGCGAGCGGGATCTGCAGCGTGGCCTCGTGGGTCGCGAACGGATCCAGGTTGATCGCGACCAGGATCACGTTGTCGCGCGCCGGCGTCAGCTTGCCGTAGAACAGCACGTGCGGGCTGTTCGCCGGGTAGAAGCGCAGCCCGGCCATGGTGTGGAGCGCGGGGTTCTCGCGCCGGATCGCGTTGAGCCGGGCGATGTAGTCCGCGATGCTCCCGTGCGCGCTCCAGTCGCGCACCCGGATCTCGTACTTCTCCGAGGCCCGGTACTCCTCGCTGTCCGGCAGGGCCGTCGCCTCGCAGAGCTCGAAGCCGCTGTAGATGCCCCACACCGAAGCCAGCGTGGCGGCGAGCGCGGCCCGCATGCGGAAGGCGGGCGGCCCTCCGCGCTGGAGCACCTCGGGGAGGATGTCCGGGGTGTTGACGAAGAAGTTGCCGCGGAAGTACTCGGCCATCTCGGAGCGGGTGAGCTCCTCGAGGTACTCGGTCAGCTCGTCTTTGAAGTTGCGCCACGTGAAGTACGTGTACGACTGGGTGAAGCCGGCCTTGGCGAGCGCGCGCATCACCTTGGGGCGGGTGAAGGCCTCGGAGAGGAACACCACGTCGGGATCGCGGTCCTGGACCTCCCGGATCAGCCAGGCCCAGAAATCGAGGGGCTTGGTGTGGGGATTGTCCACGCGGAACGTCCGCACGCCCTGGTCGATCCAGAACCGCACGACGCCCAGCAGCGCGTCCCAGAGCGATTCCCAGGCGGACGTCGCGAAGTTGATCGGGTAGATGTCCTGGTATTTCTTGGGCGGGTTCTCCGCGTACTTGATCGTGCCGTCCGGCCGCCGGTAGAACCACTCCGGATGCTCGCGCACCCACGGATGGTCCGGCGAGCACTGGATCGCGAAGTCGAGCGCGATCTCCATGCCCAACCCGCGCGCGGTCTTCACGAGGCGCCGGAAGTCCTCGAGCGTGCCCAGCTCGGGATGCACCGCAGTGTGGCCGCCCTCGGGCCCGCCGATGGCCCAGGGGCTGCCCGGATCGCCGGGGCCCGCGGCCGGCGCGTTGTCCGGGCCCTTGCGCGCGGTGCGGCCGATGGGATGGACGGGCGGCAGGTAGACGACGTCGAACCCCATGCGCCGGATCTCGGGGAGCCGGTCGATGCAGTCGCCGAAGGTCCCGTGCCGGCCGGGCACCCGGCCCTGGGAGCGCGGGAACAGCTCGTACCAGCTCGCGAAGGCGGCCTCCGGCCGGTCCACCACCACCTCGAGCTCGTGGTCGTGGCGCGTGAGGTCTGGACGCGGCTGCGCGCGCGCCATCACCTGGCGCAGGTCGGGGTGGAGGAGGACGTCGAGACGGCCGTCGCGCGAGGACGCGGCCTCGAGCCGCTCGAGCGCGCGGGCCAGCGCGGCCGCGTCCGCGTCCCGCGCGCCGGCTCGCGCGAGCCGGACCAACGCGCCGCCCTCCAGCAGCTCGCTGGTGAGATCGGCCTGACCGCCGCCCAGGCGTCGCCGCATCTCCTCGACCCAGGACCCGAAGCCGTCGGTCCAGGCCTCCACGGTGTAGCGATAGCGCGTGTTGGCCACGAGCGGAAAGGCGCCGGCCCAGCCGTCGTTGTCCACCGGGACGAGCGGCGTCTCGCGCCAGCCGGTCTCGCCCGCGGCGCGGAAGCGGATCGCCGCGCCGAGGAGATCGTGGCCTTCCTTGAAGATGTCGGCGGTGATCGTCAAGACGTCTCCAACGACCCGCTTGACGGGATACCGGCCGTCGTCCACCGCGGGGCGCACGTGCTCGATCACGATGGGCCGGCGGATCCGGGTCATCGCCACCGGTCCACCAGGTACGGCTTGTCCTCCTCGAACATGCCGCCCAGGCGCGCCGCGCTCAGGAGCAGGGCGGCGGGCGGGCGCTGCCGGGTCTCGAGGATCACCGAGGCGGCGCGGCCGAGGTAGAGGGGAGCGAGCGACTGGACGGCGTGGCTCCGGTAGACGACGCGCGCGCGGTACGCGAGGAGGAAGTCGTACACCACGCGGGTCCAGAGCCGGTCCGGGAAGCGGAAGCGCTCGAGCGGCCGGTCGCTGAGCTCGAGCACCTCGCCCAGGTTCTCCGGGGCGAGGATGCGCTCCCACACCGGGAGGAGATCGCGCACCCCCTGGACGAAGCCGATCTGCATACGCTCGGGGTCCACCGCGGGGCCGCCGGGCAGTGGCTCGGGCGGTACCCCGAAGGTCACCGCCGGCTCCGAGCCGCGGACGTCGAGCCAGTAGCTCTCCGAGCGCTCGGCCAGGGCGAAGAGCGCGCCGGCCACCCGGCCCACCGTGCGCCCGAGCGGCGCGGGGGGCGGGGCGGCCGCCACCGTCCGGGGGCCCAGCACCGCCTGTCCCACCGTGAAGCCTCGCTCGATCGCGGCCGCGGGCAGCCAGAACTCGAGGCCGTGGCGACCGAGATCGGTTTCCCAGACCGGCTGGGCGAGGAAGGCATCGGCGGCCGCCCCCGAACACGCGAACTCCTCGGCGAGTGGATGCATGAGCTGCCGTCCGAAGAGGCTGCGCACGAGCGGCACGACGAGGGCCTGGGTGAGGGTGCCGTCGTAGCGGTGACGGTGGTAGATCGGCAGCACCAGGCCGACGTCGTCCTTGACGACCGGGGTGGCCAGGGCGCGGAGCCAGTCCGCGGTCGTGCTGGCGAGATCGGCGTTGAGCATCACGAGCACCCGCGCCTCGAGCAGCCGCCCGACGGTCAGCACCGCGCGCACCGCCTGGGCCCAGTCGAGGGCGGCCTCCGCGGCGTGGCCGGCCGCGGGGGCCCGCACCAGGCGCACCGGGCCCAGGGCCGAGTCCAGCGCGGCCGCCGTCTCCTCGGACGAGGCCTGGTCCGCGTGCACGACCACCGCGGCCTGACCCGCGAAGTGGGCGTCGAGGCCCGCCCGCACCGCGCCGCCCACCGCCGCGACGGTGGCGCTCGTCCCGGCAGTGGCCAGGCCCACCACCAGGTCGGCGGTGCCGATCCGGCCGAGGGTGGCCCGGACCTCGTCGGCGAGCTCGAGAGCTTTCATCACCGGGTCAGATGGGCGAGCAGCGCGAGATAGTCGCTCAGGTGCCGGGTCACGAGGAAGTTGCGGCGCACGTGCTCGCGTCCGGCCGCGCCCATGCGGCCGATGAGCTCCGGGTTGCTCAGAAGCTGCCGGATGCGGAACGCGGCCCCCTCCACGGTTTCCACGGTATACCCGGTCACGTTCACGACCATCTGAAATGGAATGCCGCCCGCGATGGTGCCGATCACCGGCTTGCCCTTCCACATCGCGGTGGCCACCTCGCTGGTGAAGTCGGCCTTGAGGGGCTTCTGGATCGCGATGGCCGCCGCCCGCTCGAGCGCGTTCAGCTCGGTCTGGGGATCCGGGGGCAGGACGATCACCGCGATGTCCGGATCCTGGCCGGCCGCCTCGCGCACGTCCTCCAGGACGTCCCCGCCCGGCGCGGGGGGCGGGCCGGCCAGCACGAGCCGGACGTCGTGGTGCTTCTTCACGAGCCGGTAGGCGTTGATCACCCCGAGCGGGTCGTGCTGGCGCTCGAACGGGCCGACCTGGAGCAGGATCGGCTTGTCCCGCGGCACCTGGAGACGATCCATCTGGGCGGCCTGCTCGGCGCGGGTCATCTCGCGGTTGCGCTCGGAGAGCGGATCGATCGAGGGGTAGACGATGAAGCGGGGAATCGAGAGCGGCGTCGCGAAGCGAGCGAGGGAGAAGACGGCCGCGTCGTAGCGCTGCGCGATGGGGCGGAGCGCGCTCCAGATCTGCGGCTGGGCGGAGGAGATGTCCGGGTGGCAGCGCCACACCCAGCGACCCGCGCTGGCGCGCTGCTCGACGAGGCCGAGCGGGGTCGCGTCGTGCACCATCACCAGATCGGCGTCGAGCCGGAGCCGGCGCGCGTTCTCGGCCGCGGTCTCCCCCAGGCGGGCCAGCATGGCCTCGGTGATGACCTGCTCGGTGCCGGCGAGGGCGCGGCTCACCGCGCGGGCGACCTGGTCGAAGTCCGCGGTGCCGATCGTGATTTCCCAGGTGGTGTCCACGCCCAGGTCGTTCATGATCGGCACCAGCCGGTTCAGCACCTCGACCCCACCGCCGCCGTAGCGCGAGGCGCTCACGTGCACGAAGCGGCGCCCGCGCAGCCGCTCTCCGACCCGCATCAGGATGTCCACCGCGCCGCGCGGGGCGATCTGGCGGTAGTCGTCCAGCTTGAGCAGCGAGCCGGGACGCATCAGGCGGCCTCCATGGCGTCGGACAGTATGCTGAGATGCCGGTCGCGGATCCGCTCGAGGCTGCCCGCGTACGGGTCGATATGGGCGAGGCGATCGGCCACCTCGGGGAGGCCGAGATGGGCGGCCACCCACTCCGCGAAGTCGCCGCGGCCCCGGCCGGCGCGGTAGCGCGCGTCGATCGTGTGGTAGAACAGCGCGCTCACGTCCACCTCGATCAGCGCGTCGCGCAGCTCCGCTAGGGTGCGGGCCTGGTGGCCGGTGGGCACCGCGACCAGGTGCGTCTGGTAGAAGCGGAAGCGCTTGCCCTGGGTGCGGGCGGGGGCTCCGCCGAGATGCTGGAGGTGATCGGAGATCGTGGCGATCAGCTCCTCACGCACCCGCTCCATGGAGCCCGCATGGAAGGCATCCACCCCGGCCAGCCGCTCGGCGAGACGGATGTCGCGCACCTCGGTCCCGACCCAGAGCGCGAAGTCGTTGGGATAGGCCTCGGCCAGCACCGGCCGGTGCAGCAGCGAGGCCGACGTGTGGCAGAAGACGGATTCCACCGGCACGTGCGCGAGCTGCTCGAGCAGCTCGCGGGCGTCGTGGGCCTCGTGGGGCAGCAGCTCGTTCAGCTCGAGGCACCCGAGGAAGACGAAGGGTTCGGTCGGGCTCATGCGGTAAGCTCTCCCGGAGGACGACGCCCGTGAGAATCCTGCTGCTGAGCCGCGAGTACCCTCCGCACGTCTACGGTGGCGCCGGCGTGGTGGTCGATCACCTGAGCCGCGCGCTCGCCCGCCGCGCCGCGGTCGAGGTGCGCTGCTTCGGCGACCAGGATTTGCATGATCTGCCCGTCGCGGTCGAGCAAGCGAAGCCCGGCTTGACCGTGCGCGGGTACGCGCCCTGGCCTCGCCTGGCGGGCGGGACGGAGGCGGCCTACGCGCCCGCGCTCGAGGCGCTCTCGGTCGGGCTCGCGATGGCGCGGGACCCGGTGGCCGCCGACGTGGTGCACACCCATACCTGGTACGTGGGGCTGGGCGGAATGCTGGTGCAGTCCATCCACGACGTCCCGCTCGTGGTCACGCTCCACAGCCTGGAGCCGCTCCGGCCGTGGAAGGCCGATCAGCTCGGCACCGGCTACGCTGTGTCGAGCTGGGCCGAGCGGCTGGCCGTCGAGCGCGCCGCCCGCGTCATCGCGGTGTCGGCGCAGATGCGCGCGGACATCCTGACGCACTTCCGGGTCGATCCCGACCGGGTGGTGGTGATTCACAACGGGGTGGACGCGGAGGCCTTCGCGCGCACCGAGCGGCGCGAAGCCCTCGCGCGCCACGGGGTGCGCGCGCCCTACGTGCTGTTCGTCGGCCGGATCAGCGAGCAGAAGGGGATCTTCCACCTCCTCGAGGCGGCGCGGGCGCTGCCCGCGGGCGTCCAGCTCGTGCTCTGCGCGAGCAGCCCGGACACGCCCGAGCTGCTGGCCCGGCTCGAGGCCGCGGTGGCGGGCCGCCCGGAGATCCACTGGATCAACGCGATGCTGCCCGCGCCCGAGGTCGCCCAGCTCTACAGCCACGCCGCGGTCTTCGCGTGCCCGTCCATCTACGAGCCCTTCGGTCTGATCAACCTCGAGGCCATGGCCTGCGCTACCCCGGTGGTGGCGAGCCGGGTCGGAGGCATCCCCGAGGTGGTGGTGGACGGCGAGACCGGGCGGCTGGTGGCGGCCGGCGATTCCGCTTCCCTCGGCCAGGCCCTGCAGGAGGTGCTGGCCGATCCCGCGCGCGCCCGGCGCATGGGCGAGGCCGGGCGCCGCCGGGTGGAGGCGCAGTTCTCCTGGGACCGCATCGCGGATCGGACGCTCGCCGTGTACCGGGACGCGATCGAGGATCACCGGCGCGCTCCGGCCAGATAGAACGCCACGCTCCACGGCGGCAGCGTGGACCACGGGCCCGACGGGAGCGCGAGCGCGTGGAGCCGGCGGCCCCAGTCCGCGCCGGGCCCCTCGTGGGGCACCGGGCTCGCGCCGAGGTTGGCGACGAGCCGCAGCGTGCCCGATGGGAACGTCCACGCGACCTCGAGCGCGGTGTCCCCGAGCGCCTTCCACGAGCCGACCGGCGCCGGCTCGTCCGCGAGCAGCGGCGCGACCGCCCGGGCCCGCAGGGCGAGCAGGGCCCGGTGGAGGCCGAGCCAGTCCTTGTGGCCGGTGGCGTCCGCGCGGCTCCAGTCCAGCACCGACCGCCGGAACGTCGACTCGGCCTGGGGATCGGGGATGCGCGCGCGCGTCGCGGGATCGGCGAACTCCGGGAAGCGGGCGAACTCGCGGCGCCGGCCCTCGGAGACGAGGGGCCCCAGGTCCGGGCCGAGATCGCTGAAGAAGGGGAATGGCTCGGGGGCGGCCCATTCCTCGCCCATGAAGACGAGCGGCAGGGCCGGCGCGAGCAGGAGCACGACGGTGGCCGCTCGCACCGCCTCCGGGGGGGCGAGCGCGGTGATGCGCTCGCCGAGCGCGCGATTGCCGATCTGATCGTGGTTCTGGAGGAAGCCCACGAAGGCGGTGGGCGGCAGATCCGCGGACGGCTCCCCGCGCGCGGCGTCGCGGTACGCGGACCGCTCGCCCTGGAACGCGAAGCCCTCGGTGAGGCAGCGCCCCAGGTGCGGCAGCGGTGGCTGGTAGTCGCCGTAGTAGCCGCCGGTCTCGCCGGTGAGGAGCACGTGCAGCGCGTGGTGCACGTCGTCGTTCCACTGGGCCTGGTAGAGCGGGCGCCGGCCGTCCAGCGGTCGCAGGTAGCGCGCCTCGT
Source organism: Candidatus Limnocylindria bacterium (assembly GCA_035524955.1). Lineage (GTDB taxonomy): Bacteria > Methylomirabilota > Methylomirabilia > Rokubacteriales > CSP1-6 > CAMLFJ01. The sequence goes on along the minus strand of DATLFG010000028.1, from coordinate 110,790 downwards.
TGGCGCCGTTCTCCAGCACCAGGTGCACGCGCCGCTCGCGGCCGGGCCCGTCGGCCACCGCCCGGGCCAGCTCGACCAGCAGGTGCCGGGGCGAACCGTCCGCGATGGCGTTGACCGCGTCGAGGCGCAGGCCGTCCAGGTGATACTCCTCGATCCAGTAGAGCGCGTTGTGGATGATGAACGCGCGCACAACCTCCGAACCGGGCCCGTCGTAGTTGACGGCGTCGCCCCACGGAGTCTGGTGGCGCGGGTTGAAGAAGTCGGGCGCGTAGCGGTGCAGGTAGTTGCCCTCGGGGCCGAAGTGGTTGTAGACGACGTCGAGGAAGACGGCCAGACCCCGCGCGTGCGCGGAGCCCACCAGGGCCTTGAGGTCCTCGGGCCGGCCGTAGCCGGCCTCGGGAGCGTAGAGGAGCGCGCCGTCGTAACCCCAGCCCCAGCGTCCCGGGAAGTCGGCCAGCGGCATCAGCTGGACCGCGGTGGCGCCGAGCGAGACGAGGTGATCGAGCCGGTCGGCCACGCCGGCGTAGGTGCCGACCGCGCTGAAGGCGCCCACGTGCAGCTCGTAGAACACGAGGCGCTCCGGGGGCAGTCCGGTCCAGGCGGCGTCACTCCAGCCGTGGGCGAGCGGATCCACCACCTCGCTCGCTCCGTGGACGTCGCCCGGCTGGAAGCGCGCGGCCGGATCGGGCACGAGCAGCGTCCCGTCGATGCGGTACCGGTAGCGCGTGCCCGGGGGCGCTTCGCGCGTCACGTACTCGGCCCACCCGCCCGCGTCGCGCGGCATGCTCACCGCGCGCCCCGGCTCCTCGAGCCAGAGCTCGACCTGGCGGGCGCCGGGGGCCCAGAGCCGGAAGCGCGTGGTGCCGTCCTCGCGGACCTCGGTGCCGAACGGCATCCGATGCGCGCTCCGGGCCGCCGGGCTCGCGCTCATGGCAGGGCCCGCTCGCGCTCGAGGAGCGCCACCGGAAAATGGCCGAACAGGGCGGGCGCGGGCAGCGCCGCGACCCCGTCGACGCGCTCGCTGGAGACCGTGAGGCCGGTGAAGCGGTCGCGGTAGACGCCGGCGAGCCGGTCGTCCCCGAGCGCCACCCAGGTCTGGGCCCACGCGGCCTCCCCCAGCGCGAACCGGCCGGTGAGGCCGCCGAGGCGGGCGGTCAAGCGGGGCACCACCGCGATCACCGCGGCGGGTCCGTCCTGCCGCGCCAGGGCCACCACGTGCTCGGCGTGGCGGCCGCCCGGGGCGAGCCCGCGGTAGTCCCCGGCGCCGAAGAGGCGGGCCCGCCCCCGCCGCAGCGTGAGGGCGCGGTGGGTGAGGTAGAGCTTCACCCGGCCGTCGCGCCAGTGCTCGAGGAGCTCCGCGCAGAGGCCGCTCAGGTCCGCGACGGTGTCGTCGGCCGGGATGCGGGCGCGCAGGGCGTCGAGCATCGCGCCCCGGCGCGCGAAGTCCACCGCCCGGCGGTTGTCGGGATCCACCAGGGACAGCTCCCAGACCTCGGTGCCCTGGTAGAAGTCGGGGATCCCGGGAGCCGCGATCTTGAGCAGGGTCTGCCCGAGGGAGTTGGCCGCCCCGTGGGCCGCGACCAGGCGCTGGAAGGGCCGGAAGGCGGAGAGGAAGGCGCCGCCGGGCGCGAGCAGCCCGGTCGCGAACGCGCGCGTCGCCGCGTCGTAGCCGGGGTTCGGGTTCACCCAGCTCGTGTGGCGCTTGGCTTCCTTGGTGGCCTTCTCCATGTAGGCGGCCAGCCGCTCGGTCAGCGTCTCGAGCGGTTCGTCTTCGTCCCGGGCGGGCCACGCGCCCACGAGGGTCTGGTAGAAGAGGTACTCGTCGTTGGCGTCGGGCGCGGCGCGGCCGTCCACGTCCACCTTGAAGCGTCGGGCGAGGGCCCGCCAGCGCCGGACCTCGGCGGCCCACGCGGCGGGCACCTCGGAGAGCACGTTGATGCGCGCGCGCACGTCTTCGCCGCGCTTGGTGTCGTGGGTCGCGGAGGCGACCAGGGACTCCGGCCACCGGGCCAGGCGCGCCGCGTTCTTGTCGTGGAAGATGGTCGGCGACTCGCCGTAGCGCGCGGGATCGCCGCCGACCTCGTTGAGCGAGACGAGGCGGTTGTAGACGTAGAAGGCGGTGTCCTCGACGCCCTTGGCGGTCACCGGCCCGGTCGTCTGCTGGAAGCGCATCGCGAAGTGCCGGCGCGCGGCCTGCTCGTCGGGATCCGGGCGGCCCGGGCTCCTCACCAGCAGCACGTCGCGGACGAAGTCAAAGATGGACACGTTCACGGTCGGGTTGCGGCGCTTGGCCTCCGCCACCGCCTCCTCGATGTAGGCGCGGTCGCGGACGCTCGGATCGCGCCCGTCGTCGCCCACGTAGGTACGGTAGACGGAGAAGGCGGCCACCACCTCGCGGATCGCGCGCACCAGACTTCCGAGGGTGAAGTCGCGCGAGAGGCGATTGCGCTCCGACATCGAATCGAGGTGATGGCCGAGCTGGTTGATCTCGCTCGCCATCGAGACCTGCATGATCAAGCGCTTGGCGGTGTAGGTGTGATCGGCGAGGAGCCCGCCCGTCCCGGCCAGCCGCGCATACAGCGCGGTCATCTGTCGGGAGGTCCCGCGGTCCACGAAGAGCCCGTTGACCGAAGCCAGGAAGTCGTAGCCGGTCGTGCCCGCCACCGCCCACCAGTCGGGCAGGGGCTCGCCCGGGCTCAGGATCTTCTCGGCCGCGATCCACAGCGGCCGCGCCTCCGCCGCGGCGGGCCGCTCGGCGGCGCGCGCGCGGTAGAGGGCGCCGAGCGCCTGCGCCTCCGCGGCCCCCAGCTCGGGCAGGAGCCGCCGCGCGGTCGCCACCAGCGCGCCTTCCTGGAGCCGGCGGAAGTACTCGCCGGGCGCGTAGAGGCCGTCCGGATGGTCCACGCGCAGCCCGGTGACCTTGCCCTCGGCCACGAGCCGGAAGACCAGCTCGTGCGCGGTGTCGAACACGAGGCGCTCCTCCATGCGGATGGCGGCCAGGTGGCTGACGTCGAAGAAGCGGCGGTAGTTCACCTCGTCGCCCGCCACGCGCCAGTCGGCCAGCCGGTAGGTCTGGGCCGAGAGCAGGCGGTCCAGCGCGTCGAAGCTCGCCGGCTCCCCGGGGGTGCCGTTGAAGGCGCGCACCCTCTCGTCGAGATGCTCGCGGATCTCCACCGACTCCTTCACGAGAGCCGCGAGGCGGCGCTTGACGATCTCCTTCTCGCGCAGCCGCTCCTCGAGCCGGGCGGGATCGGTCTCGGTGCGCCCCGGCAGGTGCTCGAGCGCGGTCAGGATGCTGCGCAGCTCCTGGAGCCCCGCGTCCTCCGTCCCCAGACGCCCGGCGAGGCCGTCGAGGCGGTCGGTCAGGATCTGCGCGTAGGTATCGGGGGCGATGGGCAGGCGCGCCCCCGCGTAGCGCAGGTGGAAGGCACCGTCCGCGAGCTCGAGCTGGAGCTGCTGCGACTCCAGCACGCGGCCGTACTGGTCGGGCAGCACGGGCAGGAGCACGCGATCGCGCAGCTCGGGCTTGATCGGCGTCCAGTCGATGTCGAAGAAGGCGGCCCGCGCGGAAGCCTGGCCGTTCTCCAGCACGTCCAGCCACCAGGGGTTGGCGTCGCCCGCGATGCCCATGTGGTTGGGCACCACGTCGAGGATCAGGCCGAGGCCGCGCCCGACGAGATCGGCGGCCAGGCGATCGAAGGCGGCCGCGCCGCCGATTTCCGGATTGAACGCGTTGTGGTCGGTGACGTCGTAGCCGTGCGAGCTGCCGGGCCCGCAGCGGAAGCAGGGGGAGAGGTAGGCGTCGCTCACCCCGAGCGCGTCGAGGTAGGGGCCGAGCGCGGCCAACGCGTCGAAGCCGAGCGCGTTCCCCAGCTGCAGACGATAGGTCGCGTGGCGCTCGCGGCGCAGCGCGGCCACCGCCTGCTGGAACAGCGTGCCGACGTCGATCATGCGGCTAGAGGTGGGTCAGGGTCTCCCGCGGATGCGGCTCGCGGTTGCGCAGATGTCGCTCGAGGATCTGGCGGGCCAGCGCGCGGCCCCCGAGACCGAAGGCCAGCGCCAGGGCGAAGATCAGGCCGCCGAAGGTGATGCCGAAGGCCACCAGGACCATTTCCTTGCCGATGCCGAGGTGGGTGATCGCGGTGGCGCTCGCGAAGAGCAGCACGCCCCAGCGGATCGTGCGGGCAAGCAGGCGCGCCTCCGGGAGGCGCGCATTCACCGCCGCGATCAGGACGCCCTCGCCCAGGAAATTGGCCACGAGCCAGCCGACGAGCAGGATCAGGGCCGCGCCCATGACCCGGGGGACCCACGCGAACACGAACTCCGTGAGCCGCCCGGTGCCCGGAATCGCCAGCGCATCGATGGCCATGGACAGGAAGAGGACGAGGATGCTCCAGAAGACGACCAGGGCCAGCACCTGTGAAGGCGGCCGGCGCACGCCCGCGCGGCCGAGCTGCGAGACGATGCCCCAGCTCTCGGCGCGACGGTCGAAGGCCACCGCCTGGGCCACCCGCCGCGTCACGCGCGCGGCGAGCCAGGCCGCGGCGAGGCCGACGACGGCCAACGTCAGCATCGCCAGGACGCCCGGCAACACCAGGACCAGCCTCGTCTTCAGATCCGCGAGAGCGGCCCACACGAGATCACCCCACATGTCCGTCATGATCCGCGCCTCCTTCCATCCCGTTGCGGTGCGGGAATGCTTCACGGTATCACGCGAGCAAGGCCCCAGAAAGGCTGGTGGGCCCGACGACGAGTCGGGTCGGCGTTACCGGGGGTCGTCGGTAACGGTTACCGGTTGTGCGCACCTGGGCGGGCTTCCGACGCGTGAGCCGGCCGCGCGGGCTCGCGGCTTTTCGACCGTTTGGCGGCGTGCTGGCTCACGCGCGGCGCGTGGCACGGGGCTTGCCGCCGCGTCCCTGCAGTGATGGCGGAGCGGGCCTGAGGACTCTTGCCGGGAGGAGCCGGACATGAAGATCCAGCAGTTGGATGACGTCGAGGGTCGCCGCCGATTCGTCATGGTGTGTGATCGTGGCGACGACCCCGTGGAGGCCCTCACGGCGGCCGCCAAGCGGTTCGATCTGTCCGGCGCCTCGTTGACCGGGATCGGGGCCTTCTCCGGGGTGATCCTGGGCTTCTTCGACCGGGCCCGGCGCGACTATGCCCGGCGGGTCATCAGGGAGCAGGTCGAGGTGGTTTCGCTGGTGGGCAACGTGGCGCTCGCCGCGGGCGAGCCGCAGGTGCATGCCCACGTGGTGGTCGCCCGGTACGATGGGAGTGCCCTCGGGGGCCATCTCTTGGGAGGCGCGGTGGAGCCGACCCTCGAGGTGATGATTCTCGAGTCGCCCACCACTCTCCAGCGGAGGATCGACCCGGCCACCGGGTTGGCTCTTCTCGACATCGACTGGGGCCGGCCATAGTTACACGGTAGGATCTTCCCGATCCCGCTCCCGCCGTTGCCGAGAGAAGTTCGAGTAAAAGTTTATATATGTCTCGTAACATACATGTATTACGGGATATTATGTCACTCGACCAGGGGGGTTGCCCCGTGGGATTGGCGAGGGCATATCGATTGCAGCCTAGGCCGCGACGACCCGGACGGCCTCCATCCTGAATCCACCCGGCCTCCCGAGAAGGGGACGACCATGAAGCACAAGATCCTGATCGCAGACGACGACGAGTCCGGCCGCGGTGGCCTGGCAGCCCTCCTGACGATGTGGGGCTACGAAGTCCAGGAGGCGGTGGATGGCAAGGACGCGCTCGAGCGGGCGCCCAGCTTCCGTCCCCATGTGGTCATGGCCGATATGGTCATGCCGGTGATCGACGGCATCGGCCTGCTCAAACCCCTGGCCACCACGGTGCCCGAGGCCGCCGTCATCCTCCTGACCGCCCACGGCTCCATTGAGACCGCCGTGTCCGCCATGCGTGAGGGCGCTTACGATTACATGACCAAGCCGGTGGATCCGCGCCGCCTCCGGGTCCTGGTGGAGAAGGCGGTCGAGAAGGTGCAGGTCAATCGAGAGGTCACGGTCCTGCGGCGCCAACTCAAGGAGACGAGGGGCCTCGGGCCCCTCCTGGGCGTGAGCCCCGCGATGCAGGAGATCTACGGGCTGATCGAGATGGCGGCGCCCAGCCCGGCGCCGGTGTTGGTCCTGGGCGAGACCGGGACCGGCAAGGAGCTGGTGGCGCGCACCATCCACGAGCTCTCGCCGCGGGCCAAGGGGCCATTCGTGGCGGTGAACTGCTCGGCGATCCCGGAGACCCTCCTGGAAAGCGAGCTGTTCGGCCACGAAAAGGGGGCCTTCACCGGGGCGATGGCGCGCCGGCCCGGCTACTTCGAGCTGGCCGACGGCGGCACCATCTTCCTCGACGAGATCGCGGAGATGAGCTCGAACCTGCAGGCGAAGTACCTCCGGGTGTTGCACGACAGCCAGGTGCGCCGCATCGGCGGCCACGACGAGGTCGCGGTGGACGTGCGGGTGGTCTGCGCGACCAACAAGGACGTGGTGAAGGCGGTGCAGGACGGCACCTTCCGGGAGGATCTCTACTATCGGGTGAACGTGCTGACGATCTCGCTGCCGCCCCTGCGCCGGCGCCCCGAGGACATCCCGCTCCTCGCGGAGGCGTTCATGACCGAGTTCAACGACAAGTACTCGCGCCACGTGCGGGGTATCGACGAGCCCGCGCTCCAGCTCCTGCGGGAGCATCCGTGGCCGGGCAACGTGCGGGAGCTGCGCAACGTGATCGAGCGCGCCGTCGTCTCGTGCGAGGACGGGCTGATCACCGCGGACTGCCTGCCGATCGCTCCGCTGGGCGCCGCGCCGCCCGAGCGGGCCAACGTGGTGGTGCTGCCGGTGGGCACCACGCTTGACGACGGCGAGAAGCAGCTCATCCTCAGGACGCTCCAGTCGGTGAACAACAACAAGACCCGGGCCGCCGAGATCCTCGGCACGACGCCGAAGACGTTGCATAACAAGGCCCGGCGGTGGCGGGAGCTACAGGCCGAGCAGCGATAGGGCGAAGCTAGCGGCGGCGCTCGCCGCCACGCGGCTGGGCGCCGATCCACACGACCCAGGGCCGCGTGGCCCCGCGGTCCTGCCGGATCTCCACGGGATACCCCTGCTGCTGGATGCTGCTGGCCAGGCGACCAGCCGCCTCCCGGTCCGCGAACGCGGCCGCTGGGGTCCAGTCGCGCCCGCTCCCGCGCGCCTCCGCCGTCCGCGGTACCTCCGGCGACGTGGTCAGCACGGCAGCCTGGGGCTGGCGGGGCGCCTCGGCGGGGGGTGTCGCGCGCGGTGGCGATGACGGGGGTATGGCCGCGCGTGGCTGCGCGGGCGGCAGCGTCGGGCCGCTCGCCTCGATCGCCGGCCGTGTGGAATCTTCGACGCTCCATCCCCGTGACGGCTCGCGCGGGTCGCTCGGGCGGGCCGGCTCTCGCTGTTCGTTTCTCGGATCCCTCGGGGGATCGTTCGGGCGCGCCGCGGGTGCGCTCGTTGCGGGCACGTCGAGCGGCGGCGGCGCCGCGAACGGGTCGCGCAGCGCCTCGAAAGGCGATGGGCTCGCCTGGCTGCCCGGGTCCCACGTGGCCCGCGCGGTGGTCGAGGGTGCCGAGGGGCCCGCCGTGCCCGCCGTCGGCACGCCGCCACCCAGCAGATAGCTCAGGCCGAAGAAGATCGCCAGGAACGTGGGGACGAAGGTAGCGGCGGCGATCACCGGCCCGGGCACCGGGGGCAAGAAGGCGTCGGTGGCCTCGTCCGCGTCGTCCTCCGCGATCCCGACTTCCGAGAACTCGTCCTCGCCGATGATGGAGTCGGACGGCTCCGGCAGCGCCTCGTCGTTGCGGATCTCGTCGTAAGGTTCGCCCTTCAATCGGAGCATGAACCTCCGGAGGAGGCAAGCGACGTGCCACGGCTCTCGCGACGCGAGTCCATCGTTCCAGGCGCGGATGGGACACCGGGCGAGGTCTCGGCGGGGACGAAATTCCCTACCGGGTCTGGGAATTCTTACCGGACCGGCCGCGGAGGGCTTGGCACGCAGGTTGCGACGGGCGGGCCGCTCAGGGGGTTCTCATGCGCGCGATCCGTGGCATGTTCCGGAACGATCCGCCCCGATGGCGGGTGGCAATTCTCGAGGCCGATTTCTCGTGGCGCGCGTTGCTCCGCGCGGCGGTCGAGGACGCGGGCGGCGTGGTGGCGGTCGAGGCGCCGCTGCGGCTCGACGCGGTCGCGGTGATGAAGGAGACGCGGGCCGATGTCGTGATCATGGCGCCGAGCCTCGAAGGGGTGGGCGAGTCCGTGCTGATGCCGCGGATCACCGCCCGGCTCGACTGTCCGGCCGTGCTGTTCACGCGCGACACCGGCCAGCGCGTGGTCAAACAGGCGAATCGCGCCGGCGTGATGGGCTTCATGCTGAAGCCGCTGCGGGCCGCGGAGCTTGCCCCGACGCTCGACCTGGCTCTCGCGCGGTTCCGCGAGATGCGGCGGCTGCACCAGGCGCGCGCCGACCGGCCGCTCGTGGACCGGGCCAAGGGCAAGCTGATGACCGACCGCCGGCTCAGCGAGGCGGAGGCGTTCCGGTGGCTGCGGCGGCAGGCGATGGACTCGCGCCAGCGCCTGGCCGACATCGCGCGGGAAGTGCTCGCCGCCGATTCGGCCCTGGACGCAACCCCGGAGGGCGCGCGATGACGCGCCGCGCGCGGGCGCGCGTCTGGAAGCGTTTACACGGTCGGCATGGAAATTCCTACTCGGTCGGTGAGACGGGTTCCATGGACGCCCCGCCGGGCTTACGGAGGGAGGACTTGGCGGTGGCGACAAGAGAGTTCCGCTGGCATGCGCGATGCAGTCCTCGGGGCGCAGGGAGGTGACCGCCATGGAAATTCTCGTCGTCGCGATCTTGCTGCTCCTGGCCGTGCTGCTGGGGCTGGCCGTCAAGCTCTACGACCTCAAACGCAAGCGTGAGGAAGAAGCCGTCGCGGCCCAGGCGAGAGTGTCCGACGCGCTCCTGATGGACGCGACCCTCGCCGGGCTGCCGCTGACGCCGACCGCGCATCTGCCGCTGTGGAAAGGCTCGCCGCTCGTGGTCGAGATCACGGGCGCGGTGCCTCGCCCTGAGCTGCGAGAGGCCGCGGTGGACGTGGCGATGCGGGAGGTCGGCCGGAGCCGCTCGGATTTCCGAATCGAGGACCATATCGCGGTGAACCCGGTCGGCCGCGCGGCCTGATTGAATGCGACTTCGCCTCGTCCCTTGTGTGATCCTGGTCGCAGTGACCGGGCTGGCGGTCGGGGCCCCGGCGCCCGCCCGCGCCGGAGCCCCGACGGATCAGCTCAAGGCCTCCGTCGACCAGATCGTCCGGGTGCTCGAGGATCCGGGGCTGCGGGTCCAGGCCCGGGCCCGGGATCGCCGGGCCGCCATCCGGAAGGAGGCCGAGGTCGTCTTCGACTTCACGGAGACGGCCAAGCGGGCGCTCGGCCGGCACTGGCAGGGCCTGTCGGAGAAGGACCGGCAGGAGTTCACGCGGCTCTTCACCGACCTGATCGAGCGCGCCTACATCTCGAAGATCGAGCGGTACAGCGGCGAGCGGATCACCTACGCGGGCGAATCGGTGGACGCCGGACTCGCCACCGTGCGGACCCGGTTCGTGACCAAGCAAGGCACCGAGGTCCCGGTGGACTACCGGATGCATGAGCGAGGAGATCGATGGCTCGTGTACGATGTCTCTGTCGAGGGCGTAAGCTTGGTCAACAACTACCGGACCCAGTTCGACAAGATCATCCAGAGCTCTTCGTACGCCGAGTTGGTCCGGAGGATGAAGGCGGCCGACGTCGCGACGCCGGCCACCCCGCGGTCGTGATCTCCCGCATGCCGCGCGCCGGGCTTCGGGTGCTGGCGGGGGCCGCTCTGCTGGCCGGTCTGGTCGGGGCCTGGGCAGGCCTAGTCCCGGCGGGTGAGCGCCGCGCGGGCACGGTGCTCGCGGTGGATGCACAGGCGCGCAGCCTGACGCTGGACGAGTTCGGCGCCAACGGCGAGCGCCGCGCGCTGCGGGTGCAGGTGCCGCGCGAGGCGGTGGTGCTGGTGTCGCAGCGCAACCAGGCCGGCCGTGACGTGAAGGATGCGTTCCTGAACCGCACGATCACGCTGGCCGACGTGCGGGTAGGCGACTTCGCGGTGATCGAGCTATCGGACGATCCGGAGGTCGCGCGGCTGGTAATGATCACCCTGCGGAAAGGCGCCGGATCCTAGACCGTATCCCGATCGTGCGCGTGGAGGCCTGATGCCCGACGGGATGAGGGGCCGGTTCCGGCGCCTGCGCCGCCGGACTCTCTTCGCGGGCGCCCTGCTGGGCCTCTTGGTGCTGATCGCAGGCGGGCTCGCGATCTACTCGGCGCGCGCCCTCTCGCGCTTCGAGCGCGTCGAGGCGCGCCGCTCCACCGTGCTCTACGCCGCCCCGCCGGTGCTCCGGCCGGGCGTCCACGTGGACGCGCTGGACCTGGCGGGGATCCTGAGCCGCATCGGCTATCGCGAGACCCGGAGCGCCGGCGCGCCCGGGCAGTTCTCGCGGTCGGAGAGCGCCTGGGACATTCACGTGGCGGGTGCCGGAGTGGGCCGGGTCACGCTGGCCGTGTCCGGGGGCCGCATCACCGGGCTCCGGCAGGGTGGGGCCCCGATCCAGAGCGTGTCGTTGCCCCCCGAGTTGCTGGCCAGCGCGGGGGCGGACATGGGCGAGAACATCCGTCCGGTGCGCCTGGCCGACGTGCCGCCCGTCCTCCGCAACGCGGTCCTCGTCACCGAGGACGCGCGCTTCTTCGAGCACGGTGGGGTGGACCCCCGCGGGATCCTGCGCGCGCTATGGACCAATGTCCGGAAGGGGCGGGTCGCCGAGGGCGGGAGCACGATCACCCAGCAGCTCGTCAAGAGCCGGTTACTCAATCCGGAGCGCACGCTCGCGCGCAAGGTCAACGAGGCCCTGCTCTCGACCGCGCTCGAGTGGCGGTACACGAAGGACCAGATCCTGGAGGCCTATCTCAACGAGATCTACCTCGGTCAGGCGGGCGGCTCGGCGGTCCGCGGGGTGGGCGCCGCCACGCGGGCCTATTTCGGCAAGGAGATCCACCAAGTCACGCTGCCGGAAGCGGCCCTGCTTGCCGGCATGATCCGCGCGCCCAACAACTACTCCCCGGCCAGCAATCCGGTGCGCGCGCGCGAGCGCCGCGACGTCGTGCTGACCCGCATGCGCGACCTCGGCAAGATCTCGGAAGCCGACTACCGCCGAGCCCGTAAGGAGCCGGTGCGCGCGCGCCCGACCGTTGCGAACGGGCTGATGGCGCCGTACTTTGTCGACCACGTGCGTGCCGAGCTCGAGCGGAACGCCGACATCGAGCTGGCCGCCCTGCACGGCGTGCGCGTGTACACCACGCTCGATCCGGTCCTGCAGCGACTGGCCGAGGCCGCAGTGGTGAAGGGCCTGGACCGTCTCGAGACGTCGCGCCCGCGGCTGCGGCGGAAGGCTCCGGACGAGCGCCTGCAGGTGGCGATGATCGTGCTCGACACCGCCACCGGACAGATCCGCGCGCTCGTCGGGGGCCGCGACTACCGGTCGAGCCAGTTCAACCGGGCCGTCCTCGCGCGGCGCCAGCCGGGCAGCGCGTTCAAGCCCTTCGTGTACCTGGCCGCGCTCACGCCGCGCAAGGGCGTGACCCCATTCACGGCCGCCTCGCTGGTCGAGGATGCACCGATCACGGTGATGGTGGACGGCAAGCCGTGGACGCCCAAGAACTACGACGACCACTACGAAGGGCCGGTCACGATGCGCCGGGCGCTGGAAGGCTCGCTGAATACCGCGACGGTGCGGCTGGCCCAGACGGTGGGGCTGCCGGTGGTCATCGAGACGGCGCGGTCCCTGGGCGTGGAGGTGGACCTCAAGCCCGTTCCCGCGCTCACCCTCGGCGTCTTCGAGATCACGCCGCTTGCTCTCGCGCGCGCGTACCTGCCGCTGGCCAACGGCGGCCTGGCTCCCGCCGGCGGGGCGGTGGAGGCCGTGGCCGATGAGGGCGGGGGCGCGCTGTGGAGCGCGAGCCGGGAAGCGCGCCCGGTGATCGGCGCGCCCGAGGCATACGTGGTCACGTCGCTGCTGGAAGGCGTGATCAATGCGGGCACCGCCGCCTCCGCGCGGGCGGCGGGGGTGCTGGGCGCGGTGGCCGGCAAGACGGGGACGACCAACGAGGGCCGGGACGCGTGGTTCGTCGGCTACGCGCCCAATCTGCTCGCGCTCGTCTGGGTCGGTTTCGACGACGGCGTGCCGGCCGGCCTATCCGGCTCGGAGGGTGCGCTGCCGATCTGGTCCGAGTTCATGCGGCAGGCGCTCGACATCTACCCGGGCGGCGCGTTCCCGGAACCCGCCGGCATCACGCGCGCGAAGGTGGACGTGACCACCGGCCAGCGGGCCACCGCGTTCTGCCCACTCGTGGCCACCGAGGTGTTCCTGGCCGGCACCGAGCCCACGCCCTGCGAGGAGCACGGCGGCGCCGTGACGGAGCAGATCGAGCGCTGGTGGGATAAAGTCCGAGACTGGTTCGGCAGGTAGCGAGCCGGCTAGACCGCGAGCAGGCGGCCAAAGCGGCGCAGGCGGTCCTGGATATCCCCCATGAAGAGGAAGGCCAGACCGTCGGAGTCCGCCCGCCACACGAGTGCCGGCACGTTGAACGGCGACCCATCCGGGGGCCGGAACCGGAGTTGAGCGGGCGTCCCGATATCGATCCGCTCCTTTGGTCGCACCTTCGCCCCGCGGGCCGAGATATCCACCGTCTGGAGCAGGAAGCGGCGCTGCCCGGCCTCCACGACGACGAGCCAGGAGACGTCGGTACGCGGATGGCGGCGGCGGTCGTTGTGCTTCGTGGGGATCATGCCGGGGGTGTAGCAACCTGCGTGCCTGGGCACGGGGCCCCGATATTTCGGGGAGTTGGCTCCACATCACGAGCGTGGGGCACCCTCAGATACGTGTCGTGACGCTGACAGTGTCGACTGGCTGTCAAAGCGTGTAGAGTCGGAGGCGATGAACGGGGCGACGGCCGAGGTGGTGATCTGCGGGGCAGGCATCGCCGGGATCGCCGCCGCGTATCACCTGGCGGTCCGCCGCGGTATCGGGGGGGTTGTGCTGGTGGATGAGCGACCCGCGCTGTCGCTGACCAGCGACAAGTCCGCCGAGTCCTACCGCAACTGGTGGCCGGGGCCCGGCGACGCGATGGTAGCCCTGATGAACCGCAGCATCGACCTGATGGAGGATCTCGCGCGCGCAAGCGGCAACGTCTTCCTGATGAACCGGCGGGGCTATCTCTTCGCCACCGCGCAGCCCGACCAGATCGGCCGCTACGTACGGGCCGCCGAGCAAGCGGCCGGCTTCGGGGCCGGGCCGGTCCGCATGCATCGCTCGGCCGCGGACACCTACGAGCCCGCCCCCGCCACGGGCTACGAGGCGCAGCCGATCGGCACCGACGTCATCACCGACCCGGGCCTGATCCGCCGCCACTTCCCATACCTGGCCGCGGACACGGTGGCGCTGCTGCACGCGCGACGCTGCGGGTGGTTCAGCGGCCAGCAGCTCGGTATGTGCATGCTCGAGCGCGCACGGGAGAAGGGCGTGCGGCTGATTGAGGGGCGCGTGGAGCGCGTGGAAACGACGGGCGGGCGGGTGACCGGGGTGGCGGTGGGCGGGCGCGACGGCACGCGCACGATCGGGACGCCGCGCTTCGTGATCGCGGCGGGGCCCTTCGTCAAGGACGTGGGGCGGCTCCTCGGCGTCGACCTGCCCGTGTTCTGCGAGCGGCACGCCAAGGTCGCCTTCCACGATACGCTCGGAGTCGTGCCGCGGCACGCACCGATGATGATCTGGACGGATCCGGTGAGGTTGCCGTGGTCGGACGAGGAGCGCGCGGAGCTCGGGGAGGCCGAATCGCTGCGGCACTTGCTCGTGGAGATGCCCGCCGGCGTGCATGGGCGGCCCGAGGGCGGTGGGGACAGCCCGGTGGTGCTCGGAGTGTGGACCTATGACGTCGAGCCGATGGAGGCGCGCTTCCCGATCGAGTTCGATCCGGCCTACGCGGAGATCGTGCTGCGCGGCCTGACGCGGCCACTGCCCGGGCTCGCCGCCTACCTGTCGCGGTTTCCGAAGTGCTTCGTGGACGGAGGCTATTACACCAAGACGCGGGAGAACCGGTTCCTGTCCTGCCCGCTGCCCGTCGAAGGCGCCTACGTCCTGGGCGGCCTCTCCGGCTACGGGATGATGTCGTCGAATGGGGCTGCCGATCTGCTCGCCGACTACATCGCCGAGCGCCCGCTGCCGCACTACGCGCCCGCCTTCCACCTGGATCGCTACCAGGACCCCGCTTACCGCGCTCTCCTCGACGACTGGGGCGACTCCGGGCAACTATGATCGGAGGGGGCGCCGGCGGCCCCCTCCGAACCACCCCCCAGAATCGGGTTGCGCCGGCGAAAGCCGGCGCTCGAACAGGGAGACTTGGACGCGTTCCGAGCACTCGCAGAGGGACGTCATCGGCACCGGGTTACCAGTAGCGCATCGCGTCTCGGAGGATCAGGTCGAGCTCGGCGGCGCCCACGTGGCGGGGTGCGCCTGAGAGGAGGCGCGGCTGGCGCAGCGTGCCCTCGATGAGCGCGGGGAGATCGCGCTCGGTATAGCCGACCGCGGTGAGCCCGTTGGGGATGCCGATGTCGGCCATGAGAGAGAGCAGCGCCCGCGGGAGCGCCTCGCGCCGCTCCGCCTCGTTGAGATCGGCCACCGGCCATCCCAGCAGCTCGGCCGCGCGCAAGTGCCGCTCGGGCGCGCTGGTGTAGGTGAAGCGGAAGGCGGCGGGCGCGGTGAGGATCACCGACATGCCGTGCGGCACGAGCGGGTGCCGGGTGCGGTAGCCGCTGGGGACGTAGTCGCGCACCAGGCCCGCGATGGGGTAGGCCACCGCGTGAGGAATGTGCACGCCCGCGTTGCCGAAGCCGATGCCCGCGTAGTTGGCGGCCAGGGCCAGGTGCAGGCGTGCCTCGACGTCGAGGCCGTTGAGGACGGCGCGCCGCAGATACCGGGACGCGTACTCCATCGCCTTCTCGCACCAGATGTCGCTGGCCGGATTCGCGCCGATGTAGGCGGGCCGGTCGGGCGGGTGATGCTTGGTGCGCGCGTTGTAGGGTCGCGTGGTGTAGGACTCGATGGCGTGGGTGAGGATGTCCGCGCCCGCCGCCGCGGTCACCTCGGGCGGGACGGTGAGCGTGTTGAGCGGATCCACCACACCCAGCGCGGGACGCAGCAGGCGGTGAGAGACGCCCGCCTTGACGTTCTGGTCCACGATGTGCGTAACCGCGACCGCGGTGGTCTCGCTGCCGGTCCCTGCGGTGGTGGGCACCGCGATGAGCGGCCGCACCGGGCCGGGCACCGCTACGCCCTTCCCGACCGGCTTGTTGATGTAGTCGAGCAGCGGCGCCGGATAGCAGGTGAGGAGATTGGCGGCCTTGCACGTGTCGATCGTGCTGCCGCCGCCCACCGCGATCAGTCCATCGAAGTCCTTGCTTCGCGCATACTCGCCCGCCTCCTCCATGGAGCGGTCGGTGGGCTCCACCTCCACGCCGTCCCAGACGTCGGCCTTCACGCCCTGCTCTTCGAGAAGGGCGCGCACGCGCTCGGGCAGGCCCAGCTCGGAGATGTGGCGATCGGTGAAGATCAGCGCCTTGCGGATGCCCAGACGGCTGGCGTCGAACCCGATCTCGTCCATGGCGCCCAGCCCGAACTTGATCGGCGAGTTTTCCATCACGAACACGGTCTCGGTCGGCAGGGTCACGCCCTTCATGAGGGCCTCCAGTGGGTGGCGGTGCGTGGAGTAACCGGCTCGTCCGAGAGTATAGGGTCGCGCGGCCGGCTGCGATACCCTCGGCCCCCGCGACATGGCCGACCCGTCCCGGCCCGCCCCGAGCGGGGAGGAAGGCCGATGTCGTTCTGCGCTTCCCCGGTAGCCCTCCTACGAAGGCAGCGCGACGCGAGCGAGAAGCTTGACGTCGTCCAGCAGCGCCCCGGCCCCACGCACGACGCATGTCAGCGGGTCGTCGCTCACGCGGATCGGCAGGCCGGTTTGCTCGTGCAGCAGCAGGTCGATCCCGCGGAGGAGGGCGCCGCCGCCGGACAGCACGATGCCCTTGTCCACGATGTCGGCGGCCAGTTCGGGCGGGATCTGCTCGAGGCACGTGTGCACCGCGCTCACGATGGCCATGATCGGCTCACGCAGCGCCTCGCGGATCTCCTCGCCCGTCACCAGGATGGTCTTGGGGATGCCGACGATCAGGTCGCGGCCCTTGACCTCCATGGTGAGGTGCTCGCCCGCGACGGGGTACGCGGAGCCCAGGCGCAGCTTGATGTCCTCGGCGTGGCGCTCGCCGACGAGCAGGCTGTAGTTCTTGCGGATGTGCTGGATGACCGCGGTGTTCATCTCGTCGCCCGCGATGCGCGCCGACTTGCAGTAGACGATCCCGGACAGTGACATCACCGCGACCTCGGTGGTGCCGCCGCCGATGTCCACGATCATGTTCGCGCCGGGTTCGGCGACCGGGAGGCCCGCGCCGAGGGCCGCCGCGATGGGCTCTTCGATCAGATAGGCCTCACGGGCGCCTGCCTGCTTGGCCGACTGGCGCACCGCCCGCTTCTCCACCTGGGTGATCCCGGACGGCACCGTGACCACGACGCGCGGGTGCACGATGCTGCGCCGCTGATGGGTCTTGCGGATGAAGTAGTCGAGCATCTTCTCGGTGGAATCGAAGTCGGCGATGACCCCGTGGCGCAGGGGCCGGACCACCGAGATGCTGCCGGGGGCACGGCCGAGCATGGCCTTGGCCTCGTGGCCGGCGGCGAGGACGACGCCATCCTTCATGGCCACGATCGACGGCTCATTGAGGACGATGCCGTGCCCTCTCACGTACACGAGAGTGTTTGCGGTCCCCAGGTCCACCGCCAGGTCATCGGCCAGGATGCTCATGAGGGATCTCAAAGGCATATCCGGTCCTTTCGGGGCACGGAGAGGACGCAACGGATGTGCCAGCGGCACGGGCAGGAAAGAGAGCGCGAAGTGGTTGCCGTGGGGCTATCTCCTACTATAGGCGGGGGTGACCAGCGGCCCGTCCGCGGTGAAAGTGTCAGCATGGGTAGGTTTTACATTACACCAATGTCGTTTTTACCCCTGTTTTCCGGGAAGGGGAAGGGCCTTGTCAGCCCCCGGACGCCATCGTACTCTTGGGCGCCATGGATGCTCCCAGGAAGCCCCTCGCGAAGATCGAGGGCCGCAAGCGCATGCAGGCCAGCGGGCTGACGGTCGCCTGGCACGGTACGCGGAGCCGGAAGGACTGGGTGGCCTATCTGGAGAACGGAGGCGAGCAGGGTCGCCTGGTCCTGGCCGACCAGGTCTCCGAACGTGCGGTCAAGAGCCTGCTCGCCCGGATCCAGGGCCTATCTCGGGATGCTCTGGAGGCCATGGGGCGCCCGGTCGAAGCGGTCGCCGCACAGGGTGGGGGCCCGACGGCCCGCCGGCCGCGAGGGGGTGGCGAGGCGAACGCCAGCTCGGAGATCATCGTGCAGTCGGTTCCGGGTCGCCAGATCGCCCTCGGTGGTGATACCGAAGGGGAGGCGCCCGCCACCACGAGCTCACGCCGTGGGCGGCTTCCGGCCAGGGTCGAGCGGAATCCGCCAGCCGAGAACCGCCGCCCGGCGCGTGCCTCCGCCCGCGACCTGGCGGGAACGGTCCGGCAGCTCCGCTCGCGGTTGCAGAGTCTGGAGGACGAGCAGGAGCAGCTCCGAGCGGAGCTCGCCCTGCTGCGCGGGGACGCCGAGGCCTACGAGGAGACGCCCAGTATCTTCGTGACGGGCTGGTTCCGCGCGACCCTGCTTCTGATCGTGCTGGCGATCGTGGTGGTGATCACCGTGCCCTGGCTGATGGACGTGCTCGAAGGCGGAGCCGGGGACTCCGGCCTCCCGGCTCGCCTCGAGACGCCCGCGGCCTCTCCGAACCGGACCCCGAGCAGCCGCTGAGCTTACTGTTCCGTGCAGCGGAGGGCGGCGCGGGCGTAGATGATGCCGTCGGGGTAGTAGTGGATCGTTCCCATGTCGTCCTCGCGCTCGAAGGCGTGTCCCGACCAGCTGTCGTTGATCGCCTTCACCGTGCCGAGGTGGCGCTCCAGGGCGGCCCTGCACTCCTCGCCGGTCGGGTAGCGGCCAGCGATGATGCGGTCGGTCTGAAGCCGCGGGACGCGGGCCAGCCAGCGCAGCACGATGGTGTCGAGCGGGTTGTCCTTCACGATTACGGACAAGTCGGACCAGAGGAGCCAGACTAGACTCAGGGCGCCGATCCACTTTCTCATGCAGAGTCGACTCTAGGTCTGGACCCCTTCACGTGTCAAGACGACGGCCCGCGGGAACCGGCGAGGGGCCTCGGGCGTTGATGAACAGACGTGACGCCGACGAGGCGAGCGCCAAAACCCGGGCGGCGGAGGTAGAATAGGGCGGCTGATGGAGACCATCCTGGTGGTCGACGACGAAGCACAGGTCCGGACCTTGGCGCGAGACATCCTGCTGGGGGCCGGGTATCGGGTGCTCGAGGCCGAGGACGGCGAGCAGGCGCTCCGCGTCGCGGACGAACACCAGGGCGCTATCCACATACTGCTCACCGATATCATGATGCCGGGCATCAACGGCAAAGAGCTGGCGGACCGGTTCATCATCGCGCGCCCGGACGCCAGGGCGATCTTCATGTCCGGGAGAGCCGCCGAGGTGATCAGCGACGCCGGTGTGCTCATTCCGGTGGATGCCTTCCTGGCCAAACCCTTCACGGTGGAGCGGCTGCTGAACAAGGTCCGCGAGCGGCTCGAGTATCGCTCGCCTTTCTCCCGCCCGCGCTAGTCGTCCGGCCGGCCTGGGTGCCTCCCTCCGAGGCAGTCGCCCCACCACAAAGCGGTGGGGCTTGGCGAGACCGCCCGGTGGCGCGCTGTCAAAGGATGGGAAGGCGCTTGCCTACTCAGGGAGCGCGAGCGCCCAAGCTCGGTGCAGGCCTTCCTATCCGCCGGGTCGAGGCGCCGTGCGCACGGAATGCGGGATTGCCCTGGTCAATGGATATCGCCTGAAGCTCGATGTCCATCGGCCTGGCGTAAGTGTCTGATGGGGCTCACATCGTGTCGTGCTCGAGATGCCGGGTCGGATCGGGCGTCAGGAGGCGAGCGCCCGGCGCTCGGCGCGACAGGCGCAGCGGCGGGGTGGCACCGACTTTGCCGAGTAACGACCGCCTTGAAAGTCATCTGCCCGCGGTGTCAGCAGGAAGGTAAGCCCTGTCTCCTGGTCACGATCGACATCCCGGGTGATGACCGCGAGATCCACGGATTGTGCTGGACGCACCGGTTGCGTCTGCTGGCCAAGGGTGCCGACCGTCCGTCCCCGCCTGCTCGTGAGCCCGGACGGCGCTGACCATGCTCCTGAACGGCCGGCTCCGCCGGGTCTCGGTCTGGCTGTGGCGCACCGCTCCCGCCCGGCGACTCCTCGTCATCGTCCGCCCCGAGCGTCCCGCGCTCGTGCCACGAATCGAGCGGCTCTTCGAGGGCGAGCCCGGGACGGTGGACGTGATGCTCGACCGGCGGCGGCGCGAGCGCCGGCGCGTGGCGGCGGTGCGCCGGCCGGAGCGGCGCCGCAGGGACCGACGGCAGGCCCGCGGCACGGCCCGGCCGCGCGGTGACGTCTCGGTGGTGATTCGGCGCGAAACCGCGCCCGGACTGGATTACACTCCCCCCAATCGCCCGAAAGGAGAAGTTCGAATGACGAGTGTCGAGTCCAAGCAGACGCGCGACGGAGACGAAATGAGGCGCTGGCTCGAGGCGGGGCAGACCCAGCTCGCCTCGCTCCTGGAGCTGCTGCACGAGCACGACCGTCTCCGCGAGCGCGCCGAGTCGTCCGAGCGGGAGAACGAGCGGCTCCGGGGAGTGACGTACGAGAACGAGCAGCTCC
Organism: Candidatus Limnocylindria bacterium; assembly: GCA_035524955.1. GTDB lineage: Bacteria > Methylomirabilota > Methylomirabilia > Rokubacteriales > CSP1-6 > CAMLFJ01. The sequence continues at coordinate 90,767 of DATLFG010000028.1, read as the reverse complement.
GCAACCGGCTCGAGACCTCCGAGCGCCAGGCCGAGCACCTCCGGCAAACCATGAGCGATCTGCGCGCCGAGAACGAGCGGCACCAGAAGGAGCGCGAAGAGGCGGCCGAGCGGCTCAACCACCTCGTCAACGAGATCGCGCAACGCCTGCGCCCCGGCACGGGAGCCGCACGCGCCTGAGAACCGCGTCGCCAATTTCTGTCCGCTTCCGGACAGGTACGAGCCGCCGGGGCGCGGCGGGGCGGGCGCTTTTCGGGGGTTTCCGGAGCGGCGCCGTTGGCACTCCGGATGCAGCCATCCAGGTGGCGATTCCGACCTGACGTGCAGAAGCTTCTCCATGACCGAATTCGAGAGCGCGAAGCCGCGGGTGCTGCTGGTGGACGACGAGGAGGGTGTGCGCATGAGCCTGCGCGCGCTCCTCGAGCGCGAGTACCGGATCGCGAGCGTGCCGAGCGGGGAGGCGGCGGTGGAGGAGCTGCCGCGCTTTCGTCCCGACGTCGTGCTGCTCGACGTGCGTCTGCTGCCGAGCATGAGCGGTCTCGACGCGCTCGAGCACATCAAGGCGTTCGACAAGCGCATCGAGGTCGTGATGATCACCGCCTTTGCCTCGCTCGCCACCCTCAACGAGGCGCTGCGCCGCGGCGCCTGCGGCTATCTCATCAAGCCGTTTCCCCGCCGGGACCTGGAACTGATGGTTCGCGACGCGCTGGGGCGCCGGGGCCCGCGGCTCGACTGACCGGTGCGAGGGCGCCGTTGACAGGACTCGTTCCCACGGTCAGAATCCGGCGAGACGCTCCATCCCAAGCGACGGGAGGGTATCGCGCATGAGCCTCACGAGTCAGGTCGAGAAATGGGTGGATGAGGTCGCCGAGCTGACGGAGCCGACGAGGGTCGCTTGGGCGGACGGCTCGAAAGCGGAGTACGAGCGCCTCGTCGCCGACATGCTGCGGGACGGGACGCTGCTGCCGCTCAACTCCCGGACGTACCCGAACTGCTACCTGCATCGCAGCCACCCCTCCGACGTGGCCCGGACCGAGCAGCTCACCTTCATCTGCACGCGCACGCGCGAGGAAGCGGGGCCGACCAACAACTGGATGGCCCCCGCGGAGGGGAAGGAAAAGCTGCGCGGGATCTTCCGGGGCAGCATGCGCGGGCGGTCGATGTGGGTGGTCCCGTACCTGATGGGCCCGGCCGGCTCGCCGATGAGCCGGGTGGGGGTCATGGTCACGGACAGCGCCTACGTGGTGGCGAGCATGCACATCATGACCCGCGTGGGCGCGGTCGCGCTCGAGCACATGCGCGATCCCGACGACTTCGTGCGCGGCCTGCACTCGCTCGGCGATCTGTCACCGGACCGGCGCTTCATCCTGCACTTCCCCGAGGAGCGGCTGATCTGGAGCGTGGGCTCGGGCTACGGCGGCAACGCCCTGCTCGGCAAGAAGTGCCACGCGCTCCGGATCGCCTCGTCACAGGCGCGGACGGAAGGCTGGATGGCCGAGCACATGCTGATCCTCGGCCTCGAGGACCCGCAGGGGAAGGTCACCTACCTGGCCGCCGCGATGCCGAGCGCGTCCGGCAAGACCAACCTGGCCATGGTGGTCTCGAGCCTGCCCGGCTATCGCGTGTGGACGGTCGGCGACGACATCGCGTGGATCCACGTGGACCGGAACGGTCAGCTCCGCGCGACCAATCCGGAGCGCGGCTTCTTCGGGGTCGCCCCGAACACCAGCGCCAAGACCAATCCGAACGGGGCCGCCATGGTGCGCTCCAACACCATCTTCACCAACGTGGCGCTGACCCCGTCGAACGAGCCGTGGTGGGAAGGCATGGGGCCGGAGCCCCCGGATGGCATGCTCGACTGGCAGGGCAGGCCGTGGAAGCCGGGGGACGGGCCCGCCGCGCACCCCAACTCGCGCTTCACCGTGCCCGCGCAGCAGTGCCCGTCCATCTCGCCCAACTGGGAGGATCCGGAGGGCGTGCCGCTCTCCGGCTTCATCTTCGGCTCGCGCCGCGCGCGCGTGGTGCCCCTCGTCTTCGAGGCGTTCGACTGGGACCACGGCGTCTTCCTGGGCTCGGCGATGGGAACCGAGACGACCGCCGCCATCACCGGGCAGGTGGGCGTCGTGCGCCGCGACCCGATGGCCATGATTCCGTTCTGCGGCTACAACATGGCCGATTACTTCGCGCACTGGCTGTCCGTCGGGTCGCGCTTGAAGAGCCCGCCGAAGATCTTCCGGGTGAACTGGTTCCGGCGCGACGCGGAGGGCCGCTTCCTGTGGCCCGGTTACGGGGAGAACGTGCGCATCCTGAAGTGGATCGTGGAGCGCATCCACGGAGGTGGCGGGGGAGGTGCCCAGGCGGTCGAGACTCCGATCGGCCACGTACCGGCTCCCGGAGCGATCGATTGCTCCGGGCTTCGGCTGCCCCCGGGCGCTCTCGAGGCGGCGCTCCGCGTGGACCGCGAGGAGTGGCGGCAGGCACTCGATGAGCTCGGCGAGTTCTACGAGCAGTTCGGCGAGCGGCTGCCGCCCGCGATCTGGAAGGCCCACGCGGAGACCGTGCGTCGGTTCGGTCTCTGAGTCGGGCGAGGAGGGATTCGCATGAGCGGCAGGAAGGCGCGGGGGCTCGGGCTCGCAGTGATCTTGGGCGGGCTCGGCGGCTGTGCCGCCGTCGGCTCCGACTCCGAGTTTCCCCCGGCCCAGCCGCCCGCGGCCGCGGCGCACTTCAAGGTGACCGCGCCCGGTGCCTTCCCGATCGATGTCTATCTCTCGGCGTGGGGTGAGGGCTACGTGATCCACGCCCCCGGCCAGGCCCCCATCTACCTGGTGTCGGACAAGAAGGGGGGCTTCGTCATCCAGCGCCCCGGCGAGACGGCCTCGTGGGTGGCTCCGCGTTCGGACGGTAGCGGCTGGAATGTCCTCTCCGCCAACGGGCCGGTCACTTTCCTGCTCAGGCAGGAAGGTGGAACCTGGATCCTGCAACCGCCCGGCGAGCTACCCACCCTGATCGTTCCGCAGTAGCTCCGGTTCCAGAGCTCCGACCCACTGTCAGCTCCGTGACTGTGCTCCTGTCATGGAGTGTCCACCGGGTGCCCAGGCCTGTCAGATGACTGGGTGTGCACTCCGTTAAATCAATCAGTTATTGGCTTTCAGCTCCTGGCAGGGACGTTGCGTAGCCGTAGTTGGTTCTAACGCCGCGGACCCGTCGAGGAGGCAAGACACGATGTTCGGACGCACCAGTGCCAGGTCGCGCCAGCGAGCGCAGAAGTAGACGGCGGCCGAACTCGCATGTGGCCATGGAAGCCCCGCGTCTCCGTCGCAACCCGCAAGAAGCTCACCGCCTTCCTCGACGAGGGCTCCGAGATCGAGGGCAAGTACACGTTCACCGGCACCGTGCTGCTCAACGGGAAGTTCCAGGGTGAGATCGCGTCGCCCGATACCCTGATCATCGGCGAGCGGGGTGTGGTCAACGCGACCGTTCGCGCAGGCACGCTCGTGGTGAACGGTGAGCTGGTGGGCAACGTGCACGCGAACGAGCGGGTGGAGCTCACCGGCAAGGCCCGCGTCTTCGGTGACCTCGAGTCCCCGGTCGTGGTGCTGGACGAGGGTGTCATGTTCGAGGGCCACTGCCGTATGCCCAGGCCCGGGGCGTCCGAGCCCGCCCGGGAGCCGGCGGTGCTGCCGCTCAAGCGGTCATGACCGACCGACACCGTGGCGGCTTCACCCTGGTCCTGGTGCACGGCGGCGGCACCCGCATGCTGCACCTGGGCTGCCCCCGCTGGCTGCTATGGGCCGGCCTGATCCTCCTGCTGATGAGTGGGGCGCTCCTCGCCGGCGCCTGGATGGACTACTTCGCGCTCAAGCGGGCCCACCTCCAGGCGGCCGCCGTCGAGCGCCGTGTCGAGGCGCAGCGAGTGCTGCTGGAGACCGTCGAGGAGCGGGTGGCCGAAGTCAATCGTGAGGTGGCGGGGTGGCAGGACATGCACTCGCGCCTCTGGAGCGCGTTCGGTCCCGCCCCCGGTAGCGCGGGCAAGGGCACGGGCATGGGCGGCGCGGTGGCGGTCCTGCCACTGGTCTTCGCGAGCGAAGGCCCGGTCCTGCCGGAGCAGCTCGCCTTCCTGGCCAGCACGGTGAGCGAGAGCGGACAGAGCCTGCGGGCGCTGGGGCGCTTCGTGGAGCGCACCCGCTCCACGCTGCTCGCGATGCCGTTCCGCTGGCCGGTCCGCGGGCCGCTGAGCTCTCGCTTCGGTCAGCGCCCGTCTCCCTGGACAGGCCAGCTCGAGTTCCACCGGGGCCTCGACATCAGCGCCCGCCGCGGCACGCCGGTCTACGCGCCGGCCACAGGCACCGTGCTTGCCGCGGGCCACGTCGGCGAGTACGGCAACATCGTCATCCTCGACCACGGGAACGATCTGCGCTCCCTGTACGGGCATCTCCAGGAAACCCGCGTGAAGCCCGGCGAGCGCGTGGAGCGCGGGCACCTCATCGCCCTGACCGGCAATACCGGCCGCACCTCCGGCCCGCATCTGCACTACGAGATCCAGGTGCGCGGCCGGGCCGTCGATCCCCGCCAGTTCCTCTCGGAGTAGTCGCGACGTAGCCCCGCAATTGTGGTTTGATCTCCTCGCGGCTGACCGAATCCCGACGAGGAGGACTCGCCATGCCGTCCGTTTCCGTCAAGGACCTGACCACCGACCTGCTCATCCGCTACGGGTTCCAGATCCTGGGTGCGCTCGTCATCCTGGGCATCGGCCTGCTCCTGGCCCGCTGGGTCGGCAATCTGATGGGGCAGTGGCTCGAGCGGCGCAATCTCGAGCCTCCGGTGCGGATCCTGATGGTCAGGGCCGTGCGGCTCGTGGTGCTGATGTTCACCCTGGTCGTCGCGCTCGACAAGTTCGGCTTCCAGGTGGCGCCGCTGGTGGCCGGCCTCGGCGTGGCCGGCCTCGGCGTCGGCATCGCGCTGCAGGGCGTGCTGAGCAACATGGTGGCCGGCCTGAGCATCATCCTGACTAAGCCGTTTCGGGTCGGACAGTGGATCTCCATCGTCGGGGTCTACGGGCAGGTCAGCGCCATTGAACTGTTTTCCACCACGCTGGCGCACCCGGACCAGTCCCGCGTGGTCATTCCCAACCGCAAGATCGTCGGCGAGATCCTGCACAACCACGGCACGATCAGACAGCTCGATCTGACGGTGGGCGTCGGCTACTCGGCCGATCTGCCGAAGGCCCTGGCCGCGGCCCGCGACACCTTGCTGGCCAACCCGCGCGTGCTCAAGACACCGATCCCGGTGGTGGGCATCGCGAGCCTCGGCGACTCGGGCATCAATCTCAGGCTGGCCCCATGGGTGGCGGTGCCCGACTACGTGTCGGCCCAGGGCGAGATCTACGAGGCGGTCGTGGGGCGCTTCCGGACCTCCGGCATCGAGATCCCGTTCCCCCAGCGCGAGGTCCGGTTGATCGAAGCCGCCTGAGCGGGGCCCGGGATCGCGAAGGCGCAGGGCGCGCCCGCGCCGCGTAGGCCGTGCAATCGACGGCCATGGCACTCACACGGTTCGGCTTCATGGTGACCGGCGATGACGTCGCGCGGTGGACCGGGACCGGGCGCTTCCGCATGAAGTGCGGCGCCCGGAGCGGGGCATCCAGCCCGCCCGGGAGATGGTGGCGGAGGGGATGATCCGGCTCATCGCGAGCTCTGTGGCGGGTTCAGTCCGGTCTGAGCGGGGAGGATCATCGAGGGGATCGACTACGCGGTGGCGGGCGGGGTGGTGGCCTACGGCCCCGAGGCCATCGAGGGCATGCATCGGCGCTTCCCCGGGAGGGCCGGGGCGGGAGCGCCCCGCCCGCCGGAGGTATCCAGCGGAGGGACTCATTTGACACGGTCGTGACAGGAGGCCCAGCCGGCGGGCGTAGTCTCGACGCGCACCGTGCGCGACCGGGAGTCCGGTCCCGAATCGCGCCGCCAACCGGTCGACCGGAGGAGGAGTGCCCATGGATCGACGGATCTCCTATCTCGCCCTGGCCCTGCTACTGGCCGGCGCCGGGCTCCACGTGACCGCGCCCCGCGCCGTGGGCGCCGAGCCCACCGTGGATGCGCTGATGACTCAGCTCCTCCACCCGGACACCGTCATGCGAGAGGCGGCTCTCCGCGACATCGTCCGGCGCGGCGAACGAACGGCGGTCCCCGGACTCATCGACATCGTGTACTTCGACCTGTTCCAGGACTCGACCGTGACCCACGCCCTCGGCCGGCTCACCGGGCAGGCGTTCGGGCACGACTGGCGCCGGTGGGTGGAGTGGCTCGCGGAGCGGGAGGACGTGCGCCCGCACCGGGAGTACGCGAGCTGGAAAGCCGACCTGCTCATGCGGATCGACCCCGCGTTCGGCGAGTTCCTGTACCCGGGAGTCAAGCACCGGGCGCGGCTCGAGGAGATCCAGTGGGGAGGAGTCCGGAAGGACGGGATTCCCGCGCTCACGAATCCGCGGCACGTGCCGGCGCGGGCCGCCACCTACCTGACCCCTGACGAGCTCGTCCTGGGCCTCGTGGTGCGCGGGGAGGCGCGCGCGTACCCTCTGCGTATCATGGACTGGCACGAGATGGCCAACGACGTGGTGGGCGGGGTGACCATCAGCATCGCCTACTGAACGCTGTGTGGATCGGCGATCCACTACGAGACCACCGTGCGTGGTCGCACGTTCGTGTTCGGGTCCTCCGGGTTCCTGTTCCGCAGCAACAAGCTGATGTACGACCAGGAGACGAAGAGCCTCTGGCATCACATGCGGGGCGAGCCGGTGGTGGGCACGCTCGCCGACAGCGGCATCCGCCTCATCCCGCGCCCGGTGGTGACGACGACCTGGCGGGAGTGGGTCCGACAGCATCCGGGCACCGTCGTGCTCGACATCGACACAGGTCACGAGCGGGACTACACGCCCGGGCGCCCCTACGGCGCCTACTACGCGAGTCCGGACACCATGTTCCCGGTGTTCCCGCGCAGCTCCCGCCTGGCCACGAAGGACGTCGTGTTCGTGCTGCGCCTCGACCCGGCCCGCAAGCTGTACCCGCTCAGGGTGTTCGATCGCGAGCCGGTCGTCAACGATACCGTCGACGGGACGTCGGTGGTGCTCGTGGGACGGAGCGCGACCCGCACCGTGCGGGCGTACGAGCGGGGCGATCGACGGTTCCGGGTCGGGTCCGACCCCGACGAGCTGATCGAGGAAGGGCCCGGCTGGCGCTGGCGCATCGAGGAGGAAGCGGTGGTGTCCGCCGCCGGTGACCGCCTGGCGCGGCTGGCGGGCCACCTGGCGTTTTGGTTCGGCTGGTTCGCATTTCACCCCGACACGCCCGTATACGGGCGCTGAGACCCCCAAGGAGGTGCGACATGCGGATCGTCTCACTCGTGATGCTCGTGTTGCTGACGCTGCCAGCCCCTGCCGGCGCGGCGGGAGGCCTCGTGACCAAGCGAAGCCCGTATCCGGTGGGGGAGACGATGGACCGACTCGAGCGGGCCGTCCGGGACCGGGAGCTGATCGTGGTGGCCCGGGTCGATCACGCGGCGGCGGCGCAGAAGGCGGGCCTTACCCTGCGCCCGACCCAGCTCCTGATCTTCGGGAGCCCTAAGGCCGGCACCCCGCTGATGCAAAGCGCGCAGAGCGTCGGGATCGACCTGCCCCTCAAGGCGCTCGCCTGGGAGGATGACAAGGGGCAGGTCTGGCTCGCCTACAACGACCCGGCCTGGCTGGCCGCCCGGCACGGAGTCACCGACCGGGCCGAGGTCATCCGCACGATCACGGGGGCCCTCAACGCCCTGAGCGACGCCGCCACCAAGGCGCGCTGAGGCGACGACGACACCGGTCTTCGGCCGGGAGCGGGATCACGAGTCGATCATCGGAGCGGGAGCGGCACAGCGATGACACCGTCGCGCTTGTCGAACGGTGCCTCCATGTCGACGTGAGCCCAGGCCACGTGTGATAAGGTCCGCCCAGGCGAACCGGGAGGGCTTCAGTGACGCGTCAGGGGAAGGTGGGCAGCATCGAGTTCGAGCCGCTTGCGCAGTATCACGAGCATCCCGTCGAGGAGATGCGCCGGCGGGTCGCGGCGTTCCACTCTGAGATGCGGCTTCGGCGGACGGTGCGGGACTTCTCGCCGCGCCCGGTTCCCCGGGACGTCGTGGAGCAGGCCCTGCTCGCCGCGGGTACCGCGCCCAGCGGGGCCAACATGCAGCCGTGGCACTTCGTGGTGGTCGCCGATCCCGCCATCAAGCGACGCATTCGCGCCGGCGCGGAGGAAGAAGAGCGCGCGTTCTACCATGGACGGGCCTCGCGGGACTGGCTGGAGGCCCTCGCGCCGCTCGGTACGGACGAGCACAAGCCGTTCCTCGAGGCGGCGCCCTACGTGATCGTGGTGTTCGCGCTGAGCTACGGGGTGCTGCCCGCCGGCCGCAAGGTGAAGAACTACTACGTGCAGGAGTCGGTGGGCATCGCGGTCGGGCTGCTCATCACCGCGCTCCACCAGGCGGGCCTGGTGACGCTCACCCACACCCCGAGCCCCATGGGCTTCCTGAATCGCATCCTCGGCCGCCCGGTCAACGAGCGGCCGTACCTCGTCCTGGTGACCGGCTATCCGGCCGATGGTGCCCGGGTGCCGGTGGCGGCCGCGAGGAAGAAGGCGCTCGACGAGATCAGCACGTTCATGTGAGGTCGCCCCCGACGCTCATGCCAGGAGGAGAGGATGACGACGATCCGGATGGTGGACCCGGCCGCGGCCACCGGGCCGACGAAGGAGATCTTCGACGCGGTGCTGCGTCGTGAGACCGGGGTGTTCGGCGCCACCAGCGTGTCGAACATCTGGCGCTGCATGGGCCACTCGCCCGCGTTGCTCGAGGCAAACTGGAACCGCTCGCGCGCGCTCATGCAGCGCGGCCGGTTCAGCCCGCTCCAACGTGAGCTGATCGCCACCGCGGTGTCGATCGGCAATGCGTGCACCTACTGAATCGACTCCCACGTGGCCGCCGTGATGCGGCTCGGCGTGGACGCGGTGGGCGTGACGGAGCTGATGGGAGTGACCGAGCACACCCGGGCCCTCGCGACCGCGGCTGCCGGCCTGCTGCTCGACTCCCTAGAGTCGGAACGCGCGCTCGTCGCGCCGCTCGATCCCGACAAAGCCGAGGACCCCGTGGGAGCGCTACTCGACGAGATCGCCGTCTGGGCGGAGGCCGCGATGGGCCGCCGCGTCGCGCCGATGCTGTGGCGAGTGCTCGCCCACAACCCGCACTACATCGAGGCGACGTGGCGCAAGGATCGCGCGCTCATGAGCGACGGCGCGCTGTCGGCCCGCGACAAGCGGCGCACCGCGCTCGGCGTGGCCATGGCGGTCCGCGGGCGATACCTGATCGAGTACACCGCGGCCATCCTGAGGCACGCGGGAGACACCGACCGGGACCTCATCGAGATCCTGGGCGTCGTCGACCACTACACGACGCTCAACACCCTCTCGGAGGGGATGCAGATCGAGTCCGACATCCGGCCGCCCGCGTGAGGGAAGCCGGACGGTCATGTCGGCCCGCCGGAGGCGCCCAGCGTGTCGTAGTAGCGGTCCCGCCCGCCGAGCGCGTTCAGCTCGCACAGCGAGACCAGGCCGTCGCCGACCGGGGCCTTGAACACGCAGAGGGCCAGGCGCTCCTGGCCCGCGGGGGTGGCCAGCTCGGCCCGGCCCATGAAGTGGTGGCTCACGATGTTGAGGTAGTCGATGCGGGCGCGCCCGCGCAGCCGGCGCGTGACGAATCGCACGGGATGGACCGGATCCAGGAAGGCGAGCCGCCGGAGCAGGTACGGGATCATGCGGGCGAGCGTGAGGCCCGGCGCCCGCGCCACGACTCCCGCCAGCCGCGCGATCGCGCGGGCGGGCGTGTCGAGACGAAAGGTGAGGCCGCCGAAGCGATCGAGCCACGCCTCGACGACGGCCCGGTCGCGCGGATCGCCCGGATGCCACAGCGGGCGGAACGTCGGCGGGCTCCCGGGCTGGCGCAGCACGACCCCCTGGACGAAGCGGCTGCACGCGGGATGGCCGAGCCAGCCCTCGTGCGCGGCCAGGGCGCTGGCGTCGCCGTCGAGACCCTTGGCGATCCGCTCCCACAGCTCCTCGGCGGTCACCCCTCCGAGACCGCGCGCGGTACGGCCGACGGGGGCGACGGGCTGGAAGCTCACCATCTTGAAGGCGTCCGCGTTGGCCACCAGCCAGCGGACGATGGCGGGCACCTCGTCGAGGTTGTCGCGGGTCACGGTGACGGTGGTCGCCGCCTCGAGGCGGCGCCCGGTCCGACGCCGGGCGAGCCGGACCATCTCGGCGAACTCGTCGCGCAGCGGGGTGAGGGCGTCCTCGCTGCGCGCGTCGTGGTAGTCCCGCCGGCCGCGCTGAGTCGTGTCGATGTGGATGCTCACCTCGGTGAGGCAGCCCTCGAGCATCAGCCGCTCGAGGAGTCCGGGCCGGCGGCGGAAGGTATCCCCGTGGGTCATCACCATGGGCACGAGCCCGAGCGCCCGCGCGTGGCGGATCAGCCCGATCAGCTCCGGCTCCGGGAGCAGGGTGACCTCGCCGTCGGTCAGCTGGACGTTGCCTCCCTCGCCCAGCCACGCGCGGATCTGGGTGAGCTGGCGCCTTACCGCCTCGAGAGAGGCGGGCGGCACGCGATTGGCGTCCGCCCCGAGGTAGCAGCCGCGGCAGGCGAAGTCGCAGCGCGGCATCGTCCCGATGGTCGCGCCGCAGCCGGCGTACTGGCGCCCCAGGAACTGCCGGGGCGTGCGCAGGGCATCGGGCACCCGCGCCCAGGCCGCCGCGAGGAGTCGCCGCGTCTCCGCGGGAACGGGCGCGCGAGCCGCATCGAGCAGCGACCGGAGCCTCATCGCTGGTGGAGGGTCCAGTCGTAGGGGATGAAGCGGACGCGGGAGTCCGCGGGGATCGGCTCGGTGCGGTACCGGTTCACGTAGGCGACGAGCGACGGCGCCTGCGCCACGAAGTCCCCGGTGTAGAAGCGGAAGATCTCGTTGAGGCGCACGACGCGGAGCGGCGGATCGACCTGCACGTTGCGCGGCTCGTCGAGGAAGCGGCGCGTCTCGCGGTCGAGCTGGGCGTCGAGCCTCACGGGATCGAACGGTTCCCGGGGCAGGCGAGGGCAGCCGCGCGCCATGCAGTTCAGGGCGAAGTGCACGCGCGGATCGCCCAGCGGACGGATCACCCGGTTCTCGAGCACGTAGAGGGACACGGGTTTCCCGTCGATCGTGAACGCGCTCAGGAGAAAGAAGCGGTACTTCTCCGCAGGACGGTGCTCGCTCGTGACCACGGCGTGCATCGCGACCGCGTTGTAGGCGTTGATGTAGTAGGCGAGCCGCGCCGCCGGCGTCGGAAAGAGCCCTGGGGTGGTCGCGGGGCCGTGGGCCGCCACCCAGGCCACGTAGGCGTCGAGATCGGCGTGGTCTCGCCGCAGGGCGACGAAATCGACGCGCCCGTCGTCGAGGACGTGCTGCTGCAGGACCCGCGCCCAGGCCGCCCGAGGCTCGGCGGCTCCCGGACCGGACGGCACCGGAGTCGGCACGTGCGTCACGCAGGCGCCCAGGGCCACGACGAGCCCCGCGAGCCCGACCAGCCGCCTGAGCCGATGGGACCACCCCGGCCCCGCTCTCATCGCGGCTCGCTCGGCCGGCGGGTGTCGCTCATGCGGACGCCTGACCCGGCCGGCGCGACAGGCGGACGGCGACGAGCGCGACCGCGATGAGCCCCAGCGCGAGCCCCTGCTGCGCCGAGAGCCCGAGGAACCGTTCGGGCCGGCCGTCGGCCCGCAGGGGATCGAGGGCCACGCGCAGGACCCCGTAGAGGAAGAGGTAGAGCCAGAACGCGGAGCCCCGTGGCAGCTCCAGCGCCTCCACCCGCGCGATGGCGGCGCGGCCGCACCAGGCGATCAGCGCCAGTCCCCCCGCCTCGTAGAGCTGCACCGGGTGGGGCGGATGGCCGGCGCAGCAGCCCGTCACGAAGCAGCCGATCCGGCCGATCGCGTGGCCGATCGGGACGGCGACCGCGAAGTAGTCCGCGCCGCGGGTGAAGCTGAGTCCCCGCCAGCGCGCGAAGATCCACCCGGACAGCACGGCGCCGACGAGCCCGCCGAAGAAGACGAAGCCGACGCCGAAGTCGGCCCAGAACCTGAGCTCGCCCCGCGCGTAGTGCTCCCAGCCGAGGGCCACGAAGAGCGCCTTGGCCCCGACCATCGCCCCGAGCACCATCACCCAGACGGCGGCCCAGAAGGCGTTCTCGGACAGCCCGAGGGCTTCACGGCGGGTCTTGAGCCACAGCACGGCCGCGATGCACCCGGCTGCCACGAACACTCCGTACGGTGAGGGCAGGACGCTGGTCACCCGAGGATCCGCCCGTCAGCGGGGCTTGGGCGACTTGCCCTGCTCGCAGTCGGTCCTGGCCTGGCCCGAGAGCCCCTCGCAGGACTCGCGGGCCGGGCGGTCGTTGCTCGAGAAGAGCCCGAAGCAGGCCACCGACGCTCCGGTGAATGCGGCCAGGCCCACCACCATCACGATCGTCTTGATCATCGTGCGCCCTCCTTGCGGCGTTCCGGCGATCATCGGAACCGGCCTCAGTTTCTGCGACCACGCCCGGCCGTTTGTCACAACCACGTCAAGTCTCGATCGCCAGCCGCGGTCCGGGGGGTAGTGAGCCGAGCTGGCTCGGCGGCAGGTCGAACGAACTGCGGATCGACGGCCAGGCCACTCCCAGCACGCCGCGACAGCCTGCGCCGCCTGATCCAGGACGAGCTGGAGCAGGCCGGCGTGCTCAGGCGGTGACTACGCCGGGCGCGCTATCGAGTAGATCGAGACCGCCTGGCTTCGGGTCTTGAGCCGGGTGGGGCCGTGCGACTCGACGCGGAATCCTTCGCCGAGCCCCTCGCGCGTGCTCTCGTCAATCAGGATCGGCCGCCCGAGCACCTTGGTATGAGCCTCCAGGTGGGCGGCGAGATTCACCGCGTCGCCCACGCCGGTGTAGGTCATGCGCTGCTGGGTGCCGGTGAAGCCGGCGACGAGGGGCCCCGAGGCGATGCCGATCCCGATCCGGACCTCCACCGCGCCGCGGCGGGCCTGGTCCCGGTTGAAGGCGTCCATCATCTCGAGCATCTCGAGTGCGGCGCGCGCCGCGCGATCCCGGTGATCGTCGAGGGGCAGGGGGGCGCCGAAGATGGCCATGAGGCCGTCGCCCAGCATCTGGTTGACGATCCCGCCGTGGCCGGCGATCGCGTCGAAGGTGAGCGTGTAATAGCTGTTCAGGAGCTCGATCGTCTCGGCGGGCGGGAGGGTCTCCGTGATGCTCGTGTAGGAACGAATGTCGGAGAACATCACGCTCGCGTCGACCTCCTTGTACTTGCCGTCGAGGGAGCCGCCCGCGGTCAGGACCTCCTCCGCCACCTCGGCGGTGGCGAACCTCCGGAACAGCTCGCGCTGGAGATCCCGGAGCCGTTTCTTCTCGAGGCTGGCCCCGACGCGCGCCCTGAGCAGCACCGGGTTCACCGGCTTGAAGAGGTAGTCCTCCGCACCCATCTCGATGCACCGGGCGACGCTGTCCACCTCCTCCACCGAGGACATCATCACCACCGGCATGTCGCGCAGGCGCGGGTCGGCGGCCAGGGCGGCCAGCGTCTGGTAGCCGTCCATCTCGGGCATCTCGATGTCCAGGAGGATCAGGTCCACGCGTCGCTGGCCGAGCGCGTCCAGCGCCTGGCGGCCGTTCTCGGCGAAGGCGACCGAATGCCCGAGCTGCTCCAGCGCGCGCCCGAGGAGCAGCCGGTTCACCCGGTTGTCGTCGACCACCAGGACGCTGCCGGTCTGCGCGCTAAGCGGTGAGGTCACGTCGGAGGTCTCCCAGGGCCCGGGTGACGAGCTCGCACTGATCGGCCAGCTGGCGGACGCGGTCTTCCGCTCCGTTCAGGCTCCCCGCGCGGGCGGAGGCCTCTAGCTCGCGGGCCAGGGCGGCCAGCCGGGTCGCGCCGAGGCTCTCGCTGGTGGACTTGAGCGAATGGGCGGCCCGCCGGAAGGCGTCGAGGTCCGACGCAGGGAGGGCCCGCCGCAGCGTGGCGATCAGCTCGCGGGCGTCCTCGCCGAACGTGTCGATCAGCTCGGCGACGAAGGCGCCGCCCGCGCCCTCGACCAGCCGGTCGAGCGTGTTCCGATCGACCACGGTATCCTCCGCGGCAGCCGCCCGTCGGGGTCCGCCCAGCGTGGTGCCGGCGGGGCCGGCCTCCCGGCGGGCGCGGGAGCGCTCGAGGGCGCCGACCAGTTCCTCGACGCGGATCGGCTTCGCCACATAGTCGTCCATCCCCGCCGCCGCGCAGAGGTCGCGGTCTTCCTGCATGGCGTTTGCGGTCATGGCGACGATGCGGGGCCGGCGTTCGGCCGGCCAGCGCCGGATGATCTCCCGCGAAGCCTCGAGCCCGTCCATCTCAGGCATCTGCACGTCCATGAGGACCACGTCGTAGGTCTGGCGCGCCACCGCCTCGACAGCCTCCAGGCCGTTCGCGGCAAGGTCCGCCCGGTACCCCATCTGGCCGAGGAGCCGGAGCGCCAGCTTCTGGTTGACCACGTTGTCCTCGGCAAGGAGGATCCGCAGCGGATGGCGGCGGGCCAGGTCCGGGTCGAGGTCGGTCCGGGCCGGGCCCCGCGGTGCCACGTGGACCGGCTGCTCGGCCAGGAACGAGACCAGCGCGTCGAAGAGCTGCGACGGCTTGATGGGCTTGTGCAGGTAGGCCGCGAAGAGATCGGTGTCCGCCAGGGCCTCGCGGCGCCCGAGCGAGGTGAAGAGAACCAGGGGCACGGCGGCCCCCGCCGGGTGCAGGCGGATCGCCCGGGCGAGCGCCGCGCCGTCCATCTCGGGCATGTGCATGTCCAGGATGGCGGCGTCGAAGCGTTCGTCCGCCTGGATCCAGGCCAGCGCCTCCCGTGGCGATCCGGTCGCTCGGGCGGGCAGGCCCCAGGTGCCGAGATACGAGGTGAGAATGCGGCGGTTCGTCGTGCTGTCGTCGACGACGAGCACGCGCTTGCCCCGGAGCGACGGCTGGACGCCACTCAGGTCGCGCCGCGCGGCCAGCGGACCGGGAGAGGCGGCCGCTCGAATCGTGAAACGGAAGTCGCTGCCGACGCCGACCTCGCTGCTCACCGTGATGCGGCCGCCCATCAGCTCGGTCAGGCGCTGGCTGATCGCCAGGCCCAGGCCGGTGCCCCCGTACCGACGGGTGGTGGAGGCGTCGACCTGGCTGAACGACTGGAACAGCCGGCCCAGCCGGTCCGGCGGGATGCCGATGCCGGTGTCGCGCACCGAGAACGTGATCTCGTGGGGGGCGCCGGGGTCAGCCGCGCGGTGCGCGCTCACCGAGAGCACGATCTCGCCGTGCTCCGTGAACTTGACCGCGTTGGAGAGCAGATTCAGGAGCACCTGGCGCAGGCGCGTCACGTCGCCCACGATGGCGGACGGCGTGCCGTCTCCGAGCTGGTACGCGAGCTCCAGCCCCTTCTCGGCGGCGCGGGTGGCCACGAGGTCCAGGGCTCCTTCGACGCACTCGCGCAGATCGAAGGGCTGGGCCTCCAGCTCGAGACGGCCGGCCTCGATCTTCGAGAAGTCGAGGATGTCGTTGATGACGGTCAGGAGCGCGTCGCTGCTCTGGCGGACGACCTCCGCGTACTCCCGCTGCTCGTCGGTCAGCGGGGTGTTGAGGAGGAGCCCGCTCATCCCGATGACCGCGTTCATCGGGGTCCGGATCTCGTGGCTCATGGTGGCCAGGAACGCGCTCTTGGCCTCGTTGGCCGCTTCGGCCTCGCGGCGGGCCTGCAGGAGCGCGGTGATGTCGTGATAGATCCCGATCATGCCCACCTTGGCGCCGTCGAGGATCACCGGCATCGAGGAGATCTCGACGTCGACCATGGTGCCGTCCTTCCGGGCGCGTCGCGCGATCGCTCGGATCCATTCGCCGTCGAGCGTCTGTCGGATATTGGCGCGGACCTGCTCGAGGATCTCCGGGGTCGCCACGAGCTCCTCCATGCGGCGGCCGAGCGCTTCCGCCTGCGCGTAGCCGAAGAGCCGCTCGGCTCCTGGATTCCATCCCGTCACGGTCCCGGCGAGATCCATGGTGACGATCGCCACCGGGCTCGTCTCCACGAGCGCGTCGGAGTACTGCTTCTGACGCTGGATCTCGCGGAACAGCCGGGCATTGTGGATGGCCAGCACCGACTGGGTCGCGAAGGTCTGCAGGGTGGCGACGACCTCCGGCGAGAAGGCCCCGCGCTCTTGGCGGAGGATGACGAGGCCGCCGAGAAGCCGGTCCTCGCGAACGAGCGGGACGGCGAGGAGCGATCGCATGCCCTGGCGAGCGAGGAGGGTCCGGACCTGGGGCGCGACGAGCTCGACCTCGGCTCCGACGTCGGCGACCTCGACGGGGGCACGCACCACACCGGCGCGCCCGACCGCCCCCTCCCCGAGGCGGATCGGCGCCGCCCGCACCGCGTCCAGGTATTCGGGCGCGAGCTGGTGAGTGGCGCGGGCGTGGAAACTCTGGGTGGCGTCGTCGAACTCGTACACGATGCCGCTGTAGCTGGCCGACAGCTGGACCGCGCGACTGACGATCGTGGCGAGCACGGTCTCGAGGTCGAGCGTGGAGCTGACCGCGTGGCTGACCTCGCCGAGCGCCTGCAGCTCGCCGATCGAGCGGGTCAGCTGGGTGGTCCGCGCCTCCAGCGCGGTGAACAGCCGGACGTTCTCGATCGCGATCACCGCCTGGTCCGCGAAGGTCTGCACCAGGGTGATCTGCCGGGCGCTGAAGGCGCGGGCCTCGGCGCGCCAGCACGCGATGATGCCGACCACGCTACCATCGCGGAGCATGGGGACCGCCAGGAAGGCGCGATATCCGCCCGCCCGCTGGGTCGCCGCGCGCAGGGGGTTGGCGGGCAGCGCGAGCACGTCCTCGATGTGGATGACCCGGCGCTCGAGGACCGCCTGCCCGATGGCTACCTCCGGCCCCGGCCGGTAGGGAAAGAAGTTCTCCCAGGCCTGGAGGATCTGCTCGCGGCCGGGCCCGCGGACCGAGCCCTGATGGAGCATCTCGCCGTCGAAGCGGAGCAGGGCGCCCGCGAAGGCCTCGCAGAGGCGCACCGCGCTCTCCACGATGGCGTCGAAGACCGGCTGCACGTCGGTCGGTGAGCTGGAGATCACCCGCAGGATCTCGCCGGTCGCCGTCTGCTGCTCCAGCGTCTCGGTCAGGTCCCGGTTGCGCCCGTCCAGCTCCGTGAATAGGCGGACGTTCTCGATCGCGATGACCGCCTGGTCCGCGAAGGTCCGGAGCAGCTCGATCTGCCGGTCCGAGAATCGCCCGGTCTGAGCCCGTCCGACCGCGATCGCGCCGATCGGGCGGCCGTCGCGGATCATCGGGACCGCCACGATGCTGCGGAAGGTGACGACCCGGGCGACCCGGCCGAGGGTAAAGTCGGGATCCGCATCGATATCGGGGATGTGCGCGATGGCGGCGTCGAGGATCGACCGTCCCGCGGCGCTCCCCCGATTGAGCGGGGTGGAGAAGGCGCGGCGGGTTGCTTCTCTCGCTTCGGCGGTGTGTCCATGGCCGGCCACGAAGTGGAGGAGCTCGCCGTCGAACCGAAAGACCTGGCAGACCGTGCCCTCGCACAGGCGGGCCGCGCTCTCGGCGATCGTGTCGAACACCGGCTGGACGTCGGTGGGCGAGCTCGAGATGACCCGCAGGATCTCGGCGGTGGCGGTCTGCTGCTCGAGGGTCTCGGACAGCTCGCGGTTCCGGGCTTCGAGCTCCGTGAACAGTCGGACATTCTGGATCGCGATCACCGCCTGGGCCGCGAAGATCTTCAGGAGCTCGATCTGCTTGCCGCTGAATGGTCGCGGGGCCTCCCAGGTGTGGACGACGATGACGCCAACCGGGATCCCCTCGCGCAGCATGGGCACGGACAGCACGCTCCGAAGGCCGGCGCCTTGCACCGGGGGCAGCGCGAAGCCGTGGTCTTCCTGCACATCGGGGATGTGGACGGGGGCGCCGGTCAGGATCGCTCGCCCAGCCGCGGTCGTGAAGGTCGCTTCCCTCGGGAACACGCGACGCAGGGCTTCGCTACCCTCGGGGCTCGTGTTGTCGAGGGACTGGAGATGGATCAGGCCGCCGTCGTACGTGAACACCGAGCCGGAGTCGGCCTGGCATAGGCGGCGCGCATTGCTCGCGATCGTATCGAATACGGGTCGGACGTCGGTCGGGGAGCTCGAGATGACCGCGAGGATCTCGCTGGTCGCGGTCTGCTGCTCGAGGGTCTCGGTGAGCTCGCGGTTGCGCGTCTCCAGCTCGGTGAACCGGCGCACGTTCTCGATGGCGATGGCCGCCTGCTCGGCGAAGGTCTCGACCAGCGCGATCTGGGCCTGGGTGAAGGGGCTGACCGCCCGCCGGGCGCAGCCGATCACCCCGATGGGCACCCCCTGTTGCAGGATCGGCACGCCCAGGAACGTGCGGTATCCGGTGACGCGGAGGAGGGTTCCCTGGGTTCGACGGTCGTATTCTGGATCGGCCAGGACGTCCTCGATGTGCACCACACGGCCGTCGAGGAAGGCCCGGCCCATGACGAACCCGCGGTCCGGGGGTCGGGGGAAGAGGTCGTGAAAGGCCGCCGCCTCCTCCGACGAGAGATTGTTGAGGGCCGCGACATGGAGCTGGCCATCGGCGAAGCGTGCGACCAAGCTGAACTCTGCGCTGCAGAGGCGCGCGGCACGCTGGACGATGGCCTCGAAGACGGGTAGGGCATCGGCCGGCGAGCGCGAGATGATGCGGAGGATCTCGCCGGTCGCGGTCTGCTGTTCGAGCGCTTCGCTCAGGCGAGCCGCGCCCTGGCGGCGGGCGGTTGCGGCACGCGCCGGAGACCGGCGGGGCGCGGCGTTGGCCTTTCGGGGCTTCCGAGCGCCTGGCATCGCTTCTCCTGTCCCGGGGCTGGTGCGACGACGACCCGATGGGTCGGCGACAGGCTAAGCGAAAGGCGGTGGCGGGGGCAAGCGGGAACGGCCCGCGCAGTTCAGGCGGAGTGGGCCCGGCTGAAGATGGGGCCACTCTCGAAGGAGGCCCGGAGATCGGGCGGCAGATCGCTGGCCACGCGCTCGAGATCCGCACGCACCGTCTCGCGGAGCGCCCGGGCGTCACCGGTGGCCTCACGGCCGGCCAGGAGATCGGCCCGCGTGAGGGCGGCGGGCCAGACCACGGGTCCGATTCCGCAGCCCCGCGCCTCGGTCTCGACCGCATCGAGCAGTGGCTCGGCCTCGTCGAAGCGGCCGAGGGCGATCAAGGACTCCGCGCGGAGCCGCCGGGCGTCGAGGCGCCACGCCCGGTAGTCTCCGGCCTCGTTCTCGGCCTGTTGAGGCGTCTCGAGCGCCAGCGCGGGCTGCTGCTGCGCGAGCCGGAGGTCGGCGAGGGCGAGCCGGGCGATCAGGATGAACTCGACGGCCTCGGCCGCGGTGGCGATGGCCTCGCGCACGCAGCGCTCGCCCTCGGCGGGGTCGCCGAGCGCGACGAGATCCTGCCCCACCTCGGCGAGCGCGCCCGCGATCCGGGGCGCCGTCCCAGCTCGCGGGCGGTCGCCAGCATCTCCTCGTGCAGGCTGCGGGCACGGCGGTGGGCCCCGCAGACGCGCGCGATCCGGCCCGTGCTGGGGAGCCCGCTCGCAATCCATTCGCGGTGGCCGATGTGGCGGGCCAGCGCAAGGGCGGTCTCGCCCTCGCGCAGGGCGGCGCCCCAGTCTCCGTACTGCTCGAGCATCCAGCTCATGGCGAGGCGGGCGTAGGCCTCGTCCGCGCGGGCTCCAAGATCGACGGCGCCCTGCAGGCCCTGCCGCAGGAACGGCTCGGCCGTGGCGCGCTGCCCGGTAAACGCGAGCCAGAAGCCGATGTTGGTGATCACGGAGGGCTGGGCGGCCCGGTCGCCGAGCCGCTCGAACCGCCGGAGCGCCTCGCGCTCGATGCCGCGCTCGAGCCGGCCGACGACGCCGTCGCTCCCACGTTAGCGGCTGGCCGCCGCGCGGGTCAAGATTCACCGCGAGCTCGCCCCGACGCGCGTCGCGCGCCGGGGCTAGTCGGCCTGGCTCCGGAAGGTCACGACCTCGTCGCCGACCCGGACCCGGGCATCCCAGGTGACCGCGATGGCGCCATGCACGCTCTGGTGGGCCGGGCAGCCCTGCGGGTGCAGCGCCAGGGCCCGCTCGGTGGCCTCCCGGCTGTCCACGGGCACCGCGAGCTCGTAGTGCATGTGGATGGACTGGATCCGGATCGTCTTGCCGACCCCCACGATGCGGCCTTCCACGGTGGCCACGTAGCCGTCACGGTCGAACGCGATCTTGCGCCCTGCCAGGGCGCCGCGCAGCGTGCCGTACATTCAGCCGGCGACGGCCGCCACGATGTGATCGAGCGTGGAGGCGACCGGCGGGCCCTCGGCGACGCCGTAGTACTCGCGCAGCTTGCCCTGCACGCCGTAGACCACCGGCGCGGGGACGTCGCCGAGATAGGCGTGACGGTAGCCGTGCCGGTATTCGAGGCGGGACTGGGAGACGTATTCGAAGTCGTCGGCCATTGATACCTCCTTGGAGGTGACGGTGCGTGATTGGACACGCCCGGGATGGCTCGGGATTCGCGAACCCGGGGCCCGGGCGGGCGTGTCCAAGGGGCGTGCTCGGGGGATCGTAGGCCGCGGGCTCTCGGGAGTCAACGACATCAGCCCAAAAAAGAGAGATGGAGATGAACAAGACGCAGCCCATGATCACGTCCGCCATGGTGGCCGTTCTCGCTGCCGCTGCTGGCCGGGGTGCAGGCGGGCCCCGCACCGCCCCCGAGGTTCGATCCTCCTGCCCCTCGTAACCCGCCGCGGCGGCACCATCTCGCTCGCCCACCTCATCGCGCGCCGCTGCAAGGGAATGTAGGAATGTAAGACCTGACCCCGGGCCTGGCGCGTGGCATGATGGCGGCATGGCGGGGGCGGAGCGGGCGGTGGGGCTGGCCATCATGGCCAAGGCCCCCCGGGTGGGGGCGGCGAAGACGCGGCTGTGCCCACCCCTGCGAGCTCCCGAGGCGGCCGAGCTGGCGCAGTGTTTCCTTCTGGACACCATTGAGCGGGTGCGAATGGTGGCCGGGGCCCGGCCGATCATGGCCTACTCGCCGGTCGAAGCCCGGGCCCAGTTCGAGGAGGCCGCACCCGGCTTCTCGCTGATCCCTCAGCGCGGCGGCGACCTGGGCGAGCGCCAGCTCCATCTGATCGAGGAGATCCTCGGCCTGGGCCTCCAGGCGGCGCTGGTGATCGGCACGGACTCCCCGACGCTCCCCAGCGAGTGCCTGGACGAGGCGGTCAGCCTGGTCATGGCCCCCGACGTGGACGTGGTCCTCGGTCCCACCGAGGACGGCGGCTACTATCTCATCGGCCTGCGCGCGCCATGTCCCGCCCTGTTCGAGAACATGCCCTGGAGCACACCCGCGGTCCTGAGCCGGACGCTCGAGCGAGCCCAGCATCTGGGTCTCCGGGTGGCCTGCCTGCCCACGTGGTTCGACGTGGACACCGGGGCCGATCTCGAGCGCCTGCGCGTCGAGCTGGAGGCGTCGCCGGGCGCCGGGCCGCCTCACACCCGGGCGTTCGTGGAGCGCCGAATCGCTTGCGCGGTCTCGGTCGTCAAGCCCGCCAACCATGAACACCACACACCGGACGGCGGAGGAACAGCGGCTTCACGCGGCAGGTGATCGCTCGGCCCACTCGAGGTCGTACCTCAGCGGTTACGCCGAGAGGATGAACGTCTTCCCCGGGGCTTCCGCGGTCTCGACAACATCGGAGCCTTCGACCGCTCGACGCCCTGCCGAACTTCTCGCGCCACGTCCTGACCGCTTGGCCGGATCGCCTCGCCGTCCTGCCGGTGCGAGGCGTACACTGGAACGACCTGGGTGACCCCAAGCGCGTGCTGGCCACGCGCCGGAGGGCTCAGGCGATGCCGATGCGAGAGCCGATCCTGGAGCCGATCTCGGCCTGAGCGCCGGAGCGTGACGACGCCCGCGCCCGGGGTGGACCAGGCTCAACTCGAGGGGCTGGCCGCCCGCGCCCTGGAGCATGTCGCGGACGGGGCGCTGGTGGGGCTGGGCTCGGGCCGCGCGGCGACCGTGTTCGTCCGGGCGCTGGGGGCGCGGATCGCGCGCGGACTGCGCGTTCGCGGCGTGCCCACGTCGGAGGCGACCGCGCGGCTCGCGCGAGAGGTCGGCGTGCCGCTGGTCGGTCTGGAGGAAGGGATTCTCGACATCATGGTGGACGGGGCGGACGAGGTGGATCCCCACCTCGATCTGATCAAGGGCTACGGCGGGGCACTCGTGCGGGAGCGGATCGTGGCGACGGCCTCACGCCGCCGGATCACCCTGGTGGGCGGCGAGAAGCTGGTCCCCGTGCTGGGCACCCGGGGCCGCCTGCCGGTCGAGGTGATCCCCTTCGCCTGGCCACTCGTGGTCCGTGAGCTGGCCGGGCTCGGCTGCCGGCCGACGCTGCGCACGACCGACGGTGTGCCGTTCGTCACCGACAACGGGAACCGGGTCGCCGACTGCGCGGTTCGCCCCATCGAGGCGCCAGCGGCCTTCGAGCGCGATCTCCGGGCGATCCCCGGCGTCGTGGACACCGGGCTCTTCCTGGCCATCGCCGATCTGGTCCTGGTGGCCGAGGCTGGAGGCATCCGGGAGATGAGACGAGGAGCGACGAGCGGGTGACCGAGTCCCTGTCCCGGTGAAGACGATCCGTCGGCTCCCCGACGCGGAGGCGGTCAGCCGGGCGGCGGCGCAGGATCTGGTGAAGCTGGCACGGGCGGCCATCGCCGACCGCGGACGCTTCTGCGTGGCGCTCTCGGGCGGCTCCACGCCACGCCGCATGTACGAGATCCTGGCCGAGGCGCCGCGGTGGGCGCAGCTGGACTGGCGGCGGGTCGAGTTCTTCTGGAGCGACGAGCGCGCCGTCGGGCCGGAGCATCCCGAGTCCAACTACGGGGTGGCGGCCTCGGTGCTGCTCGGCAAGGTGGGCGTCATGCCAGACCGGATCCATCGCATCCAGGGTGAGCTGGCGGATCCGGGGCAGGCGGCCGCCCGATACCAGGAGGAGCTGAGCCGGGTCTTCGCCACGCCGGTGGATGGCCTCCCGCCGATCTTCGACCTGATCTTCCTCGGCATGGGGGGCGACGGCCACACCGCGTCGCTCTTTCCGTACAGTCAGGCCCTCACCGAGCGACGGCGCTGGGTGGTGGGTCATACCGTCGCCCGCATCGGCAAGGCCCGCATCACGATGACGCCGCCGATCCTCAACCGGGCGGCCGAGATCCGCCTGCTGGTCACGGGCCCCGACAAGGCCGCCTCGCTTCGCGAGGCCCTGGAGGGCCCACGCGAGCCCGAGCGCCTCCCAGTGCAGCTCGTGGCCCCCGAGGCCGGGCGGCTCGTCTGGCTGGTGGACCGGGCTGCGGCCGCCCAGCTCAGTCCGGACACCATGCGGCAGGCGCTTCGCGGGCACTAGCCGGAGTACCTGATGGAGGCCGCGGGGCTCGTCCTTTTCATGCTGTCGGCCTGTGCCTTCACCGTCCTGTTCTATCACCCGAGTTCCGCGTCAGCACAAGGACTTGAGCCGCCGATCCTAAGACGGTGCCTGATGGGCCTGGCGATGGGACTGACGGCCGTGGCCCTGATCTATTCGCCGAGGGGCCGCCGCTCCGGCGTCTTCGAGAACCCGGTCGCGACCCTCACCCTCTGGCGCCCGGGCAAGATCGCGGGCTGGTTCGGCTAGCCCAGGTCGTGGAACAGGCGGGCGCTTGTCAGCACGCCCTGGTAGAGGTGGTCCAGGCGCAGGTGCTCGTTGGGGCTGTGCTGGCGATTGTTGGCGTTGGCGTATGGCACGACGATCGTGGGTAGCTTCAGGATGTCCGTGAAGGCCCAGAGCGGCACACTGCCCCCCATGGTCGGCAGGACTACCGCAGGCTGTCCGGCGTGGGCGCGCTCCACCGTCTCGATGACCTGTCGCGAGATCGGGAGATCGGCAGCCGTCTTGGCCGGATCGTAGCCGCGCCGCTCCACCACCCGGATCGCGCGCCCGCGCAGCTCGTCGGGGATCGGCGCGTCCTCGGACTCGATCACCGTGAAGCCCTGGCCCCGGATGTGGTCGAGGATTCGTCGGTAGACCGTGTCCACCCGCTGGTTCTTGACGAGGCGGGCATCGAAGGCCACCGTGGCATGGCCCGGGATGATGGTCTGGGCTTCCCGGCCGGTGAAGCCGCTCTTGAGGCCCCGGATGGTGAGCGTGGAGCGGAACATGAGCCGCTCGAGGTACTCGGCAGGCAAGGCCACGCCCAGCTCCTTCTCGATCGCGCCGCGGTCGAAGGGGATGCGGCCCATCAGCTCGCGCTCGGCCGCGGTGGGGGGGACCACGCCCTCTTCCAGGCCCTCCACGAGGGGCGTGCCGTCGGGCGCCGCCATCGAGGCCAGCAGGCCGACCAGGCGCCACGCAGGGTTCGGGACGCTGAAGTTGCCGGAGTGCACGTCGCGCCGGGCCGTCTCGAGCGTGAGCTCGAGCGAGAGGATGCCCCGCGCGCCGAGGGCCACGGTGGGACGCCCGCTCGCGTCCTTCGGGCCGTCCATCACCAGCGCGACGTCGGCCGCGAGGAGGTCGCGGTGGCGCTCGGTGAAGGCGCCGAAGTGCGTGCTGCCCATCTCCTCCTCGCCGTCGAAGATGAACTTGAGCGCGACCCGCGGGGCGATGCCCTGGGCGCGCATGAGCTCCAGTGCCGTGAGATGAGCCCAGATCGGCCCCTTGTCGTCCGAAGCGCCCCGGGCATAGAGCCGGTGCTGGGGAAGGAGGTCGTCGGCCACGTCGCCCAGGCCGAGGACGGGGGCTCCCTCCTCCGCCGTCCCGAGGCGAAGCACCGGCTCGAAGGGGGAGGGCTGGAGCCACCCAGCCTGGGGCGCCGGCTTGACGTCGAAGTGGCAGTAGATGAGCACCGTGCGGCGGGCGCCCGGCAGGAGGAGCGACCCGTACACCGCGGGGTTTCCGCCGGTCTCCATGACCTCGGCGGCCAGCCCTCGGGCCCTCATGGCCTGCGCCAGCCACCGTCCGCCGGCCCGCACGCCTTCGGGGTTCTGGCTCACCGTGTCGAGACGGAGGAACGCGGCCAGCCCCTCCATGATGGGGCGGCGCCGGGTGGCGATCGCCCGCTCCAGGCCGGTCCAGGCCCCCTCATCCCCGATCACGGGCACGGTCATCCGGCTACCTTACCCGCCGGTACCCGCGGGCGCCATATCTTTGGCGCGGGCCTTGAAAATTGGACTATTCGGCCTCCCTCCCGGTACATTAGCGGCTCACGCGACGGCCTGATCATGCCCCCTACGCGAGATCGCTCCGTGAAGAGGCGCCGTGCCTTTCTGGCGGTGGTGCTGGTCCTCGACCTCTGTCTGGCGACCGCCTGCCTGCTGGTGGGGTCGGTGGCGCCCGCGGTGGCGCAGCAGTCCGAGGCCGATGTGTTCGTCGCCCAGGCCATCCTGGCCTACGATGCCCGGAAGTACGACGAGGCGCTGGCCCTCCTGAAGGACGCGCTGGCACTGGACCCCAAGAACGTCGAGGCCCTCTATTACACCGGCCTGGTCCTGATGGCCCAGCAGAGGACCGAACAGGCCGCGGAAGTGCTGGAGAGGGCCCGGGCGCTCGCGCCGCGCGACGTGTCCATCCTGTTCCTCCTCGGGGTAGCCTATTTCGCCCTCGAGCGCTACGACCAGGCCGAAGGGCCGCTGACCCCGGTCTTCAACGAGCGGCCCCAGACCGAGGGCATCGGCTACTACGTCGGCCTGATCCGCTACCGGAAGAAGGACTACCAGGGGGCGCTCAGGGCCTTCCGGGCCGAGACCTCGAAGAACCCGAACATCCAGCAGCTCGTGCGGTTCTACTCCGGGCTCACGCTGGCGATCCTGGGGCTGCCGGAGCAGGCAGTGGCGGAGGTGGATGCCGCGCTCCGGCTTCAGACGGGCTCCGCGCTGACGGGCCCGGCCGAGCGCATCCGCGACTCGCTGGCCTCCGCGCGGGACTCGGAGCGGCGCTTCCATGCCGACGTGCGGGTGGGCTTCCTCTACGACAGCAACGTGGCCGTGATCCCGCAGCCGAGCCACGATCCCACCGCGGAGTCGCTCCGGCGCCGCAAGACCGCGACCACCGGGGAGCTCGCCGCGCTGCGGCTCGAGTACGCGTGGCTGCGGACCGGTCCGTGGGAGTCGACGGTCGCGTACTCGTTCTTCCAGACGTACAACAACCGCCTGCCGGACTTCAACGTACAGAACCACCTGGTGGCGGGCGCGCTGTCCTACCGGGCGGCGATCGGGTCCATGCCGTACCAGGTGGGCACCCAGTACTCGTGGGACTACCTCTCGCTCGGCAACGACGACTTCCTGCAGCGCCACACCGCCACCGTCTTCGGCACCCTGGTCGAGAACCAGCGCAACCTGACCACGGTCCTGGGACGGTTCCAGAACAAGGACTTCTACGCCACGCCCGGGCAACTCGAGGACGAGGATCGCGACGCGCGCAACTGGATGATCGGCCTGACCCACGTCTTCCGCTTCGCGCAGGACAAGCACTACATCCGGGTGGGCTACCAGTTCGACTACGAGAAGGCGGACGGCCGGAACTTCACCTATGCGGGCAACCGCTTCCTGGCCGGCGGGCAGTACACGCTGCCCTGGGGCTCCACGCGGCTCAAGTACGACTTCGATCTGCACGAGCGGCACTACCGGCACGCCAACACGCTGCTGCCGGTGGTGAACCCGAGCTCCCGGGAGCGCGAGGACTTCGAGCAGAACCACGTGGTGCGGGTCGAGCAGGTCCTGGCCGCGAACATCGGCCCGGCCGCCATCGGCTGCGCTCCGACCGCCCCCTGTCCGCTGACGCTGGCCGCCGAGTACCAGCGAACCGTCTCGGACTCGAACCTGCCCGTCTACAGCTACAACCGCAACGTCTGGTCGCTCACGCTGTCCTGGCAGTACTGAGGTCCCGCCCTACCGCCCCTGTGTGACCTGGGCGCCGCCGGTGACGCTGATCACGGCCGCCTCCGGCTTGATGTCGAGGATGTTCCCGGCCAGATTCAGGATCGGGTTGTTGCCGAGGTTGATGTTCCCGCCCCCCGTCACGAAGACCGGCAGGTTCCCGATCATGGAGCAACCCCCGTTGCTGCAGAGCGAGTTCGAGATCGATAGCGTGTTGCCGGTGCCGATGAAGTTGACGAGGGCGCCGGTGACGTTGAGCGCCGAGCCGCCGGAGAGGCTCAGGAGCGCCCCGTTGGTCAGGGTGAGCGTGCTGCCGTTGGCGATGCGGAAGAGATCGCCCGCCACCGTCATGGTGGCGCCGCCGCTCAGGCTCACGCCGTGCCCGTTGATGGTGAGGCTGCTGGCGGTCAGCGCGGTCATCTGACCGAGCTTCACCGCCGCGCCCCCCGTGAGCTCGACGAGGCTGCGCCCGGTGGTCAGCGCGGCGCGCTGGGTCATGCCGAGCAGCGGCGCGCTGGCGCGCAGCAGATCCACGACCGCGCCCCCGCTCACCGACAGCAGGGTGCCCGCCGCGCTCGCGCTCGAGCCGACGAGGTGCACCAGAGAGGTCGCGCCGCTGCCGATGAAGCTGGCGCCGCCGGAGACGCGCAGGACGTCGGAGCTGAGATCGAGGCCGCCCTGCTGGTCCTGGAACAGCGTGCCCGCGAGGCTGAAGGTCGCGCCGCCGCCGAGCGTCAGCACGCTGTCAGCGCTCAGCTTCGAGGGATCGAGGGAGAGCAGCGGAGCCGTCCCGGTGCCGGCGAACGTGGCGCCGCCCGCCACGTCCATCAGGCTCTGGCCGACGCTCAGCGAGCTGTTCACCGCTTCGAGGATCGGCACGGCCGGGGCGTCCGTCTGGCCCGCGGTGAGCGAGTAGAGGCTGCCGGGCGCGGTGATCGTCTGACCGTTGTACGAGAGCCGCGCCTGACCGGTGGGGCCGGCGGGCGGCGCGGAGGCCGGGCTGCCCGGCGGGGTCGAGGCCGCCACGGCCGGAACGACCGGCGTGTCCGTGATGCCCGGCGAGCCGATCTTCTGCGCGTTCGAGGCCGCGCCGGAGGCGCTGTCCCCACCCCCGGCGGCGCCGGCCATCTCGGGGGCCAGGAACTCGGCGACCGCCAGCGCCTTCACCTGCTCGCGCGTGGTCACCGCGGCCAGGAACTCGGCCGGGCCCTCCACGATCTGGGGCGCCGAGCGAAGGTCGGAGGAGATCTGCTCGGCCGCCTCGGGTGACAGCGAGGTCTGCGCGAAGGGCTCGCTCCCGGTGCGGCTCCAGCTCTGGAGCGTGCCGACCTGGGTCGCGGGGGCGCCCGGATTGCTGGGGTCGGACACCTCCACGAGGCCGCGCAGGACGTGGACCTTGGTCGTGTAGCTCGGCCGTCCGGGGGAGCCGCCCGGCGCGGGGATGAGCTCGACGACCAGGACCGTCCCGCGGATCGCCGCGATCGCATTCGGGGTGCGGATCTCGATGACCTCGCCCGGCCGCATGCGCTGCCGCAGCACGCCCATCGCGATCTTGCCCGACACGAGCTCCACGGTGGAGCGCCCGGTCTCCTCCTTGATGGTGAGGGACGAGAGCTCGCGCACCGTGACGAGGGCCTTGCCCCCGAGCAGCACGCGCACCAGCGACTTCTCGGCGGTCGCGATGTGATCGCGCACGAAGACATCGTCCTTGAAGCGCAGGGGCTGAGGGGCGGGCAGGGCCGCGCGGGCCACCGTCACCGTGCCGGCCAGTGTGGTCACGATGCCCACGCCGCGGCTGCCGCCGGCTGCGGTCTGGGCCAGGCCGGCGCCCGGCCAGACGGCGAGCAGGAGGATCATCGGAGTCGCTCGCAGCAGCCCTCTCATCCCGATCATCCCTCCGCGCAGGGGTTGCATGGCGGCGCTCGCGCGCCCACGGGCCATGACATAGCAAGGCGGCTGCCATGAGCGCCCGCGCGGAAACCATCGAAAAATCTACGGGTCGGGAGACGGGCGGCCGACCGCTATCCTCGAAACATGACGGGCTCCCGACGGTTTTCGTCGGAAGCCCGTGACCGCTCCGGAAGCGGCGTCTACAGCCCGCCGATCGTGACCTTGGTCGCGGCGCCGTCCACGCGGATGAGCGCGGCGTTGGGCGCGAGATTGACCGTCCCGAGGTCGCTGTTCTTGATCGCGCCGTTGATGCTCACGTTGGTGGCGAGCGCGCCGCCGGTCAGGCTGACCGGGATGCCGCCGATGGTCGTGCAGGGGCAGAAGCTGTTGGCGACCGACACCAGGTTGCCGCCGGTGCCACCGAACCCGATCAAGGCGCCGTTGACGTTCAGGATCGAGCCGCCGCTGAGGCTCACGAGCGAACCGTTGAGCACGCTGAGGCTGCTCCCGTTCGTGAGGCTGAAGAGATTGCCGGTGACGTGCAGCACGCTGCCACCGGCCAGGTTGAGGGCCGCGCCCCGGGCGACGGTGAGCGTGCCGCGGTCGAGCGCCATGACCGAGCCGAGGCTCGTGACCTTCGCCTGATAGGACAGCTGGACGGTGTCGCCGGCGGTGGCGAGCTTGCTGCCGTTGCGCAGCACGAGGAGCGGCGCGCTGGCCTCGAGCAGGGCATTGTCCACGCGGACGGCCTGGGTGGCGGTGAGGGTCGCGTTCGAGGCATCGAGGAGCGAGCCCGCGTGCTGCAGGGGCCGGTGCGTCCCGAGGGTGAGGCCGGTCTCGGGATCCGGTGACGCGGTCGTGCCATAGAGATCGAACATCGGCACGCCGGCGGCGCCGAAGGCGTGGACGCCTCCGTCGAGCCGGGCCAGCGGGTCGGTCGAGGACGTGGTCAGGACTCCGCCCTGCATCACCGCGAGCACGCTCCAGGGCACGGCCAGGTTGCTGTCGGTGGCGTGCAGCAGCGGGCCGGCCAGCGTCGCGCGTCCATCGCAGCAGACCACCATGAGCGAGTCGAACGCCTGGGTCGCGTCGTCGAGCCGCAGGAGGGGATCGGCGCCGTTACGGACCAGGCTGTCTCCGCGGCGGAGGAAGTAGAGTGGGGGATCCTGCCCGACCGCCGCGGCATCCACCAGGGCCGCGGAGTCGAAGATCGTGTCGCCCCGGTCGAAGACGTCGAAGCTCAGCGTGGCGGTGCCTGAGGTCTCCGGGACCCACTGCGTGGTCACCGTCTTGAAGCCGGTGCGCCCGTGCGAGCTCGAGGTGGTGAACCCGAGCGTCGTCGACACCTCGGAAGAGGTGACGAAGCTGGACGTCAGCCGGGTCTCCTGCGCGAGATCCGTGATGGCGCCGTCGGGGCTGGTGACGCGTGCCCGGAAGATGTCGTCGACGGACTGGGTCGGGAACTCGTTGGTGATGAAGTTGTAGTTGACCTGAACCGTGTAGAGGCTTCCCCCCGCCACGGTGAAGGCCTGGGAGAGCCGGGCGCCCTGGGTGACGTTGGTGGGGGGGGAGGGGAACAACCCGGGGTTCGCAGCGACCGACAGCGCGCCCGGCGCGGCGGTGTGGATCAGGGCCATGTTCTCGCCCTCGGGCGCCGTGATGGAGGAGCCGAGGCTCGAGACGATCCCGCCGCCGCCGTTCAGCGTCCAGCCCGTCAAGCCGGCCTCGAAGCCGGCATTGACGAGGACGTTGCTCTTTGGCCCATCGCCGCCGTCAGGAGGAGGCGTCGAGCCACCGCCACCGTTCGTGGGAGGCGCTCCCGGCACGTTCCCCGGCTCGAGCGGCTCCGTGCTGGTCGAGGTGACCGGGGCCGCGGTGGTCGGGC
Organism: Candidatus Limnocylindria bacterium; assembly: GCA_035524955.1. GTDB lineage: Bacteria > Methylomirabilota > Methylomirabilia > Rokubacteriales > CSP1-6 > CAMLFJ01. Next base: position 59,898 of record DATLFG010000028.1, on the reverse strand, counting down.
TCACCGTGGGGGTCAGCGGGTTGGTCAGCTGGAGCGGGGCCACCGTTCCGTTGGTCAGGAACTGGGCCACGTTCGTGGCCTGGGTCGCCTGCTCCTCGAAGATCGCGTTCTGGACGCTCTCCGCCGGCGATGTGAACGCGGGCGTGCCGGCCCGGAAGTTGAACGCCGCGTCCAGCTCCGCGGGCGTGGCCGGGGCGATCTGGTCATTGAGGGCCCGCTGTCCCGGCGCGAGCGGGGCCGGCGGCTGGCCTCCGTGCCCATAGAAGCAGTCGCCAGAGCCACAGATGGTGGTGCTGAGACCCAGGGCGGCGACGTGGGTGACCGCCATGAGGCTACCGCGCACCGCGGCCACCGCGTTCGGCGTGCGGATCTCGATGGACTCGCCGGGGCGCATCCGCTGCTTGGCGACGGCGAGGACCACCTTGCCGTCGGGCAGAGTCACCACCGCGCGGCCCGGCTCCTCGCTGATCGTGACCTGGGAGAGCTCGCGCACCGTGAGGATGGCCTTGCCGCCCAGCAGGACCCGCACGAGAGACTTCTCCTGCGTGCTGATGCGGTCGCGCCCGAACACGTCGTCCTTGAACTTGAGCGCGAGCGGGCTCGGCAGCGCGGGGCGGGCCACCGTGGCGCGGCCGTCGAGCGTCGTGACGATGCCGACCGCGTCCGAGGTCTGCGCCGCGACGGGCGGCGGAAGGAGTGATGCCATCAGTGCTGCGATCGCCGCCGGCCACGTCCACCGTCCCATCGAGGGCGCCTCCATCTGTGTTGTGCTCGCGAGCGAGTGCCTGATTATGCGTTCAGCGGGTAGCTCGTGCAAGGGAAAGCGCGGCCGGCGCAGCTCGCGGCGCGGCGTGGCGCCGCGTGGCGCCGCCCGCGTGATGGTATAGTCGGAAGCTGAGCGCGACCATCCATGTTCGACATCGGCCTGCAAGAGCTGGCTCTCATCTTCGTGATCGCTCTGCTCGTGTTCGGACCCAAGAACCTGCCCCAGCTCGGCCGCTCGCTCGGCCGGGCCATGCGCGAGTTCCGGCGGGCCAGCGACGAGTTCCGATCCACCATCGAGACCAACCTCAAGATCAACGAGCTGGATCCTCCCCCGGATTCCCCGCTCGTGCCCTCGGAGCCGGTCGGCGAACCCGCGGCGACGGCGGAGGCGTTGCCGGAGGCGACCCTCAACCCGTACGACACCCCGCCGGTCCCGGTCCCGGACGGAGAGGCCTACCTGGCCCAGCGGAGCGCCAAGCTCTTCCACGGGCGCGACTGCAGCTGGGCGCGGCGAATCGCCGAGTCCGAGCGGGTGTACTTCAAGCACGTGGCCGAGGCGCGCGAGGCCGGCTACTCCCCGTGTCCGGTCTGCGAGCCCTGGGAGCCGGCGGGCTAGCCCCTCTTTTTTTCTTGTCTAGCTCAACGGGTGTTGACTATCATCTGTTGAGGTTCGGACGGCATTCGAGGTCGGCCGACAGGGGAGGCCCTACAGGGTGAAGGAGATGACGGCTCGGCAGCGCGAGGTGCTGGAGTTCATCCGCATCTTCGGGGAGCGGCACGGCGTTCCCCCCACCGTCCGGGAGATCGGGGAGCGGTTCCGCTTCACGGCTCGCGCGGCGTTCGACCACCTGCGGGCGCTCGAGCGCAAGGGCATGCTGGAGCGCCGGGTGACCGGTAAGCGCGCCTCGCGGACCCTGGTGCTCCCCGCGCAGAGGGGAGCACGGCGCACGGAGGCCGCCGGCATTCCGCTGCTCGGGCGCATCGCGGCGGGAGCGCCCATCACCGCGGTCGAGAACCACGAGGACACGATCCCGCTGCGGCCGGAGTGGCTCGGTACAGGCGGGCAGGATGTCTTCGCGCTCCGCGTCCGGGGCGACAGCATGATCGAGGCGCACATCGTGGACGGCGACCTGGTCCTGGTGCGCAAGCAGGAGACGGCGGGCAGCGGCGACATCGTTGCGGCCATGGTGGACGGCGAGGCCACCGTGAAGCGCTTCGGTCGGGAGAATGGCGCGGTGGTGCTGCGGCCGGAGCATCCGACCATGAAGCCGATCGTGGTGGGGGCGGGGCACGGCGACTTCCGCATCCTGGGCAAGGTCGTCGGCGTCATACGGCAAATCTGAGAGGAGCGGATCATGCGGCGGGCAGGAGGGGTGATGCGCAGCAGGAAGCGGCGGCCGATCACGCGCCGCGATTGGACGTGCGACTGGCGGCGCGGGACGCGGCGCCGGGTGTGGATCGGTGCGCGCGGGCGGTCCGTCCCGGCGCGCCCCCTTTTTTTGGCGCTGAGCGCTCGACAGGTGGCGAGCGTACGGCCGGCCGACGTGTTCGGCGCGGTGACCATGCTGCTCGGGGTGCTCTCGTGGGGCGTGCTGGCCGCGCTCCTGGGGAGCTGAGACCGGGGAGAGGCCTCAGGCCCGGTCCGATCGCTCCCAGGGCCGGACCGCGATGAAGATCTGGAGGAGATCGCCGTCCAGCGCGCCGGCGCGGCGCTCCTGGCCGAGGATGTCGAGCGCGCGGTCCACCGGCACCGCCGGCTTGTAGGGGCGGTCGCGGGAGGTCAGCGCGTCGAAGATGTCGGAGATCGTCATCATGCGCGTCTGTACCGGGATGTCCCCGGCGCGCCAGCCGTCCGGGTAACCGCGGCCGTTGAGCTTCTCGTGATGCGAGCGCGCGATCTCGGGGACCCGGCTGAGCTCCTTCGTCCACGGGATCTGCCTGAGGAACTGGTAGGTGTGCACCACGTGGGATTGGATCTGCTCGTACTCCTCGGGGGTGAGGCTGCCGCGGGGGATCGCGAGGATGCGGGCCTCCTCCGGGGTGATCAGGGACAGGGAGTCGCCCAGGTGATCCCGGTATGCGTGAACGGCCAGGTCGCGGATCGAGGCCGAGACCTCGTCCGGCATCACGGTGGGCTCGTTGGCGGCCGCGACCGCCTTGAGATGCTGGTCGAGGTCGGCGAGCACCGCCGCCAGCTCCGCGTCCCACTGCGCGCTGCGGTCGGCGAATCCCTCGCGGCCGTGCTGGAGGAGCCAGTCCGTCTTGCGGCGCGCGTGGCGCAGCTCGAGGCCGCGCCGGATGATCTCACCGCGCTGGCGGATCATGTCGAGCTGGCCCGCCGGCAGCTTCTTGGCCTTGACCAGCACCTCCTCGCGCACGCCGACCTTGCCGAAGTCGTGCAGCAGCGACGCGTAGCGGATCTCCTTCATCTCATCGTGGGAGAAGCGGACGTCGCGGAACGTGGCGCCATCTCGATCCACCGCGGTGGCCAGCGCCACCGTGAAGTCGGCCACCCGGAAGGAGTGGCCGGAGGTGGTGGGGTCGCGGGACTCGATCGCGGTGACCGAAGCCTGCACGAAGCCCTCGAAGAGCGTCTGGATCGACTGATAGAGCCGGCTGTTCTCGAGCGCGACGGCGGCCTGGGAGGCGAGCGACGCGGCGAGGTCGCGGAAGCGCGGCGGGTAGGGGATCACGTGGGCGAGGACGTCGGCGGGCGTCACGAAGACCGCGGCCGGATCCCGCTTGCAGTTGATCAGCTGGAGCGCGCCGATCACCTTGCCCTGCGGCGTGGTCATCGGGACCACCAGCATGGACTTGGTGCGGTAGCCGACCCGCTCGTCGAAGTCGCGATTGATCCGGAAGCGCGAGCCCGTCGGCAGCACGTAGGCGTCGTCGAGTTCCAGCACCGCGCCGGTGAGGGCCACGTGCCCGGCCACGCTGGCGTCGTCGATCGGCAGGGTGAACTCGGTGAACGGTACCGGGACCGAATCGTTCTGGGCCAGCTTGAAGCGCAGCCGCGGTGTGCCGTCGGCGGCGTCCTCCACCACGTAGATGGATCCCGCGTCGCTCTGGGTGATCTCGCGCGCTTTGCTCAGGATGAGAGTGAGCAGCGCGTCGGTGTCCCGTTCCGCGGAGAGGCTGACCCCGATCTGGTTGAGCTCCCGCAGCTCGCGACGGCTCGCGGCGGCCTCGCGGCGGGCCTGGGCGTGGTCGCACGCGTTGCGGAGGGCGGCGGCCAGCACCTCGGGTGCGGCCGGCTTGGTGAGGTAGGCGTAGCACGGGACCGCCGGCGTGGCTCCTGGAGCGACCAGGGCGACCACGGGCAGATCCGGCGCGGTGGCGGCCAGGGCCGTCGCGACCGCCGCGTCGCCCGCGGTCAAGTCGACGAGCACGGCAGACGACTCGTCCGGTCCGGGCGGGGGGGCGCCGGCCGAGCCCAGCGCGTGCGCCTCGAGGTCGCCGGGGAGCGTGGGGATCTGGGTGGCTGCCGGGGAACCCGCCGGGTACCAGACCACTCGGCGTGGCATGTATCGAGGGTAGGACCCGCCTCGGCGGCCTGTCAAGGAGCCCGCCGCGGCTTGACCGTCTCCGGCCCGGGTCGGTAAGATCACCCGGCTATGACCACGCGCGTTTCGACGGGCAGTTCCGGGCTGGACGAGATGCTGGGCGGGGGGCTGCTCCCGGGTACCCTGGCGGTGGTGTACGGGGCCACCGGGATCGGCAAGACCCACCTGGGCCTGCGGTTCTGCGACCACGGCGCGCGGGCCGACGGGGCCCGGGGCATCGTCTTCGACATGAACGTCCGGGGAGACTCCCAGCAACACCACGCCTACGCGGCGCGCCTGCACGACTGGGACCTCAAGCGGTGGACGCACTCGGTGCTGCCCATGGCCGAGCCCTACCCCCCCGACGAGCAGATGCAGGCCTTCTACTGCGACGCGCTGCCGTGGGCCGGCAAGCTGCAGAGCTACCAGGTCGCGAGCCCGGACGGACTCGAGTTCGACTGGAACTGGAAGGCGCAGTACAACCAGGCGCTCTACACGGTGCGCCCGTTCGTATACTTCCACCTCGCGGCGGGGACCCGGCGCATCGTGGTGGACGGCATCGAGCCGATGGACGTGCCGGGCGATTACATCCAGCCGTATATCTTCGACGACCTCTACCGGAAGACCATCCACCGCGACAGCGAGACGCTCGGCATGGAGATCTGCATGCCGGTGTGGAAGCACCGCGCCTTCATCGACGCGCATCGGTACGACCACGCCGCGGTGACCACGCTGTTACTGGTGACCACCGAGGAGACCCAGCTCGAGCACCTCATCGCCCGCAAGGTCGCGGCGGGCGACGTCGGCGCGGTGGCCAACACCATCCTGGTGATGGGCAGCGAGCGCGTCGGCAACCGGCTGGCCCGCATGCTCTGCGTGGTCAAGCACCGGGGGAGCGCGAAGAGCGACGAGATCGCCGAGTACCACATCACCGAGCGGGGCTTCGAGCTCGGCTGAGCGGCATGGACCAGGCCGCGCTGCGCCGGCGCCGGCGCCGCAACTTCCGCCAGCTTCCCTCCGTCCGCGTGCGCTCCGCCCGGAGCGCACTGGCCTTCGTGGAGGCGGTCGGCCTGTGCTCGACCTTCCACCGCTTCCCGGAAGGCCTGGGATGCCTCTGGGAGGCGGTGGTGGGCCGGGCCGCGCCGCGATGGCCGCGCCGCTCGCACCACGACGACGGGATCGGGCTCACCTGGGAGCTCAAGGACGTGCTGCCCGCCCGGCGCCAGGTCTACTACGGCAAGCTCGTGAAGGGCCGGCCGCTCCTGGTGGCGCTCGATCTGTTCCCGGCCTTCTACTGCCTCGCCCGCGGCGATCAACGCGCGAGCGCGTACCGCGAGGAATACGGCGCGGGTCGCCTCTCGCTCACCGCGAAGCGCATCATGGACAGCCTCGTGCGCGAGTCGCCCCAGTTCACGCGGGGGATCCGCGCGGAGTGCTTCATGCTGGAGCCGGGCAAGACGCGCGAGTTCGAGCGGGCCATGGGGGAGCTGCAGCAGGGTCTCTGGATCGTCAAGACCGAGGAGCGCTACGAGCCGACCTTCTCGTACCGCTGGGACCTGCTCGAGCGCTGGCTACCCGACGCCGTCGCGGAGGGGCGGCGTCTGCGCAGGCCGGCCGCGCTCGAGCGCCTGCTCGCGCGGTATCTGGCCGGCGCGGTGTACTCGACGCCCGCGCTGCTCGCGCGGCTCTTCGGGCTCCCCCGCCGCGAGGTGGAGGCGGCCCTGGCCGCGCTGACGCGGGCGGGGCGCGTGAGCGCGCCGCGCGAGGTGGCGGGCTGGCCGGGGCGCTGGGTGGTGAGCGCCTGATGGCATCGGCGCCACCCGGCTTCCGCTACATCGACGTCCACACGCATCTGCATCCCGAGTGGCTCTCGGCGGCGATCCGCCGCTGGTTCGTCGGCCGGCCGGGCTGGGACTTCCAGTACGGGACCGAGCCCGAATGGGTCGCACGCTTTCTCGCCGAACAGGACGTGGAGCGCTTCGTGTTCTTCTCGTATGCGCACAAGCCGGGGCTCGCGCGCGAGCTCAACGCGTGGCTGCAGGAGACCGCGCGGCGGCTGCCTGCGGGGCTGCCGCTCGGGACCGTGCACCCGGGCGATCCCGACGTGGTGGACGTGGCCCGGGAAGCGCTCGACCGCTACGGGTTCAAAGGCTTCAAGTTCCACATCAACGTGCAGTGCTTTCATCCGGACGATCCGCGTATCCTCCCGGTCTACGAGCTCCTGGTGGCCCGGGGGGCGGTGCTCCTGATCCACGTGGGCAGCGCGCCCTGGCCCAACGAGTACGACGGTTTCCCTCGTTTCGAGCGGGTCATGACCATGTTCCCGGAGCTCAAGGTGATCGTGGCCCACATGGGCCAGTTCGAGACGCGGCGGCACCTCGAGCTCATGGAGCGGTGTCCGAACATGTATCTCGACACCACCGCGGCGATGGCCCCGCACAGCGCGATCTACCGGGACGGGCACGGCGCGGGCGCCGCCGACGTGACCGACGCCGATCTCGTGCGCTGGCAGGACCGCATCCTCTTCGGCAGCGACTTCCCCAACACGCCCCACTCCTACGACGACGAGCGGCGGCCGATCTGGGAGCGGCCGGTGCCCCCGGCCGTGCATCGCAAGATCTTCGGCGACAACGCCCGCCGCCTGCTGGGTCTCTAGTGCGCGTCCGGCTGGAGCAGATCCCGGAGGCGGGACGCCGAGCGCTCGCGGCACTCACCGAGCTGGCCGGGCCCGCGCGGCCTACCTGGGTAGTGGGCGGCGCCCTCCGGGAGCTGCTGTCGGGCGGCGCCGCCGCGGACCTCGACCTGGCGGTGGGAGGCGGAGCGCTGGAGCTCGGCCGCCGCCTCGCGGACCGGCTCGACGCGAGGTTCGTGGTGCTGGACGAGGCCCGCGGCGCCGGGCGCATCGCGCTGCGGTCGGGCGGCGCGGGAGTGGATCTGGTGGATCTGCGCGCCGCGACCCTCGAAGACGACCTGCGGGCGCGAGACTTCACGGTGAACGCGCTCGCCGCGCCGGTGGCGGAGCTCCTGCGCGACGGCGCCGCCGCCGTCGTGGACGCGACGGGCGGCCTGGACGATCTCCGTGACCGGGTAGTGCGCCCGTGCGGGCCCGCGGTGATCGGCGACGACCCGGTCCGCGCCCTGCGCGGAGTTCGGCTCGCCATGCGTCCCGGATGGCGTCTCCATCCGCACGCCGGACCGGCGATCCAGGCGGCCGCGCCCCTCCTCACGCGCGTGGCGGCCGAGCGGATCCGCGACGAGCTGCTCGGCATCCTCTCCGAGCCGGCGGCTGCGTGGGGTCTGCGCGAGCTGGATCGGCTGGGCGTCCTGGCGGTGGTGCTGCCGGAGAGCCTCGCGATGCGGGCCACTGCCCAGCCGCTGCCGCACCACTTCGACGTCTGGGAGCATTCGCTGCGGGCGGTCGAGGGCGTGGACGCCCTGCTCGCCTCGCTCGACACGCTCGCACCGTGGGGACCGGCCCTGCGCGCCCATCTGGCCCTGGACCTGGGCGGCGGCCTGACCCGGCGGGAAGCGCTGAAGCTGGCCGCCCTGCTCCACGACGTGGCCAAGCCCGAGACGCGGGCGAACGTGGGCGGGCGCATCCGCTTCATCGGCCACGACACGGTGGGCGCACGACGCGCCGCGGACATCGCCCTGCGCTTCCGTCTCCCGGGACACGCCTCGCGGATGGTCGAGCGGCTGGTGGCCGAGCACCTGCGGCCCATGCATCTGGCGCAGGCCGGGGCCATCACGCGCCGCGCGCGGTTTCGCTTCTTCCGGGCCCTCGGCGACGAGGCGCGCGATCTGCTGCTGCTGGCGCTGGCCGACGCGGCCGCGCTCGACGGCGCCTCCCCACTGGCGGTGTGGACGGGCCCCGGTGGCCGGGTGGTGCGCGACCTCATCGCGGGCGCGGACGAGGCGGCGGCGGCGCCCGCCCTGCTCCGGGGCGAGGACGTGATGGAGGCCTTCAGCGTGCCCCCGGGGCCCGAGGTGGGCCGCCTCCTGGCGCTGGCGCGGGAGGCCCAGGCGCTCGGGCTGGTGAGCACGCGCGACGGGGCGCTCGCGCACCTGCGCCGGGAGCGGCGGGGTGAACCTTGAAGCTCTTCCTCTCCACCGCGATCAGCACGCTGCAGCTCATGCTTGCCACCCACGAGTACGACGTTCAGCACAAGGTGGCAAGCGTGAAGGTCCCAGTTGACTGGCCCCGCCCGAAGACTAGAATAGGGGGCACAAGCGGCCGTAATTCAGTGGCAGAATGCCAGCTTCCCAAGCTGGACGTCGCCGGTTCGAATCCGGTCGGCCGCTCCAAGCTCGAAGGGGGTCACGGCGCCGGCCGTGGCCCCTTTCGCATGTTCGGTGCCCATCCGGTGCCCGCGGAGGCGGCTGATGGCAGGCGCAAGGATCCCGAGGAGCGGCGGAAGAGGTGATCGAAGGGCGGATCGCGTGATGCCAATCGATGCGATCTGGCGCGCCCCGGCTCGAGTCGCGAGCGTCATCGGGATCATCGTGGCCTTCGTTGCGCTCGCGCTGGTGGGCTACTTCGCGAGCCTCGGCATCCAGCTTGTTCGGCACGGCGGCTGAGGTACGCTGACGAAGATGCGACGGGTTCGGTGGACCGCTCCAGGCGGCAAGGGGGTCACCGCGACCGCAGTGGCTCCCTTCGCAGGTCCGGGGCCTCCAGGCCGAGCGCCGCTTCCCACGCTTGCTGGGTGGCGATCTCCTGGGTCCACGGGCGCATCAGCGCGCCCGCCCGCGCGTCCCGCGCGTAGCGCTCGAGCGGATAGCGCTTGAGGAGGCCCCGCCCACCACAGACGCGGATCGCCTCCTGGGTCACGGTGACCGCGGAGCGCTGCACGGTCACGTGGGCGGCCCGCGCGCGCTGCACCACGTCGGGCGGGCAATCCACTCGCGCCTCCGAGATGGCCCGGTAGTACAGCGCGCGCGCGGCCTCCAGGGTGAAGAGCATCTCGGCCACCGCGTGGCCCTTCACGGCCGCCTCGGTGTGCAGGCCGGGCGAGCCCGTCATCTGCCCGGTCAGGTAGGCGACCGCCCCGTCGTAGGCCGCTTGCATGAGGCCCAGGAAGGTCGCGCAGAAGGTCAGGGGCGAGAGCTGGGGGAAGGCGTTGTACATGGCACCGAAGAGGCCCGGCGGGAGCACCTCGCCGTCGTCGGGGACGAACACGTCCTGGAGCAGCATGTCGCGGCTCACCGTGCCGCGCATGCCCATCGGGTCCCAGTCGCCGGGGAAGGACACGCCCGGCGCGTCCTTCGGCACCTGAAGGTAGAGGGTGCGCTCGATCCAGGGCTCGTCGCCCAGGCGGATGGCGGGCGTGGCGAAGTAGGGTGCCGAGCCCGCGAGGGACACGAAGAACTTCCGCCCGCTGACCACGTAGCCCCCGTCCACCTTCCGCGCGGTGGTGCCGAACCGCCGCCCGCCCATGCGCAGCGCGGTGTCGGTCTCGCCCTGCTCCACCGGCTCGCTGTGGGGCTGCCCGTAGAAGGCGCCGTCGTCGATCACCTCGCGGAACTTCTCGGCGCGGAGCTTCTCGTGGCGCGCCCGCGTGGCCGGCGACATCAGCATGGCGTCGGCGAGCACGCCCATCATCAGCATCGTGAGGCAGTGCATGTTGAAGGTGAGCGCGGTCGAGGCGTTGCCCTGCGCGAGCTGCTCCGCGACCAGGCAGTAAGTCTCGTAGTCGGCGCCGAGCCCGCCGTAGCGCGTGGGGACGCAGAGGCCGAGGAGGCCGGTGGCTCGCAGATCCGCGTAGTCGTCGAACGGAAACGACGCCTCGCGGTCGTGGCGCTCGGCGCGAGGCGCGAAGCGCTCGCGTGCGAGCCCGCGGGCGGTGGCGATCAGCTCGCTCTGGCGGGGGGAGGGGGCGAGATCCATGATCGGGGGCTACTTCACGCCCAGGTAGGCCCTGCGCATCACATGGTCGGCGCGCGAGAAGGCCCGCGGCTCGAGATTCTCCAGCACGGTCATCGGCACGAAGGTGAGCAAGTCTGGCGACGATCCCGATCCTGGCCGGATGCTGGAGATTGACGCGTCGGCTGTCAAGGGCTTTCTCGAGTCGCGCACTGCGTACGTCGCCGCCTGACGCGCCCGGAGCTCGGCCCGTGCCGTCAGGAGCCGGAAGCGGGGCCACGGGATCTGAGCCGGGCCGGCTGGAGGCGCTCGCCCAGCGCGCGGTCGAGCGCCGCCCAGATGGGCTCGAGCTCCGGCGTGGCGCGTCCCCGGACTGCCCAGATCGTCAGGGGGAAGTCGAGGCCAGGGATGCGGCGCACGCGGAGACGGGAACGGAGCGGGCTCCGGGCGAGGATGCGGGCCGGGACCAGGCCGAGGCCGCGCCCGCGGGCCACGAGCGCGAGCTGGAGCTCGTAGGTGTAGGTCTCGACGGCCACGCGCAGGCGGAGGTTGGCGGCGAGCAGCGCGCGCTGCAGGAGCGCGCGCGCCGCACATCCCTCCGGATTGAGGATCCAGCCGGCGTCGCCCACGCTCGCCATCTCCAGGGCCGGCCCGCGCCGCGGGCCCACCACAACCAGGCGCTCGTGGCCGAGGCGCGTGCCGTCCAGCCCGGCCGGCAGGCGCTCTGAATCGGCGAGGAGCACGACGGCCGCGTCCAGGGCGCGGGCCCGCACCCGCTCGAGCAGCTCACGGCTCCAGCCGGTGCTGAGGGAGAGGACAACGCGCGGGAACGCGCGGCGAACCTGGTCCACCGGGTCGGTGAGGGTGGCCTCGGTGAGCGCGTGCGCGACGCCGATGCGCACGTCTCGCGCGTCCAGGGCGTCAGCGTTCGAGGCGGAGCGGATGTCGTCGCACCGCGTGCAACGCGCGTCGGCAGCGCTCCAGCACCGCCTGGCCGGCCTCGGTCAGCGCGAAGGGCCGCCGGCGGCGATCGCACAGCGCCACGCCGAGGTCGCGCTCGAGGCGCTGCACGCGGCGGGTCACCGCGGGCTGGGTGAGGTAGAGCTCCCGGGCCGCGCGGCTGACCGAGCGGGCGTCTGCGACCGCCACGAAGGCCCGGATGTCGTCGAGCTCCACGGCGACATAGTAATCATGCCGAGTATTCATGGGCAACATGACGCGCGCGCGGGTATCCTGTCCGCCGTGCAGAGCGTGCCGTCCCCGGTGGTGCGATCATGGTCCGCCCGTGCCACGGGGGCCGGCGCACAGGCGTACCTGGAGCATTTCGAGCGCGCAGTGCTCCCGGCGCTGCGCCGGCTCGCCGGCCACCGGGGCGCTATGGTGCTGCGCCGGGCGCAGGGCGAGGAGATCGAGATCACGGTGCTCACGCTGTGGACCTCCCTCGAGGCGGTCCACGAGTTCGCGGGGCCCGACGCCTCGCGGGCGGTGGTCGAGCCGGATGCGCGCGCCGCGCTCACGACCTTCGACACCCGCGCGGTGCACTTCGAGCTGGCGCTCCACGCGGCGCCCTGAGAGCCAGGAGGCGACATGTCCCGGTACTACTGCCACGAGTATCCGGAGATCCTCCTGCTCGAGACCCGCGTGGTGGAGGCGAGGCCGGGCGCGGTGCTCCTCGAGCAGAGCCCGTTTCATCCGGGCGGCGGCGGGCAGCTCGCCGACCGCGGCGTCGTGCGCTGGAACGGCGGCGACGTGAGGGTGAGCGGGATCGAGGCCGCGGGCGGCCGCTACTGGCACCGGCTGGCCGAGCCCGTCGAGATGGCGGGCACCGTCGAGGTGGTGGTGGACGCCGACTTCCGGTCGATGATGGCGCAGCTGCACACCGACACGCACATCCTGAACGCGCTCGTGTTCCGCCAGTTCGAGGGCGCTCTGGTCACCGGCGCTCAGCTCAACGAGGATGGCACCGCGCGCATGGACTTCGACCTGCCGGACGCCGACAACGATCGCCTTCGCGCGCTCGAGCCCGAGATCAACGACGTGATCCGCCAGGACCTGGCCGTGCGGTACGCCTACGTGGGGGAGGCCGAGGCCCTGGCCGAGCGCGGCCTCGTGCGGAACCGTTCGGTGGCGCCGCCCCCCGCGGAGGACGGCTCGATCCGGATCGTGGAGATCGTCGGGCTCGACCGGCAGGCCTGCGGCGGGACGCACCTGGCCTCGACCGCGCAGTCGCGGCCGGTCCGCATCCTCAAGATCGACAACAAGGGGCGACACAACCGACGCATCCGGATCGGGCTCGAGCCGCGCGGGTGACGGCCGGGCTCGCGCCGTTCCGGATCGAGGTTCCGCAGGCCGCGCTCGACGACCTCGCGGAGCGCCTGCGCCGCACGCGGCTGCCCGGCGCGCCGGCCGGCGCGGCCTGGAGCTACGGGATCGAGCCAGCGTACCTGGCGCGCCTGCTCGACTACTGGCGCACCGGGTACGACTGGCGCGCGGTCGAGGCCCGGCTGAACCGCCTTCCGCAGTTCACCGCATCGGTCGGGTCGGGCCGGATCCACCTGGTGTACGAGCGGGGCAGCGGGCCCGCGCCGCTCCCGCTGGTGCTCACCCACGGCTGGCCGGGATCGTTCGTGGAGTTCGAGGCGGTGGTCGGTCCGCTCGCGCACCCCGAACGCTTCGGCGGCAACGCGGAGGACGCCTTCGACGTGATCGTGCCGAGCCTGCCCGGCTACGGCTGGTCGGACGCGCCGCCCGCGCCGATCGGCACGCGCGACATCGCGCGGCTCTGGGACGAGCTGATGACGGATGTCCTCGGCTATCCGGGCTACGTGGCCCAGGGCGGGGACTGGGGCAGCCTGGTGACCTCGTGGCTCGGCGTGGACGCCGCGGCGCGCGTCGACGCGATCCACCTCAACATGATGGGGCTGCGGCCCGACCTGGGCGAGGGGAGCGAGCCGCTGACCGCCGAGGAGAGCCAGTGGGTCGCGCGGACCCGCGAGCGGCTCGCGCGCGAGACCGGGTACCAGGCGATCCAGGGGACGAAGCCGCAGACGCTCGCGGTCGCGCTCACCGACTCCCCGGCGGGGCTCGCGGCCTGGATCGCGGAGAAGTTCCACGGCTGGAGCGGGTCCGGGCCGGACGGCCCGCCGTTCACCATGGAGCAGATCATCACCGACGTGATGGTCTACTGGCTGACCGGCTCGGTGAATACCGCGAGCTGGCTCTACACCGCGGCGCGCCGGCTCCCCGGCATGCGCCTCGAGCGGGGAGAGTTCGTGTCGGTGCCGACCGGCTTTCTCTGCGCCCCGCACGATCTCTTCCCGGCGCCGCCGGACTCGTGGATCCGGCGCGTCTACCACTGCGTGCGCCGCACCGACCTGACGGCGGGCGGGCACTTCATCGCCTACGAGCGGCCCGCGGAGTTCGTCGCGGACGTCCGGGCCTTCTTCCGCGCCTTCCGCGGCGAGGTCAGGCGGGGCCGAAGCCGATGACGGTCTGGCTGTCGATCTGCACGGGGCGGAAGCGGACGGGCAGGCCGGCCGTGAGCGCCTCGAACGGGATGTCGACGATCCGCCCGAGCACGGACACGCCCTCCTCCAGCCGGACGACCGCGACCGCGTAGGGGACCTCGCCGCCGCGGCCCCGCGGGGCGACGCGGATCACGGTGTGCGTCACGACGGTGCCGCCGCCGGCGAGCGGTACCGGCTGCCAGTCGCGGGCCTGGCAGCTCGCGCAGAACTCCTTCGGGGGAATGGCCAGCTCGCCGCAGCGGCCGCACCGGATGCCGGTGAGCCGGCCCGCGCGCGCCTCCTCGAAGAAGCCCTTCAGGTTGATCACGCGCTCAGTCACGGCCGAACAGGCTCACGACGACGGTCGCGGTGTTGCCGCCGAGGGTATGGGTCAGGCCGGTGCGGGCGCCGTCCACCTGGCGCCGGTCCGCCTCGCCGCGGAGCTGCGTGACGATCTCCGCGATCTGGGCGGCCCCGGTGGCCCCGATCGGATGGCCCTTGGCCTTGAGCCCGCCCGAGGGATTCACCGGGAGCTTGCCGCCGAGGCTCGTCCAGCCCTTCTCGGCGGCCAGGCCGCCGGTGCCGGGCTCGAAGAAGCCGAGGCCTTCCGTGGCCACGATCTCGGCGATCGTGAAGCAGTCGTGCAGCTCCACCACGTCCACGTCGGTGGGGGTCTTGCCGGCCTGGCGATAGGCCCCCTGGGCGGCGCGCTCGGTGGCAGTCACGCGGGACAGGTCGCGCTTCTCGTGCACGAACATGGTGTCGGTGGCCGCGTGGGTGCCGAGCACCCAGATCGGCCGGCGGTGGCGGCGCGCCACGTCGTCCGAGGCGAGCACGAGCGCGGCGCCCCCGTCGGTGAACGGGCAGCAGTCGAAGAGCTTGAGGGGATCCGCCACGTAGGCGCTCTTGAGCACGGTCTCGAGCGTGATCTCCTTCTGGAACTGCGCCTTGGGATTCAGGACACCGTGGCGGTGGTTCTTGACCGCCACGTGCGCCATCTGCTCCTCGGTCGTGCCGTACTTGTCCATGTGGGCCCGCGCGATCAGCGCGAAGACCCCGGGGAAGGTGAGGCCGGCGGGCTGCTCGAGGGACGCGTCGGAGCAGTAGGCGAAGAACTCGGTGGCGGAGTCGGTCGGCACGTTCAGCACGCGCTCGGCGCCGCCGACCAAGACCACGTCGGAGACGCCGCTCCCGATCTCCATCACCGCGTGCCGGAAGGCGGCGTGGCTGGTGGCGCAGGCGTTCTCGAACCGGGTGGTGGGCACGGTGGGCAGGCCGAGCAGGGTGGCGGCGAGGGGGCCCATGTGGAGCTGTCGCTCGGTCTCGCCGCCGGTCACGTTGCCGAAGTAGAGCGCCTGGACGGCGCTGGGGGCGATCCCGGCGTCGGTGATGGCGTCGGCGGCAGCGGCCGCGAAGAGCTCGGCGCTGGTCCGATCGTGCTTGCCAAACTTGGTGACGCCCACTCCGATCACCGCGACCCGACGCATTGGGGACTCCTTGAAAACATTGATCTCCGGTACCGGGCATCATACCGCGTGAGCGCGCCAAATGATCGTGAAAGCCCAGGTGGCGTGATACGGTGTGCCGCATGACCGTCGAGGAGGCCCTGCTCGCGGTGGTCGGGGCGATCGCGCTCGTGCTGCTCTTCCTCGGCCTGGCCGACGCGCTCCAAGGGGATCCGCGGGCGCGGCTGCGCGCGCGCCGTCGGCGCCGGGCACGGCCGGGGCCGCCCGGCCCCGGGCTCACGCCCGCCTCCCGCGGAGCGCTCGCGCGCCGTCCGGCCGCGCCGCCCGCCACGTCTTCGCCCTCCGCGCCGGAGGCCGTCGCCCCGGTGCTCGCGGCGCCGAACGCCCCGGCTTCGGATGGGGCGCGTGCCACCGTGACGGCCGAGTGGCGCGACCGGGTGGCCGCCCTGATCCGCGGCCGCGAGTCCGGCGAGGCGCGACAGCTTCTCGCTCCCGCGCTCGAGCGCGGCGAGGTCGATCGAGAAACCGCGGGGTTCCTCCTCGAGGTCTGCTCCACCGCGGTGGCCCGTGATCTCTGGCGCCTCCGCCGTGCGCTCGGCCGGGGCGGGGGCGATGAAGGGCCCCTCGAGGGCTTGCTGGAGGCGAGCCAGGTGCTGCTGGAGGCCTCCGTCTCCGAGGCCGTGTCGCGCGAGCGGCGTCGGCGGGTCAGCGACCGGCTCTGGCGCGGCCACACGCGGCTGGGCGTGCGCGGCTGGCGCGCCGGGAGCTTCGAGGCGTCGGTGGAGTCGCTGTTCCGGGCGCTCGGCGTGCCGGGTACCGACGAGCGCCGGCGCCGGCTCGCCCGCGACCTGCTGGTGCGCACGCTCGAGGACATGGCCGGCCAGAGCCTCGAGCTGATCCCGCAGCTCCTGGGCGAGGGCGATCGCGCCATCGCCCTCGGACAGGCCCAGCGGCTCCTCGAGCACATCCGCCGCGCCCGGGAGGAAGGGGTATCGGCGGAGGACCTGGCGGTGGCCGCCTCGCGGGCGCGCCAGCTCCTGGAGCACATCGAGCACACTCCCGTGCGATGACGACGGAGCTCGGGCCCGCCCTGACCCTCGGCCAGATGGTGGACCGGGCGGCCGCGCGGTTTCCCGACCGGGCCGCGGTCGTCTTCAAGGACGAGCGGGTCACCTACGCGGATCTCAAGCGCCGCGCCGATGATTTCGCGCGGGGCCTCCTCACGCTCGGCCTGCGGGCGGGCGACCACGTGGTCCTGTGGATGCCCAATCGCGTGGAGTGGAACGTCGCGAATCTCGGCATCGCCAAGATCGGAGCGGTGACCGTCACGTGCAACAGCCGGTACAAGGCCCTCGAGGTGGAATACGTGCTGCGGCAGTCGGACGCGAAGGCGCTGATCATGGTGGACCGGTTTGCCGCCGCGTCGGTGAACTACCTGGAGATCCTGCGCGAGCTCGGGCCGGGCGATCGCTTCCCCGCGCTGCGCCACGTGATCGTGCTGGGCTCCGAGCGGCCCGGCGGCACGCTCGGCTTCGAGGACGTCGAGCGGGCGGGGCGCGCGGGCGGCGCCGATCTCGACGCGGTCCGGGTCCGGCCCGTGGACGCGGCGGAGATGCTGTACACCTCCGGCACCACCGGCGAGCCGAAGGGCTGCCTGCTCTCACACGGCAACATGTACTTCAAGTGCCGCGTCTACACCGATCTGCACGCCTGGACGTCGGCGGACCGCTGCCTGGTGCCGGTGCCGTACTTCCACATCTTCGGCTCGATGGGCGGCATCGCGGCGAACTGCCTCGTGGGCTCGACCCAGGTCCTGATGGACATCTTCGACCCGCTCGAGGCGATGCGACTCATCGAGGCCGAGCGGGTGACGATCTTCTCGGGGGTGCCCACGATGTTCATCACGGTGCTGGGCCACCCTGCCTTCGGCACCCGCGACCTCCGCTCGCTGCGAACCGGCTCCATCGGGGCCGCGCCGGTGCCGGTGGAGGTCATGCGGCGGATCCTCGACCGGGAGCGCGGGCTCGGCATGGACGCGCTCGTCGTCTACGGGCTCACCGAGGCCACCGGGGGTACCCACTGGACCCGGCCCGGTGACCCGCTCGAGCGGCGGGTGTCCACGGTCGGGCTGCGCACCGCCGAGATCGAGGACCGTGTGGTGGACGCCGCGACCGGCCGGGAGCTGCCGCCCGGGGAGGAGGGCGAGCTGTGCATCAAGGGGCCGACCCTGATGATCGGCTACTACAACAAGCCCGAGGCCACCGCAGAGAAGATCCGCGACGGGTGGCTGCACACCGGGGACATGGCAGTGAAGGACGCGGAGGGCTACGTGCGGATCACCGGCCGGCTCACCGACCTGATCATCGTCGGTGGGTTCAACACCTACCCGGCGGAGATCGAGGACTTCCTTCTGCGCCACCCGAAGGTGCTCGACGTCTCGATCGTGGGGGTGCCCGACGCGATCATGGGGGAGGCGGTCATGGCCTTCGTGATCCCGAAGGAGGGCGCCTCGCTCGAGCCGGAGGAGATCATCGCCTTCGCGCGCGGGAAGATCGCCAACTTCAAGGTGCCGAAGTACGTCGAGATCGTGGACCGGTTCCCGCTGACCGGCTCCGGCAAGGTCCAGAAGTTCAGGCAGAAAGCCTACGCGGTCGAGAAGTACGCGCTCCGGGGGCCCTAGCGGGCCGTCTCGAGCGAGCGGGCGCGCGCTGTCGCGAAGACCTCCAGCGGCATGCGCAGGAACGTGGCCACCACGTCCGGATCGAGGTGGGTGCCCGCCGAGTCCCGGATCCGATCGCGCGCCGATTCCAGCGAGATCGCCTTCGAGTAGGGTCGGTCGAAGGTCATGGCGTCGAAGGCGTCGGCGACCGCAAAGATGCGGGCCCCCAGAGGAATCGCGGGGCCGGCGAGCCCGAGCGGATACCCGGTGCCGTCCCAGCGCTCGTGGTGATGGTGTACCACCGGGATCGCGTCGCGCAGGAACGGGATGCTCTCGAGGATCTGGCGGCCGATCTCCGGGTGGCTCCGCATGATCACCCACTCGTCGGGCGTGAGGGGACCCGGCTTGAGCAGGATCGCGTCGGAGATGCCGATCTTGCCGATATCGTGCAGCAACACCCCGCGGCCCAGGGCCTCGAGCTCGCCCCCGGACAGCCCGTGCCGGCGGGCCAGCGCCAGGGCGTACGCGTGCACGCGACGGGAGTGCAGCTCGGTGCCGATCTCGCGGGTGGCCAGGACCGAGCCCAGGGCCTCGAGCGTCGTCTGGTAGGTCTGCTGCAGCTCGTCGAGGGCGGTTGCCAGGTCGCGCGTCGCCTCGGTCACCCGGTGCTCGAGGAGGGCCTGGTGCTCGCGCCGCTCCATCAGGAGCTGGCGGTGCTCGAGCGCTCGCTCCGCCGAGAGCAGGACCTGGTCGAGGTTGACCGGCTTGAGGATGAAGTCGCTGGCGCCCTGCTTGAGGCTCTCGACCGCGACGCGCACGTCGGCGGCGCCGGTCAGCATGATCACGGCGGCGTCGGCGTCGCGGGCCTTGACGTGCTGGAGGAGCTGGAGGCCGTCCATCAGCGGCATCTTGAGATCGGTGATGGTGAGCGGCGACCGCTCGGCCTCGAAGAGCGTCGCCGCTTCCCGCCCGTCGCCCGCCATCCGGCACTCGTAACCCGCCGAGCCGAACACCGCGCGCAGGGTGGTGCGGATGTCGTGCTCGTCGTCGACGATGAGGACCCGGCGGGCCGAGGCGAGGGCGGTCATCGGCCGCCCGGCCGCCCGGCGGGGCGGGTGGCCGCGACGTCCTCGTGCACCGACACGCGGTTCTTGCCGGCGCGCTTCGCCGCGTAGAGCGCCTCGTCGGCGGCCCGGATCAGCTCGTCGGCGGCGGGGGCCACGTCCTCCGGCAGGGAGGCGATGCCGAAGCTGGCGGTGACCCGGCGGCCGTGGGCGAAGGTCCAGGTGGAGAGCACGTAGCGGATGCGGTCGGCGTAGAGGCGGGCGCCGCTCTTCGAGGTCTCGACGAGGAGGACCGCGAACTCGTCGCCCCCGTACCGGCAGATGACGTTGATGCCGCGCGACTGCTTGAGCAGGATCTCGGCCATCGCGCGGAGCGTCTCGTCGCCGGCCGCGTGCCCGAGGTCGTCGTTCACCGCCTTGAACCCATCGAGGTCGAGCAACACCACCGAGACAGGATGGTTGAACCGCCGGTAGCGCGAGACTTCTTCCTCGAGCCGGATCGAGAAGAAGCGACGATTGTAAAGCCCGGTGACCTCGTCCTTGAACGAGAACTCCTTGAGCTGGGCGCTCGTGGACTCGAGCTCCTTGTAGGCGGTATCGAGCCGCCGCGCGTACTCGTTCACGTCGGAGGCCTGCTGCTCGATGGTGGCCAGCATTCGCGAGAAGGAGTGCATGAGCGTGTCCACCTCGTCGCTCTGCTGCACGTACTGCTGGACCGCGATGGTCTCGGGGCTCATGGTCGACCGGGATGTGCGCGGCGGGGGCGCGGGCCGGCCCGGCGCATTGAGGGAGTCCGCGTGGCGCACTACCGAGGTGGCCAGGTCCCAGAGCATGAAGCTGCCCGCCGCCATGAGCAGGCCGGTCCCGCCCAGCATCACCAGCATCCACGGCAGGTCGCGTTCCTGGGCCTGGGGATCGAGCAGCGGGAGCGCATAGGCGTAGACGAGATAGGCGACCACCAGCATCGGCAGGAACGCGGTCAGGGCTATCGCAATCAGGATCTTGCGCTTGATGCGGCGGGCCGCGGGGGTCTCGGCAACTCTGGCGCGTCGGGCCATGGTGTCACCCCAAGGATAATCGGCGACGGCCCTTCCATGCGGCGAGAAATGCAGCGCGGTAGCCTTCCTTGACGGGGTGCGGACGGCTGGGGTACGGTAGCGTGCGATGGTCCAGGAAGCGAAAGTCGTCAATCCTGACAGGCAGATTGACTGCACCGGGCTGTTCTGCCCGATGCCCATCGTCAAGACCCGTGAGGCGATGACCCGGATGACCGCGGGGCAGGTGCTCGCGATGCTGTCCGACGATCCCGCCTCCGACCCCGACATGCGGAGCTGGGCGCAGAACACGGGCCACGAGCTGCTCGAGGTCACCCGGACCGGGGCGGTCTACCGCTTCGTGATCCGGAAGACGCGATAGATGCCAGTGGAGTCCACCGGGGTCCAGCCCGGGCGCGCCTACCTCGACTACGCGGGGTTCGCGCCGGTGGATCCGCGTGTCCTCGCGGTCATGCGCCCGTTCCTGGAGGCGGGCATCGGTAATCCCTCGGCGCGTCACTCGCTGGGCGCGGAGGCGCGGGAGTCGCTGGATGCGGCCCGCGTGAAGGTCGCGCGCCTCTGCGGCGGCGCCTCCGGCGGCATCATCTTCACCTCCGGCGCCACCGAGGCCAATAATCTGGCGACCAAGGGCGTGGTCGCGCGCGCGCGGGGCGGCGGGTCCGTCCGGGTCCTGCTCTCGGCCACCGAGCACATCTCGGTCATCAATGCCTGCCGCGACCTGGAGAAGGCGGGCGTGACGGTGTGCTACCTGCCGGTGGACGGCGAGGGCCGGGTGGATCCGGGCGTGGTGCGGGCGGCCCTTACCGCGGACACCGCGCTCGTCTCGGTCGCGGCCGCCAGTCCCGAGATCGGCACGGTGCAGCCGCTCAAGGAGATCGGGCGCGTCACACGCGCGGCGGGCGCCGCGCTGCACGTGGACTCGGTCGGTGCACTGGGCCGGGTGCCGCTCAATGTGGAGACGATGGGGATCGACCTGCTGACCGTCTCGGGGAACGACCTCTACGCGCCGCCGGGGAGCGGCGCCCTCTGGGTCCGGCCCGGTGTGCGGATCCACCCGCAGATGCTGGGCGGCGGCCAGGAGGGGGGGTACCGTTCGGGCACGGAGAACGTGCCCGGCGTGGTGGGCCTCGGCGTCGCCGCCGAGCTGATGCGCGTCGAGGGCGCCCACCAGGAGGCGACGCGGCTCGCCGCCCTGCGCGACCGGCTCATGCGCGGGCTGCTCGAGGCCATCCCCGACTGTCGGGTGACCGGCTCGACGAGCTCGCGGCTGCCGCACCACCTGAGTCTGGTGGCGCGGGGGGTGAAGGCCGACGGCGTGCTGCTCGATCTCGACCTGGAGGGAGTGGCCGCCTCCTCGGGATCGGCCTGCGCCTCGCTGACCCAGACGACGTCGCACGTGCTGCGGGCCATCGGCTGCACGCCCGAGGAAGCGGAAGGCTCGCTCTGCTTCACGCTCGGCCGGTGGAGCACCGGCGCCGACGTGGACGCGGTGCTGGACCGGCTGCCACCCATCGTGGCCCGCCTACGCGCCCTCGCGGCCCCGCTGCATACCTAGGGTAGTCGCTCGCTCCGTGAAGCTCGTCCTGTTCGACGTCGACGGCACCCTGATCACCTCGCGCGGAGCGGGGCGGCGCGCGATGCGGGCCGCGCTCGAGCGGGTCTTCGGCGCGGCCGGGGGCATCGACCAGTACGACCTCCGCGGCCGGACCGACACCCGCATCGTCCACGACGTGATGGGCGCGCTGGGCTGGGAGCCCGCGCGCGTGAAGGAGCGCCTCGATGACTTCTTCGAGGCCTACCTGGGCGGTCTCACGAGCGAGATCGGCGATGGCCGCGACGTGGTGACGCTACCCGGTGTGCCCGCAGTGGTGGAGCGTCTCGCGCAGTCCCCCGACGCGGTGCTGGGTCTGGTGACGGGCAATATCGAGGAGGGCGCCCGCATCAAGCTCCTGCCCACGGGGCTCTGGCCGCACTTCCGCGTCGGGGCCTACGGTTCCGACCACGTGGACCGGCGCCGGCTGCCGGCGCTGGCGACCCGACGGGCCCATGCCCTCGTCGGCTACGCCTTCGCGCCCACCGACGTCGTGGTGATCGGCGACACCCCGCACGACATCGATTGCGCGCGCGCCTTCGGCGCGGTGGCGGTCGCGGTCACCACCGGGCAGCACACGCGCGACGAGCTCCTCGTCGACCGCCCCGACCACCTGTTCGACGACCTCGGGGACGTGGAGCGGGTGCTCGGGGTGATTCTCGGCGGGTGAAAGCGCCGGAACGGATGTCCGCAGGGGCCCGAGCCGCGCAAAGCGCGGCAATGGGGGAGTGCGGGGGCCATTTCTGGGCCCCCGCATTAGAAAGACAAGCGGGGGTTGCCTTACGCCAGAGCGAAGCAGCTCTCAGGGCTGCTCTCAGGGCAGCCCCGTGATCTTGATGCCGGAGTTCTTCAGCTTGTAGCGGCGGTTGATCGTGGCGAGGACCGCGGTGATGCCCTCGAGCGGTCCCGCGTTGGTGAGCGCGCCCACGTCCACCGCGCGGAGGCCCATGGACGCACCCAGCTCGGTCACAAGCTGCTTGGCCGGCGCGTCGCCGCCGCAGAGGAGGAGATCGCACTCGATCGCGTGATCGCCCGCGGCCAGCTCGTGGGCCGCGATGTGATGGAAGGCGGCCACCACGCGGGCCTCGGGGCCGAGGATCTGCTGCGCTTCCTCGGCGGCGGAGCCCTGCGAGGGCGGGGTGAAGAGGCGCCCGCCTCCGAAGGTGAGCGGCACCACCGTGCTCACCACGATCTTGCCGCGGCAGACGTCGCGCAGCTCGGGGAGCGTGGTCTCGAGGCCCGTGGCCGGAACGGTCAGGACGACCACGTCGGCGGCGGCGGCCGCGTCGCGGTTCGACCGGCCGTCCACGCGACCGCCGGGCGCGGCCGCGGCCAGCTCCGCCGCCTTCGCGCGCGCCCGCTCGGGATCGCGCGAGCCGATGATCACCTCGTGCCCGGCCTGCGCCCACCGCAGCCCGAGCCCCACGCCTTCCTTGCCGGTGCCGCCCACGATGCCGATCCGCATGCCGTCTCCTCGATCTGGGTTATCGGAACAGGTCGCGGGCCGGATCGCGGAGCAGGGCGCGGCTCGAGCCGTCGCCAGGCTCCCAGTCCAGCCCGCGGATGATCGCCACCGGAATGCGATCTAGCTTGCCCATCACCGGCTCGGCCGCGCCGGCCAGCTCATCGGCCAGCGCCAGGATGGTCGCCTGCAGCGCGTAGCCCGCGGGATCCAGCTCGCCGAGGTAGCTGCGGATGGGCTCGAAGCCCGCGAGCCCGATGGCCACGTTGACGAGGCCCTCCCGCCAGGGCCGGCCGAAGGTATCGGCGATGATCACGGCCAGCTCGTGGCCGGTGAGCGTCTGCAGGCGTCGGCGCAGCGCGGCGGCGGAGCGGTCCGAGTCCTGCGGGAGCAGGCAGGCGGTGTCCGCGTCCACGTTGGATTGGTCCACGCCTGCGTTCGCGCAGACGAAGCCGTGGTGCGTCTCCACGATGAGGACGCCCTTGGCCTGGCGCACGACGCGGCGGCTCTCGCTCAGGATGACCTCGACCAGGCGCGGATCCCGCGCGATCTCCTCCGCGACCGCCCGGGCCCGCGGGGAGGGGGTCACGTCGGAGAGGCGCACGAGCCGCCCTTCGGCCTTGGAGACGATCTTCTGGCTGATCACCAGGAGATCCCGCGCCACGATCGGCGTGCCCTGGCGGCGTGCCGCGTCGACGATCAGGGTCGCCACATCGTCTCCCCGGCGAAGCTCGGGCAGGCCCTCCACGCCGATGACCTCGTAGCGCGGCGGCATGGCTAACGCGCGCCCGCGGCCCGGGCGCCCGCCGGGAAGCCGCGCAGGAGCCGGGCGCTTCGCGTGGCGGGCCCGCGCTCCAGGAGGACGGGGAGATCCTCGGGGGCATCCACGTCGAGGCCGATGCCGGGCAGCTCGAGCACCAGCGGGGCCAGCCCGGCGGCCCGCGCCGTCTTCAAGTGATTCTCGAACGAGGGCTCGCCAAACGTGAGCGGAATCAAGTCGGGCGGGGCCAGCAGGGCCGCGTTGGTGCCCCGGCCCGAGCGCGAGGGGACGAACACGGCGCCGGGAGCCTCCGCCAGACCGTCGCACAGCGTGGCGATCTCCTGGGCGGTGACGCAGGGAACGTCCCCCGGCAACGTGAGGAAGCGCGCCGCCCCGCGGGCCAGCGCCTCCCGCTGGGCGAAGGCCACCGCCGCGGTGTGGCCGCGATTGGCGCTCTCGGTGAGACACGCGGCCCCGGCGGCGCGGGTCACAGCCTGCACATCCGGATCCCTGGTGACCACGAGCACGGCGCCCGGAAGCGCGGTCACCGCGGCGTCGAGCACGTCCTCCAGCATGGCGCGCGCCAGTTCGCGACGCTCGGATGGCGACAGCGCGGGTATGAGGCGCTGCTTGGCGTTGACCAGGTCCTTCACGGGCACGGCCAGGAGCAGCACGGTCATCGGTGGGGTCCCGGACGTGGCCCCTGTCCTCCCCCGGCGGCATTCAGCACGTGGCGGGCCAGCGCGATCTCGGCTTCGCGGCTCGACATCATCGTGGGCGCGGGGACCGGCGCGACGCCCAGGGCGTGGATCTCGCCCGCCAGGGCCCGGTCCTGCTCGTCGAGGACGAGGCGGTCGAGCCAGGGGGCGTAGGCTCGGGCAATGCCGGTGGCGGAGACCGGCAAGCCGGCCGACGCCATGAGCCGCCCAGCCGGCCCGGAGACCGCGGCGCCGCCGACGATGGGGCTGACGGCCACGACGATCGCCGGCGTGGCTCCCAGGGCCTGCACGAGGCCCGGGACGGCCAGGATCGGACCCACCGAGGTGACGGGGTTGGACGGGCACACCAGGATGGCGTCCGCCGAGGCGATGGCCTCCAGCACGCCCGGCGCGGGCGCCGACGCGGCGGCTCCCGCGTACTCCACCGCGCGCGCCTCGACCTGGGCCTTCTCGCGTACGAAGTACTCCTGGAAGGTCAGCCAGCCGTCCGGACCGAGGATGCGCGTGCGGACCGGCTGGTCGGACATCGGCAGCACGGTCGCCGCCACCCCGAGGGCCGCGGCGATCGAGCGCGCGACGTCGGTCAGCGTGCGGCCTTCCCGGAGCAGCCGGGTGCGGTGCAGGTGAGTGGCCAGGTCACGGTCGCCCAGGTTGAACCACACCGGCTCGCCGAAGCGGGCGATCTGGTCGAGCGCGTGGAAGGTCTCGCCGGTGAGGCCCCAGCCCTTGCGCTCGTCGATCATGCCGCCCAGCGTGTAGGAGACGGTGTCGAGATCGGGCGAGATGTGGAGACCCCAGATCTCCGCGTCGTCCCCCGTGTTCACGATGACGGTGAGATCGCGCGGGTCCATGATCCGGGAGAGCCCCCGGAGCAGCTTGGCGGCGCCGGTGCCACCCGCGAGCGCGGTGAGCTTCATGGCGCGGGGGAAGGGCGGGTCAGTGCTCGCCGCGGGCGAGGGCGGACCGGGAGCCGCCGCGTCCGGCGGTGCTCCAGAGGGCGGTACCGCCGCGCCAGCCGAACAGCCCGAGCCCCGGGCGCCCCTGGAGCTCGCGGGGCAGCTCCGCTTCGGGGACCGGGATGAAGCCGCTGCGCACCCAGACCCGGTCGAGGCTCTGGGGCCGCGCGAAGAGGGTGGCGATGCCGGCGGTGCCGGTGTGCGCCAGCGTCTGGTTCACGAGCTCGGCCGCTACGGCCAGCACGTCCTCGGTCGGCGTGTCGGGCGGGGCCACGACCACGGGTCCGTGCAGCATCGCCGTGGCGCCCGCCCGCTCCATCAAGACCGCTCCCACGAGTCGCTCCCCGTCCCAGGCCCCCCACCCGGCGTGGACGTCGGCCGGGGGTGGGGTCCAGGCTCCCGCGAACCGGAACAGCTCGCGCGCCTGCTCCCAGGACGCGGGGAGCGGTCGAAATGCGAGAGCGCCGTGCGGGCTACTTCTTACCAAGCACCGAGTCCTTGAGGGACTTGGCCAGGCGGAATTTCACCACGCGCTTGGCCGGGATCTTGATGGGCTCGCCGGTCTGCGGGTTGCGCCCCATCCGGGCCTTGCGGTTGGCCAGCACGAGCCGGCCGAAGTTCGGCACCACGAACACGTTCTTCGCTTCCTTCGTCGCGAGCGACAGCAGCTGGTCCATGACGTCCACGATCTGCTTCTTCGAGAGCGACGTCTTCTGGGCCAGGTGAGCGATGATGGCGGACTTCGTCATCGATTTTGCCATGTGGGTTCCCTCCGTGTTTGGGTGTGAGAGTGAACGGTCGGGCCGTTGAGGATTCACACGTCTCGTGAAGCCAAGAGCCAATTCTACTCAAGCCGGCCCGCGCGCTCAACTGACGAATGCGCGGGGACGCGGGTCCTAGCCGCCCGGTGCGCGCGTCGGATGCAGGAAGCGGAACTGCCCGGATCCGGCCAAGGTCCGGTAGGAGCCGAACCGCGCCTCCGCGTTGTCCACGTGATCGAGCGGTGAGTCGTCCGCCGGATCCTCCACCTCGTAGAGGCGGAGCAGTTCGTACGTGGTCGAGCGCTGGGCGGGGACACGGCCCGCGTCGCGGATGAGGCGGCGCAGCTCGGCAGGCGGCACGAGCTGGCCGTACGAAGCGCCGGCGGAGGTGGAGATAGACTCGTTGATCAGGGTGCCGCCCATGTCGTTGCAGCCCGCCGCGAGCAGGACCTGGGCGAGCTTGGGTCCTTCCTTGACCCACGAGCACTGGATGTTGCGGAAGAGCGGGCCCAGGAAGAGGCGCGCCAGGGCGTGCATCCGGACGACCTCGAGGCCGGTGGCGCCCTGGCGCACGCCGGGCACGAGGCCGCGGCGGTACATCGGCGCCTCCTGGTGGATCAGCGAGAGGGGGACGAACTCGGTGAAGCCTCCCGTCTCCTTCTGGATGCCGCGGAGCAGGTCCATGTGCCGCACCCAGTGCTCGGGCCGCTCCACGTGCCCGTACATGATGGTCGACGTCGTCCGGATGCCCTGGGCGTGGGCCGCGGTGATCACCTCGATCCACTGCTTGACCGTGATGCGGCCGCGCGCGATGACGTCCCGGATCTCCTGGTCTAGCACCTCCGCCGAGGTCCCGGGCAGCGTCCCGAGTCCGACCTTCTTGAGCTCGGCCAGGTACTCCGGGATGGGCAGCCCCGAGCGGGTAGAGCCGTAGAGGATCTCCTCGGGCGAGAAGGCGTGCAGGTGCATCTCCGGCAGGGCCGCCTTGATCGCGCGGCAGAGATCGATGTAGTAGCGGCCGTCGAGCTTGGGGGGAAGGCCCGCCTGGATGCAGACCTCGGTCGCGCCCACCTCCCACGCCTCGATGGCGCGACGGACCACCTCGTCCATCGGCAGGAAGTAGCCCTCTTCCTCACGGTGGTCGCGGCTGAACGCGCAGAACGTGCAATGCTTGATGCACACGTTGGTGAAGTTGATGTTGCGGTTGACGACGTAGGTGACCACGTCGCCCGCCTGGCGCCGCCGCATCTCGTCGGCCACCAGGGTCAGGGCCTGCAGGTCACGCCCCTGGGCCTCGGCGAGGCGACTACCGTCGGCGACCGAGAGCTCACCGCCGTCGAGCAGAGATCCCAGGATGCGGCGGGTATCGGGCGAAGCCCAGTCCAGGGAGATCGTGGTCTCACGCGTTGCCATGATGTCGCTCCGCTCCATTTCTCTTGTATTCGGCACTACCAGCTTCTCCACATCTCGCGGTCGGGTCGGACGAATCCCTCGGCGTCCACCAGCTCGGCCACGCGCGGGCGCAGCCGCGCATCGAGGAACGCCTCGCGGGTAGTGTACTCGGGATAGACGGCCAGGCGCTCGCGCAGCTCGTGGCCGGCGGTCTCGGTGCGACGCCGCAGCTCGGCCAGGCCGGGCCACGGGCGCTCGGGATTGATGTGATCGGGGGTCAGCGGCGAGATGCCGCCCCAGTCGTTGAGGCCGGCCGCGGGCAGCCGGTCGTAGCCCTCCGCGGACAGGTTGGGTGGGGCCTGGATGTTCATGCGCGGCCCCAGGAGGAGCCGCGCCACCGCAACGGTCCGGAGGAGATCGAGCGCGCCCGGCTCGGGCCAGGCGCGCATCGGGATGGTCGCCTTGGCGCGGAAGTTCTGGACGATGACCTCCTGGATGTGGCCGTGCCGCTCGTGCAGCTCGCGGATGGCGAGGAGCGACTCCACGCGCTCGGCGTGAGTCTCGCCGATCCCGATCAGGATGCCGGTGGTGAAGGGGATGCCGAGCGCGCCCGCGCGCGCGATGGTCCGGAGGCGCCGCTCGGGAACCTTGTCGGGCGCCCGGTCGTGCGCGGCGCCCGGGGCGAGCAGCCGCGCGGACGTGCTCTCGAGCATGATCCCCATGCTCACGTTGACTTCCCGCAACGAGGCCAGATCCCGCTCTGTCATCAGGCCGGGGTTGGCGTGCGGGAGCAGGCCCGTCTCATCGAGGACGCGGGCGCTGATCTCGCGCAGATACCCGAGCGTCGTGCGGTGGCCCACCGAGCGCAGGAAGGCGCGCTGCTCCGGGAAGATCGCCTCGGGCTTGTCACCCAGCGAAAACAGCGCCTCCTTGGCGCCGAGCCGTGCCCCCGCGCGGGCCAGGGCCAGCACCTGATCGGGCGTCATCGTGAAGGCGCCCGGCTCGCCCGGATCCTTCCGGAACGTGCAGTAGCCGCAGTAGTCGCGGCAGAGGGTGGTGAGCGGGATGAAGACCTTGGCCGAGAACGTGATGCGCCGGCCCCGACCTTGGTCGCGCAGGGCCGACGCGGCCGCGAGAAGCGCGGGTAGACGCTCGGCCGGCGTGTCGAGCAGTGCGGTGGCCTCCGCCGCGTCGGGCGTCCGGCCCTCCGCGACCCGCTCCAGCGCCCGCTCGACCGGGCTCAGCTCGAGTACTGCCATGAGGAGACGTGGCTGGGGGTCACGCGGATCATGAGGCCGTGCTCGCGCGGCAACCCGAGGGTGCGGTACTGGGTGTACTTGGCGACCAGCAGGTCCACCCCGTGGGTGAAGGTCGGGCCGTCGGTGAGCAGATCCGCCCGCCCCTGGATGATGACGTAGCGCAGACGCGTCCAGTCCTCGTCATACTCGTCGATCACGATTGAGACGCGGGCATTCTCCCGGAGGTTTCGGATTCGCTTGAGCCCCTCGGGCGGCGCCTGCTTGGGCTTGGCGTCAACGGCGGAATACAGGGCATCGCCGTCGAAGGCGTAGCAGATCGGCACCACCATCGGCTGGCCGCCCGCGTCGGCGGTGGCGAGCCGACCCACCCGCGCGCTCGTGATGAAGCCGGCGACGGGCGGGGGAATGAGCGCGGTCGGGCCCGACGGCATCGGCCGCCCTAGCGGGGCGTCCGGAGGACCTTCGGTCGGACCTCCTGGGCGAAGCGGTCCATCAGGGCGAGCTGGCCCTTGAGATCCGGGGCCGCCAGATCGAAGACGAAATGGGAGACACCGAGGGCCTGGTAGCTCTTGATGTGCCGGATGACGTCCTGGGGGGTGCCCCGGAAGCCCGGCTGATCGCTCACCGTCGCCGTGCCGCGCCTGGGCGCCAGCTCGAGCGGCACCCGGAGCGAGAGGGTGATGGCCTTCGGATCACGCCCGGCCTTGCGCGCCCAGCCGTGAATGACCTTCACCTTGTCGGCGTACTCGTCGGGCAGGAGCATGGCCGGCGGGCGCATCCCGATGGGATGCCAGGCATCCGCGAGCTCGCCGGTGCGGCGCAGGGCCACATCGGTGTGGCCGCCGATCCAGATGGGGATGCCACCCTTCTGGCGCGGCTTCGGCAGAGCGCTCACCGAGGGGAGGCGATAGTGCGCGCCCATGAACTCCGCGGGCTCCTTGGTCCACAGCTCCCGCATGAGGCGCAGGTACTCGTCGGTGACCTTGCCCCGCTCCGCGAAGGGCGGCGCCTGCAGCGTCTCGAACTCCTCCTTCATCCAGCCGACCCCGGCCCCCAGGATCATGCGCCCGCCCGACATGACGTCGAGTGTGGCCAGCATCTTGGCGGTTACGACCGGGTTGCGATAGGGCACCACCAGCACGCTGGTGCCGATCTTCACCCTCGATGTCAGCCCGACCAGCACCCCCATCATGGCCAGGGGTTCGAGGTAGCCGTTGGTCCAGTCGCCGGCGAATCGGCCGCTCGTCGAATAGGGATAGGGCGAGTTGTAGGAGATCGGGATGACCACGTGGTCGGTCACGAACACGGAGGCATAGCGAAGGGCATCCGCTTTCTCGGCCAGCCTGGTGAGCGCCTCCGGCGTCGCGAGCGGACCACGGCCCGGCAGAGCGAAGCCGAATTGCATGAGCCGCATATTGCTCGCCACCATCAGGCCTGTCAAGGCGGCCAGGTCGGAGCAAGGAGGCCAAGCAAGGCAATAGCGGGCCAAGCCGTTGGCGCAAAGAGGCAGTGGCTTGGCGAGGCGCAGCGGAAGGCGAGCCGAGCGGATAAGCAGAGAAGCTTCCGGCAGCAGCCCATGCGGGTTGCCCCGACCCACCTGACCCGCGCACGCCCCGGGCCCGCTGCGTCGGTGTCAGCGGGCTGACGCCAAGAAATCGCCCTATGCTAGGCTCGTAATTGCCATGTTGATCGAGAGAACCGCGTGAAGCCGCGCATCCTCGTCGTGGATGACGAATCGGTCATCGCCGAGAATCTGCGCCTGACCCTCGAGCGCGAGGGCTATGACGTGGAAACGGCGGGGAATACCGTCGGGGCGATGCTCCGGATGGAAACCCGAGAATTCGCCCTCGGCGTCGTGGACCTGATCTTGCCCGATGGCGACGGCCTCCACCTGCTGCGCCTGCTGAAGGCGAAGGATCCGTCGATCGAGGTCATCATCATGACCGGGCACGGGTCCATCTCCAAGGCGGTCGAGGCCACCAAGCAGGGGGCCTTCTACTTCGTCGCCAAGCCGTTCGACGCGGACGAGATGCTGATGCTGGTGGGCAAGGCGCTGGAGCGCCGTCGCCTGCTCGCCGAGACATCCGACCTGCGGCGCAAGCTCGCCGAGCAGGCCGCCTACGGCGAGATGCTCGGCTCCTCCCCGGCCATCAAGCGGGTCTTCGAGATGCTGGAGTCCGTTGCGAGCTCCGACGCCAACGTGCTCATCGTCGGCGAGAGCGGCACCGGCAAGGAGCTGGCCGCCAACGCGGTCCACGCCAAGAGCACGCGGGTCGATGGCCCGATGGTGAAGATCAACTGCGCCGCGCTGCCGAAGGATCTGATCGAGTCCGAGCTGTTCGGCCACGTGAAGGGGGCCTTCACCGGCGCGTCGACCGACAAGTCCGGACTGCTGGAAGAGGCGCATCGCGGCTCGCTGCTGCTCGACGAGATTACCGAGATGCCGCTCGATCTGCAGGCCAAGCTGCTGCGCGTGCTGGAAGACCGCACCGTGCGCCGCCTCGGCGGTTCCAAGACCGTGCCGGTGGACTTCCGGTTGATTTGCTCCACCAACCGGGAGCCCGAGGCGGCCCTGCGCGAGGGGCGCCTGCGGCAGGATCTGTACTTTCGCATCAACACGGTGACGGTGACGCTGCCGTCCCTGCGCGACCGTACCGGCGACATCCCGCTGCTGGTCAAGTCCTTCCTCGAGCGCTTCCGGGCCAAGCATGGACGGGACGTCGAGTCCATCGATCCCGAGGCCTACCGCCGGCTCCTGTCCTATGGCTGGCCGGGCAATATCCGAGAGCTCGAGCACGCCATCGAGCGCGCGGTCCTGGTGGCCCGCGGACGCGAGATCACCTTGGCGGACCTGCCGGAGCCGCTGCAGGTGGACCCTTCACCGGGGGGCTCGACTCCTCCACCGGGCTCGCTGGAGGAGATCGAGCGAGTATCGATCGTCCGGGCGCTCGAATCCACCGGCTGGAACAAGCAGGCTGCCGCGCAGGTACTGGGGCTCCGGCGGCCGACGCTGTACTCGAAGATGCGCCGGCACGGTATCCCCCAGCGCCGCGCCTGATGTTCCCTCCGGAACACGCTGTCCGCCCTCGTCGTCGGCGCGCTGCCGCGGCGTATCAGGGCCTGGCCTCCAACTAGCTGAAATGTCAGCCACCGTGCCTTGGCAACATTCTTGCGTGCTCACCTGCGCACGGAGGTGGCACCATGCCCCGCATACTGCTCGTTGACGACGACCCCGCCTGGCGGAATCTCTACCGGATGGCCCTCGAGAACCGGTTCGATCTGTTCGAGGCGACCGACGGGTACCAGGCATTGTCCGTACTGGGCGCAGTCCGACCCGACGTGATCGTGCTGGACCTCAGGATGCCGCGGATGGACGGCATGGACTTCATCCGGCGCCTGAGTCGCCGGAGCCCCCGGCCCAAGGTGATCATGTGCTCGGGGACCTTCACCGAGGCGGACCGGCCGCACATCCCGGGGGTATACCTGGCGGCCAAGACGCCGGACCTCAAGGAGCTGTGGTCGGCCCTCCGGAGCGCGATGCCCAGCGGCGCCGAGGCGGCCGCCGCGGCCAAGCAGGCGATAGTGGTCGAAGACGGAGTCTGGCGGGACTGAACGCGTCCCCCAGCCTTTCGGTTGCCTAGCCGAAAGGCAGTTCTGAGCACCCTGCCTAATTAGTGACCACCGACCCTCCCGTCCTCCGGGATGGTCTCCGCGCAATCTCCTGATTTCTCGACCTTCAGGGCATCGATTCCTAGCGGCACGACGAGTGCAGCGCTGCCCGCCCGGGAGGTCCATATGAAAAAGATCGAAGCCATCATCAAGCCGTTCAAGCTCGACGACGTCAAGGAGGCACTGACCGGCATCGGGGTCATCGGCATGACCGTCTCCGAGGTCA
This sequence comes from Candidatus Limnocylindria bacterium, assembly GCA_035524955.1. Taxonomy (GTDB): domain Bacteria; phylum Methylomirabilota; class Methylomirabilia; order Rokubacteriales; family CSP1-6; genus CAMLFJ01. The sequence goes on along the minus strand of DATLFG010000028.1, from coordinate 27,180 downwards.
GGGGCTTCGGGCGCCAGAAGGGCCACACGGAGCTCTACCGCGGCGGCGAGTACACGGTCGACTTCCTCCCGAAGATCAAGGTCGAGGTGGTGGTGCCGGACAACCTCGTCGACAAGGTCGCCGGGGTCCTGGCGGGAGCAGCCAAGACCGGCAACATCGGTGACGGCAAGATCTTCATTCAACCGGTCGATACGGCGGTCCGGATACGCACCGGCGAGCGCGACGAGAGCGCGCTGTGATCTCGGTCAACCCCCGACCAGCAGGCCAGTGAGGTGATCAGAATGACCCGGTCAGTGACGATCGTGTTGTTCGCGGCGACCATTGCACTTGGCCTGGCGGCGCCGCTCTCCGCGCAGGCTCCGGCCCCGGCGGCGCCGGCGGCCGCAGCCAGTCCGGCGCCGGCGGCCCAGATCGACAGCGGCGACACCGCGTGGGTGCTCGTCTCCTCCGCGCTCGTGCTCCTGATGACCGCGCCGGGCCTCGCGCTGTTCTATGGCGGGATGGTGCGGCAGAAGAACGCCCTCGGAACCCTGATGCAGAGCTTCATCGTCCTGGCCCTGATCTCGGTGCAATGGGTGCTGTGGGGCTACTCGCTGGCCTTCGGCCCCGACAAGGGCGGCATCATCGGCGGGCTCGAGTGGGTCGGCCTGAGCGGGGTGGGAGCAGAGCCCAACGCGGACTACGCCGCGACCATCCCGCACAGCGCGTTCATGCTGTTCCAGATGATGTTCGCGGTCATCACCCCGGCTCTGATCACGGGCGCCTTCGCCGAGCGCAAGAAGTTCTCCACGTTCCTGGTGTTCATCCTGCTCTGGGCCACCTTCGTCTACGATCCGCTGGCCCACTGGGTATGGGGCGTCGGCGGGTGGCTGAAGAACCTGGGAGCGCTCGACTTCGCGGGCGGCACCGTCGTGCACATCTCCTCGGGTATCTCCGCGCTCGCCGCCGCGATCGTCATCGGCAAGCGCAAGGGCTACGGCCACCAGCCGATGCCCCCGCACAACCTGCCGTTCACCGTGATGGGGGCCAGCCTGCTGTGGTTCGGCTGGTTCGGCTTCAACGCGGGCAGCGCGCTGGCCGCCAACGGTCTCGCCGCGCACGCGTTCATGACCACCAACACCGCCACCGCGGCGGCCGTGCTCGGCTGGATGTTCACCGAGTGGGCCTCCCGCGGGAAGCCGACCGTCCTCGGGGCGGCCTCGGGGGCGGTGGCCGGCCTCGTGGCCATCACGCCCGCGGCCGGGTTCGTGACGCCGATGGCCTCCATCGTCATCGGGGCGGTGGCGGGGATCATCTGCTACACCGCCTGTAATCTGAAGTCGAAGCTGGGCTACGACGACTCGCTCGACGTGGTCGGCGTGCACGGGGTGGGCGGCACGTGGGGAGCGCTCGCCACCGGCCTCTTCGCCACCACGCTCGTCAACGAGGCGGGCGGCGACGGTTTGCTCTACGGCAACCCGAAGCAGCTCTGGATCCAGCTCGTGGCGGTCCTCGTGACCTGGATTCTCGGCTTCGTGATGACGGCGATCATCCTCAAGGTGCTCGACGGTACCATGGGCCTGCGGGTCACCGACGAGGACGAGATGGCCGGGCTGGATCTGTCCCAGCACTCGGAGACGGCGTACATGCTCGGCGGCTCGGCGTCGTATGGCGAGTACTCGATGGGCGGGAGCGCGGGCGGCTTCGACGCGACGAAGCCGCCGGAGGCCAGGCCCCGATCGAGCCACTAGAGGCAGGGCCCGCTTGACGGGCCCGTGGCAAACACTTATGGTTGGTGGCCGGCGGAGCGGAGGGAGGCTCCGCCGGCCCGCAGTCTTCCCCACCCAGCGCGACGCGACAAGGAGGTAAGAGCATGACCCCGAAGGACGTGTTGAAGATGGCGAAGGAGAAGGGTGTCAAGATCGTGGACCTGCGCTTCATCGACCTGCCCGGTCTCTGGCAGCACTTTTCCATCCCGGTATCGGAGCTGAAGGAAGACATCTTCGAGGATGGGCTCGGCTTCGACGGCTCCTCGATCCGCGGGTTCCAGACCATCGACGAGTCGGACATGCTGCTGATGCCCGACGCCTCGACGGCCCAGATGGACCCCTTCACGGCCGTGCCCACCATGGTCCTGATCTGCACGGTCAAGGACCCCATCAGCGGCAAGGCCTACACCCGCGACCCCCGCTACGTGGCCCAGAAGGCGGAGGCGTTCGTCAAGAAGAGCGGGGTGGGGGACACGATCTTCATCGGGCCCGAGCTCGAGTTCTTCTTCTTCGACTCGATCCGGTTCGACCAGAGCTACAACTACGGCTTCTACTTCATCGACTCGGAAGCGGGCGCCTGGAATACCGGCCGGGAGGGCACGCCGGACCGCCCGAACCTCGGGTACATCCCGCGCTACAAGCAGGGCTACTTCCCGGTGCCGCCCATGGACAAGTTCCAGGACATCCGGTCCGACATGGTGCTGGCACTCGAGTCGGTCGGCGTGCGCGTCGAGGTCCACCACCACGAGGTGGCGAGCGGCGGGCAGACCGAGATCGACATGCGCTTCGACACGCTGACGAAGATGGCCGACAAGGTGTGCTGGTACAAGTACTGCGCCAAGCAGACCGCGAAGAAATGGGGGAAGACCGCCACGTTCATGCCCAAGCCGTTGTTCCAGGACAACGGCTCCGGCATGCACACGCACCAGTCCATCTGGAAGAACGGCAAGAATCTCTTCTACGAGCGGGGCGGATACGCCGACATCTCGAAGATGTGCCTCTACTACATCGGCGGCATCCTGAAGCACGCGCCCGCGCTGCTCGCGTTCATCGCGCCCTCCACCAACAGCTACAAGCGGCTGGTGCCGGGCTACGAGGCCCCGATCAACCTGGTCTACAGCCAGCGCAACCGCTCGGCCGCGATCCGGATCCCGATGTACTCGAAGGCGGAGGGGGCGAAGCGGATCGAGTTCCGGACGCCGGATCCGACCTGCAACCCGTACCTCTCGTTCGCGGCGTGCGTGATGGCGGGCCTCGACGGTATCGCCAACAAGATCGACCCGGGCAAGCCGGTGGACAAGGACCTCTACGAGCTGCCGGCCGCCGAGCAGAAGAAGATCAAGCAGCTCCCCGGGGCGCTCGACATCGTCCTGGACAACCTCGAGAAGGATCACGACTTCCTGCTCAAGGGGGACGTGTTCACCCCGGACCTCATCGAGACCTGGATCGAGTACAAGCGGAAGAACGAGGTGGACCCGGTCCGGCTGCGCCCGCACCCGTACGAGTTCGCCCTCTACTACGACATCTAGAAGAGAACGTAGAAGAGAACGAGGCGGCTCCGGCCGCGCCACGGCCTCCTGGCTCGACCTCTCGGGCGAGCCAGGAGGCCGTCGTACGTCCGGAAATCGCTCGATCCCGACGTGAGCGGTGCATGAGCACGCTGCCCGTTCGGCGGGCAGTCGATGACACGAGCATCTCGCAGGCGAGACGGGCTAAGTCGCTGTCTTTCATCATTTCGGCGGACACCGGACCGGGGCGACAGCATGGCACCGGAATCGCAGTGGGTGCTCCGACGTCATTCTCAACCCCAAGGAGCCGACCATGCGGATTGGCACGTGGTGGACAGTGAAAGCGGGGGCGGCGGCCCTCGCGGTGATGCTCGTCCTGGGCTTGGCCGGCGGCGTGCTCGCGCAGGATAAGCCGGCGGAGAAGCCCGCGGAGGCGTCGGCCGCGGCCAAGCCGCCGGAGGATCCGATGCAGGTCCTGACCGCCAGAACCGACGACCTGAAGGTCGCGCTGGACACGGTCTTTGTCCTGGTGGCCGGGTTCCTCGTCTTCTTCATGGGCCTCGGATTCGCCGGGGTCGAGTCCGGCTTCTGCCGGGCCAAGAACACGGTGGCGATCCTGGCGAAGAACTTCATCGTCTTCTCGGTGTCCTCGATCGCGTTCCTGGTGCTCGGCTTCGGGTTGATGTTCGGCGACGGGAACGCGATCTTCGGCACCCAGGGGCTGTTCTTCGCGGGCGGCGCGGACAACAGCCCGGCAACGGGCGACGCCTACCAGGGCGTGTACTCGGCGCTGAACTGGACCGGCGTGCCCCTGTGGGCGAAGTTCTTCTTCCAGCTCGTGTTCGCGGCGACCGCGGCGACCATCGTCTCGGGGGCAGTCGCCGAACGCGTGCGGTTCGGGGCCTTCTACATCTTTAGCTTCCTCATGGTCGGCCTGATCTACCCGGTGGTCGGGCACTGGATCTGGGGCGGCGGATGGCTGGCCAGCCTCGGGATGTTCGACTTCGCCGGTTCGACGGTCGTGCATTCGGTCGGAGGCTGGGCGGCCCTGGCCGGCGCGATCCTGCTCGGTCCCCGCCTGGGCAAGTACACCAAGGACGGCAAGATGCACCCGATCCCCGGCCACAGCATCGCGCTGGGGACCCTCGGGGTATTCGTCCTGTGGTTCGGCTGGTTCGGCTTCAACCCGGGCAGCGCGATGGCGGCGGACCCGGGCGCCATCGCGCGCATTGCGGTGGCCACGAACACCGCGGCGGCGGCGGCGGCCATCTCGGCGTCGGTCGCGGCGTGGCTGCTGCTCGGCAAGCCCGATCTCACCATGGTGCTCAACGGGGGCCTGGCCGGGCTCGTCGCGATCACCGCTCCGTGTGCGTTCGTCAGCGTCGGCTCCTCCCTCATCATCGGCCTCCTGGCGGGCGTCCTGGTGGTGGCCTCGGTTCTGTTCTTCGACCGGATCAAGATCGACGATCCGGTGGGGGCGATCTCGGTGCATCTGGTGTGCGGTGCCTTCGGCACGCTCGCGGTCGGCCTGTTCGCCCAGGATCAGTTCACACCCGGCACCACCGGCAACGGTCTGTTCTTCGGCGGTGGGCTCAAGCTGTTCATGGTGCAGCTCGCCGGGGTGGTGGGCGTGGGGATCTTCACGTTCGCGGTGAGCATGATCGGCTGGAGCCTCATCAAGGTGGCCATGGGAATCAGGGTCTCCGCCGAGGAAGAGTACGAGGGACTCGATCTGGGCGAGCACGGTATCTCGGCGTATCCCGAGTTCCACACGAGCAGCGGCGTGACGGGGCCCGCGGTCAGCATGGGGCGGAGTGCCTCCATGATGAGCACGGAGGCGGTGGCAGGGCGCGGATAAGCGCGGCGTGTAAGGGTCGCCGACACTCGACTACGGCGGTGCGCACCCGCTGCCCGAGACGTGGGCACCGGGTGCGCGGCAATGTGAACGACGTCCACTTCGATGCCCAAGGAGACATGAGATGACGACACTCGCCAGACGGCTGCTCGCGGCCGTCCTGTTGACCGCGGTCGCGGGAGCAGCCCCCGCCATGGCGCAGACGCCGGCGCCCGCCGCGGAGGCGAAGAAGGAAGAAGAGAAGCCGAAGACGTTCTGGGAGGAGCACGATCTCTTCGCCTACATCGAGAACAGCTTCACGGCCAACCTGAGCGGCTCCGGGCGCGGGGGCACCAACGAGTTCCGGATCTACGATTATCACGAGGGCTACACCTTCAACGCGGCGGAGTTCAGCATCAAGAAGGACCCCTCGGAGAAGTACCCGTTCGGCTACGGGCTCGTGATCACCGCGGGCATCGACTCGCAGAAGAACCATTCCTTCGGCATCTTCAAGGACGAGGACGACGGATTTCCGTTTCGCAACACCGAGAAGTTCGACCTCCTCGAGGCCTACGTGTCGGGCCTGGTCCCGGTGGGGAGCGGGCTCACGCTCAAGGCCGGCAAGTTCGTCACCCTGCTGGGGTACGAAGTCATCGAGTCTCCGAATAACCTGAACTTCTCGCGGGGCTTTCTGTTCGGGCTCGCCATCCCGTTGACGCACACCGGCGGTCTCGCGTCCTACACGTTCACGGACTGGTTCAGCATGACCGCGGGCGTGGTGCTGGGCTGGGACGACTCGAAGAACGTGAACGACGCGCTCAGCTACACGGGCCAGTTCGCCTTCACCCCGCTGAAGGACTTCACCGCCAACCTGAACTGGATCGTGGGCCCGGAGCAGATCGATCCGCGCCGGATCGACGAGAACGTGACGCGCGATTCGCGCGGCTATGTGAACAGCCATCTCCGTTACGTGCTGGACTTCGTCTTCAACTACACCGGAATCAGGAACCTCACGCTGGGCCTCAACGTCGACTACGGCCACGAGGAGGCCGAGCCCCTCGTTCGGTCTACCCGCCAGAGTGGCGACGCGACGTGGTGGGGCTGGGCCGGCTATGCCGCCTACGACTGGACCGAGAAGCTTCGGACCGCGGTCCGTCAGGAGTTCTTCCGCGACGCGGGGGGAGCCCGGACCGGCCTCGGCGATGCGACCGATCTCTGGTCCACCACCGCGACGGTCCAGTACAACATCTGGAAGGGGCTGGTTGGTCGGCTCGAGTACCGTCACGACCAGGCCGACGAGAAGGTGTTCAGGGTGCGCTACTCGCGTCCGGACATCACCTCGCAGGGGCTGCTCGCGCGCGGCAAGAGCATGGACACGATCTCGGTCAGCGTCTACTACTCGTTCTTCTAGCCGTTCGTCGTTCCGGTCCGCGGCTGCTGAGGCGATGAGCGATTGATCGCGGCCTGAGCAGCCGGCGGCCGCACGAGCCGTCCAAGTCCTCGGTTTCTCTCACTGCCCTCGTGGCACCCCGCTTGCTATTCCAGGAAGCCATGAAACCACATTGGCGAGTGCTCATCATCGACGATCACGCTCCATCACGGGCCGCGGTGGCCGAGGCGGTCACGGCTCAAGGCGGGCAGGTGGTAGGCAACGGTAGTCGGGCGGAGGACGTGCTCCGGCTCGTGGACAAGCACCGACCCGACGTGGCGGTGCTGGCGGTCGGCCTCCCGGACGGCGACGGGGTTCAGGCCGCGCGCGAGGTCATGACGGTATCGCCCTGTCCGGTTGTACTCGTGACGAGCCACACCGATGCGCCGGTAGTCGCGCGGGCGGTCGACGCGGGCGTGCTCGGGTTCCTCGCGAAGCCGGTCCGGGCCGAGGAGCTGGGGCCGACCCTCGACGTGGCGGTTCACCGTTTCCGCGAGATCGAGGCGATGCGGAAGGAGAACGAGCTGCTCAAGCGCAAGCTCGAGTCGCGCAAGCTGGTCGAGCGCGCCAAGGGCATCCTGATGACCCGGCTCGGGCTCAGCGAGCCGGAAGCGTTCCGACGGATCCAGAAGACCGCGATGGACACGCGCAAGCCGATGGCGGAGGTGGCGCAGGCGCTCCTGCTCACCGAGGAGATGGGCCACGCCCGGGCGGTCAAGCTCTAGCTCCTGCCGAAAACACGGGCACACCGACTGGACTGCCTAGCGAGTAGGCAGTTCTTTTGGTTTGTGGCGACGCATTCGATCGCAACCACTTGATATGCCTGAGCACCGGTCGGGGCACGCGGCTTGCTCAAGCGACCGGTCGGCGCACCGAGACAGCGGGGTCGGAGAGCACGCGCCGGGAGAGAGTCCTACTGACTGTGACCCAAGGACGGGTCCGACCTACTTCACCGATCGGAGCGAAAGGAGACCCGTATGGCAACAGTATCTCGGAGGGACTTTCTCAAGACCGCAGGCGCGCTGGGCGCGGGCGCGGCGGCGGGCATCGGCTTCCCGGCGGTCCTGCGCGCGCAGGGCGGCGGGACGGTCAAGGTCGGCGTGCTGCACTCGCTGTCCGGCACCATGGCCATCAGCGAGGTCTCGCTCCGTGACGTCTGCATGATGGCGTTCGAGGAGATCAACGCCAAGGGCGGAGTCCTGGGCCGGAAGATCGAGCCGGTGGTCGTGGACCCCGCCTCGAACTGGGACCTGTTCGCGGAGAAGGCCAAGCAGCTCCTGCTCCAGGACAAGGTCGCGGTGACCTTCGGCTGCTGGACGTCGGTCAGCCGGAAGTCGGTGTTGCCGGTGTTCGAGAACAACAACGGCCTGCTCTTCTACCCCGTCCAGTACGAAGGTGAGGAGTGCTCGAAGAACGTGTTCTACACCGGGGCCACGCCGAACCAGCAGCTGATTCCCGCCGCGGAGTACCTGATGTCGAAGGAGGGCGGAGGCTACAAGAAGTTCTACCTGCTGGGCACCGACTACGTCTTCCCGCGGACCGCCAACAAGATCCTCCGCGCGTTCCTGCTCGCCAAGGGGGTTCCCGCGGACTCGATCGCGGAGGAGTACACGCCGTTCAACCATCAGGACTACCAGACCATCGTCGGCAAGATCAAGCGCTTCTCCACCGGCGGCAGCTCGGCCGTGCTCTCGACCATCAACGGTGACTCGAACGTTCCCTTCTACAAGGAGTTCGCCAACCAGGGGTTGCGGTCCGAGCAGTGCCCGATCATGGCGTTCAGCGTGGCCGAGGACGAGCTGCGCGGCATGGACACCTCCGCACTGGTCGGTCACCTCGCGGCCTGGAACTACTACCAGTCCGTGGACACGCCCCAGAACAAGAAGTTCGTATCCGCCTTCAAGGCGTACGCGAAGAAGATGAACCTGCCCGGCGGCGACAAGCGCGTCACCGACGATCCGATGGAGGCGGCCTATTTCGGCGTCTACATCTGGAAGCAGGCGGCCGAGAAGGCCAAGTCGCTCGAGGTGGACGCGGTCCGCAAGGCGGTCTACGGCCAGACGTTCCTGGCCCCGGGCGGCCAGATCAAGATGGACGAGGCCAACCACCACACCTACAAGCCGGTGCTCATCGGCGAGATCCTCAAGGACGGCCAGTTCAAGGTCGTCTCCCGCTCCAAGGGCCTGGTGAAGGCCGACCCCTGGAGCCAGTACACGAGTCCCGACAAGGGGTGCGACTGGGTGAAGCACAAGGGCACGTACCAGAAGAAGGCGTAAGCACGCTCGTGTGGAGATCGCTGCTCATCGCAGCCGCGCTGCTGCCGGGGCTCGCCGCCCCGGCAGTGGCGCAGGGCGCGGGGCCCTCTCCGGAGCTCGCCCGGCACATCGCGGACGTGGCCTCGGCCGATCCGGCGGTGCAGGAGGCCGCGGCGGTCGCGCTCGGCAAGACGGGTGATCGCCAGATCCTGCCCCTGCTGGAGGCGCTGCGTGAGGGCAGCGTCTACGTGCGGTCCCTCCCCGGCGGGAAGAAGGAAACCGTCATCGTCGGCGACAAGATCAGCGAGGGCGACCGGACCCTGGTTCCCTTGTTCTCCGCGTATGGGCGGGAGCCGATCGCCGGCTCCGACGGCAAGCCGCTGCTGGCCGAGCTGGCCTCGCTGGGGGAGGTCCCGACCGGGCGGAGCCTGCGGATCGCCATCCGCCCGCTGATCGACGCGTTCTCTGGCCAGACCGACCTGATCAATCCCGACCCGGCCACGCGCCGCGCCGCCGCCACCAAGATGGCGTACACCGGCGACGCGGCGACGCTCGCGCTCCTCGAGGAGGCCCTGCCGAAGGAGACCGATCGCTGGGTGCGCTTCGCCCTCGAGGAAGGTGCGGCCCTGATTCGACTCCGGCTCGGGGATGAGGCGGAGCGTGTGATCGCGGCCGAGACCCTCGGCCGCCTGCGCAGCGCCAACGCGATGGAGCCGCTCTACCAGATCGCGGGGGATCCTCAGGCGCCGGCGCCGCTCGCCGCCGCCGCCCAGGTCGCGGTGAAGCGGATCGAGCGCTGGGGCCTCTTCACCCAGGCCATCGAGATCGCCTTTCAGGGCCTCTCGCTCTCCTCGATCTTGCTGTTGATGGCCCTGGGGCTCGCCATCGTGTTCGGGCTCATGGGCGTGATCAACATGGCCCACGGCGAGCTGATGGCCCTCGGCGCCTACTCGACCTTCCTCATGCAGGGGTGGTTCGCGACCTACTTCCCGGGGAGCTTCGACTACTACTTCCTGGTCGCCCTGCCGTTCGCGTTCCTGGTCTCGGCATCCGCGGGCTTCCTGCTCGAGCGCGGGGTGATCCGCTTCCTCTACGGGCGGCCGCTCGAGACCTTGCTCCTGACCTGGGGCGTGAGCCTCATGATCCAGCAGGGCCTCCGGCTCTGGTTCGGCGCGGCCAACGTGGACGTGAGCTCACCCCGGTGGCTGTCGGGCGGGATCCCGGTCATGATCGGCGTGCAGCTTCCGTACAACCGCCTGTTCATCATCGGGCTGGCCGCGATCAGCGTGGCGGCGATGTACCTGCTGCTGTTCCGGAGCGACGCGGGCCTGCGCATCCGCGCGGTCACCCAGAACCGCGGGATGGCGGCGTGCCTGGGTGTCCGCGCGCGCTGGGTCGACGCGGGTACCTTCGCGCTCGGGGCGGGACTGGCGGGTCTCGCGGGCTGTGCCATCACCCAGATCGGCAACGTGGGCCCCGAGCTCGGCCAGAACTACATCGTGGATTCGTTCATGGTGGTGGTGACGGGCGGGGTCGGGAAGCTGGCCGGGAGCATCCTGGCCGCCGTCGGGATCGGCGGTCTCAACAAGATCATCGAACCCGGAATGGGCGCGGTTTTCGGGAAGGTCCTGATCCTGGTCCTCGTGATCCTGTTCATCCAGCGACGGCCGTCGGGCCTCTTCGCGGCCAAGGGTCGGTATGCGGAGTCTTGAGCGCTGGGGGCTCCTCGCGGGCGCGATCACGCTGGTGGTCGTGCTCCCGGTCCTGAATGCCCTGCCGTCGGGGTCTCCACTGGGCATCTCCGACTTCACCCTGAACCTCTTCGGCAAGTTCCTGGCCTACGCGATCCTCGCGCTCGGCATCGACCTGATCTGGGGCTATACGGGCGTGCTCTCGCTGGGCCACGGGGTCTTCTTCGGGCTCGGGGCCTACGCGATGGGCATGCACCTGATGCTGGAGATCGGCACCCGGAGCGTCTACGGCAACGTGCTGCCCGACTTCATGGTGTGGAACCAGGTGACCGAGCTGCCGCTGTTCTGGAAGCCGTTCTACAGCATCCCGTTCACGCTCCTCGCGGTGCTGGTGGTGCCGGGTGTGTTCGCCTACGTGTTCGGCTACCTCACATTCCGCAGCCGCATCCGGGGCGTCTACTTCGCGATCATCACCCAGGCGCTCGCGCTCTCCACGTGGCTCCTGTTCAACCGGAACGCGATGAACCTGGGAGGCACCAACGGCCTGAGCGGATTCAAGAGCATCTTCGGCTTCACGCTCAACAGCGCGGCCACCCAGCGGGGGCTCTACGTCGCCACCGCGCTCTGCCTCTGCGGCGCCTTCCTCCTCTGCCGCTGGATCACCCGCTCGCCCGCGGGGCGGGTGCTGATCGCCATCCGCGACAGCGAGAGCCGCGTGCTCTTCTCCGGGTACTCGCCGGCCGCGTTCAAGGTCTTCGTGTTCGTGGTCTCCGCGGTGCTGGCCGGGGTCGCGGGCGCGCTCTACGTGCCGCAGGTCGGCATCATCACCCCGGCGAAGATCGGCGTCCTCCCGTCCATCGAGATGATCATCTGGGTGGCGGTGGGCGGGCGCGGCACGCTGCTGGGGCCGGTGGTGGGCGCGCTCGGGGTGAACTGGCTGCAGAGCATCCTCACCACGAGCTATCCGGACCTCTGGCTGCTCGTGCTGGGCGGCCTGTTCGTGGCGGTGGTGCTGTTCTTCCCCGACGGGGTGGTGGGCAGCGCGCAGAAGCTGATCGCGCGGATCCGCCCAGCCGGAAACCCGGCTCCCGACGGCGCCGCGGCGACCCTCGCCCCTCACCCCGGCCCTCTCCCCGGAGGGGAGAGGGAGAGGGTGTAGCCCGTGTTCACCGCGGCGGCGGCGGAAGGCTCCATCATCTACCTGGAGAACGTCACGGTGGACTTCGACGGCTTCAAGGCCCTCCACGACCTGAACTTCTTCATGGACTACCACGAGCTTCGCGTGGTGATCGGACCCAACGGCGCGGGCAAGACCACGCTGCTCGACGTGATCTCGGGCAAGGTGCAGCCGGCGGCCGGCCGCGTCATCTTCGGGAAGCACACCGACCTGATCGGGCGTCGCGAGAACGAGATCGCGCGCCTCGGCATCGGGCGCAAGTTCCAGACCCCGTCCATCTTCGCCAACCTCAGCGTGCGCGAGAACCTGGAGCTGTCGCTGGCCCGGCCGAGCAAGGGGGTCGTGGCGACCCTGCGGGCCCGTCTGGACGGCGCGCAGCGGAGCCGGATCGAGGAGACCCTCGAGACCATCGGCCTGGGAGGCCGCGGAGCGGAGCGGGCAGGCGGGCTGTCCCACGGCGAGAAGCAGTGGCTCGAGATCGGCATGGTCATCGTGCAGCAGGCCGAGCTGCTCCTGGTGGACGAGCCGGTGGCGGGGATGACCGACGAGGAGACCGCCCGCACCGCCGAGCTGCTCCTGTCCATCGCGCGCGATCGGGCGGTGCTGGTCATCGAGCACGACATGGAGTTCGTGCGGAGCCTGGCCCGGCGCGTCACGGTCCTGCACGAGGGCCGGGTGCTCCGCGAGGGCTCGGTGGACGAGGTGCAGCAGGACGAGCGCGTTCGTGAGGTGTATCTCGGCCGGAGCGGCTCGAAGGCGGCGACCCATGCTTGAGGTCCGCGGCCTCAACGTGTTCTACGGCGAGAGCCAGGTGCTGTGGGACGTGTCCCTCGACGTCCCGGCGGGCAGCGTGGTGTGCCTGATGGGGCGCAACGGGGTGGGCAAGACCACGCTGCTCAGGTCCATCATGGGGCTCCTGCCCACGCGCGCGGGCCGGGTCACGTTCGACGGGACCGACCTGGGCGGCCGGCGGCCGGAGGAACGCGCCTCCTGCGGCATCGGTTACGTGCCCCAGGGCCGCGAGATCTTCGCGAATCTCACGGTGCAGGAGAACCTGCGCATGGGGATGCTGGGCCGCGGCCGGTCCGGGGGTGACAGGCCCGGCGGCGACCCGCTCGAGCACGTATTCGAGCTGTTCCCGAAGCTGAAGATGCTGCTCGGGCGCAAGGGCGGTGTGCTCTCGGGCGGTGAGCAGCAGCAGCTCGCGATCGCCCGGGTGCTGCTGGCGCGCCCCAAGCTGCTCCTGATGGACGAGCCCACCGAGGGAATCCAGCCCTCGGTGATCGACCAGATCGAGGCGGCGATCGAGCGGATCAAGGCGCAGGGCATCTCGGTGCTCCTGGTCGAGCAATACCTCCAGTTCGCGTGGCGCCTGGCCTCCGCCTACGCGATCATGCGCAAGGGCACCATCGTGTCCCGCGGCGCCACCCGGGAGCTGCGGGAGGATATGGTCCGGCAGCACCTGACGGTTTAAACTCCCCCAATGCACCTGACCCCCCGCGAGCAGGACAAGCTACTCATCTTCACCGCCTCGGAGCTGGCCCGCCGGCGCCGGGCCCGCGGCCTGCGGCTGAACTACCCCGAGGCGCTCGCCCTGATCACCGCGGAGGTGCTGGAGGGCATCCGCGACGGGCGCACGGTCTCCGACCTGATGGCCTTCGGCATCACCATCCTCACCCGCGACGACGTGATGGAGGGCGTGCCGGAGATGCTCGAGGAAGTGCAGGTCGAGGGGACTTTTCCAGACGGGACGAAGCTCGTGACGATTCATCATCCGGTGCGGTGATGGCGTACGGACCCGCCCCTCTATCAAATGCGGGGGCCCAGAAATGGCCCCCGCACTCCCCCAATCCGCGGACAAGCCGTGTCCCGACTCGGCGGACAGCCCGTGTCCCGACTCGGCGGACAATCCGTGCTCGCGATCGAATAGCACGTGGATGGCCGTTTCGGATGGCCGGGGCTCAGCCGCGCGAAGCGCGGCAATGGGGGAGTGCGGGGGCCATGTCTGGGCCCCCGCATTCAATAGTAGAGCGGGTAGCGCCTTCCACCCAAACGCGAGAGCGCACATGATCCCTGGTGAGTACATTCTCGGCGACGGCGAGATCGAGGCGAATGCGGGGCGCCGGACGGTGCAGCTGACGGTGGCGAATACGGCGGATCGGCCGATCCAGGTGGGGTCGCACTTTCACTTCTTCGAGGCGAACCGGGGCCTGCGGTTCGATCGGGGACAGGCGTTCGGGATGCGGCTCAACGTGCCGGCGGGGACGGCGGTGCGCTTCGAGCCCGGGGACGAGAAGGTGGTGACCCTGGTGGAGCTGGCGGGGGCGCGGGAGGTCCACGGTCTCAACGCGCTCACCGATGGGGCCGCGGGCGCCCCGGGCCGGGCGGCGAGCGTGGAGCGCGCGAAGGCGGGCGGCTTCCTCGGGGCCGGCGCGTGAGCCTGCGGCTGCCCCGGCGGCAGTACGCCGACCTCTACGGGCCGACGGTCGGCGACCGGGTGCGGCTCGCGGACACGGATCTCTTGATCGAGGTCGAGCGCGACTTCACCACGTACGGAGACGAGGTGAAGTTCGGCGGGGGCAAGGTGATCCGCGACGGCATGGGCCAGTCCGCCCGCGCCACCGCGGGCCCAGACGTGCTGGACCTCGTGATCACCAATGCGCTGATCCTCGATCACTGGGGCATCGTGAAGGCGGACATCGGCATCCGGGCCGGGCGCATCGTGGCCATCGGGAAGGCGGGCAACCCGGACATCATGGCCGGTGTATCGCCGGGCATGGTCATCGGCGCGTCCACCGAGGCGATCGCCGGCGAGGGGCGCATCGTCACCGCCGGCGGCATCGACAGCCACATCCATTTCATCTGCCCGCAGCTGGTGGACGAGGCGCTCTCGGCCGGGCTCACCACCTTGCTCGGCGGCGGCACCGGGCCCGCCACCGGAACGGCCGCCACCACCTGCACGCCGGGGGCCTGGAACATCCACCGCATGCTGGAAGCCGCGGAGGCCATGCCGATCAACCTGGGCTTCCTCGCCAAGGGCAACGCCTCGCGGCCCGCGCCGCTCCGGGAGCAGGTCGAGGCGGGGGCCATCGGCCTCAAGCTCCACGAGGACTGGGGGACGACACCCGCGGCCATCGACGCCGCGCTCTCGGTGGCCGAGGAGATGGACGTCCAGGTGGCCATCCACACCGACACCCTGAACGAGGCGGGCTTCGTCGAGGACTCGATCCGCGCGTTCAAGGGGCGGACGATCCACACCTATCACACCGAGGGCGCGGGCGGGGGACACGCCCCGGACATCATCCGTGTGGTCGGCGAGTCCAACTGCCTGCCGTCCTCGACGAACCCCACCATGCCGTTCACCGTGAACACCATGGACGAGCATCTCGACATGCTGATGGTGTGCCACCACCTGAACGCGAAGATCCCGGAAGACCTGGCCTTCGCGGAGTCGCGGATCCGAGCGGAGACCATCGCGGCCGAGGACGTGCTGCACGATCTGGGCGCGATCAGCATGCTGTCGTCCGACTCGCAGGCGATGGGGCGCGTCGCGGAGGTCATCTCCCGGACCTGGCAGACCGCCCACAAGATGAAGGCGCAGCGCGGGGCCCTGCCCGGCGACGGCCGCCACGACAACACGCGGGCGAAGCGCTACGTGGCCAAGTACACGATCAACCCGGCCATCGCCCACGGCATCGCCCACGAGGTCGGCTCGATCGAGGTGGGCAAGCTGGCCGACCTCGTGGTCTGGAAGCCCGCCTTCTTCGGGGTCAAGCCGGAGCTGGTGCTCAAGGGCGGTCTGATCGCGGTGGCCGCCATGGGTGATCCGAATGGCTCGATCCCCACGCCGCAGCCGGTGCGCTACCGGCCGATGTTCGGCTCCTACGGGGCCGCGGTGTCGTCCACCTCGCTGACCTTCCTCTCCCGGGCCGCGATGGAGGACGGGGTGGCCGCGCGCCTCGGCCTGCGGAAGGAGACCTCCACCGTGCGCGGCTGCCGCGGGCTCACCAAGGCCGTGATGGTCAACAACAGCTACTGCCCGCGCATCGAGGTGGACGCGGAGACCTACGAGGTGCGGGCCGACGGCCAGGTGCTCACCTGCGAGCCGGCGCGTGAGCTGCCGATGGCCCAGCGCTATTTCCTCTTCTAACCCGGACCACTCATGAACGGATATCCCGTGAGGCGGACGGGTCCTGTCGCCGCGGGTGGCTCCCGGGCGGCCGGCTCCGTCGATTCACCAGATTCGCGGTTGTTAGAGCGGCGCACCGGATTCGGGGGGCCCACTACGCTCGGCCGCCCGGGAGCCACCCGCGGCGACAGGACCCGTCCGGTCTCGGTCGAGCCCGTCCATGAGCAACTCTGGCCAGTGCGATGCGGGTGATCACCGAGGTGCCGGGCGTGGTGGACGCGGCGGCGCTGGTGGGCAAGGAGCGGGACACGCTCCGCCTGACCTGGGAGGAGCGGCGGTGGACCCGGAAGAAGACCGTGACCACCGCCGGCCGCGAGCTCGCGCTGGCGCTGCCGACCGGCACGCTGCTCGAGCCGGGCGACGTGCTCGCGGTGGAGGGAGACTGGTACCTGGTCGTGGAGGCCCGTCCGGAGCCGGTGCTGGCGCTCTTCCCGGAGAACTACGAGGCGGCGGTGCGCATCGCGTTCGACGTGGGCAACCGGCACTTCTCCCTGGCCTCGGACGGGGACACGCTGCTGGTGCCCGACGACACCGCGATGGAGGACCTGGTGAGGCGGCTCGGCGTCCGCTGGGAGCGCCGCGAGGCCGTCTACTCGCCCCTGCACGGAGGCGGCGATGCCTGATCCGCGGCTGGTCTCGCTGCTCCACTTCGCGGACACCGCCTTTCCCACCGGCGGCTACGCGCATTCGTTCGGCCTCGAGCACTACTGCCAGGTCGGGATCGTGCGGGACCGGGAGGGCCTCGAGCGGTTCCTGCTGACCCAGCTCGAGGGCGCGGCGGGGCCCTGCGACGCCACCGCCGCAGCCGGGGCGCTGCGGGCGCTCGGCCGCGGTGACCTCGAGGCGTGCCGGAGGCTGGACGACGCCCTCGAGGCCATGAAGGTGGTGAAGGAGTTCCGCGAGGGCAGCCGGCAGATGGGGCGCCAGACGCTGCGGGTGGCCGCGGCGCTCATCGGCGAGGCGCGGCTCGCCGCCTATCTCGACGAGGTCAACGGCCACCGCGCGCCCGGCCATCACGCGGTGGCCTTCGGCATGGTCGCGGGCGCGCTCGGCTGGGAGGCGCACGCCGCCGTGACCGCGTTCCTGTACTCGACCACCGCGCTCCTGGTGGGCGCCGCGCTCCGGCTCCTGCCCATGGGTCAGCTCGAGGGGCAGGCGGTGCTGTGGAGCCTCCACCCGGTGATCGAGCGCGTGGCGCGCGAGGCGGCCGAGCGGCCGCCCGCCGACCTCTGGAGCTTCACGCCCGGCCTCGACATCCAGGGCATGCTGCACGAGCGCCTCGACGCACGGCTGTTTCGCTCGTGACCGGGCTGCCCCGGCCGCTCAAGGTTGGCATCGGCGGGCCGGTGGGTTCCGGCAAGACCGCGCTGGTGGAGACGCTGTCACGGCGCCTGCGCGATCACTTCGACATGGCGGTGATCACGAACGATATCTACACGCAGGAGGACGCCCAGTTCCTCATTAGGCGGGGTGCCTTGCCCGCCGAGCGCGTGGTGGGCGTGGAGACGGGTGGCTGCCCGCACACCGCGATCCGGGAGGACGCCTCCGTGAACCTCGAGGCGGTGCACGGTCTCATGGGGCGCTTTCCGGGCCTCGAGCTGCTCTTCGTGGAGAGCGGCGGCGACAACCTCGCCGCGACGTTCAGCCCGGAGCTGGTGGACGCCACGATCTACGTCATCGACGTGGCCCAGGGGGACAAGATTCCCCGCAAGGGAGGCCCGGGCATCATGCGCTCCGACCTCCTGGTGATCAACAAGATCGACCTCGCGCCCCATGTGGGCGCCGATCTCGGCGTGATGGAGCGCGATGCCAAGCGCATGCGGGGAGAGCGCCCTTTTGTCTTCACCAACCTCCGGGAGGGTACCGGCGTCGACGCCGTGGTCTCCTGGATCCGACGCGACCTGCTCTTCGAGCCCTGAGCCGCGGGCCCGGACCGGCCGGGACGGGCGCCTGCACCTGGCCTTCGAGGCCCGGGGCGACCGGACCGTGCTCACCGCGCGGCGGTTCACGCTGCCGCTCCAGGCGCTCGAGCCGATGGACCTCGACGGAGACGGCGTCGCCACGCTGCTGCTGCTGAACCCGACGGGCGGGCTGCTGGGGGGAGATCACCTCGAGATCGACGTCCTGGTGGGGCCGGGCAGCCGCGTCTGCCTGTCCACGCCTTCGGCGACGCGGGTCTACCGCAGTCGCGGCGCCGACACCGTCCAGCGGATCACCCTGAACGTGGGCCGCGGCGCCGCGCTCGAGTGGCTGCCCGATCACCTGATCCCATCGCCGGGCGCGCGGCTGCGGCAGGCCACCCGGGTCCGGCTGGCCGCGGACGCCACGCTGCTCTACCTCGACGCCTGGGCGGTAGGCCGCGCGGCGCGTGGCGAGGCCTGGGAGTTCGACCGGCTGGACAGCAGCCTCTTCGTCCGCGACGAGATCGGGCCGCTGCTGCGCGAGCGCTCGATCCTGACCGGGCATCCGCCCCGCGACGGGCTGGGCGCCACCGAGGGCTTCGGCTACGTGGCGACTTTTGTGGCCATGCGGCCGGCTGGTGTGGCCATGCGGCCGGTCGGCGAGGGCTGGGAGGCGCTGGCCGGCGCGCTCCAGGCGGAAGTGGAGGCGGTCGCCACCGGCGGACGCGTGGGCGTGACGAGGCTTGGCCGCGACGGCGTGCTGGCCCGCCTGCTCTGCCCGTCGGCGCCGGCGCTCCAGGCCGCGGTGGAGACGTTGTGGGCCATCTGCCGGCGTCGGCTGCTCGGGCTCCCGCCCGCCCGCCTGCGCAAGCCCTAGGCACGCGACCCCTGCCGATCCGTGGGCGATGGAGTGGATCAAGAACAACGACGCGGGCGGTGGGGCCTCCAAGCTCGAGTCGTGGAAGCCGGGGCAGGAGTCGGTCTACGTGCGCTTCGACAACTGGAAGTGGGGGCCGCTCCCCAAGCTCAAGAAGGTGATCGTGCGCGAGGTCCCCTCGGCGGGGAACCGCCGCGCCCTCCTCGGCGCCGCGGGCGGCAGAGCCAGACCTGGGTGCGGACCGAGGCGGGCTGGCGTGGTGATCGCGTACGTGTCGTTTCTTCCTGCCCAGGATTGAGGCTTCATGATTACCCCGTGAGCATTCGGCCGGTGCATCGCGCGCGGGTGTCCGGGCTAAGCCCTTGATTTTCTATCCGGCGGCTCCGGGCACAGCCCTTGCTGCGCGAGAAGTTCATGAGCGCCGGGCCCGGCACCGAGAGCTTCGAGGATCTCGTCACCAGCACCCTGCCCTCGCTCGTGAGTGAAGCGGTGGCCGCGGACGGCGGCCGGCTCTACCGGAGCGTGATGGTGCGGGTCGAGCTCCCGCTCCTGCGTCATGCCCTGGAGCTCTGTGGCGGCAACCAGCTCAAGGCCGCGAAGCTGCTCGGTATCAACCGGAACACCCTGCGCAAGCGACTGCGGCTGCTGGGCCTCCTGCCGGTGGCGGGCACGAACGGCGCGCAGGCGGGTGCGCGGTCGGCCTAGGAGCTGCGATCAGGCCGTCGCCACTTCGGCGGCGCGGGCCTTGGCCTCGATCCGGTCGATCCTCACCAGCGGGACCAGAAGCCAGGTCACCGCCGTGAAGGCCGCCGAGATCAGCACCAGGGCGGTGTAGCCCAGCCAGTCGTAGAGGTAACCGCCCACCACCTGCGAGCTCTGGTTCCCGGCGTTGAAGACCGACATGAGCAGGGCGAAGAAGGTCGCCTCCACCCGGCGCGGACAGGCCTTGGCGGCCAGGTCGAGGAAGGCGAGGTGGGTGATCATGCCCACACAGCCGAAGACGACATCGATGACGACGGCCGACCAGGGATCCCGATAGAACAGGTAGGCGAGGAGGCCCGCCACGCCCGCGCCGATCGAGACGTTGATCAGCCGCGTGAGCGGGACCCGGCGGGACAGGGGCGCGTAGATGAAGGCGCCGGCCACCGCGGCGAGGGAGCCCAGGGCGCTCAGGTGGCCGATGAACTGCTGGCCGAACGTGAGCACGTCGGTCTGGTAGTAGAGCAGCGCCGGGCCGAAGGACGGGCTGAAGGTCCAGAAGAAGATGAAGCCGGCGACGATCCACAGGTCGCGCCCGCCGACTGCCCCGCGAACCGCCGCCATGGTCTGGCGGAAGGCTTTGCGGTCGGCGCGCACCGGAGGATCGTGCACCACGAAGAGCGTCATGGAGAACGAGATCAGGGGAAAGAGCGCGGCCAGCACGAAGGCGGCGCTGAGGTTCCGGCGCTGGGCAAGAAAGCCGCCCAGCACGCCGACGAGGACAGCGGCGGTGTAAATGGCGGCCCACTGCACGGCCTGGAAGGCCCCCGTGAGGCCCCGGGACCTGCCGCTCTCGACCATGAGCGCGTCCACCAGCACGTCGGTGAAAGCCAGCCCCAGACCCATGATGGTGATGAGTCCCACGAGCCACCAGTAGCGGTGTGGTGCGGCGAGCCCCATCGCCAGGCCGGCCCCGG
This sequence comes from Candidatus Limnocylindria bacterium, assembly GCA_035524955.1. Taxonomy (GTDB): domain Bacteria; phylum Methylomirabilota; class Methylomirabilia; order Rokubacteriales; family CSP1-6; genus CAMLFJ01. The sequence goes on along the minus strand of DATLFG010000028.1, from coordinate 6,895 downwards.
CGGCCAACGCGGAGGTCAGCAGCAGGTAGCTCCGGCGACGCCGGCCGAACAGTGGCACGAAGTCGGACAAGAGCCCGTAGGCGGGCTTGATGAGCCAGGGGATGATGCTGAAGCTGAAGAACGTCGCGACCTGGCCGGCGGACAGCCCGCGCTCCTTGAGCGTGATGATCAGGGTCTGATTCGGCAGGGACCACATGCCCTGCGCGAAATAGACCACGGCGAAGAGGAGGGCGAGGCGCTGCGCGTCGGGGGTCTGAAACGGGTGCAGCCGTCTCAGGCGGTCAAGCATGGTCAATCGGCTCGGAACGCCGGCCACCCCGTCACCACGGCAGTGTAACCGGGAACGCCACGCCCCGGCGTTGCCAAGGGCCACGCGCCTTTACGCCCGCCGCCGCGCCGGGGTAGACTCCGCTCCAGAGTGCGCCCGCGAGTCGTCGCGTTCATCCCGTCGCTGCTGATCCTGGTCGCCTGCGCGACTGCGGGCACGGAGCCCCTCCCGGGACGTCCGCTTCACCACGTCGACGGCGGCTTCCGCAACGTCGATGGCGCGTTCACCCGGCCGTCCGGCTGGACTCGCTGGACCTTCATCGCCCGCCGGACCTGGCAGAGCCTGACCTCGCCGCGTGCCTTCGACGCCCCGCGGGTGGCCAACGACGGCGCGGGGCTGCGCGCGGTGCCCCCGCCGCAGGCCATCACCTGGATCGGGCACGCCACCCTGCTGGTGCAGGTGGACGGCCTCAACGTGCTGACCGATCCCAGCTGGAGCGACCGTGCGGGGCCCACGTCCTGGATCGGAGCCCGGCGCGTCACGGCCCCGGGCCTGGCCTTCGAGGACCTGCCGCGGATCGACGTGGTGACGATCTCCCACGACCACTACGACCACCTCGACCTGCCGACCGTCAAGCGGCTGGCCGCGGCTGACGACCCGCTGTTCCTCGTTCCGCTCGGGATGAAGGCCTGGTTCGTGGACAACGGCATGCCGCGCGTCGAGGAGCTCGACTGGTGGGAGGAGCACGAGCACCGCGGGGTGCGCTTCGTGTGCACGCCGGCGCAGCACTTCTCCCAGCGCTCACTCCGGGACTGGAACCGGCGTCTCTGGGCCTCGTGGGCCGTGCTGGGCCGCGAGCGGCGCTTTTACCACGGGGGAGACACCGGCTACTTCGCCGGGTTCAAGGAGATCGGGCGCCGGCTCGGTCCCTTCGACGTGGCCGCCCTGCCCATCGGGGCGTACCTGCCGCCCTCCATCATGAAGTGGGTGCACCTGACACCGGAGGAGGCGGTCCAGGCCTTCACGGACCTCGACGCGCGGACGCTGCTCGGCATGCACTGGGGCACGTTCGACCTGGCCGACGAGCCGCTCGATGAGCCGCCCGGGCGCATGCTCGCCGAGGTCCGCCGTCGCGGGATCGACGCCTCGCGAGCCTGGGTCCTGAAGATCGGGGAGACGCGCGCATGGTAGGGCGAGGCGCAGCCGAAGGCGAGCCGAGCGGATCCAAAAATGAAGTCAGGCACGTCCGGTTGCGGCGGATCGCCCCGATCCGAACGCCGTAACCCGGTAGAGAGCAGCTCACGCGTGGCAGCCCTCAGAGTCCTGATTGTCGAGGACGACCCCGATATCCGGGATCTGCTCGTCTTTCACCTGGAGCGCGACGGGTACCAGGTCGCCAAGGCGCGGAGCGGGGCGGACGCGCTCCGGCAGGCCCAGGCTTCGCCACCGGACCTGGTGCTGCTCGACCTCATGCTGCCCGAAATGGACGGGCTCGAGGTTTGCCGGCGGCTCCGCCAGGACCCCGCCACGCAGGCCGTTCCCATCGTCATGCTCACCGCCCGGGGCGACGAGGTGGACCGGGTGCTGGGTCTCGAGATGGGCGCCGACGACTACGTGGTCAAGCCGTTCTCGCCACGGGAGCTCGTGGCGCGCGTCCGCGCGGTGCTCCGCCGCGCCCGGCCGGCACCGGCGACCGCGCCGATCACGGTCGGCCGGCTCAGCATCGACCCGGCGGCCCACATCGTCACGGTGGACGACGCGCCCGTCTCGCTCACGCGCCGGGAGTTCGACCTCCTCCGGGCCCTCGTGGAGGCGCGGGGGCGCGTCCTGTCGCGCGAGTACCTACTGGATCACGTCTGGGGCTATACCGCGGCGGGGGAGATCGAGTCGCGCACGGTGGACGTCCACGTGCGCCGGCTGCGGCAGAAGCTCGGTGCCGAGGGACACCGCATCGGCACCGTCACCGGCGTGGGCTACCGCCTGGAAGGAGACGCGTGATGCGGACGCTACTCCGGCTGATCCGGCGCAGCATCGCGCTCAAGCTGACGCTGACTCTGGTCGGGTTCGTGGCGGTGACCAGCCTGATCGCGGGCCTCTACCTGACCCGGGCGCTCGAGACCTTCGCGGTCGAGTCGCTCGAGACCCGGCTCGGCTCGGTGGCCGCCGTCGTCCACGACGAGGCTCGCGCGATCCTCCGGGATCGAGCGCGCCCGGCCGCGGCCGCGGATCTGGCCGTCCGCGTGGCGCGGGCGACCGGCGCGCGCGTCACGCTCATCGCGCCCGACGGGCGCGTCCTCGCGGAGTCGGAGCGCGGGATCGGCGAGCTGGCGGGGATCGAGAACCACGCCGGGCGGCCCGAGGTCCGCGCGGCGCTCGCCGGGGAGGTCGGGCGGGACCTGCGGCGGAGCGCCAACACCGAGGCGCCGCTCCTGTACGTGGCGGTGCCCGTGCGCGAGGAGACCCGCGTGCTGGGGGCGCTGCGCCTCGCCCTGCCGCTCGCCGCGGTGACCGCCTCGTACTCGACGCTCCACCAGGTGATGCTCGCGGGCGGCGCGGTGGCCCTGGTGGTCGCGCTGGGGATCGGCATCTTCGTGGCGGGGCGGGTGACCCGGCCGGTGGTCGAGATGCAGTCGATCGCCCGCCAGATGAGCGAGGGAAGCTTCCGGGTCCGCGCGCCCACGCGGTCCACCGACGAGATCGGGACCCTGGGCCGCTCGCTCAACGTGATGGCGGGGCGTCTGCGCGAGAAGATCCAGGATCTCGAGCAGGAGCAGGCCAAGATCACCGCCATGCTGGACGCGATGGTGGAGGGAGTCATCGCGGTGGACGGCCACGAGCGCATCCTGCTCATGAACGAGCAGGCCCGGGTGATGTTCGGCCTGGGCAAGGCCCGGGGCGAGGGGAAGCCGTTCCTGGAGATCATCCGCAGCGCGGACCTGCACGAGATCTTCCGCGCGGCGCACGCGGAGGGCGCCGGCCCGGCCCTGCGCCGGGAGGTCGCGCTGATCACCCCGGCGCAGCGGGTCCTCGGGGTCAATGCGGTCCGGCTCGCGCCGGTCGGGGGCGAGTCGGGCGTGGTCATGGTGCTCCACGACCTGACCGCGCTCCGCCAGCTCGAGCGGGTCCGGACCGAGTTCGTGGCGAACGTGAGCCACGAGCTGCGCACGCCCCTGACCGCCATCCAGGGCTACCTGGAGACGCTCCTCTCCGGCGCGCTCGAGGAGCCCGAGAACGCGCGGCGCTTCCTGGAGATCGTGCTGCGCCACAGCGAGCGGCTGGGGCGCCTGCTGAACGACCTGACCGACCTGTCGAACATCGAGCTCGGCAAGGTGACGCTCCGCAAGGAGTCGGTGCGCCTCGGCGAGCTGGTGGCCTCGGTGGTGGCGATCATCGGGCCGCGGGCGGCCCGCTCGCGGGTGGCGGTGACCGCCGATACCCCCGCCGACCTGCCCGCGGTCATGGCGGACCGCGATCGCGTCGTGCAGGTGCTCATCAACCTGGTGGACAACGCGGTGAAGTACACGCCGGAGGGCGGCGCGGTCACGGTGACCGCGCGAGCCGGAGACGGGGCGGTCGAGCTCGCGGTGACCGACACCGGAATCGGCATTCCCGCCGCGGACCTGCCCCGGATCACAGAGCGCTTCTACCGGGTGGACAAGGCACGCTCGCGCGATCTGGGCGGCACCGGCCTCGGGCTGGCCATCGTGAAGCATCTGGTCATGGCCCACGGCGGAGAGCTGAGCATCGAGAGCCCGCAGCAGCAGGGGACCACCGTCCGCTTCACGCTGCCGATCGACCCGCCCGCCTAGACCGCGTCCCCCGGGGCCCGTCGTCGCGTAACGGAAATTTCACGTGCGCAAAGGCATGTCCTCAACTCGGTCCGTGCATGCTGACACGCGATGGACCGTCAGCCTTCGACAGGGAGGTCACCGTGGACATTTATGAGGATCCGCAGTTCCGCTGGCTGGAGCGAGGGGCAGGGGAGCCCGTGGTCCTGCTCCACGGGCTCATGGGGCAGATGCACCACTGGGACGTGGTGCTCGACGCGCTGGGCGACGGCTACCGGGCCATCGCGCCGACGCTGCCCGTCTTCCATCCCGGGCTGCGCGAGGTATCCGTGGGCGCGCTCGCGCGCTACGTGCTGCGGTTCCTGGATGCGCTCGACATCCCGCGCGCGGTGATCGGGGGCAATTCGCTGGGCGGGCACGTGGCCCTGCGATTGGCCCTGGACCACGGCGAGCGGGTCTCGGCGCTGGTCCTCACCGGATCATCCGGGTTGTTCGAGCGGGGCTTCGCGAGCGGCGTGCCTCACCGTCCGGACCGCGCCTGGATCCGGCGCAAGATGGAGGAGGTGTTCTTCGACCCCGCCGTGGTCACCGAGGGATGGGTGGAGGACGTGCACCGGCTGGTGACGACGCCGGCCTCGGCGCTGCGCGTTCTTCGATTGGCGCGGGACGCGCGACGGGACAATCTCGAGGGGCGGCTCGGCGACATCCGGGTCCCGACGCTCCTGATCTGGGGCCTCGAGGACCGGATCACGCCGCCCGAGGTGGCGGAGCGCTTCCGCGCCCTCATCCCGGACGCCCACCTCTGGCACCTCTCGCGGTGCGGGCACACCCCGATGCTCGAGCGGCCCGAGCCGTTCGCGGAGGTGCTGACCGACTGGCTCGAGGGAACGAAGAGCCGGAGGGAGATCGCAGTGGCTCACCTCCGAGGCGCGCGGTGATCGGGCGGGCCGCGGGCTCGGTGCTCGACTGGTACGGCAGCCGCCGGCGCCGGCAGCTCGAGGAGGTCTGGCGCGACCCGGTCGCCGTGCAGGAGCGGGCCCTGCGGCGCCTGACCGCGACGGCGCGCGACACCGAGTTCGGGCTCGCGCACGGCTTCCGGGGTATCCGCTCGGTGACGGAGTATCAGGCGCGGGTGCCGGTGCGGGACTACGGCCAGCTCCGGCCGTGGCTTGAGCGCGCGGCGGCCGGGGAAGAGTCCGTCGCCTGGCCGGGTCGATGCCGTGACTGGGTGAAGACCTCGGGCACCACCGCGGGTGACAAGGTGATCCCGGTGACGCCGGAGGCGTTCACCGCCCACAAGAAGGGCGGGTGGGACGCCCTGCTCCGCGCCGCGAGCCTGGCGGGCGGTGGAGAGAGCCTGATGGGCGGGCCGATGCTCTTCCTGGGCGGCAGCACGACGCTCCGCCCGCTCGGGGAAGGAACGCAGGTCGGCGATCTCTCGGGACTGGTGGCGAGCCGCCTGCCCTGGGGGTTCCGCGGCCGCTACTCCCCCGGGCCGGCCTGCGCCGCGATCGCGAACTGGGAGGAGCGCCTGGACGCCATCTCGGAGGTGGCGTCCACGCAGGACGTCCGGCTGCTGTCGGGCATGCCGTCCTGGCTCGTCATCCTCTTCGAGCGGATCGCGCGCCGCGCCGAGATCACGGGCGGCCGTCGCCTGCGGAGCCTCGGACAGCTCTGGCCCCACCTGCGGGTGTTGATCCACGGCGGCGTGGCCTTCGCGCCCTATGCCGGCGTGTTCGAGGAGTGGCTCGGCCGTCCCCTCCCGCGGGTCGAGGTCTATCCGGCCTCCGAAGGCTTCGTCGGCGTGCAGACCGAGGCCGCGGGCGGCCTCACCCTCATGCTCGATTACGGGATCTTCTACGAGTTCGTGCCCGTGGAGGATCTGGGCGCCGAGGCACCGCGGCGGCACACGGTGGCCGAGATCGAGCTGGGGCGGCCCTACGCGGTGGTGATGAGCACGCCGGCCGGGCTCTGGTCGTACGCGCTCGGCGACACGGTCCGGTTCACCGGACGGGATCCGCTGCGGCTCGTGATCACCGGGCGCACGCGCCACTACGTGAACGCCTTCGGGGAGAACGTCATCGTAGAGGAGGTGGAGCGCGCGCTGGTGCGGGCGTGCCGCCGGACCGAGGCGGAGGTGGTGGAGTTCACGGTGGCGCCGCGATGGCCCGGCGCAGGCGAGCCGCGGGGCGGGCACGAGTGGCTCGTCGAGTTCCGCGTACCTCCGACCGAGCCGGACGACTTCGCGCGGATCCTGGACGAGGCGCTCGCCACGCTCAACACCGACTACCGGACCAAGCGGAGCGGCTCGGTCGGAATGGTCGCGCCCACCGTGACCGCGCTGCCGACGGGAAGTTTTCATCGGTGGATGCGGAAGGCCGGGCGCCTCGGCGATCAGCACAAGGTCGCGCGGGTCACCAACGACCGGACGATCGCGAACGAGCTGCTGGTCGAGAGCGGGCTCGCCGCGGACGGGAGCGTTGCGCGCCGACACCGGGCCGTAGCCAATACGTGATTTGACCCCGGGCCACATTGCCCCGACCCTGCGTGCATGCGACGGACGAACGGACCCCGACCGAACCGGGCGCAGCCGCGGTGGCGCGTGGGGGTCCTCGACCCGGACTCGCGGTTGCGCGTCGAGGTCACGCGGCTGATCGAGGCGGGTGGTGGGATCGTGGTGGTCGACGCCCCGCCGCGGGCGGACAGCGTCGATCTCCTCCGGCGCATGGAGCCGGACGCGGTGGTGATGGGCGCGGATGACGTGATGAATGGGCGCGGCGCAGTTCCGCGACCGCACGCGCTCGATCTGCCCGCCGCGGTCGTCCTGCTGGCCAGCGCG
>DATLFG010000108.1:0-4839 GCA_035524955.1 Candidatus Limnocylindria bacterium | reverse complement strand
GGCCGCGGCGCGCGACACGCTGCTGGCCGCAGCCCGCCGCAGCTCGCGCCTCGCGATCCTGGCCGAGCGCCGGGGCGGCTACGAGACCGCGCCCGCGCTGCAGACGGCGCGGCTGGTGGCCCGCGAGGGCCGCGTCACCCTGCAGGCGCTGGCGGGCCCGCGGCCGCAATCGCCCGACTGGGAGCGGGCGGGCGCGGTGGAGACGGACGCCTACCTGGCGCTCCTGGACCGGCTGCTGCGCGACCCGGCGCTGGCCGGCGACTGGCCCACGCCGCGTCTGGACCCGAATGCTCCCGGCCCGCGCCGGGCGATCGTGGTGCGGCTGGCGATCGGGGATGACGAGCGCGAGATGCAGGCGCTCGACGGCCCGCCCTACGAGCGGCTCGCCGCGCTGGCAGGCGCGCTCCTGGAGTTCTGCCGCTCCGTGCCCCTTCGCCCGGTTCCCTGAGCCGATGGCCGGCACCCTCTACGTGGTGGCGACGCCCGTGGGCAATCTCGAGGACATCACGCTGCGCGCGCTCCGCGTCCTGAAGGAGGTCGCACTCGTCGCCTGCGAGGACACCCGGCGCACCCGCATCCTCCTGACCCACTTCGGCATCCACGCCCCGGTCACGAGTTACTTCGAGCACAACAAGCTCCGCAAGGGGGCCCGTTTGCTCGAGACGCTCCAGGCCGGCCAGTCGGTGGCCCTGGTCACCGACGCGGGCACCCCCGGGATCTCGGACCCCGGCTTCCTCCTCGTCAAGCAGGCGCGGGAGGCCGGCATCCCGGTCGTCCCGGTGCCGGGCCCTTCGGCGGTGGTGGCGGCTCTGTCCGCGGCCGGGGTGCCCGCCGACCGCTTCCTCTTCGACGGCTTCCTTCCCGTGAAGCCGGGCCGGCGCGTGCACCGGCTGGAGGCCCTGCGCGAGCTCGGGCTGACCGTGGTCTGCTACGAGTCGCCGCACCGCATCCTCGCCTCGCTGGAGGCGATCGCGCAGGTCTTCGGGGAGCGGGAGATCGTGGTGGCGCGGGAGATGACCAAGCAGTTCGAGGAGATCGTGCGCGGTCCGGCGGGGGCGCTTCGCCAGCGCTTCGCGGCGGGGACGGCGCGGGGCGAGTTCACGGTGATCATTCCCGCGGCCCCTCCCGATCCCGTACCCTCCCCCCGATTCGAGTAGCGCGCCCGCGAGTCGATGGGTACAGTGGGTGCGGTGAACACGCGATCGGCGCTCCGATGGATGGTCGTGGCCGTGATCGTGGCGGGCGTCGTCCTCGCGGAGCGCCCCGTCGCCGCCGAGTGGTTCGCCGACCTCTATGCCGGGCTGAGCGTCACGCAGAGCAGCGATCTCAAGCTCAACGACCACGGCGTCGGCCCGGGCACCTTCGAGGACGTGGAGTTCGACCGGTCGCTGGCCTGGGGTGGCCGCGCCGGGCGCTTCTTCGACAGCGTGCCCTTTCTCGGGCTCGGGCTCGACTTCTTCCGGTTCTACCCGTATCTGGGCCCGCAGTCGGTCCAGCTCCGGGGCTGCTTCTACCCGGGCGGCTGCGGGAGCGGGCGCGGCGGGACCGGGTCCTTCGACGTGGAGACCACCGCGGTATCGGTGGACCTGATGCTCCGCCTGCCGCTGGGGAAGACCGTCGATGCCCCCCAGGGGCGGGTGCAGCCCTACGTGGCCGCGGGCCCGCCGGTCTTCATGACCACGATCACCCCGCGGCACACGCGGAGCTTCCGGAACCACGATTCCGATACCGACTTCTCGGTCGGCTACAAGCTGGCGGGGGGCGTCGCGGTCCAGGTCTTCAAGAACCTGGTCCTGTTCGGGGAGTATCGCTTCACGCACGTCTCCCCGGAGGTGCAGCTGCGCGACGCCTCCAACCGCAAGACCACGCTGCGCGTGGACCTCGACACCCACTCCGCTCTCCTCGGCGTCTCCGCGCGCTGGTAGCCGCCGCGCCGCGGCGGGGGCAGGTTCTTCCCGCCACTCGCGGACGTATCCCGTATACTAAGGGGCCATGTTGATCCCCAAGGCCCTCACCATCGCCGGCTCCGACTCCGGCGGCGGGGCGGGAATCCAGGCGGATCTCAAGACGTTCTCCGCGTTCCGGGTGTTCGGCATGTCGGTGATCACCGCGGTGACCGCGCAGAACTCGCTCGGGGTCCAGGGTGTGGAGAACCTGCCGGCCGCCTTCGTGGCGCGACAGCTCCGCTCGGTCCTGGAGGACTTCGGCGCCGACGCGGCCAAGTGCGGGATGCTCTCGACCGCGCCCATCATCGAAGCGGTGGCGGCGGGGCTCACCGAGCGCCGGATCGAGAAGCTGGTGGTGGATCCGGTCATGGTGGCCAAGTCGGGCGATCGGCTGCTGGAGCCCGAGGCCCGCGCGGCCCTCGCCGACCGCATCCTCCCGCTGGCCCTGCTGGTCACCCCCAACCTGCCGGAGGCGGAAGTGCTCGCCGGGATACGGGTCGCCGAGCCCGAGGACATGGAAGAGGCGGCCAGGCGCATCCACGCGATGGGTCCGCGGTACGTGCTGGTGAAGGGGGGCCACCTCAAGGGCGACGCGACGGACCTGCTCTGGAACGGGCGCGACTTCACGCGATTCTCGACGGCCCGGATCGATTCGCAGAACACCCACGGCACCGGCTGCACCTTCTCGGCCGCCATCGCGGCCGGGCTCGCGCGCGGCCAGGCGCTGGGCGACGCGATCCGCTCGGCCAAGGCGTACGTGACGCGGGCGATCCGCGAGGGCTTCAAGGCGGGCCGCGGCATCGGCCAGCTCCGTCACTTCATCCCGGACTGGTGATGAGCGAGCCCGAGCCGAACGCCAGCCCCGACGCGGTGGGGGCCGATGAGCATGGGAAGATGTCGTTCTTCGACCACCTGACGGAGCTGCGCACCCGCATCGTCTGGAGCCTCGTTCCCGCCGGCCTCGGCCTCCTCGTCTCGCTGTACTTCGCCAGCTCGGTCATGCGGTTCCTCTCGCGCTATCTCCAGACCGAGCTGGTCTTCACCACGCCCACCGAGGCCTTCTGGACCTACATGAAGGTGGCCATGATCATGGGCCTCTTCATCGCGATGCCGATCATCCTCTGGAACGTCTGGGCCTTCGTGGCGCCGGGACTCCACAAGCACGAGCGCAAGTACGCGGCCCCCTTCATCATCATCGGCTCCCTGCTCTTCATCGCGGGCGGGGCCTTCGCGATGCTGGTGGTGGTGCCCTTCGCGATCAGCTTCCTGGTGAGCTTCGGGCAGGATCAGGGGCTCCGGCCCATGATCACGATCTCGAGCTACATCGACTTCATCCTGAAGTTCACGCTGGCCTTCGGGCTGGTGTTCGAGATGCCGGTGGTGATCACGCTGCTGTCCCTGCTCGGTATCGTGACGCCGCAGTTCCTGTCCAAGAACCGGAAGTACGCGATCCTGATCAACTTCATCATCGCGGCCATCCTGACCCCGACGCCCGACGTCGTGAACCAGTCCCTGATGGCGGGTCCGCTCATCATCCTGTACGAGGTCGGCATCGTCTGCTCCCGCGTGATCGCCCGGAAGAAGGCCAGGCGGCCCGCGCCCGAGGAGGTCCCGAAGTGAGCCCGCTGTCGTTCTCCTCGCTGGACCTGCCCGGTCCGGTGCGCCGCGGCATCGAGGACGCGGGCTTCGTTGCTGCCACCGCCATCCAGGAGGCGGCTCTGCCGCTGGCCCTGCGGGGCAAGGACGTGGCCGGCCAGTCCCAGACCGGCACCGGCAAGACCGCGGCCTTCCTGATCGCGGCCTTCACGCGCTGCCTGACCTCCCCCGCGCCCGCCCGCAGCGGGCCGACGGCGCCCCGCGTGCTCATCATCGCGCCCACCCGCGAGCTGGTGGTGCAGATCGAAGCGGACGCGCGGCTCCTGGGCGGGCACACCGGCCTGCGCATCCTCTCGGTCTACGGGGGCATCGACTACAACAAGCAGCGCGAGGATCTCCGGGAGGGCTGCGACGTGCTGGTGGGCACGCCGGGCCGGCTCATCGACTATCTCAAGCAGCACGTGTGGTCGCCGGGGCGTGTCGAGGTGCTGGTCATCGACGAGGCCGACCGGATGTTCGACATGGGCTTCATCGCCGATCTTCGCTTCATCCTGCGGCGGCTGCCCAAGCCGGAGAAGCGGCAGTCGTTCCTGTTCTCGGCCACGCTGTCGTTCCGGGTGCTGGAGCTGACCTGGGAGTTCATGAACAATCCGGCTCAGATCAGCATCACCCCGCAGCAGAAGACGGTGGAGAAGGCCGAGCAGGTGCTCTACCACGTCGGGCGGGAGGAGAAGTTCAATCTCCTGCTGGGGCTCCTGCGCCGCGAGGGCGGCAGCCGCATCCTGATCTTCTCGAACACGCGGGAGGAAGCCCGGCGGCTCGAGGACCGCCTGGGGCGAAACGGCTGGCAGGCCCGGGCCCTGACCGGGGACGTGGACCAGAAGAAGCGGCTCAAGATCCTCAACGACTTCAAGGACGGGCAGCTCCCGATCCTCGTCGCCACCGACGTGGCGTCTCGGGGTCTCCACATCGAGGGCGTGAGCCACGTCGTCAACTGGGACATGCCGCAGGACGCCGAGGACTACGTGCATCGCATCGGGCGCACCGCGCGGGCGGGCGCCGCCGGCAAAGCGATCAGCCTGGTGGATGAGGCGGGTGCGCTCGCGCTCGAGCCCATCGAGAAGTTCATCAGCCAGAAGATCCACGTGGACTGGGCGGAGGACGAGCTCTACCTGCCCGAGATCAAGCCCACCAGCGAGGAGCGGCGCCGCTACGCCGAGGAGAAGCGCCAGCGCATGGCGGCCCGCGGCGGCGGGGGGCGGGGTGGCGGCTCGGGGCGTCCGGGCGCGGGCGGCGG
>DATLFG010000103.1:0-37380 GCA_035524955.1 Candidatus Limnocylindria bacterium | reverse complement strand
CGAGGTCGACCGGTGAGCCCCTCCACTTCCCTCTCCCCCGCGAGGGGGAGAGGGCAGGGTGAGGGGGCGACCTCGAGGTCGACCGGAGCTTCGCCCGCCCCCGCCCGCGACGTGGCCGGATCTCGGGCCCCCTGATGCGCGTGGGCATCCTCGACCAGTCGCCGGTGCGGAGCGGCGGCACCCCCGCCGACGCGGTGCACGAGACGATCGAGCTGGCGCGCGCGGCCGACCGCTGGGGGTACCATCGCTACTGGCTGGCCGAGCATCACTCCACGCCGGGGCTGGCCGGGGCGAGCCCGGAGGTGCTGATCGCGCAGGTGGCCGCGGTCACCAGTCACATCCGCGTGGGCTCGGGCGGCGTCATGCTGCCGCACTACAGCGCGCTCAAGGTGGCCGAGCAGTTCCGGATGCTGGAGACGCTCCATCCCGGCCGCATCGATCTCGGGATCGGCCGGGCACCGGGCAGCGACCAGCGCACCGCCCGGGTCCTCCGGCACGGGCCCGGCGCCCTCGGGATCGAGCACTACCCGCGGCAGATCCAGGATCTGGTCGCGTTCCTCCACGACGACCTGCCGGCCGAGCATCCGTGGCACGGCGTGCACGCCATGCCCGCCGGCCCGGGCGTGCCGGAGGTGTGGCTCCTGGGCTCGAGCGATGAGAGCGCGCTGCTGGCCGCCCGGCTCGGCCAGGCCTTCTGCTTCGCCCACTTCATCAACGAGCAGGGCGGGGCGGAGGTGACGCGCGCCTACCGCGAGCGGTTCTGCGCCTCGCCGGATCTGGCGGCGCCGCACAGCAGCGTGGCCGTCTTCGCGGTCTGCGCGGAGACGGAAGAGCAGGCGCGGCGGCTGGCGCGCAGCCGCGACCTCTTCATCGTGCGGCTCTACACCGGCCGGCCCGCCCCGTACCCGTCGGTGGAGGAGGCGGAGCGCTATCCCTACAATCCCCAGGAGGTGGCCATCGCCCAGCACGCGGCCCGGCGCAGCGTGGTGGGCACGCCCGAGCAGGTGCGCGAGCGGCTGCTGAGGATGGTCGCCGACTACGAGGCCGACGAGCTGATCGTCGTCACGATCACGCACGATTTCAAGGCGCGCCTGCGGTCCTACGAGCTATTGGCAGAGGCATTCGAGTTGCCCGGGGCCGGTGACAAGGAGATGACACCATGACCATGCGCCTGGCGCTGCACACGTGGACCCTCGACACCACGCCGCTCGCGGACGCGCTCGCCGTCGTCAAGAAGACGGGCTGGGACGCGGTCGAGCTGCGCCGCCTCGACTTCGAGCGCGCCGCCCAGGCCGGCCGGTCCGCCGAGCAGGTGCTGGCGCTGGTGCGCGCCTCCGGCCTGCCGGTCGCCTGCGTGGGCGTGGAGCTCGGCTGGGTCTGGGCCACCGGGGCGGAGCGGGCGCGGCTCCTGCGCGTCTTCGCCGAGCAGGCCGCCTGGGCCAAGGCGCTCGGCTGTGCCACGATCATGAGCCCGGTGGATCGCGGCCGCGGGGACCTGGAGGAGGCCGCCCGTAGCATTCGAGAGGTGGGCGACATCGCCCGGGAGCACGGCGTGCGCCTGGCCATCGAGTTCAACTCCCAGTGCGAGCAGCTCAACGCGCTTCAGCCGATGCGCGAGGTGATGGCGCGGGCCGGCCATCCCCAGGCCGGCCTCCTGCTCGACACCTATCACCTCGGCCGCACCGGCGCCTCGCCGCGCGACATCGAGGACGTGCGGCCCGAGGAGATCGCCTACGTGCAGTACAGCGACGTGCCGCGCACCGGCCTCGAGCCGGGCAAGGCGCTGGACCGCCTGCCGCCGGGGCAGGGGAGCGTGCCGTTCAGGGAGTTCTTCGCCGCGTTCGTCCGGAAGGGGTACGCGGGCTACGCGAGCTACGAGGCGCCCAACCCCGCCGCCTGGAAGCGCCCGGCCGAGGACGTGGCGCGCGAGGCCCTGGCCGCCACCCGCGCGGTGCTGCCCTAGCATGCGATACCGCAAGCGCGCGATGATCGTGGCCGCCCAGCCCGAGGCCACCGAGGCCGGGGCCGAGATCCTCAAGGCCGGCGGCAACGCGGTGGACGCCGCGATGGCCTGCGCCTTCGTGCAGGGCGTGGTGGACCCGCTGATGTGCGGCATCGCGGGGTTCGGGAGCTGCGGCATCGCGATGCCCGCCACGGGCTTCCACGGCTACATCGACTTCCACGCGCCCGCCCCGCTGGCGGTCCGCCCCGACATGTGGGCCGACCGCATCGAGTCGGAGGCGCGCGACGGCTTCGGCTTCATCCTGCGCGGGCGGGTGAACGACATCGGCTACCAGGCCATCTGCGCGCCGGCCAGCCTGCGCGCCTACCGCGACGCGCATCGCGAGCACGGGCGGCTGCCGTGGGAGCAGATCCTGGAGCCGGCGATCGCGTGGGCGGAGGGCGGCTGGACGGTGCGCCCGCACGTGGGCGCCTGGTGGGCGGAGGACGGGCAGATGGGCCGCGCCGCGAACCACGAGCGGCTCGCCTTCACGCCGGCCTCGCGGGCGCTCTACTGCCGGCCCGACGGCACGCCCAAGCGGGTGGGCGATCGGGTGGTGAACCGCGATCTAGGCCAGACGCTGCGCCTGATCGCCAAGCACGGCGACGAGGTCTTCTACGAGGGCGAGATCGCGCACGCGATCGTGGAGGACATGCGGAAGCACGACGGCCTGCTGGACGCGGAGGACCTGCGGGGCTGGCGCACCACCCGCAACGCGCCGCTCTGGAGCACGTACCGGCGCTACCGGGTCTCGAGCAACCGGCCGCCCGGCGGCGGCGTGATGCTGCTCGAGATGCTGAACATCCTCGAGCACTTCCCGCTCGCCTCGCTCGAGCACAACTCGGCCGAGTACGTGCGGGTGGTCGCCGAGGCCATGAAGCGCGCGACCATCGACAAGGATCGGCATGTGGGCGATCCCCGGTTCGTGGAGGTGCCGGTGGAGCGGCTCGCCGGCAAGCCCTACGCGGCGGAGATGGCCGCGGAGATCCGCGCCGGCCGGAAGGCCGACGTGCCGCGGTTCAACGCGGGCGCCCCGGTGAAGGACACCACGCATGTCTCCGTCGTGGACGCCGACGGCAACTGCGTGACCATGACCCACTCGCTCGGCATGCCGTCGGGGGTGGTCACCACCGGGCTCGGCTTCATGTACAACGGCTGCATGGGCGTCTTCGACCCGCGTCCCGGCCGGGCCGGCAGCCTCGCGCCCGGCAAGGCGCGCTTCAGCTCGGTGGTGCCGTCCATCGTGTGGGAGGCCGACCGGCCGCATCTGATCATCGGCGCGCCGGGCGCGACGCAGATCGCGATGGGCGTGCTGCAGGTCCTCCTGAACGCGCTCGACTTCGACATGACGATGGTCGAGGCGGTGAGCGCGCCGCGCTTCTCGGCCACCAGCAACGCGATCGACGTGTCCAACCGCATCCCGCGCGGCGTGGAGCGCGAGCTGGGAGCCATGGGCTACGAGGTGGTGCGCAGCCCCAACACCTACGGCTTCGCGGCGGTGCACGCCATCCGGGTGCACCCCGACGGCCTCGACGGCGGGGCCGATCCCGGCCACGACGGGATCGTGCTGGCGGTGTAGTCGCGCGCGGGACCTGACCTTCGAAAGGCTTGACGCCGCATCCAGTATGGTGGACATTGAGTCCATCATGGGGGACAGGCCGTCCGACCTGAACCAGCGCATCGCCGAGCGGGTGCGCGACCTGCGCGCCGCGCAAGGCCTCTCGCTCGACGCGCTCGCCGACAAGAGCGGCGTGAGCCGCTCGATGATCTCGCTCGTCGAGCGTGGGGAGAGCAGCCCCACCGCGGTGGTGCTCGAGAAGCTCGCCGCGGGGCTGGACGTGATGCTGGCCTCGCTGTTCGATACGCCGGCCGGCGCGGCCCCCGCGCCCAGCAGCCCGGTGGCGCGCCGCGACGACCAGCCGCAGTGGCGGGACCCGGCCTCGGGCTACCTGCGGCGCAACGTCTCGCCGCCGGGCATGCCGCAGCCGATGCAGATCGTCGAGGTGCAGTTCCCGGCCGGAGGGCACGTGGCGTTCGAGACCGGCGGGCGCGACCGGCGCGTGCACCAGCAGGTGTGGGTGCTGGAAGGCGCGATTGACGTCACGCTGGGTGTGGAGCGGCACCGATTGCGCGAGGGGGATTGCCTGGCCATGCAGCTCGACCGGCCCACGATGTTCCACAACCCCACGCGAAAGCCCGCGCGCTATGCCGTGGTGATCGCGTCGGAACCCCACACGAGACGATGATGACACCCCTCGGGGCCCCGCGACGGCTGCATGCGGTCGATGACCGGCAGATCGACGAGCTCGCCGAGGTGTTGATCGACTGCGTCGAGGGCGGGGCGTCGGTGAGCTTCATGCACCCGCTGTCCCGCGAGCGCGCGATGGCGTTCTGGCGCCGCGTGGCGCAGGGCGTGGCCGCCGGTGAGCGCGCGCTGCTGGTCGCCGAGGATGCCCACGGCGTGTGCGGGACCGTGCAGCTGGTGCTGGACCAGCCCGAGAACCAGCCGCACCGCGCGGAGCTGTCGAAGATGCTGGTGCATCGCCGCGCCCGCCGCCGGGGGCTGGGAGCCGCCCTCATGCGGGCCGCGGAAGCCACCGCGCGCCAATGCGGCAAGACGCTGCTGGTGCTCGACACCGCCAGCGACGACGCCGAGCGCCTGTACGAGCGCCAGGGCTGGGTGCGGGTGGGGGTGATCCCCGGCTATGCCTTGCTCCCGCAGGGGGGACTCTGCGGCACGACCGTGTTCTACCGCGACCTGGGCGGCTAGCGTCGGGCGGGCGGCCTGCCGCTCACCGCGCGGCGCGCGTGGCGCCCGAGGCGAGGAGCGCGGCCACCTCGTCCGCGGTCAGGCCGGCCTCGCGGAGGATCTCCTCGCTGTGCTCGCCCAGCCGCGGCGGCAGCCGCCGGATGGCGCCCGGCGTCTTGCCGTAGGCGGCGGGGATGCCCGGGAGCCGCATCGTCCCCTCGCTGGGGTGCTCCACGGTCTGCCAGAACCCGACCGCCTCCAGGTGGGGATCGCGCAGCAGCGACTCGAGCGTGTTGACGCTCATCGCGGGGATGTTGCGCCGGTCGAGCTCGGCCAGCCACTCGGCGTTCGTCCGGGTGGCCGCGATCTTGGCCAGCTCCTCGTACAGGCCCGCGATGTGCCGGAGCCGCGTCGCGAGCGTCTGGTAGCGCGGGTCGTCGAGCAGGTCCTGCCGGCCCGCGAGGATGAAGAAGTCCCGCCAGTTCTGGTCCGTGTACGGCAGGATCGCCAGGTAGCCGTCCTTGGTCTGGAACGGGCGCCGGTTCGGGTTGAGGATCCGCTTGTAGCCGATCGTGTCGATCGGCGGCACGAAGGTCTCCCCGTAGAGGTGCTCCACCATCACCCAGGCGGCCATGCTCTCGAACATCGGCACCTCGACCTCCTGGCCCTCTCCGGTGCGCGCCTTGTGGTAGAGGGCGGCGAGCACCGCGGCCAGCACCGTCATCGAGCTCGACTTGTCGGCGACGATCGTCGGCACGTACCGGGGCTCGCCGACGATCGAGGCCTGCAGGGAGGCCAGGCCGGAGGCGGCCTGGATGATGTCGTCGTAGGCCGGCTTGTCGCCGTAAGGGCCGGCGGCCCGGAACCCGTACGTGCCGACGTAGACGATCCCCGGATTGACCGCGCGGAATGTCTCGTACGACATGCCGAGCCGCCGCGCCGCCTGCGGGCGGTAGTTGTGGAGCAGCACGTCGGCGGACTCGGCGAGGCGCAGCAGCACCCCGCGCGCGGCCTCCTGCTTGAGGTCGAGCACGATCGAGCGCTTGTTGCGGTTGACGGCCAGGTAGAACGCGCCCATGCCCGGGTTGCGCATCGGGCCGAGCTGTCGCGTGGTGTCCCCCTCGGGGGGCTCGACCTTGACCACGTCGGCGCCCAGATCGCCGAGCTGCTGGGCCGCCCACGGGCCGAGCACGACGGTCGTGCAGTCCACCACGCGCACGCCGCTGAGCGGTCCCGACACGGCCGGAGCCCGGCTAGGCGCCGCCGGTGACGACTAGCGTCTGGCCGCTGACGAAGTCGCTGTCCGGGCTGCAGAAGAGGTAGATCGCGCCCGCGGCCTCCTCGGGCAGCCCGCCGCGGCCCAGCGGGATCATCTGGTTCATGGCCGCGATGCGCGCGCCCTGCACGCCGACCTTCACCTGGCGGCCGGCGACCTCGATCGTCCCCGCCTCGCCCTCGGCGAGCGGCTTCGTCAGGCGCGTCTGGACGTAGCCGAAGGCCACGCAGTTCACGGTCACCGCGTAGCGGCCCCACTCCTTGGCGAGGGTGCGGGTCATGCCGGTCACCGCCGCCTTCGCGGAGGAGTAGTTGACCTGGCCGGCGTTGCCGCGCACCCCGGAGGTCGAGGAGACCTGCACGACCTTCCTGACGGTACGCTCGCCGCGCTTGGCCTCCGCCTCGAACTGGGTGCGCAGGTAGGGGGCGAAGGCGCGGAGGATCCGGAAGGGGGCGGTCACGTGGACGTCCAGGATCGCGTACCACTGCTCGTCGGTCATCTTCTGGATGACGTTGTCCCACGTGTACCCGGCGTTGTTCACGATGACGTGCAGGCCGCCCAGCTTCCGCACCGCGGTGTCCACGATGCGCTCGCCGAAGTCCTTGGCGGTCACGTCGCCGTTGCACGCCACCGCCCGGCCCCCCGCCCGCTCGATGAGGGCGATGGTCTCCTGGGCGGGCGCGTCGTCGAGATCGTTGACCACCACCGCCGCGCCGTCGCGGCGAGCCGCAGCGCCACCTGCTGGCCGATGCCGCGCCCCGAGCCCGTGACGATGGCCACCTTGCCGTCGAGCTGTCCCATGCCGCCCGGAGTATACCCGATCGCGCGGCGGCCGCGCCGGGCGTCGGTGATACAATCCGCGGCCATGCGCGACCTCGAGGTGGGCCGTCTGCGCGTCGGCGCGGTCGTCGAGACCGCGGGCCCCACGCGCGCCACGTGGCTGTTCCCGGCCGCGACGCCGGAGGGTCTCGATCGGCACCGCGCGTGGCTGGCCCCGCACTTCCTCGACACCGAGGGCCGCCTGCTCCAGAGCGTGCACACCTTCGTGGTGCAGGCGCCCGACCTGACCGTGCTCGTGGACACCTGCATCGGCAATGACAAGGACCGGGGCGGCCGGCGCCCGTTCCACATGCTGCGCACCGGCTTCCTCGACACGCTTCGCACGGCCGGCGTTTCTCCGGAGGCGGTCGACGTGGTGATCTGCACGCATCTGCACGTGGATCACGTCGGCTGGAACACCCGGCTCGACGGCGGGCGGTGGGTGCCGACCTTCCCCCGCGCCCGCTACCTGTTCGCGCGGCGGGAATGGGAGCACTGGACGTCCGAGGACGACGACGGCACGCGCCGCATCATGGCCGACAGCGTCGCACCGGTGCTGGACGCGGGACTCGCGGACCTCGTCGCGATGGACCACCGAGTCACCGACGAGATCCAGCTCGAGCCAACTCCCGGCCACACCCCGGGGCACGTCAGCGTGCGGCTCGCCTCGGGCGGGGCCGACGCGGTCATCACCGGCGACCTCATGCACCACCCCGTCCAGATCGCGGAGCCGACGTTGCAGACCAACTTCGATACCGACCCGGCGACGGCGAGCGAGACCCGGCGCGCCTTCTGCGCGCGCTACGGTGATCGGCCAGTGACCGTGCTCGGCACGCACTTCCACCATCCGACGGCGGGCCGCATCGTGACCCAGGGCGACGCCTGGCGCTTCACGGTGGACGGGACGCGGTAGCCGGGGCGTTCGCCGTGACCGCCCTTGACAAGCCCTCGGCGCCCGGCGTACTAAGACAACGATTCAAGTTTGAACTATGCCCACCCACTACCGCGGCAGCGCGCAGGAACGGGCGGCGCTCGACGCCTACATCAAGCTGATGCGCGCCGCCGAGTCGGTGACCGCCCGCCTCGAGCCCCTGATGCGGGCGGCCGACCTGACCGTCGGCCAGTTCGGCGTGCTGGAGGCCCTGCTGCACCTGGGCCCGCTCTGCCAGCGGGACCTCGGCCGCAAGCTCCTGCGCAGCGGCGGCAACACCACCGTCGTGGCCGGCAATCTCGCCCGGCGCGGGCTCGTGCGCCGGACGCGGCGGCCAGACGACCGGCGGTTCATCACGGTCACCCTCACCGACAAGGGCCGCCGATTGATCGCGGGAATCTTCCCCCGCCACGCGCAGCACGTCGTGCGCGAGATGCGCGCGCTCTCCCCGGCGGATCAGGCGGAGCTGGGCCGGCTCTGCCGGGAGCTCGGCCGCGGACGCGGGGACGGGCGCGAAAAGGAGACCGACAATGGCGTCACAGCCCACCCGCTTCGGATCGCTCCAGCGCTATGAGAAGGGCGGGGTCGAGGTCATCAAGGACGACCCGCGGAACTACGTCTTCTCCAACGTGTTCGAGGTCGCCTCGAAGGCCAAGCCCTACGAGAAGGTCGCGGTCGGCAAGAATATCGAGTACGTGATCGAGGCGATCAGGGCCGAGGGCACGTCCGGGTGGCGGGTCGCCGCGCAGGACGAGTTCGCCCTCGTGATGGACGGGGAGATCGAGGTGCGACTGGTCAAGCCCGACGATCCGTCCCCGGTGCCGCCGGGCAGTCGGGGGTCGATTCCGCTGGCCGGTGATCCGGCCGGAAAGAAGATGGGGCGCGTGCGGGCGCGGCGCGGGCACATGACCCTCCTGCCCGCGGGCGCGGCCTACCAGTTCCACGCGGGCCGGCCGAGCGTGATCCTGCTGCAGACCCTGGCCGGCCGCGACACGGTGGAGCGCTGGGCCCAGATCTGCCAGACCACGCCCCGGCCCCAGGGCTAGGAGGACGCCATGACGACCGATACGCTTCCCGAGCTGGGCAGCATCGAGGCCAATCCGCACGGCTACCGGGACTTCACGCTGGGCAAGTTCTCGTTCAGCCGCGACGAGTACTTCGCGCACGTCCGCTGGCCCAACGGCACCCACATGCTCGCGATCGACGCGTTTCTCCGCGCCGTTCAGCGCGACGTCGCGTGGGGCTTCTTCTACGGTATCGTCAACTTCGACACCGTCATCGGGACGGTGAACCACTACGGCACCGTGGACCTCTTCGCGGGCCGCTTCAACGCCCAGTACCGGCAGGCCGGGCTCGACTACTCGGAGAACTTCAAGACCGACGCGATCAGCCGCCTCTTCGAGGCGATCCTGGCCGACTGGACGAACGCGACGTTCGATCCCTTCGCCTCCCCCGCGGAGACGGGCAGCGCCTTCGGGCCCAAGAACGGGAGCAACAAGCGGGCGATCACGCGGCATCGGGTGACCGCGAAGCGCATGATCGGGGCGCCCGGCGACGAGCCGGTCCGCACCGACGACAACGGCTTCCCGATCAACCGCCAGTTCACCGACGTGCCGCAGGACGCGCCGGAGGTGCACGCGGAGCCCGGCTTCGAGCACGAGGTGGTGTCGGTGAACCTCTTCGCCTATCTCTCGCGCTCCGACGTGACGTGGAACCCCTCGGTGGTGTCGGTCTGCAAGAACAGCCTCTACTGCCCGACCACCGAGGAGTACATCCTGCCGATCATCCACGGCAACGACCGGGTGGAGTGGTTCGTCCAGCTCAGCGACGAGATCCAGTGGGAGGTGGAGGACCGGGACACCGGCGCGGTCCGAGCCCGCGTCACCATGAAGGCCGGGGACGTGGCCGCCATGCCGGCCGACATCCGGCACCGCGGCTTCTCGCCGAAGCGCTCGATGCTCCTCGTGTGGGAGAACGCCTCGCCGGAGCTCCCGGCGCTCTACGCCAGCGGCAAGATGCCGCCGGCCCCCGTGCAGTTCTAGCCGACAGGAGGACGACGATGTCGGACGAGGTCAGTGGTCGGCGGGAGTTCCTGCGAGTGGCCGGCGGCTCGGCCGCGGCCCTCGCGCTCCACGGCGTCCGTCCGGGCCGCGCGGCGGCCCAGCGCGGCACGCGGACGCTCAAGATCGGCTACGTGAGCCCGCAGACCGGCCCGCTGGCCGGCTTCGGCGAGACCGATGCCTTCGTGGTCGGCGGCATCCGCCGGGCGGTGGAAAAGGGGCTGTCGATTCGCGGGCAGAGCTTCCCGGTCGATGTGCTCGTGCGCGACAGCCAGTCCGATCCGAACCGCGCCGCCGAGGTCGCCTCCCGCCTCATCCTGTCGGACAAGGTGGACCTCATGCTGGTATCGAGCACGCCGGAGACGACGAATCCCGTCTCCGACCAGTGCGAGGTCAACGGCACGCCCTGTGTCTCGAGCGTCTGCCCGTGGCAGCCGTGGTTCTTCGGGCGGGGCGGCAAGCCCGAGACCGGCTTCAAATCCACGTACCACTTCTTCTGGGGCCTCGAGGACATCATCGGCGTCTTCGTGGACATGTGGAACACCCTGCCGACCAACAAGGTCGTGGGCGCCCTCTGGCCGAACGACGGCGACGGCAATGCGTGGGGCGACCCGCAACGAGGCTTTCCGGCCGCGCTGGCCAAGGCCGGCTACAAGCTGGTGGATCCCGGGCGGTACCCGAACCTGACCGACGACTTCTCCGCGCAGATCTCGGCGTTCAAGCGGGAGCAGGTCGAGATCGTGACCGGCGTGCCGATCCCGCCGGACTGGACCACGTTCTGGAAGCAGGCGGCCCAGCAGGGCTTCAAGCCGAAGATCGCCTCGGTCGGCAAGGCGCTCCTGTTCCCGCGCTCGGTCGAGGCCCTGGGTGACCTCGGTGAGGGCATGTCCACCGAGGTGTGGTGGACACCGCGTCATCCGTTCAAGTCCTCGCTGACCCGAAGCAGCGCCGCCGAGCTGGCCCACGCCTATACCCGGGAGACCAAGAAGCAGTGGACGCAGCCGCTCGGGTTCGTCCACGCCCTCTTCGAGGTGGGCCTCGACAGCTTGAAGCGGGCCGCCTCGGTCGACGACAAGCGCGCGATCGTCGCGGCGATCAAGGCCACCAGCCTCAACACCGTCGTGGGCCCGATCAGCTGGGCCAAGGGGCCGGTGCCGAACGTGACCAAGACCGCACTGGTCGGCGGGCAGTGGGTGCGCGGCAAGGACTTCCGCTTCGACATGGTCATCGTCAGCAACCGGGCGGCGCCGATCATCCCCGCCCCCGGGAAGCTCAGCCCCATCGGCCCGGCGTGAGGGATCGCGGCCGCGCGGGACGGTGAGGGCCGTTCCGGCGCGCGCGAGCGGTGGCTGATGGCCCCGCTGCTCGCGCTGGTCGGCGTCTCGAAGAGCTTCGGGTCGCTGCGGGTCATCGAGGACCTGAGCTTCTCCGTCGGGCCGCGCGAGGCCCTCGGCGTGATCGGGCCCAACGGGGCCGGCAAGACCACCGCGCTCAACCTGATGATCGGTCGGCTCCGTCCCGACCGCGGCCGCGTGGTCTTCGAGGGGCGGGACGTCACCCGGGTCGCCCCTCATGCTCGCTGCCGCGCCGGGATCGCCCTCACCCACCAGATCCCCCATCCGTTCGAGGCGCTCACCGTGTTCGAGAACGTGCTCGTGGGCGCGGTCCATGGGGCCGGACACGGGGAGGCGGCCGCCCACGCCCCATGCCTGAGTGCGCTCGAGCTCACCGGGCTCGCGGCCAAGGCCAATACCCGGGCGGCCCAGTTGACGCTTCTCGAGCGCAAGCGGCTGGAGCTGGCGCGGGCTCTTGCCACCGGGCCCCGGGTCCTGCTCCTGGACGAGATCGCGGGCGGCCTCAGCGAGCCCGAGGTGCTCGAGCTGGTGCGCGTGATCCATCGCGTCCAGGCCGAGGGGGTCGCCATCGTCTGGATCGAGCACATCGTGCACGCCCTCCGCCCGGTGGTGACCCGCCTGGCCGTCATCAGCGGGGGACGGCTCCTCCGGGAGGGCCCGACCGACGCGGTCATGGCCGATCCCGAGGTGCAGCGCGTCTACCTCGGGATCGAGGTGTGATGAGTCTCCTGCGCGTCCGGAGCCTGAGCGCCTTCTACGGGAGCTTCCAGGCGCTCTTCGACGTCTCGCTCGAGGCGGACGAGGGCGAAACGGTCGCGGTCATCGGCGCCAACGGGGCCGGCAAGAGCACGGTGCTCCGGGCCATCGCGGGGGCGCTGCCGGTGACGCCGGCCGCGGTCGAGTTCGACGGGCGCCGGGTGGGCGGAGGGCCGGCGCACGAGCTGGTCGCGCGCGGCATCGTGATGGTGCCCGAGGGACGCCGGATCTTCCCCAGCCTCAGCGTCGAGGAGAATCTCCGGGTAGGCGCCTATCGCGGGCGCCCGGGGCCCTGGTCGCTCGCGCGCGTGTACGACCTCTTCCCCGTACTCGCCGCGCGGCGCGGCCAGCCCGGCACCAACCTCTCCGGCGGGGAGCAGCAGATGCTGGCCATCGGGCGCGGGCTCATGGCCAATCCGCGCGTGCTCCTGGTGGACGAGATCTCGCTCGGCCTCGCCCCCCTGGTGGTGAGAGCCCTCTACCAGGTCCTGCGCGCGGTCACGAGGGAAGGCACGACCGCGATTCTCGTCGATCAGGATGTGAGCGAGATCATGCAGCTCGCCCAGCGCGTGTACTGCCTCCGCAAGGGCGCGGTGTCGCTCGAGGGCCGGCCCGCCGATCTGACGCGCCACCGCATCGCCGCCGCCTACTTCGGGGTCTGACGTGGCGTGGGTGGACACCGTCCTGCAGGGGCTCATGCTCGGCGGGCTCTACGCGCTCTTCGCCACCGGCCTCTCGCTCATCTTCGGGGTCATGCGGGTGGTCAACCTGGCCCACGGCGACCTCAGCATCCTGGCCGCCTTCGTCGCCGTCGTGGTCGTGGAAACGCTCGGCCTGAATCCGCTGCTGGCGCTGCTCCTGGTGGTGCCGCTGATGGCGGCGCTCGGGTTTGTTCTGCAGGTGGTGATCCTCAACCGCCTGCTGGGGCGCGGCATCCTCCCGCCGATCCTGGTGACGTTCGGGTTCTCCATCATCATCCAGAACGCGCTGCTCGAGACCTTCTCCGCCGATTCGCGCCGGCTGAACCCGGGCGGCATCGAGACCGCGAGCCTGTCGCTCGGGTCCGGGCTGGCCGTCGGCTGGTTCCCCTTCATCACGCTGGCGGCGGCGGTGCTGATCCTGGTCGGCCTGCAGCTCGTCATCAGCCGCACGTCGGTCGGCCGCGCCTTCCGCGCCACCTCCGACGACCACGAGACGGCCGAGCTGATGGGTATCGACAACCGGCGGCTCTACGGTCTGGCAATGGCGCTGTCTCTCGGCATCGTCGCGGTGGCCGGGGTCTTCCTCGGCATCCGGACCACGTTCGCCTTCAGCAGCGGGCCCGACCGGCTGCTCTTCGCCTTCGAGGCCGTCATCATCGGCGGGCTGGGCTCGCTGTGGGGCACGCTCGTGGGCGGCGCCGTGCTGGGCATCGCGCAGACCGTGGGCGCGAAGCTGTCACCGGGCTGGGGCATCCTCACCGGGCATCTGGTGTTCCTCGCCGTCCTGCTGCTCCGTCCCCAGGGCCTCTTCACCAGGGGACGGAGAATCTCCTGAGCCCTCTGATGGAACCCGCGGCCGTCCGGATCGAGCGCACCACGCGCGCGAGCCGCATCGGGGCGGTCGGCGGTGCGCTCGTGCTGATCGTCCTGCTGAGCCTGCCCGCCTGGGGCGACCCCAGCACGATGCGGCTCCTGGTGGAGTTCATTGCCCTCCTCGTGCTGGCCCAGATGTGGAACCTGCTCGCCGGCTATGCCGGCCTCGTCTCGATCGGCCAGCAGGCCTATGTGGGCCTCGGCGGCTACGCGCTGGTCGTGGTCGCGGACGATCTCGGCGTGAATCCGTTCGTCGCGGTCCCGCTGGCGGGGGTGGTGGCGGCCGCGTTCGCGCTGCCGACGGCCGCCATCGTCTTCCGCTTCCATGGCGGCTACTTCGCGGTGGGCACGTGGGCCATCGCCGAGGTGTACCGGCTGCTCGTCGCCAACACGGGCGCGCTCGGCCGCGGGTCCGGGCGGACCCTGAAGGCCGTCTTCCCGCTGGCCCGCGAGACGCGGGAAGTGACGACCTATCTCCTCGCGCTGGCCATCGGCGTGGCGGCCCTGGCCGCGGTGTACGTATTCCTCCGCTCGCGCCACGGGCTCGGGCTGATGGCGATCCGGGACAGCGAGCACGGCTCCGAGACGCTGGGCGTGGACGTATTCCGCACCAAGCTCGTGGTCTACGTCGGGGTCGCGTTCGGCACCGGCGTCACGGGCGCGCTCATCTATCTCAACCTGCTCCGCATCTCGCCCGACGCCGGCTTCAGCATCAACTGGACGGCCTACACCATCTTCATCGTGGTCATCGGCGGGCTCGGCTCGCTGGAAGGCCCGCTGATCGGCACCGCGCTCTTCTTCCTGGTGCGCGAGTACCTCTCCGACTATGGGGCCTGGTACATGATCCTGCTGGGCGCGCTCGCGGTGGGTGTGATGCTCGCCTATCCGCAGGGGCTCTGGGGGATGGTGGCCGAGCGGTGGGACCTGCGGTTCTTCCCGGTGGGGAGGCGGGTGGAGCGGGATCCCTCACCCCGGCCCTCTCCGCGGAGGGGAGAGGGGGGAACGCCGTGATTCTCCCTCTTCCCGGGGGGCGAGGGCAGGGCCGTGATTCTCCCTCTTGGGGAGAGGGCAGGGTGAGGGGCGTGAATGGTGAGGGGCGCGTGGGTCAGCGCGCCTGCTGCAGCAGCCCGTCGTAGAAGCCGGCCAGCGTCTCCAGCACGGGCGCGCCCGCGCCCGAATAGGACGAGCCGTGCATCACCGCCAGCGTGCGCGGCGCGAGCGTGGCCAGGCGGCGGATGGTGGCGCCGGCCGCGGGCGTGAGCGCGGTGTAGCCGAACTGCTTCTCGGCCTCCATCGCCGGGCCCAGGATGTCGCCGTCGGTCAGCGCGGCCGGGTTGCCCACGTGGGTGAAGAGGTCGCTGGTGAAGAGCGTGCCGGTGGTCTCCTCGTAGAGCAGCCCGGCGTCCCAGCAATGGGGCACGTGCGGGGTGTCGAGGCGCCGCACCCGCCGGCCGCCCAGATCCAGCACCTCGTTGTCGGCCAGCGCGCGGGGCGGCCGTGGGGCCTGGTCGTTGAGCCAGATCGCGCAGCCGATGGCGCCGTGGGTGACGGTGGCGTCCGGGGCGGCGTCGAGCCACTCCCCCAGGGCGCCGCACTCGTCGGCCTCGATGTGGCTGAAGGCGATCCAGCGCAGCCGGCGCAGGTCCATGAGCCGGGCGGCGGCCTGGGAGACGGCCGGGAACAGGGCCCGCTGGCCGCAGTGGAAGAGCAGGGGCTCCTCGGCGTCCACCAGGAACTGATTGAAGGTGAAGCCCCTGGGGCCCACCACAGGCAGAAATGTCGAGAGGCGGTAGATCCGTGAGGCGATCTCGTCGACGCGGGTTTCCATTCCAGTAAGACCTCCGGCGCGATTATAATCCTCCTCACCATGCGCTTCGGGACCTTCTACTTCTTCCAGGCCGCACCCGGCCTCACCCACGCCGAGGTCATCCACCGCGAGCTTGAGCAGATGGTGTGGACGGAGGAGCTGGGCTTCGACCAGATCTGGCTGACCGAGCACCACTTCATCGACTACGGCCTGTCGGTGGACCCGGCGAGCCTGGCCGCCACCGCGGCGGCGCGCACGAGCCGCGTGCGCATCGGCCTGGCCGCGGCCATCCTGCCGTTTCACCACCCGCTGCGCCTGGCCGAGCAGATGGCGCTCATCGACATCATCTCGAAGGGCCGCCTCGACGTGGGCGTGGGGCGGGGCAACCGTCCGGCCGAGTTCCGCGGTTACCACGTGCCGCAGCAGGAGAACCGCGAGCGCTTCGACGAGGCCGTGGACATCATGCTCAAGGCCTGGACCGAGGAGCGCTTCTCCCACGAGGGGCGCTTCTTCACGATCGGCGAGGCGCGGGTGATCCCCAAACCCTGGCAGCGGCCGCACCCCCCGATCTACCAGGTCTGCGGCAGCGACGACGGGATCGAGAGCTCGGCGTCGCGGGGCTGGCCCATGCTGAACTCCATCCTCACCGGGCCGATGGATCAGCTCGTCAAGCGCCGCGAGAGTTATCTGACCGCGCTGCGCAAGCACGGGCGCACCGAGGCCGAGATCGCCGGGCTCATGAAGGACTGGGGCGTGTCCCGCCAGATCTACGTGGCGGCCACCGACGCGCAGGCCCTCGCCGAGGCCAAGGACGCGGAGATGTGGTACCAGGATTCGCTGCGGCGCTTCCAGGTGCCCGAGCGCATCGAGGACGCGCATCCGAGCCTGCAGCCCGGGTTCCGGGCCGCGGCCGAGCGCTTCAAGAAGGTGACGTGGGAGGGCCTGGTGGAAGAGACGGTGGCCTTCGGCTCGCCCGACACGGTGGCCCGCCACATCCAGACCATGCGCGACATGGGGATCGGCCACGTGCTCTGCTGGATGAACTTCGGCGGGCTGCCCCAGGACAAGATCCGCCGCTCCATGGAGCTCTTCGCCCGCGAGGTCATGCCGCACTTCCGCGACGCGTAGGACATCTGTCCGGCCCGACCCCGCCGCCGCGCCCCGCCCGGCCTGACGGCCGGCCGCGGGCGGGTTTATACTGGCGGGGCATGGCGTACAACGCGTGGTTCCAGTGCATCAACGGCTGCCCCGGGGAGTTCGACCTCCGCGAGGTGATCTACCGCTGCCCCACCTGCGGGGACCTCCTCGAGGTCCAGCACGACATGGACGCGCTGCGATCACGCTCGGCGGCCGCCTGGATCCAGCTCTTCGACGACCGCTACCGCCGCAACATCTACCCGTACGGTTCCGGGGTCTGGGGCAAGAAGGAGTGGGTGGTGCCCTTCATCGACAACGAGAACATCGTGTCGATGTACGAGGGCAACTCGAACCTCCTCTGGGCCGATCGCTACGGCAAGCAGCTCCACGTCGAGGATCTCTGGATCAAACAGTGCGGCAACTCGCACACCGGGTCGTTCAAGGACCTGGGCATGACCGTGCTGGTCTCGCTCGTCAAGGAGATGATGGCGGGCGGCACGCCCATCGACGCGGTAGCCTGCGCCTCCACCGGGGACACCTCGGCGGCCCTGGGCGCCTACTGCGCGGCGGCGGGCATCCCCTCGGTGGTGCTGCTGCCCAAGGACCGTGTGTCCATCGCCCAGCTCGTGCAGCCGCTCGCCAACGGGGCGCTCGTGCTCTCGCTCGACACCGACTTCGACGGGTGCATGGCGGTGGTCCAGGAGATCACGAAGGAGAAGCGCATCTACCTGGCCAACTCGATGAACAGCCTGCGCATCGAGGGGCAGAAGACGGTGGCGATCGAGATCGTCCAGCAGTTCGACTGGGAGGTGCCGGACTGGATCGTGATCCCGGGCGGCAACCTCGGCAACGTGCACGCGCTCGGGCAGGGCTTCCTGATGATGCTGGAGCTCGGGCTCGTGAATCGCCTCCCGCGCATCTGCCTGGCCCAGGCGGAGCGGGCCAACCCGCTCTACCGCTCCTTCCAGGAGGACTTCAAGCGCTTCGAGCCGATCACGGCCGAGCCGACGCTGGCCACCGCGATCCAGATCGGCAACCCGGTGAGTGTCAAGCGCGCGATCCGGACGATCCAGCGCTTCAACAGCGTGGTCGAGCAGGCGAGCGAGCAGGAGCTGGCCGACGAGGCGGCGCGTGCGGACCGCACCGGCATGTTCAACTGCCCGCACACCGGTGTGGCGCTCGCCGCGCTCCGCAAGCTGGTGGAGCGCAAGGTCATCCGCTCCGGCGAGCGCGTGGTGGTGCTCTCCACCGCGAACGGCCTCAAGTTCGCCGACCAGAAGGCGGCGTATCACATGGGGGCGCTCGAGGGCATCAGGCCGGCGCACCGCAACAAGCCGGTCGAGCTCCCCGCCGACGCCAGGCGGGTCGCCCGGGCCATCGCGCGCCACGTCGAGAAGGTGCGGGCGCTGGTACCCTGATGGCCGAGCGCCCCGAGCCCCAGCCCGTGGATCCGACGAAGAAGCCGGTGGGCCCCAGCACGCTCGCGGTGCACGGCGGCGAGCCCCGGCCCAAGCCGGCCCATGCGCTGACCACCCCGATCGTGCAGACCGCCACCTACACCTTCGCCAGTACCCAGGAGCTGAAGGACCACTTCGACGGCAAGATCGAGCGCGTCGAGTACGGGCGCTACGGCAACCCCACCCAGCGCATCGCGGAGCTCAAGCTGGCCGCGCTCGAGGGGGCCGGGGAGTGCCTGCTCTTCGCGAGCGGGATGGCGGCCATGACCACCGCGCTGTTCGCCATGCTCTCGCGCGGGACCCACGTGGTGGTCACCGACGACAGCTACCGGCGCACGCGGCAGTTCCTGAACCAGACGCTCTCGCGCTACGGCATCGAGGTCTCGACCGTCCCCGCGGGCGACTACGAGGCCCTCGAGGACGCGATCAAGCCGACGACGCGGGTGCTGGTCAGCGAGTCGCCCACCAACCCCTACAACCGCATCCTCGATCTCGAGCGGTTCGCGGCCATCGGCCGGCGGCACCGGGTCAAGACCGTCATCGACGCCACCTTCGCGACGCCCTACAACCAGCGGCCCCTCGAGTGGGGGGTGGACGTGGTCGTGCACTCCGCCACCAAGTACCTGGGCGGCCACAACGATCTCCTGGCCGGGGCGGTGCTGGGCTCGGCCGAGCTGGTGGGGGCCATCCGGGGCCTGCAGGGCATCACCGGCGCGGTGGTGGACCCGTTCGCCGCGTACCTGCTCGTCCGCGGGCTCAAGACCTTCGCGCTCCGCATGGAGCGCCAGAACGCCAACGCCCAGGCGGTGGCCGAGTTCCTGGCCGGGCACCCCCGGGTCGCCGCGGTGCACTACGCGGGCCTGCCCGGCCATCCCGAGCACGCCATCGCCCGCAAGCAGATGCGCGGCTTCGGGGGAGTGGTCTCCTTCGAGGTGGCGGGCGACCTCGACACCGCGACCCGGGTGGTGGACGCGTGCACCATCCCCTACATCGCGGCCTCCCTGGGCGGGGTCGAGAGCCTGATCGAGCAGCCCGCCATCATGAGCTTCTACGAGCTCACCAGCGAGGAGCGCCTCGAGATCGGGATCAAGGACAACCTGATCCGCTTCGCGGTCGGAATCGAGGACGCGGACGATCTGATCGCCGACCTCGCCCAGGCCCTCGACCGGGCCTTCGCCTCCGCCTGAGGCCCTCTCACCCCCGCTCCTTACCGCGGGAACAAGAGCAAGGGAACCGGGCCGCCGCCCGGGGGCATTGTGCTCGCGGGGGAGCCTGTGGTATACGCTCGGCAGGCCCTGGGAGGTCACCGCTGCCCTCGCCCACACGTATGCCCAGCCCGGTCACCGAAGAGGAGATTCACATGAAGCGCTACGCCCCACTGGCCGTTGTTGTCGTTCTCGCGATCCTGGCGTGTGCCGCCGGGCCCGCCGCGGTCTCGGCCCAGGCGAAGGACACGCTGACCGTCGCCCTGCCGTCCCACGCCCCGACCCTGGACCCCCACATGCACTTCGAGCGGGTCGGGATCCTCGTGAACATCAACATGTTCGACTCGCTGCTGCACCGGAACACGAAACTCGAGTTCGAGCCGTCGCTGGCGACCTCGTGGAAGCCGCTCTCGGACACCCAGTGGGAGTTCAAGATCCGCAAGGGCGTCCGCTTCCACAACGGCGAGATCATGACCCCGGCGGACGTGAAATACTCCTTCGACCGGGTGATCGACCAGACCAAGAAGTCGCCCCAGTACGGGAATGTCCGCGCGATCAAGGAGATCAAGGTGGTGGACGGTGAGACCATCCACCTCATCACCGACAAGCCGTTCCCGCTGCTGCTCGAGCGGCTCGTGTTCTTCCCGATCGTGAACAAGAAGCACGTCGAGGCGGTGGGGGACCAGGCCTTCGGGACCTCCTCCCCGGTGGGCACCGGCCCCTGGAAGTTCGTGGAGTGGAAGCGGGACCAGCTCATCCGCCTCGAGGCCTTCGACCAGCACTGGCGCGGGAAGCCCGCCTTCAAGAACCTGATCTTCCGCGCCATCCCGGAGGTGGCGACCCAGGTGGCGGAGATCAAGACGGGTGGGGTCGATCTCATCCGTAACGTCTCCGCCGACATCCAGCCCGAGCTCAAGACCCACCCGGTCGCCTACATCTCCTCGACGCCCATCCTGCGCGTGCACTGGATCGCCTTCGACATGCGGTCGGCGCCCTTCGACAAGAAGGCGGCGCGGCAGGCGGCGAACTACGCCATCGACAAGCAAACGATCATCCAGAGGCTGATGGCCGGGCTCGGGAAGCAGGTCGCGACCACCGTGCAGCCCCTGGCCTTCGGCTTCGATGCAGAGGTCAAGCCGTATCCGTTCGACCAGAAGAAGGCCAAGGAGCTGCTCGCGCAGGCCGGCTACCCGAACGGAGTCGACATCACGCTCCACAGCGCGTCCGTCGCGAACCGTCCCGAGTTCGAGGCCCTCGGCCAGATGCTGACCGAGGTCGGGCTCCGGGCCACGCCGCGGCTCTGGGACCCGGGCCCGGCCTGGAACAAGTTCTCGCAGGGCGAGGGCAAGGGCACCCACGGAGTCTACGGAACTTGGGGCAACTACTCGGTGTTCGACGCCGACGCGGTGCTCCATCCGCTCTACCACACCGAGCCGGGCGGCTGGTACGGCAAGTGGTACGCGCGCGTCGAGGGCCTCGACAAGCTGATCGACGAGGCGCGTTCGAGTGTGGATCAGGCCAAGCGCAAGCGTCTCTATTCCCAGATCCAGCAGATGATCCGCGAGGAGGCGCCCTCGGCCTTCCTGTGGACCCAGTACGACACCCTCGGCATCTCGAAGAAGGTGCAGTACGCGGCCCGCCCGGACGAGTGGCTCTGGCTCTTCGACGCCAAGCCCGCGGCCCGGTAAGTAGGAGGGGCTCCGATCTCGTCCCCGTGAGGCCGTCACGGTGCTGACTCTGCTCGTGCGCCGGGTCGCCCGGCTCGTCGTGGTGCTCGTGGGCGTGTCGCTCGTCACGTTCGCGATCCTCCAGGTGAGCGGCGACCCGGTGGCGCTCATGATGCCGGAGGCCCCCGAGTCCGACCGCGCCGTGCTGCGGGAGGCCATGGGCTTCAACGATCCGCTACCCGTGCAATTCGCGCGGTTCGTCGGCAGCATCGCGCGGGGCGATTTCGGCCAGTCCTTCTTTCACCGTGAGCCGGCGCTGCCGCTCGTGCTCGATCGGATGCCGACGACGCTCCTCCTGACGGTCCTCGCGATGGGGCTCTCTCTCGTTCTCGCGGTCCCGATCGGCATCGTGAGCGCCATCCGTCGCAATTCCGCTTTCGATCACACGGCCACGCTCGTCGTGTTCCTCGGCACCTCCATGCCGGTCTTTTGGACAGGCATCATGCTGATCCTGCTGTTCGCGGTCCAGTTTCGTCTGCTCCCGGTCTCGGGCTGGGAGAGCTGGGCCGCGCTGATCCTGCCCGGTCTCACCCTGGCCACCTTCTCCACGCCCCTTCTCCTGCGAATCGTCCGCTCGAGCATGCTGGAGGTCATCAACCTCGACTACGTGCGGACCGCGCGGGCCAAGGGCGTGTCGGAGTGGTTCGTCATCTGCCGCCACGCGCTCACCAACGCGGCGCTGCCGCTGGTCACGGTGGCCGGGCTGCAGTTCGGCCTGCTCCTGGGCGGCGCCGTCATCACCGAGACCGTGTTCGCGGTGCCCGGGGTGGGCCGGCTCATCGTCGGCGCGATCCGACAGCTCGACTTCCCCATCGTGCAGGCCGGCGTCTTCCTGCTGGCCCTGATCATCGTCCTGGTGAACTTCGCGGTGGACATGCTGTACGTCTATCTCAACCCGCAGATCCGGGTGCGGTGAGCGCCGGTGGCCATCGGCACCCTCGCCCCGCCGCTGGACGTCCCGGCCGGACCGGCGCCGGTGGCCGAGCGCTCGCGGATCTGGCGCAAGTTCGTGCGAAACCCGGCGGCCCTGGCGGGCGCGCTGGTCCTCCTGACCGTCATCGGCGCCGCCATCTTCGCGCCCTATGTGGCGCCGCATGACCCCACTCGCCAGAGCCTGATCCGGCGCTTCACCCCGCCGGTGTGGACCCAGACGGGCAAGGCTGCTCACCTGCTCGGCACCGACCAGGTGGGCCGCGACATCCTGAGCCGCATGATCCACGGGGCCCGCGTGTCGCTGATCGTCGGGATTTCCGCGGTCGTGGTCAGCCTGATCGTGGGGGTGACGCTCGGGCTGCTGAGCGGCTTCCTGCAGGGGCGGGTGGACACCGTGATCATGACGGTGGTGGACGTGACGCTGTCGTTCCCGCAGCTCCTCCTGGCCCTGGCCTTCGTCGCGGCACTCGGCCCCAGCCTGGTCACCATCATCATCGTTCTCGGCCTCACCGGCTGGGAGCGCTACACCCGGGTGGTCCGGGCGGAGGTGCTCGCGCTGCGCGAGAAGGACTTCGTGGAAGCCGCCCGCGCCATCGGGGCGAGCCCCACCCGCACGCTGCTCCGGCACCTGCTCCCCAATACCTTCTCGTCCATCATCGTGATGTCCACGCTCCAGGTCGCCCAGGCCATCCTGCAGGAGGCCGCCCTGTCCTTCCTGGGGGTGGGGACGGGGAGCGCCTACCCGACCTGGGGCCAGATGATCGCGCTCGGCCGGGACTTCGTGAGCGTGGCCTGGTGGCTGCCCACCTTCCCCGGCCTGGCCATCCTCCTGACCGTCCTCGCCATCAACCTGGTCGGGGACCGGCTCCGCGACGCCCTGGATCCCCGCGTCATCTGACCCTCCCGGAGGGAGGGTCCCCTCTGAATTCAGTTGCAAACTGGCGGGGATCGAGGCACACTCCCCCAACACCCGGATCGGTCATGCACCTACCGGGTGGACCACGGGAGCAGTCGATGGACTGGTTCTGTCCCGAGCAGATGAGAGCCCGAATCGCTCAGATCAGGAGGAGCACTGTCCCTATGTAACGTGTAACGACCCACTCTGAAACACGGCGACCGCCGGTCGCCGGAAGGGAGTCATGCCGATGAGCCGCCGACCCGTCCTGCTTGCTCTGACCGCTCTCGTAGTATCGCTCGTCCTCGCCTCCAGCGCGGCGCTGGCCCAGACGCCGAAGCGCGGAGGCACGCTCCGCGTCAGCTACGGCAACGAGATCGCCCACCTCGACTTCCACACCGCCCCCGGCTACGAGATGATGTGGGTGGCGATGAACGTGGGCTGCGGCCTCGTCAACATCACGCCGGACGGGAAGTTCGTGGGCGACGCCGCCGACTCCTGGCAGGTCTCCGCGGACCACCTCACCTACACCTTCAAGCTCCGGCCGAACGTCCTCTTCCACGACGGCACCAAGGTGGACGCAGCCGCGGTGAAGTTCAGCATCGACCGGCTGAAGGATCCCGCAACCAAGTCCGGGATGCGCACGTTCTACGACCCGGTGCACTCGGTCGAGGTGCTCGACCCCCAGACCGTGCAGGTGCGGATGAAGCAGCCCTACGCCTTCTTCATGCACATGCTGGCCGCCTACCGGACCGGCCTGATCCTCTACTCGCCGGCGGCCACCCAGAAGTTCAGCGTGGACGATCGCAAGCAGGGTAAGCCGGGGGCGGTGGTGGGCTGCGGCCCGTTTCGCCTGATCGAGTGGGTGAAGGGCGGGCATCTCGTGATGGAGCGCTTCGACAAGTACTTCGTTCCAGGTCTACCGTATCTCGATCGCGTCGTCATCCGCACCATCAAGGATCCGGTGACCGAGATGGCCGCGTTCAAGGCCGGTGAGATCGACTTCATCGCCTCGTTCTCGCCCGAGCACGTGGACACCCTGAAGGCGCAGAGCCCGAACGCGGTGATCATGACCGGCAAGGAAACGACGCCGATGAAGGCGGCGATGAAGGTGACCGTGCCCAAGGACGGCAAGCCCATGTCCAAGGAGCGGGCGCCGCACCCGATCTTCGGCGACCTGAAGGTGCGCAAGGCGGTCGGCTGCTACGGGATCGACCGCAACGAGGTCGTGAAGATCGCGTTCAAGGGCAAGGCCACCGCGTGGGTCGGGATGAACCCGCCGGGGACGCTCGACACCGTGGACGTCAACGGGATGTGCCCCTACGATCCCGCCAAGGCCAAGGCGATGCTCGCGGAGGTGGGCTACGGGCCGTCCAAGCCCCTGACCTTCGAGATCATGGCCGACACCGAGAAGTCGGTGTTCAACGTGATCGCCACCGTGATCAAGGAGCAGATGGCGCGGATCGGCGTGAACGCGAACATCCGGCTGGTGGACAAGGTCACGTGGATGAACACGAGCCTGCAGGACGGCCCGTGGGACATGTACGTCGAGGACCTCCTGTCGCTGCTCACCTTGGACAGCAACGCGTACCTCTCGAACACCACGTCGTCGTGGAGCCACGAGCGGCACAACGACAAGCGGGTGGACGAGTTCTACGCGCGTTACGCCCGGGAGATGGACCCGGTGAAGCGCAAGGCCATCGCGAAGGAGATCCAGGAGTTCTTCGCGGACAACATGTACTGGAACAACATCTCCGGATCGCCCTTCTACATGGTGGCGCAGCCGTGGATGAAAGGCTACACGTACAACGCGGAGTTCGAGGTGCATTACAACCGCGTCTGGCTGGACAAGTAGCCGGACTGGGAGAGGACCGGGAGGGGGCCGTCGAGGCCCCCTCCGACCAGCATGCGCGTCTACATCCTCAAGCGGCTGCTCCAGATGGTGCCGACCATCCTCATGATCACGTTCGTCGTGTTCATGATGATGCAGTCGATCCCGGGAGACCCCGTCGTGGCCTTGCTCGGCGACGCCTATACCGACGAGGACGCGGTGAAGGTCCGCCAGGAGTACGGCCTCGACAAGCCGGTCCTCGTCCAGTACTTCATCTGGCTCGGGAAGCTCGTGCAGGGAGACTGGGGCGCCTCGATCCTGACCGGGCGTCCCGTCCTCCAGGACGTGCTGGTCCGCCTGCCGGTGACGATGGAGCTGATCGTGCTGTCCATGGGCGTCGCGCTGGTGATCGCCATTCCTGCCGCGATCATCGGCGCGCTGCGCCAGAACACCTGGCCCGACTATACCGCGACGTCGGTGGCCATGATCGGGGTCTCGATCCCGGAGTTCTTCGTGGGGGTCCTGCTCCTGCTCGTCTTCTCGTTCGGAATGAACGGCTTCCTGCCCAGCTCGGGGTGGGTGTACCTGCCCGGCACCTGTCCCAACATCGTCTGCGGGGTGAGCTTCTGGGGCAACGTGCAGCACGTCCTGATGCCCGCCTTCGCGCTCGGCATCGGGCGGGCCGCGATCCTCACCCGGCTCCTCCGGGCCAGCATGCTGGAGGTTATCCGCACCGAGTACGTGACGACCGCGCGCGCCAAGGGCCTGAGCGAGCGGCCGGTGGTGCTCAAGCACGCGCTCAAGAACGCCCTGATCCCGACCGTGACCGTGATGGGCCTGCAGGTGGGATTCCTCATCGGGGGCGCGATCGTGATCGAGACGCTCTTCGCGATGCCGGGGCTCGGTACCTTCGGCATCGACGCGATCGTCGCCCGCGACTACCAGCAGGTGCAGGGGTTCGCCCTCATCACCGCGCTCTCGTTCGTGACCATCAACCTGCTCGTCGACCTCGTCTATACCTTCCTGGATCCCCGCATCCGGTACGCCTGAGGAGCCCATGGCCAACGGTGGAGACTCGCTTCGAGTGAAGCAGCGGACGATCAGCGGTGGTGCGCTCAACGAGGCCGCGCTCCCAGCCGGAGTCGCGGTGCCCGGCCTCCGGGCGCGCCCGGAGTCGCCTGTGGAGCAGGCGATCCGACGCCTCCGCAAGAGCTCGACCGCGGTCATCGGGGCGGTCATCGTCATCGGACTGATCCTGGTGGCCCTCTTCGCGGACGTGCTCGCGCCCCAGAGCCCGATCGTCAGCGATCAGACCCAGACCTTCGCGCGGCCCAGCGCGGAGCACCCGCTCGGGACCGACCAGCTCGGCCGGGACATGCTGAGCCGCGTCATCCACGGCAGCCGCGTGTCGCTCGCGGTGGGGGTGTCCTCCGTGGTGCTGGCCCTCTTCGTCGGGGTGCCGCTCGGGCTGATCGCCGGGTACGTCGGCGGCCGGGCCGACAGCGTGGTCATGCGGGCGATGGATCTCATCCTCGCCTTTCCGGTCTACCTCCTCGCGATCATCATCATGATCATGTTCACGCCGACCTCGGGCCTGCTCGGCACGATCAAGGTCGTGGGCGCCATCGCGATCGTGCGGATTCCCATCTACGCCCGCCTCGTGCGAGGCAGCGTGCTCTCGATCAAGGAGAAGGAGTACATCGAGGCCTGCCGGGCCCTGGGGGCGCGGGACCCCATGATCGTCCTGCGCCACGTCCTGCCCAACTGCATGGCCCCGATCATCGTCACCACCACGCTCGGCATCGCCACCGCCATCATCGTGGAGGCCACCCTCAGCTTCCTGGGGCTGGGTACCCAGCCCCCGACCCCGAGCTGGGGCTGGGACCTAAAGGCCAACGTGGCGTTCATCCAGGCCAACGCCTGGCTTTCCCTCTTCCCGGGCCTGGCCATCTTCGTGACCGTGCTGGGGTTCAACCTCTTCGGGGATGGCCTCCGGGATGCCCTCGACCCGCGACTCAAGTAGCCCCTTCCGGCCAGTTCCCGCTTGTCGCGGGCGGCGACCTCGACTATTCTGGGCGGCACCCTGAACCCCGGGGGCGCTCGCGGCGGCTTCCGCGCGCGGCGCCTGGGGCTCGAGGGCTGGCCCCCAAACGGTCCGCCGGAGGTTGCCGAATGACCGGCCCGGTCCCGGCCCGCTCGAGGTCCACGACCGCGGCGCTTCACGGCCGCGTCACGATGCCTCCGCCTGCCCGCCGCCACCCATTCCACGCAAGGGGGATACCCATGCCGAGCCCTGTCCGCTCACGGTTCACGCTCCTGTCCGTGGCCGCCCTCGTGGCGCTCCTGACCTTCGGCCTGGTCGCCCTCGTCGACCCGCCCGCCGCCGACGCGCAGAAGAAGAAGATCCTCAACGTGGCGGCGAAGGAGCCCGAGTCCCTGGACCCGCACTCGAGCATCCTCGGGCAGAGCCAGGCCATCTTCCGGTTCATGTACCGGGGGCTCACCCGCTTCGCCATCAAGGACGGCAAGGTCACCACCGCCGAGGTCCAGCCGGACCTCGCCGAGAGCTGGACGCTCTCGCCGGACGGCACGGTGTGGACCTTCAAGCTCCGGAAGGGCGTGCAGTTCCACAAGGGCTTCGGCGAGCTGACCGCCGAGGACGTCAAGTTCAGCTTCGAGCGGCAGATGCAGCGGACACCGGGGACCCGCTTCGGCGTCAACCTCGGGGTGATCAAGTCGATCGAGGTCGTGGACCCGCACACCGTGCAGATCACCCTGAAGTCCTTCGACGCGATCTTCCTGCTGCGGATGGTGGGCTACCAGCAGGGCTACATCATCTCGAAGAAGGCGTTCGAGAAGCACGGGGAGCAGTTCAAGTGGAACCCGGTCGGCACGGGGCCCTTCGCCTTCGAGCGGCACTCCCCCCGCGAGAAGATCGTCCTCAAGGCGTTCGACAAGTACCACGCGGGCCGGCCTCAGATCGATGAGGTCCACTGGTTCGACGTGCCGGAGGACGCCACCAAGCTGATCGGGCTCGAGAAGGGGACCTTCGACGTGCTCTATCCCGAGGCGGTCACCGCCGACTTCGCGGGCCAGGTCGAGAAGATGGGCGCGGTGATCGACCGCCGGGGCCCGGGAGGCCAGGAGCGCTTCTACATCAACATGACCAAGCCGCCCTTCGACGATATCCGCGTGCGTCGGGCGTTCATGCACGCCATCGATCGCAAGGCGATCAAGGAGACCATGTACCCCGGTGGTCTCGCGCGGGTGGCGCCGAGCGTCGTGCCGCCCGGCTACTTCGGCCACATCCCGATGACCTTCCCCGAGTACGACCCCGAGAAGGCCAAGAAGCTCCTGGCCGAGGCGGGCCATCCGAACGGCTTCACGATCAAGAACTACTTCATCAGCAAGTCGTTCTTCTATCCCAAGGTGCTCACGCTGGCCCAGGAGCAGCTCAAGAAGGTGGGCATCAACGTCGAGATCCAGGTCGTCGAGCACGCGACCTTCCACGAGAACATCCGGAAGAACCTGAACCCCTTCGTGCTCTACGGCGGCACCCGCATCACCGACGCCGACCCCTGGTTGTCGCTGTTCTTCGACTCCAAGGAGATCCCGGACCCGGCCACCGGCAACAAGGGCACCAACTTCGCTCACTACCGGGCGATCGACGATCTGCTCGCGGCGGGCCGGCTGGAGCGCGACGTGAAGAAGCGCGCCGCGATCTACGCGGAGGCCCAGAAGCGCATCGAGCGCGATCTGGTCTGCCTGCCCATCAGCGACGTTCCGGGGCAGTGGGCGCGCAACCCCAAGCGGGTGAGCACGCCGTTCCCCGCCGAGTACGGGGAGTACTCGCTGCACTACAGCTACAACTACCCGGAGATGCTGAAGATCCTCAACTGAGCCGAGCCTCGATGCTCAAGTACGCGGTGCGCCGGCTCCTGGTCGCGGTCCCGATGCTGTTCGGGGCCATGAGCATCGTGTTCTTCGCGATGCGCATCCTGCCCGGCGACCCGTGCGTCGCCATGATGGGCGACCAGGCCACCACCGAGGCGCTCGCGGACTGCACCAAGAATCTCGGACTGCACCGGCCGCTGGCCGTCCAGTACGTGGACTACATCTGGCGGTCGGTGCAGTTCGACTTCGGCAACTCGCTCCGCCAGGGCTACCCGGTCAGCCAGTACATAGCCCGCATGTTCCCGCACACGCTGGTGCTGGTCCTGTCGAGCGCGGTGGTGGCGGCCCTGATCGGCGTCCCGATCGGGATCATCTCCGCGCTCAAGCGCCGCAACCCCCTGATCGACTACCCGCTGCGCATCATCGCGTTGCTCGGCCTCTCGATGCCGGTCTTCTGGCTCGGCATCCTGCTGCTGATCGTGTTCTCGCTGCACCTCGACGTCTTCCCGCTCATCGGCGGCGGTGATCTCGATGGGGTCATCCAGATGCTCCGCACCGGCGAGGTCTTCACCTATCCCGGTGACTTCCTGGCCGCGGTCAGCGACGTCCTGTACCACCTCGCCCTGCCCGCGCTCGCCCTGGGCTTTACCCTGGCCGCCACCGTCAGCCGCCTGTCGCGCTCGGCCATGCTGGAGGTGATCAGCCAGGACTACATCCGCACCGCCCGCGCCAAGGGGCAGGGCGAGCGGGCGGTGGTCTACAAGCACGCGTTCCGCAACATGATGGTGCCGCTGCTCACCATCATCGGGCTCTTCGTGGCGGTGGCGCTGACCGGGACCGTGCTCACCGAGACGGTGTTCACGCGCCCCGGCCTCGGCAAGATGCTGGTGGACGCCATCGGGGCCCGGGACTATCCGCTGGCCCAGGGCGCCATCACGGTGTTCACCATGATCATCATCCTCGTCAACCTGATCGTCGACATGCTCTACGCGGTCGTCGATCCCCGGATCACCTACCGGTAGGCCCGGATCGGAGCCGCGATGGCCATCAGCCGGAGAGCCGAGTCACTCGACCTCGGCGTCCCCCTGGATGTGGAGGCCGCGCGCCGTTCCCGCGGCGGGCAGCTGCGACGGTGGCTGCCGATCGGCATCGGGATCGTGATGGCGGTCGCGATGGTCGTGCTGGCCGCCGCCGCCCCGCTCATCGCTCCGCTGAGCCCCTCGGCGCAGTATTCGGACGCGGTGCTCAAGGGCCCGGGAGCGGTCGAGCGCCACCTGCTGGGTACCGACGAGTTCGGGCGCGACATCCTGAGCCGGATCATCTGGGGCGCGCGCGTGTCGCTGCAGGTGGGCCTCGCGTCGGTGGTGTGGGGCTTCCTGCTTGGCGTGCCGCTCGGCATCCTGGCCGGCACCCGGGGTGGCGCGGTCGAGACCGCCGTCATGCGCTGCTCCGACATGCTGATGGCGTTTCCCACCCTGCTGCTGGCCCTGATCATCGTGACCGCGCTGGGCGGCACGCTGCTGAACGAGATCCTGGCGATCGGGATCGCGCTCACCCCCAACTTCGTGCGCCTGGCGCGCA
Organism: Candidatus Limnocylindria bacterium; assembly: GCA_035524955.1. Classification (GTDB taxonomy): domain Bacteria; phylum Methylomirabilota; class Methylomirabilia; order Rokubacteriales; family CSP1-6; genus CAMLFJ01. Next base: position 7,391 of record DATLFG010000103.1, on the reverse strand, counting down.
GCCTGGCCCTGACCATCCGGGAGCAGGACTACATCATGGCCGCGCGGGCGCTGGGCAGCGGGCAGCTCCGCGTGATGGCCCGCCACGTGTTCCCGAACGCACTCTACGCGCTGGTGGTGGTGTCGACGCTCTACATCGCGACCGCGATCCGCACCGAGGCCAGCCTGTCGTTCCTGGGCCTGGGCATCCCGCCGCCGACCCCCAGCTGGGGCAATATCCTCAGCGAGGGCCGGCAGTACATCAAGTGCTGCCCGTGGATCACCACGTTCTCCGGGCTCGCCATCATGCTGGCGGTGCTCGCCTTCAACCTGGTCGGCGACGCGTTGCGGGACCTGCTCGACCCCCGCCTCCGCGGGGAATAGGCCGCCGGGAACGAGAGGGGAATCCGGGGCCCGCCGGAGACCCTGGTGCCCAGTTCGGCGGCGCCGAGCATTCGATCAACGACCGTCATCGCGTGCCTTTCGGGGAGCGGATCTCGAACCAGGCGGCGAGGAAGGCCACGAGGATCATCGTGCCGGCCACCACCTTGAGGGCGTCCTCGGCGGTCTTGGACACGTGCAGGAAGTCCAGGACGACCATCGCCGCGAAGACGACGAACGCCTGGGCCAGCACGAGCACCATCCACCGCAGGCGCGCCAGCTCGGCGCGGTGGGCGTAGGCGAGCGCCGCGGCGGCGACCCCGTAGCCGGCGACGATGAGGTCATCGAGGTGGTCGGTGACCGGATGGTCGGGATCCAGCCCCAGCAGGACGTGCACGCCGCGGTCGATCCGCTCGTGGAGCACGAAGAGGTCGTCGCAGGCGAGCCAGACGAACCCGACGGCCGCCGCCCACCAGAAGCGGGCGAAGGACGATCGCGGCAGACCGCGGGCGACGGCCGCCGACACGACGCCGGTGGCGGCGAGGTTGAGAGCGGACAGGTAGGTTCCCACCTTGCGCTCGCGGAAGAACTGATGCGGGTCGCCATGCCAGGCGTGCCCCAGCCAGATCAGGACCCCGACAGCGGCCAGGCAAAGGACGAGCAGGATGAAGGCCGTGCCCTTCAGGGCGTCGGGCGGCGGGCCGGGGTGCCGGACTCCGTCGAGCAGCGCGCGCCAGAACGCGGGCGGGCTCGTCATGTCGGGCGCCATCCTGACCGGCCGAGTGACCCTTTCGAGTTCGTGAAGGCCCTCACCTCATCGCGTGTCGGCCATCCCTCCGGGACGACTCCGCAGAAGCGATGCCGAGAACACCAGCGCGAGACTGCCGTCGAGCTCGAAGACCTCCTCCAGGGTCTTGAGGAAGTTGTCGCGCGCGAGGTCGATGTCCAGGATCTGTGACGCGATACCGAAGCCGGCCGCGATCATGAAGAAGCGCCACGAGGGCGAGCCGATCAAGCCTCGCCACCACCTCGGTGCGGTGGCGAGCAGCCACAGCACCGCCCCCGCGGAGACCGCTCCGACGAGTACCAGGGCCCACTGCGGCGCATACAGGCGGGCCCACGTCACGCCGATCTCGGCGAAGTCGTGGACGGCATCGACCCGCTTGCCGAGGACGGTCGGCGGCTTGACCCCCAGCGCGAAGACGACCCAGCCCACCTCATCGAGCATGGCGACGAACGAGAGCCCCGGGATGAGCCAGCGGGGGTCCCGCCAGCCGGCGCCGATCGTCCACAGTCGCCGCGTCCCCACGACGGCGGCCGCCAGGAAGAGCGCCGCCGTCGCCCACTCGACGCCCTGGTTCTCCCGGTGCAGCATCTGGCGGGCCGGCGGGATCAGCCAGTACAGCATGAGGGCGGCGAGCGTGAGACCGCCGGCGAGGCCGGCGAACCAGCGCAAGGCCACGTCACCGGCGCCGAGCCTGACGCCGCGCTCACCGGCTGCGCGGCCCTCGCGCGCACCGACGGTCAAGCGCGCGCTCGCGCCGACGCAGGAGTCGCGGTCCGTGCCCGATCGAAACCGGGATGAGCTCGATGCGATGGATCGCAGTGTCCGCGATCGCCGTCGCCTTCCGGGGGGCCTGTGCCGCCGCGCATCGCGGTGATCTTGCCAGATGGCCCAGGACGGGTCAATTCGTGGCCCCGCAGAGGAAACCGGAAGCGGTCCAACGAGGCGTGAGAGGTGACTCCCTCGGGCTACAAGAACCGCGTCGGCCGGTACGGGATCAGGCGCGGATCGAGAACGCCATCGAGGAGCTCGGCGGCCGCGATGCGGCCCCAGAGCGGGCCGAGCGTGACCCCGCTGTGCGACACGACGACGTAGAAGCCCTCGAGGCCGGGGATGCCGCCGACCATCGGCCGCTCGTCGCGCGGCATGGGACGCACCCCGACGCGCGTGGCCTCGACCCGGGCACGCTCCAGCGCCGGCAGGTGTGCCGCCACCGCTGCCAGCGAGCGCTCGGGCGGCCAGAGCGGGGCGGCCTCGGCCCAGACCTGATCGTGCGCGCCCTCGGCGAGCACGATGCGGCCGCCCCCGTCCGGCCGGAAGTGGCAGCCCGGCGCGTGGATCGGCCGGCGGAGCGTGGCCGCCACCGGCTCGGTGTAGATCAGCCGGCCCGGCACGCGGTCGATCGGGATGGATACGCCGGCGAGGCGGGCGACCTCGTCCATCGCCACGCCCGCGCAGTCCACCACCCAGTCGGCCTCGACGCGGTCGCCGCTCTCGGTGGTCACGCCGCGCACCCGCGCGCCCGAGCGCATCACCCCGGTCACGCGCCGGCCGCGGAGGACGCGGGCGCCGCGGCGCGCGGCCTCCGCGAGCAGCGCCCCGATGAAGGGAACCGCCTCCACGTACCCCTCGCCCGGCGTCCACACCACCTGCGCCACGCCCGGCGCGATGCGGAGATCCGGCTCGAGCTCGCGGGCCTGCCCCGGCGAGATCCGCTCGACCGCGTAGCCCCAGCCCGCGAGACGGTCCACGGCCTGCCCGAGACGGGCGAGCCCGGCGGGCCCTTCCTCCCACGCGAGCGCGCCCTCCTGGTGGAGCCAGCCGCCGCCCAGCTCCTTCGCGAGCAGCCCGTGCTCCTCCATGCTCGCGACGTTGAGGTCGTGGTAGCCGCGCGGCGTCTTGTTGAAGGAGTTCGTCCACGCGAAGCTCGCCCCGGACGTGCCGGCGCCGGGCGCGCCCGCGTCCAGGACGGTGACGGCGGCCCCGCGCTCGGCCAGGCGATAGGCCACGTTGGCCCCGACGCACCCCGCTCCGACGACGACGACGTTGGCGCCCTTCAGCGACATGCGGCGGTCCTCCTGATCGGCCGTTCGCGCATCTCGGACCGACGACCGGCGAGACACGCGACCTGCTCGAGGGCATGGGTCTCGGACGCCATCGTCGTCTTCCTCCGGTCAGAGGGCGATCGGAGGGCGGTCAGGGGGCGATCACGGGGCGACGGGCGTATCGCGGCGGCCGCCCCACTCGGTCCACGAGCCGTCGTACACCGCCGCGTCGCGCCGCCCCAGCCGGTACAGCGCGAGGGCTAGGACGGCCGCGCTCACGCCGGAGCCGCAGGTCGCGACCACCGGGCGCCCCAGATCGAGGCCCGCGCCCTGGAAGGCGCCGCGCACGTCCGGATCCGGGCGCAGCACGTCGTCGTCGGGCGAGAACAGTTCGTTGTAGGGCAGGTTCAGGCTGCCGGGGATGTGGCCGCCTCGCAGGCCGGGACGGATCTCGGGCTCGGTGGCCGCGAAGCGGCCACGCGAGCGCGCGTCGATGATCTGGGCGTCGCGCCGCTGGAGCGTGGCGAGCATCCCGTCGAGATCGGCCACCAGCTCCTTGTGGAGCGTGGCCGCGAAGGGTCGCGGGGCCGGGGCGGGCATGCCCGATTCGAGCGGGCGGCCTTCCTTCTTCCACTTGGCCGATCCGCCGTCGAGCACCGCCACCCGCTCGTGGCCGAAGACGCGGAAGGTCCACCAGACGCGCGCGGAGGCGATCAGGCCGCGGCCGCCGTAGGCCACCACCCGGTCGCCGGTCCCGACGCCGAGCGCGCCCACCGCGCGGGCGAAATCGCGCGCGTCCGGCAACATGTGCGGTAGCGGGTTGGCGTGATCCGAGATGGTCTCGATGTCGAAGAAGACCGCGCCGGGCAGGTGCGCCTGCTCGAACTCGGCGTGGGCGTCGCGCTTCAGATGCGGGAGATAGAAGGTCGCGTCCACCACCTTGAGATCGGGCTCGCCCAGGTGCGCGGCCAGCCACTCGGTGCTCACCTGCGGATCCGGCGCGACCGACGTCATCGGCTCCCTCCCGGCTTCGCGGGGCGCGGGGGCAGCAGCTCGTGCGGGCTCACCCCGCGCTGGTCGAGCGCCTCTTCCCAGCGAAGGTAGGCTTCCATCGCGGCACGCCCGCGCTCGTAGGGTTTCTGCACGACGTCGTCCGCCTCGTCGAGCATGGTGCCGGGCCCCATCTCCACCGGGAGCCCGGCCGCGGTCCAGGCCGTGAGGCCGCCGTCCAGCACGCGGGCAGCGGCATAGCCCAGGCGTCTCAGCGTGGCCGCGGCCAGGGTGGACTGCACGCCGTCGGCGCAGGTGACGAGCACGGGGGCGCGCGTGTCGGGCGCCGCGCGGCCGATGAGGAGCTCGAGCCGGCCGCGCCCGATCCACCGCGCGCCGGGCACGTGCCCGCGCTGGTAGACGTCGCTCGGGTCCACGCTCACCACCGCCGTGTCTGCGACGGGCGCGGGCGGCACCTGCTCGACCACGCGGCGGGCCGCCTCGTAGCCGAAGGGCGTGACGACCGGCTCGCCGATCTCGAGCGGCCGCCCCGAGCGCTCCCATGCCGGCGCGCCGCCCTCCAGCACCGCCACGTGCGGGAAGCCCATGCGCTTGAGCCAGCCCGCAGTCAGGATCGAGCGGCCGAAGCCGTCGCAGATCAGGACCAGCCATCCCGCGCGCACCGCCATGTTGTCGTCGGTGGCCTGCACCGCCTGGCCGCCCGGCACCCAGCTCGAGCCGGGCACGTGGCCGGCGTCGTACTCCTCGCGGGTCCGCACGTCGAACATCGTCACGTTCTCGCGGTCGCGCCGGCTCCAGCGCTCTGCGACCGCGTCCGCGGAGACGAGTGGGATGCCGTCTTCCGCCGCCACGCGGGCGGCGATCTCGACGGCGCGGGCCCGGCTCCGCTCGGAGGGCGCGGGCGGCCAGCGGGTCGCCCCGCGCTCGAGCTCGAGGCCGGCGAGCTGCCAGCCCATCGTGCCGTTCTTCACCGCCACGATGGGATTGGGCAGCCCCATGCGGCGGAGCGACTCGGCCCCCAGGTAGGAGCGGGTCCGGCCGCCGCAGTGCACGACGATGGTCTGCTCCGGCCGCTGCAGCAGCTCGCCGATGCGAAGCACGAGCTCGCCGCCCGGCATACTCCACGCGCCGGGCAGGCAGCCGCGCGCATACTCCTCCGGGGTGCGCGTGTCCACGATCACCATGTCGTGGCCCTCCGCCATCCGCGCGGAGAGCTCGAGCGGGGTGATCTCGGGCGTCTTGAAGTCGTGCAGCACGCGCTCGCCGAAGACCTTGCTCGGCACGTTGAGGCCCTGGACCACCGGCCGGCCCGCGCGGCGCCAGGCCTCGAGGCCGCCGGCCAGCACGAAGACCTCGGAGTAGCCCATCTCGGCCAGCGTGGGCGCGGCGAGGGCGGAGAGGCTCCCGTCGTCGTCGCAGAGGACCATCAGGGTCGCGGGCGCGGTCACCAGCCTTGGCAGACGCAGCTCGAGCAGCCGGCGCGGTAGCGGGGTCGCGCGGTAGATGTGGCCCCGCTCGTAGGCGGCGCGCTCGCGCACGTCCAGCAGGGCGTGCGGGGAGGGCTGCTCGAGGAGCGTGCCGAGCTGCTCCGGGGAGATCGCGGCGGCGGTCATCTCCCGGACGCTAAACGGGGGCCTGCCATCTGTCAAGCGGTGACGGCGGCCACGGCCTCGATCGCGGCGTCGATCTGCTTGCGCGAGACGTCGAGGTGGGTGACCGCGCGCAGGCGGCTCTCGCCCATCACGCTGAGCCGCACGTTCGCGGGGGTGGCGAGCAGCCGATCGGCCAGGGCCTGGGCGGTGAGGCCGGTGCCCGCCACGTCGAAGATCACGATATTGGTCTCGACCTGGGCGGGGTCGAGCGCGATCCCACGCAGACCCGCGATACCGTGCGCGAAGGCCCTGGCGTTGTCGTGGTCCTCCGCCAGCCGGCCGACGTGGTGGCGGAGCGCGTAGACACCGCCCGCCGCGATGATGCCGGCCTGCCGCATGGCGCCGCCCAGCGCCTGCTTGTAACGCCACGCTTCCTCGATGAAGGCGCGCGAGCCGGCCAGGCACGCGCCCACCGGCGCGCCGAGCCCCTTGCTGAAGTCGATCCAGAGCGAGTCCACCGGCGTGGCATAGGCGCGCGCGGGGGTGCCCGAGGCGACCACCGCGTTGAGCAGCCGCGCCCCGTCCATGTGGATCGCGAGCCCGAGCCCGCGCGCGGCCCGGCTCACGTCCTCCACCTGGGCGAGCGACCACACCCGCCCGCCCCCCAGGTTGCTGGTGTTCTCGATCGAGACCAGGCGCGTCGGCGGCGCGTAGCGCGAGCGGGGGTGCGTGGCGGCCCGCACCTGGGCGCCGGTGAAGACGCCGCGCTCGCCGTCGAGTGCCGCCATGAGCACGCCCGACAGCAGTCCGGGGCCGCCACCCTCGAAGTGGATCAGGTGCGAGGTGCGGTCGGCCAGCACCTCGTCGCCGGGCCGCGTGTGCACCTTGACCGCGATTTCGTTGCACATGGTGCCGGAGGGGAGGAAGACCGCCGCCTCCTTGCCGAGGAGATCGGCGACCATCTCCTGAAGCAGGTTCACGGTCGGGTCCTCGCCCTTCTGCTCGTCGCCCACCTCCGCCTCGCACATAAAACGGCGCATGTCGGGGGTGGGCCTGGTCAGGGTGTCGCTGTAGAGGTCGATCACGATGGAGCCTCCGTTGTCTTTCCCGTCAGTCGCCTGCGGGCCGGCCGGCTCGCTCGATCTGCGGGCTCGCCACCCGGTGCATTCTACATCCGGACCGCTCCCCGTTGATCACCTCGCACTGGCGGTCGGGTACCTCTAGCGCTGCCCGCGCGCGGGCCCGCGGTCGCGACCACCGCCCCGCTCCTGGGCCGGGCGCGGGCGAGCCATGGGGCGCGATTCGGGGCCGCGCGGTGTGGCCCGCTCCACGCGCCCCTCCCGGCCGCGCCGGTTGGCCGGCTCACCGGATAGGACTCGTGGCTGCGGGCGCGGCGCGGCGGGCCGTTCCACGCGCGGTTGCGGGGCGGGTCGCTCGATCTGACGCGGCTGCGGGGCGGGCGCGGCGGGCCGCTCGATCTGACGCGGCTGCGGGGCGGGCGCGGTGGGCCGCTCGGTCTGACGCGGTTGTGGGGCGGGCGCGGTGGGCCGCTCGATCTGACGCGGCTGCGGGGCGGGCGCGGTGGGCCGCTCGACCTGAC
>DATLFG010000094.1:0-27216 GCA_035524955.1 Candidatus Limnocylindria bacterium | reverse complement strand
CGTCCGGGCGCGGGCGGCGGGGGCGGCCGGCGCGACGGGCGCAGCTCCGGCCGCGGCCCGCGCCGCTAGCCCCTCCCTCTCCCCTCCCGGAGAGGGCCGGGTGAGGAGATGAGCGCGCCCCACGTCGCGCTCCATCTCCCCGATCGCGAGCGCGATCTCCTCCAGTCGCTCGCCGCCCCCTGGCGCGATCTCCTCTACGCGCCCGGTCCCGGCTTCACCTCCCCGCTCGATCCCGGCGCGTACCGCACGAGCGTCGTCATCGTCCCCGTCGCCGGGTCCGCGATCCGCGTCTCGTCGGTGGTCATGCCGGCCTTCGGCGGCGAGATCTGTCGCCTGCGGCTCGAGGCGCTCCCTCACGATCCGCCGCCGAGCCTCGGGTCCTTCTTCGAACCCGCGCGCACCGGCACCGTCTATGCCTTGACTCCCGACCGGGGCTGCGCCGCCCCGCAGGCGCCGGAGCGCGCGGAGTGGCGCTATGACGGCGCGTCGCTGGCGCCCCGGCTCGGCCGGATCAGCGGCATGCACCTGCTGCGGGAGCACGGGCGCGGCCCGGGCTGCTCCTGGGACGCGGACCGCGGCCTCGCCTTCACCGGCGCCGACGGCGAGCAGAGCCTCGTGCTCGCGGTGGCGGAGCCCGCGGAGGCGGCGATGTTTCTCCCGTCGCCGGGCCTCTACCGCATGCTGCTCGATCCCGCGGCCACGCCCAAGCCGGGCGTCACCGTGCGCGATCTGCTCGGCCACGGCGACCGTGACGGAAGCGTCGAGACCGCGATCGATCTGCTTCCCCTTCCTTGAAGCCCTCTCCCCTCGGGGGAGAGGGTGGGGGTGAGGGGCGTGCGCCGGGTGCGGAGCGGCTGCGTCGCGACGAGTGGCACGCTCGCCGCGGCAGGTGTAGGGTGACCGGACAGAACTCGTGACAACCCCTCGACAAGGAGGAATTCATGGCCACCAAGACGGCAACGAGCAAACCATCGAAGGTCAAGGCGATTCCCGACGGCTACCACTCGGTCACGCCGTACCTGATCATCGACGGCGCAGCCCGGGCGCTCGATTTCTACAAGCGCGCCTTCGACGCGAAGGAGCTGATGCGCATCCCGGCTCCCAACGACCGGATCGGGCATGCCGAGATCCGGATCGGGAACTCGGTGATCATGCTGGCGGATGAGCATCCCGAGATCGAGGCGCGGAGCCCCGCGCACTACGGCGGCTCGCCGGTGAGCATCATGGTGTACCTGGAGGACGTCGACCGGCAGTTCAAGCAGGCGATCGAGGCCGGAGCCACCGAGGTCCGGCCGGTCGCCGACCAGTTCTACGGCGACCGCTCCGGCACGCTCAAGGACCCATTCGGCCACAGCTGGCACCTCTCCACCCACAAGGAAGACGTCAGCATGGAGGAGATGACCCGCCGCATGGCGGCCATGCAGAAGGCCTAGTCAGCGGCGCCGGGTAGGTCCCGGCCGGCGGGCCGGCAAGGGAACAGGCGGCGCGATACGGTCGAACCGCCGGCCGGGGTAGGATCGCGAGGTCGCGGTGGCCAGCTCGTCGATGAAGGCCTCGGCATACGGGGGAAGAGGTCGGCGCGGATCCCAGGTCGCGGTGATCCAGCCCCCGACCGATCGCCCATCGAGGAGAACGGGGACGGCCCGCAGGCCGCGAGCGGAGAAGCGCAGCGTGGACGGAACGATTGTGATCCCCTGGCCGGCGCGGGCCAGTGAGACGAGGGTGTGGGCCGCGTTGCTCTCGAGCGCGACGCGCTGGGCCACGTGTGCCAGCCGGCAGGCGGCGTCGAACCACTGTCGGGATCCGAAGTCCTTGCGCGGCACGAGGAGCGGTTGGCCGTCGATCTCCTTGACATCGAGCGTGGTTCGCGATCGGGGCAGGCGCGACGCGCTCGCGACGGCCAGGACGCGAACGGGAAACAGCAACCGGGCCGCAAGCTGATCACCCCCCGCCACCGTGAGGGCGAGGTGAAGGTCTCCCTGCTCCACGCGGCGGACCAGCGGAAGGCCGCCGTCCTCGATGATCTGCACGTCGATCGTCGGGTGCGTGCGGCGAAACCGCGCGATGAAGCCGGCCAGGACGCTCTCGATCGTCTGGGGCGTCGCCCCGACGCGCACGAGGCCGACCGTGCCGCTCTTGATCTCGCGGGCGTGCTTTCCGAGGGCGTCCACGTCGGCGAGGAGGGCGTGGCACCTCCGGAGCAGGTCCTGCCCTTCCGGGGTCAGGCGGAGTCGCCGGCCAACGCGGTCGAACAGGCGGACCCCCAGGCTCCCCTTCGAGATCCCGGATCTGCCGCGACAGGGCCGGCTGGGTGATCCCGAGCCTGAGCGCGGCCGAGGACACGCCGGTCGCGCCGGCGACCGAGGCGAAGTAGCGCAGGTGGCGAAGCTCCATGGATCATGCCTCCAGAGCATGGATTCTAGTACAGGAGATGCATTGGACGTCAGGCCACCCAGGCGGCTACTGTCCGGGCTACAGGGAGTGACCGGACCCGGGTCTGGTCACGATGAGCGGAGCGAACTTCAAGGGGAGGGCGACGCCGTGTTCAATCTCGATCGCTTCATCGATGACTGCCGCACCGGACTGCGCGAGAGATCTCCAGAGGTGGCGATCCGGGATCTCCTGCAGCGGGCCGTGTCCACTCCGTCGGACCTGGTGGGGGTGCTCGGGACGCCGCGCGAAGCGGGGATCGCCACGCTGCACCACTCGCCGGAGCTGACGGTCCTCAACGTGGTCTGGGCCCCCGGCATGGCCATCTACCCCCACGACCACCGCATGTGGGCCGTGATCGGGCTCTATGGGGGCCGGGAAGACAACACGTTCTACCGGCGGGGCCCGGCCGGCCTGCTGGTGGCCGGCGGCCAGCAGCTGGAGGAGCGATCCGCCGTGCTGCTGGGCAAGACCCTGATCCACTCGGTCGCGAACCCACTCCGGGCGTTCACCGGCGCCATCCACATCTACGGAGGAGACTTCTTCGGTACGGCGCGGAGCGAATGGGACCCGGACACCCGCGAGGAGCGCGCCTACGATGTCGAGCGAGCGAGGCGAACCTTCTCGGACGCGAACGAGCGCTGGCGCCGCGAGTGCCTCGAGATGTCAGGCCGCGGGAGCTAGAAGCGGCGGCGGCCGGCGAGGGCCTTCTTGCGGAGGCGGAGCGACTTCGGGGTGATCTCGAGGAGCTCGTCCTCGCGGATCCACTCGAGCGACTGCTCGAGGTTCATGAGGCGCGGCGGGGTGAGGCGCACCGCCTCGTCCGAGGTGGAGGAGCGCACGTTCGTGAGCTTCTTCTCCTTGGTGATGTTGACGTCGAGGTCGTTGTCGCGCGCGTTCTCGCCCACGACCTGGCCCTCGTAGACCGGCTCGCCGGGCCCCAGGAAGAGCACCCCGCGCGGCTGCAGGTGGTCGATCGCGTAGGAGGTGGTCTTGCCGGTCCGGTCGGCCACCATCGCGCCGTTGGCCCGGTGCGGGATGTCGCCCTGCCATTCGGCCCAGCCGTCGAAGAGGTGGTTGAGCAGCCCGGTCCCGCGGGTGTCGGTCAGGAACTCGGACCGGTACCCGATCAGCCCGCGCGCCGGAATGCGGTACTCGAGCCGGACCCGTCCGGTGCCGTGGTTGACCATCTTCACCATCTGACCCTTCCGCGGCCCGAGCTTCTGGGTGATCGCGCCGATGAACTCGTCGGGCACGTCCACCACCAGGTGCTCCATCGGCTCCAGCGTCTTGCCGGCCTCCTCGCGGGTGAGGATCTGGGGCTTGGAGACCTCCATCTCGTAGCCCTCGCGCCGCATCATCTCGATGAGGATCGCGAGCTGCAGCTCGCCGCGCCCCGCCACCTGGAAGGTGTCGGGCGAGTCGGTATCCTCGACCCGGAGGGCCACGTTGCTCCGCTTCTCCCGCCAGAGCCGCTCGCGGAGCTGGGTGGAGGTGACGAACCTGCCCTCCTTGCCCGCGAACGGCGAGACGTTGGAGGAGAAGAGCATCGCCACGGTCGGCTCGTCGATGTGCATCACCGGCAGCGCCACCGGCTTCTCCGGATCCGCGATGGTCTCGCCGATCTCCATGGCCTCGATGCCCGCCACCGCCACGATGTCGCCCGCCCAGGCCTCGGGCACCTCCACGCGCTTGAGCCCCTCGTAGCCGTAGAGCACGGTGATCTTGGCGTTCTCGACGCCGCCGTCGCGATGGACCACCGCCACCCGGTCGTACTGGCGCACCCGGCCGTTGACGATGCGGCCGATGATGAGCCGCCCCACGTAGTCGTCCCAGTCCAGCGAGGCGGCCCGGAGCTGGAGCCCGTGGCCCTCCTCGAATCGGGGCGCGGGGATCGTCTCGAGCAGCGTGTCGAAGAGCGGAGCCAGTGTCTTGGACTCGTCGGCGAGCGCCCGCTTGGCGATGCCCTTGCGCGCGTCGGTGTAGAGCACCGGGAACTCGAGCTGCTCCACCGCCGCGTCCAAGTCGATGAAGAGGTCGTAGACCTCGTCCAGCACCTCGGCGGCCCGGGCGTCCTGGCGGTCGATCTTGTTGATGACCACCACCGGGGTGAGTCCGGCCTCGAGCGCCTTCTTCAGCACGAAGCGGGTCTGGGGCAGCGGCCCTTCCGCCGCGTCCACCAGCAGCAGCACGCCGTCCACCAGGGTCAGCGTCCGTTCCACTTCCCCGCCGAAGTCGGCGTGGCCGGGCGTATCCACGATGTTGATCTTCACGCCCTGGTAGTGGATGGCCGTGTTCTTGGCCATGATCGTGATGCCCTTCTCCCGCTCCAGGTCGATCGAGTCCATGACCCGCTCGGCCACGTGCTCGTTGGCGCGGAAGATGCCGGACTGCCAGAGCATGGCGTCCACGAGGGTGGTCTTGCCGTGGTCGACGTGGGCGATGATGGCAACGTTTCGGATGTCGGGGCGCTGCGGCATGACTTTCACTGTACCACGGATGCAGTGGCGAACCAGCGGGGCGGTGGGGCATAATGACGCGTCCAACCCGTTGTTGCACGCAAGGAGGCTCACTGGTGAAGGCTCGCGTCGCCCTCATCGCGCTCGCCGCGCTGCTCGTCACGCTCGTGCTGCCCGTCCCCGGCCCGATCGGCCCCGTCGGCGCCCAGCCGCCGACCCCACCCGCACCCAAGGCAGCTCCCAAAGGAGGAAAGAAGGTGAAACAGACGGCCGTCATCACCATGGAGAAGGGGGGCGAGATCGCGCTCGAGTTCTTTCCGGAGGATGCCCCCAAGACGGTGGAGAACTTCGTGACGCTGGCCAAGAAGGGCTACTACGACGGGGTGACCTTCCACCGCGTGGAGCCGAAATTCGTGGTCCAGGGCGGCGACCCCAAGGGCGACGGCACCGGTGGCCCCGGGTACACGATCAAGGACGAGTTCAACAAGCAGAAGCACGTCCGCGGCGTGCTGGCGATGGCGCGTACCCAGGCCCCGAACTCGGCGGGCAGCCAGTTCTACATCACGCTGGCCCCCGCCCACTTCCTGGACGGCCAGTACACCGTCTTCGGCCGGGTGACCTCGGGCATGGAGATCGTGGACAAGATCAAGGTGGGCGACAAGATGAAGTCGGTGAAGATCATCGAGGTCGCCCAGTAGCGCCATGGTCTGGTCGCTCCTGATCCGGAACGGCACGGTGGTGGACGGCAGCGGCGCGCCCGCGCGCGCCGCCGACGTCGCGTTGGAGGGTGATCGCATCGCGGCGGTGGAGCCGGGCCTGGCCGGCGAGGCGGAGCGGGTGATCGACGCGAAGGGGCTGATGGTCGCCCCCGGCTTCATCGATATCCACTCGCACTCGGATCTCGTCTACGACAAGTGCCCGTCGGCCGAGTCCAAGGTGCGCCAGGGCGTGACCACCGAGGTGGTCGGCATGTGCAGCTTCTCGCCGGCCCCGGTTGCCCCGGGTCGCGCGGATCTGGTGCAGGAGTGGGCGGGCGGCATCGGCGGCAAGCTGCCGATCACCTGGAACACGTTCCGCGAGTACCTCGACCACCTGCGGGCGCTCGGGCCCACCGTGAACATCGTGCAGTTCGTGGGCCACGGGGCCCTCCGGCTGGCCGCGGTCGGGCCCGCCGCGCGCCCGGTGACCCCGGACGAGCAGCGGGGCATGGAGCGGCTGCTCGCGGAAGCACTCGACGCGGGCGCCTTCGGCTTCTCCACCGGGCTGGTGTACGCGCCCAGCGTCTACGGCAACACCGAGGAGCTGGTGGGGCTCACCCGCAGCATGGCGAGCCGCCGAGGGCTCTACTTCTCGCACATCCGGGGCGAGGCGGCCACGCTCGAGCAGGCGGCCGAGGAGGCGATCGGGATCGGCGAGCAGGGCGGCGTGCCCGTGCAGATCGCCCACGTGAAGGCGTCGGGCCGCGAGAACTGGGGCAAGATCGACCGCGTCCTGCGCATGATCGACCGCGCCCGCGCCCGCGGCGTGGACGTGACCGGCGACGTCTATCCCTACCCGGCGGGCAGCACCAAGATGGACAACCTGCTGCCGGCGTGGATGCACGACGGCGGCATCTCCAAGCTGCTCGAGCGGCTCGGCGATCCCCAAGCGCGACAGCGCGCGATCGGCGACTGCCTGGTGGACGGCGAGCGCTGGCGCACCGGCTCGGGCGGCATGGGCTGGGACGAGATCATGATCGCGACCTGCTCGAAGCCGGAGCTGGCCGGCATCCACATCGCGGAGCTGGCCCGGCGCACCGGCCGAGAGCCGGCCCAGGCGATGATGGACCTGGTGATGGAGGAGCGAGCCGGCGTCTCGATGGTGGTGTTCTCCCAGAGTGAGGAGAACGTGGGGACGGTGCTCGGCTACGCCCACACCATGGTGGGCTCGGACTCGCTGTCGCTGCACGCCGGCCCGGGCCCGCACCCCGGCAAGCCCCACCCGCGCAGCTACGGGACGTTCCCGCGCGTGCTCGGCGTCTACTGCCGCGAGAAGCGGCTCTTCTCGTGGGAGACCGCGGTGCACAAGATGACCGGCATGCCCGCGGCCAAGCTCGGCCTGAAGGACCGCGGGCTCGTGCAGGGCGGCCGGGCCGCCGATCTGGCGCTCTTCGATCCGGCCACGGTGCGCGACGAGGCGACGTTCCCGGATCCGCACCGGCATCCGGTCGGCATTCCCTACGTGATCGTCAACGGGCGGGTGGTGGTGGACGGCCCGCGATACCACGCGGTGCCGGCCGGGCGCGTGCTGACGCCTCAGTAACTCACGCAGGGGCTGCCGTCGGAGAGAAACTCGACGAGCTTGGCGCCGCCCGCGATCGTGGCGCCGGCCACCAGGCTCCCCTCGTCGAGCTTGCGCTTCTTGAAGCAGGGCGAGCAGACCAGGATCGTCCCGCCCGCCTTCGCGAAGCCGTCCATCAGCTCCTTGAGCGGAGCGAAGCCCTCTTCTCGGATGTCGTCCGCGTAGCCCTTCTGGGCGAGGCGGACTCCCTCGATGCTCAGGAAGACGAGCGTCTGCTTGCCGGAGCCGACGGCCGCGTTGGCGATGACGAAGGCAACGGTGGCGCGGTCGGGGTTGTCCTTGGCGCAGGTGAGGTTCACGCAGAACTTGTCGGCCATGGCTCAGCTCTCCTTGCGCCGGATCAGATAGACCGGAGGCTGTCCACCGATCAGCGGGTGTCCGGTCATCCGGCACCAGGCCGGAACGTCCGCCGGCGCGCCGGGATCGCGGGCTATCAGCTTCATGATCTGCCCCGGCTTCAGGGTGTCGAGGCGGGAGCGCAGCTCGAGGACCAGCTCGCCGCATCCCGTGTCGCCGGCATCCCACTCGGCGACCACCCGGGCGGCCGGGTCGCTCACTGGTCCGGCCCGCGGCCGTCGCGCAGGTACTGGACGGCCGCCGGGGCGGCGATGGCTCCGTCGCCGGCCGAGGTCACGAGCTCGCGTGCGGACTCCGTCCGCACGTCGGCCGCGCGGGAGGCCCCCCCGCCGAGAACCTCTCGGGCAGCCGGGCGCGGCCGCAATCGCAGCCGGCGAGGATGCCGGCGGTAGAACCGGCGGCCCCGCCGCCCACGATCGGGATGCCCGCGACGTCCGCCATGCGCCGGGGCGCGGCGGCCTAGAGCTGCTTCAGCATCGAGTCGGCGTCACTCACCTCGAACTTGCCCGGCTGCTCGACGTTCAGCGCCTTGACTACCCCGTTGTCCACCAGCATCGAGTAGCGCTGCGAGCGCACGCCCATGCCGCGGGCGGTGAGGTCCATCTCGAGGCCCATCGCCTTCGTGAGCGCGGCGCTGCCGTCGGCCATCATCCGGACCTTGCCCGAGCACTTCTGGTCCTTGGCCCACGCGCCCATGACGAAGGCGTCGTTGACCGACACGCACCACACCTCGTCCACGCCCTTGCTCTTCAGCTTGTCGATGCTGCCCACGTAGCTCGGCACGTGCTTGGCCGAGCAGGTGGGGGTGAAGGCGCCGGGCAGGCCGAAGA
This sequence comes from Candidatus Limnocylindria bacterium, assembly GCA_035524955.1. Taxonomy (GTDB): domain Bacteria; phylum Methylomirabilota; class Methylomirabilia; order Rokubacteriales; family CSP1-6; genus CAMLFJ01. The sequence continues at coordinate 18,800 of DATLFG010000094.1, read as the reverse complement.
CCACGATCTTCTTGCCCTTGGTCAGGTCCGCCACCTGGAACGCGTTGGGCCCGACGGTGCAGCCCGGGGTCTCCTGCTCGATGAACTCCGTGAGCGTGCCATCCGGCACGCGGTCACCGACTTTGATCGCCATGAATGTCTCCTCCTCGAGGCTGTTGTGAGCGCGGCGGCCCGCTCACGCGATTGAGCGGGCGGCGGCTAGGGTACCACAGCCGGCCCGGGGCTGTGACCAAGACGCCGCCATCGGGCCTGCATCCATCGGGCGCCCCGGCCGGGGCTGAGGCTCATGTAACCCCTCGTTTCCGCTGGCCCCGCGCGCGCCGATGAGCCGGGGCACTCGGACCCTGCCCCACCCCCCCGCACCCCGCCCCCGGCGAAGAAGGCCGGCAGGCCGAGCCGAATGGTCCGGGAGATCGTGCCCCGGGCGGCCCGCAAGAGCTGGTTTCCGACCCGCCCCGATCCGCCTCGCCTTCTCCTCGAGGGAGCCGCCGGGCTCGGCCACATAGACCTGGACCAGGCGCGCGAGCTGGAGGCTGGAGACGGCCATCTCAGCCGGATGGTAGCGACTTCCGGACGCGCCCGATTCTCGCACGGCCCGAGCTCGGCCCCGTCCGCGACTGGCCGACGCGCGCTCGGTTGAGTAAGATGCGCGCTGATGAAGCCCAAGCTGCGTGTGTGGGTCACGTTCGGGGAGGATCTCAAGTTCGGGGACGGGCGCGCGCGCCTGCTCGCGCTGATCGACGAGCGCGGCTCGCTCAGGAAGGCGGCCCAGGAGCTCGAGATGTCCTACCGCAACGCGTGGGGCTACCTGCGCGATCTCGAGGAGGCGGCCGGCTTCAAGTTCGTCGAGCGGGTCCCGGGGGGCGGGCCCGAGAGCGGCATGCGGCTCACCAAGGCCGGCAAGCGCTTCCTGGAGCGCTACCAGAAGTTCCGGAGCGGCCTCGACGAGGCGGCCCGACGGCAGTTCGACCGCGCCTTCGGCGCGTGAGCCCCGAGGCGAAGTATCTCTACCTGACCACGACCGGCCGGCGCAGCGGGCTGGCCCGCCAGATCGAGATCTGGTTCACCCGTCACGAGGGCCGCTTCTACCTGATCGCCGAGCGTGGCCTGAAGGCCCACTGGGTGCGGAACGTCCTCGCGGAGCCCGCGGTGCGCGCGCGGGTCGGCCGCCGGTCCTTCCGCGGGCGCGCCCGCGTGGTGGATCCCCGGTCGGAGCGCGATCTCGTCGCCGCGATCCGGACGCGGTCGGAGGCCAAGTACGGCTGGGGCGCCGGTCTCATCGTCGAGATCGCGCCGTCCCCGCGACGGCACGCGTCCGAGTAACCTCCGTTCGAGCGCCGGCTTTCGCCGGCGCAACCAGTTCTTGGGGGAGACTCGGAGGGGGCCCCTCCGATGCTCTAACCCGTCGCCACCACCCGGATCAGCGCGCCATCGGGCCGGGGTGGCGCCACCTCGCCGATGATCGCAGCGGCCCCGTCGCCGGTCGCGCGTAGCGCGCTCAGCATCGCGGCGGCGCGTTCCCGGGGCACCGTGAGCAGCAGCCCCCCCGAGGTCTGGGGATCGAAGAGCAGGTCGAGCGTGTCCCGGCGCGTCGCATCCGGCTCGACGAGCATGGCGCGCCGGGCACGGGCATTCTCGGGATGCGCGGTGCTCCGGATGCCGCGGCCGAGCAGCGCCCGCGCGCCGGGGAGAGCGGGGATCGCGGCGAGGTCGAGTACGGCCGAGCCCTTGCTGGCCCGCAGCATCTCGCCCAGGTGCCCGGCCAGGCCGAAGCCGGTGACGTCGGTGGCGGCCGAGGGCCGCAGCGCGACCATCGCGCGGGCGGCCGCGCCGTTGGAGCGGAGCATCGAGGCCGCAGTCGCCTCCACCCACTCACCGCGCGCGAGGCCGCGCATGTCGGCCTGCAGGACGACGCCGGTGCCCAGCGGCTTGGTCAGGAGGAGCTGGTCCCCGGGCGCCGCCCCGCCGATGCGGATCAGCGCGTCGGCCGATGCCGCGAAACCCCAGACCGCGAAGCCCACCACCAGCTCGGGTCCCGTGGTGGTGTGGCCGCCCACGAGGGTGACGCCGTCGGCCTCGAGCGCGGCGCGGGCGCCGGCCATCACCTGGTAGAGCGTCTCTTCCGCCCGCGCCGGCTCGGCCTCGGGCACGCTCGCCTGGGCCAGGGCGAAGCGCGGCGTCACGCCCTTGGCCCAGAGATCGCTGACCGCGTTGACCGCGGCCACGCGGCCGACCAGGTAGGGATCGTCGGCGAAGGCGCGGAAGGAATCGACGGTGGCCGCGACGATCTCGCCACGCTCGGTCTCCACCGCGGCCGCGTCGTCGGGCTGTGCCAGGCCCAGGACGACCGCGGGATGGCTCGGGACGCCGAGCCGCTCGAGCGCGCGGGTCAGCGAGGACTCGCCCACCTTGGCCGCGCACCCGCCGCACTGCATGTCCCCGCCCGGCATGGGCGCCGCCGCGAAGTCGGGCGTGACGGCGCCGTCCCGATCGAGCACCTGGAAGCGGCGCACGAAGCGGCGGTCGATCCAGTCTTTCAGCGAGAAGATGGCGGCTCCTTCGACCGAAACGCCCCACTTGGTGCCGATCGCCCCGCCGTCGCCCAGGTTCAGGAGCGAGAGGAAGTCGCGCTGCGGGCGATACGCGCGGAGGCGCTCCCCGCGGATGTGGGCCATCAGGTTGAGCGCGAGCACCGGGCCCTGGCGGACGGCGTACACGCCGGCCTTGGGCAGGCCGGGGCCCGCGGTCCAGGCCGCGCAATCGCCCACCGCGAAGATCTCGTCGTGCCCGACGCACTGGAGCGTGGGGCGGATCCGGACGAAGCCGCCCTCGTCGGTCTCGAGCCCGGAGCCGTGGAAGATCGGCAGCGCGGCGGCGCCCGCCACCCAGACCACCGTGTCGGCGTCCAGCCGCTCGCCGCCTTCCAGGTGCACCGCGTGGGCCTCGATCCGCGCCACGTGCGCGCCCGTGCGGATCGCGAGGCCGCGGGCCGCGGCCGCGGCCTCGACGCGGGCCGCCGCGCTCGCCGCGTGGCCCGACAGCACGCGGGGGCCGGACTCGAGCAGGAGCACCTCGACGCGCCCGGCGCGCTCCCGGCGGAGCCGCGCCGCGAGCGCGAAGGCCACCTCGACGCCGCCCGCGCCGGCGCCGACCACGACGATTCGGGCGGCGGCGCGCTCCCGGGCGGCGGCCAGCACCTCGTCCACCCGGCGGACGAACTCGCCGATGGGGCGCGTGGGGATCGCGTGCTCGCGGACGCCGGGCCGCCCGAGCCCCGCCACCGTGGAGCCCACGTCGAAGGAGACGGTGTCGTAGGCGATCGGCGGCCGGCCTTCGAGCGCGAGGCGGCGCGCGCCCGGGTCGAGCCCGGTGGCCGGCGCGACGATGCAGCGGGCCCCCGCGCGCAGCGCCAGCGGCCGCACGTCGATCTCGAGGTCTTCTCGGGCATACTGGCCGGCCACGAAGCCCGGCACCATGCCGGAATAGACCGCGATCGGCCGATCCACGACGAGGGTGAGGCGCGCCCCGGGGACGGGGGTCATGGCCCAGCGCGTGAGCACCTGGATGTGGGCGTGGCCGCCGCCCACCAGGAGCAGGTCGTGCCGGACGTCAGGCGCGGACGGTGAGCGCATGCCCGCCCGCGGTGAAGCGTCCCCCGCTCAGTGCGCGCCGTTGACCAGGGCCAGCGCGATGCGCTCCGGGCTCATCGGCAGCTCGGTCAGGCGCGCCCCGGTCGCGTTCTGGATGGCGTTGGCGATCGCGGCGGGCGCCGGGATGATGGGCGGCTCGCCCACGCCCCGAGCGCCGAAGGGACCCGCGGGCGCCGGCACCTCGACGATGATGGTCTCGAGATTGGGCAGGTCCGCCGCGGTCAGCTTGCGATAGTCGAGCAGGCTCGGGTTCGTCAGTCGCCCGCGGTCGTCGAACAGGAGCCCTTCCGTGAGCGCCATGCCGATGGACTGCACGGCCCCGCCCTGCATCTGACCCTCGACCCCCATCGGGTTGATGGCTCGGCCCACGTCCTGCACGACCACGAAGTCGAGGAGCGTCACCTCGCCGGTGTCCGGATCCAGCTCGAGCCGCGCGAGCTGGGCCGCGAAGCCGGGAGCCTGCCGGGTGAACGCCGGATTGGCTTTGCCGAGCACCGGCGGCGTCTTGGACATGTAGAGGTTGCCCTTCTTGCCGATGGTGGCCAGCGTGATGCCCTTGTCCGGCATCCCCCGCACCGTGACCTTGCCGTCGACCAGCTCGAGGTCGTGGACCGAAGCCTCGAGCTCGGCCGCCGCGATCTCGAACGTCTGCCGCCGCGCATCTTCGGCGGCCTGCAACACGGCAGCCCCGACGGTGTAGACGGTCTTGCTGCCCGCGCTCAACCCGGTCACCGGCGCGACGTCGGTGTCGCCGGTGGTGATGCGCACCAGATCGGTGTCCACGCCGTAGGCGGACGCGGCGATCTGGGCCAGCGCGATGTTGGTGCCCGCGATGTCCACCTGGCCGGTGAGCACCGCGAGCGACCCGTCGGGGTTCAGGCGAACCGTCGCTCCGGTGGGCTGGAGCCCGCCGAGCCAGCCGCCGAGCGCCAGGCCCACGCCGCGCCGCTTGCCGTTCTTGCCCGCGGCCACCCACTGCTTGCGGGTCTTCCAGTGCGGATGCTCGGCGATGCGGCTCAGGACCTGCTTGGCCCCGTTGCTTTGCCAGGGCTGGCCGTTCACCATCGGATCGCCTTCCTGGATCAGGTGGCGCATCCGGAACTCGACGGAGTCGAGATCGAGGTCGCGGGCGATCTGCTCCATCTGCGACTCGATCGCGAAGATGGTCTGCGGCGCCACCGGCGCGCGGTAGGCGGCCACGCTCGGCTTGTGGGTCAGCACCTCGAACCCGCGGATGTCGAACGACGGCCACCGGTACATGCTGCCGAGGAAGACCGCGCTCACCGCCAGCACCGCGCCGGAGTACGCGCCGGAGTCGATGACGGTCTCGGCGTCGAGGGCCATGAGGGTGCCGTCGCGCTTGACGCCGGTCTTGAGCTTGATGATGACCTGCGGGGCGGGCATGCCCGCCTGCAGCTCTTCCCGCCGGGTCATGACGTAGCGGACCGGGCGCTTGGTGACCTGGGCCAGCACCGCGGTGATCGGCTCGCAGAGCGCGCGGATCTTGCCGCCGAAGCCGCCGCCGCACTCCACCGGGATGACCCGGATCCGGTTCTCGGGGATGCCGAGCACGTCGGCCACCTCGGAGCGCGTGTTGAACGAGCCCTGGGTGCTGGCCCACAGCGTGAGCAGCCCGTTGCGGTCCCACTCGGCCAGGACCGCGTGGGGCTCCAGATAGCCCTGGTGCACCATGGGCACCCGATAGGTCTTCTCGAGGATGTGATCGGCCTCCGCGAAGCCCTTGGCGGGATCGCCGCGCTGCAGCCGGGCCTGCTGGGAGATGTTCACCGCCTTCGCGGGCGCCTCGCTCTGGGCGATGGCCACCGCGGAGTGGGCGAGCGCCTCGCTGGTGTCGGCCTCGGTGCCCGCGTCGGCCACCGGCGGCGCGCCGGGCTGCATGGCCTTGAGCGGATCGATCGAGGCGGCCAGCACCTGGTACTCGACCTTGATGAGGTCGAGCGCCTCCTCGGCGATGGACGGCTCGTCCGCGGCCACCGCGGCGACCGGCTGGCCCATGAACACCACGCGGTCGATGGCCAGCACGGCGTGGGCGCGCGTCGGCGCCTTCTTCTTCAGATGCGGGATGTCCTTGGCGGTGATGACCGCGCGCACCCCGGGCAGCGCGCGGGCCGCGGCGGTGTCGATCGAGACGATCTTCGCGTGCGCGTGCGGGCTGCGCAGCAGCTTGGCGTGCAGCAGGCCCTTGGCCTGGATGTCGGCCACGTACTGCACGCGGCCCGTGACCTTCTCGGGGCCGTCCGGCCGCGGGATCGAGATGCCCACTCCCTTGACGTCGCGCGTGGTCTTCATCGTGCTCATCGAGCGCTCCTCTGCGAGGCGATGGTTTCCGCCGCCTCGCCGATCGCGGCCACCATCGCGGTGTAGCCGGTGCAGCGGCAGAGATTGCCGGCGATCCCGTAGCGGATCTGCTCCTGGGAGGGCCGAGGGTTCTCCTTGAGCAGCGCGGCCGCCGCCATCAGCACCCCCGGAATGCAGAAGCCGCACTGGGGCACCCCGTGGCGCACGAACGCGTCCTGCAGCGGGTGGAGCGCCCCGGTGCCGGCCAGGCCCTCGATGGTGCGGATCTCCCGGCCGCGCGCCTGCATGGCCAGCATGAGGCAGCTCGCCACCACCTGGCCATCCAGGTGGACGGTGCAGGCGCCGCAGTCGCCGGTGCCGCAGCCTTCCTTGGGACCGGTGAGCCCCATGTCCTCGCGCAGGGCGTCGAGGAGGGTGACGTATGGCTGGACGAGCACGTCGACCGGCTCGCCGTTCACGGTGCAGCTCAGGACCTGTTTGGCCACGGGGATCGGCCTCCGGATCAGGCGTTCGCGCGCTGGAGCGCGGTGGTGAGGGTGCGACGGGTGAGGACGCGCACCAGGTGCTTGCGGAACTCGATGGAGCCGCGCTGGTCATCGATCGGGTTCGCCGCCTCGATCGCCAGCGCCGCCGCGCGCTCGATGGCCTCGGGGGTCACCGCCTGCCCCTCGAGGGACCGCTCGGCCGCGGTGGCGCGGACGGGCGTGGGGGCGACCGACGCGAGCGCGATGCGCGCCTTGGCGCAGCGGCCGTCGGCCATGGTGAGCTGAGAGGCCACACCCGCGACGGCGATATCGAGCTCGCGCCGCGGGGTGTGCCGCAGGTACTGGCCGCCGCTGTGGGCCCCCGGGGGCGGCACGATCAGCTCGACCAGCAGCTCGTCCGGCGCCAGCACCGTCTTGCGCACCCCGGTGAAGAAGTCGGCCAGCGGCACTCGCCGCTCGCCGCCCGGCCCCGCGATCACGGCCTGGGCCTCCAGCGCCACCAGCGGTGGCGCCATGTCGGCCGACGGCGCGGCATTGCAGAGGTTGCCGCCCACCGTGGCGAGGTTGCGAACCTGGAGCGACCCGACCATGGCCGCGCTCTCGGCGATCGCGAGGTAGGGCCCCCGGAGCGCCGGGTTCTTCTCGAGCGCGCGCGCGGTGACCGCGGCGCCGATGCGGAGGCCGTGGCCGTTCTGGACCTGCCGGACCCGGGCGATCCCGGACAGATCCACCACCAGGGCGGGGTGCAGCACGCCGTTCTTCATCTGGGGCAGGAGGTCGGTGCCTCCCGCGAGCAGCTTGGCCCGGCCTCCCTGCTCCGCGAGAATCTTCAGGCAATCGTCGAGGCTCTGCGGCAGAGCGAGATCGAATCGTCGCATCGGTGTCTCCTGGGGTTGGGCGCGCGCCCGCCATGATACACCGAGTCGCGCCGGGCCGGAGGCGAGTCTACCACCTTGACTATGCTCCACGGAGCCTGTATGCTATCCGGGACATAGAGTCTCGACCCATACGATGATCACGCGACGTGCTGCCATGCTCTGCCTGGTGTCGGCCGGCCTGCTCCCGTCCACCGCGGGCCCGGCGGGCGCCCAGTCGAACATCGTCATCGTGTCCACCACGACCAGCACCCAGGACTCGGGGCTGCTCGACGTGCTGGTGCCCATGTTCGAGAGAAAGAGCGGGCTCACCGTGAAGACCATCTCGGTCGGCACCGGGCAGGCTCTCGCCCTCGCCGCGCGCGGCGAGGCCGACGTGACGCTGGCGCACGCCCCCGGCCTCGAGAAGAAGTACGTGAGCGAGGGGAAGATGTCGAACCGACGCCTCGTCATGTACAACGACTTTGTCGTCATCGGGCCGCCCGACGATCCGGCGAAGATCAAGGGGCTGCCGAAGGCGGTGGACGCGCTCGAGCGCATCGCGCGGAGCCGGTCACGCTTCGTCTCCCGCGGCGACAAGTCGGGGACCCACGCGCTGGAGCTGGCCCTGTGGAAGCAGGCGGGCATCGAGCCGAAGGGCGCCTGGTACATCGAGTCCGGGCAGGGCATGGGGCAGACCCTCGGCATCGCCAACGACCGGCGGGCCTACACGCTGACCGATCGGGCGACGCTCCTCGCGTTCCAGAAGCGGGTGGACCTGCCGATCCTCGTCGAGAAGGACCGCCCGCTGCTGAACATCTACTCGGTGATGGAGGTGAACCCGGCCAACGGCCCGCGCGTCAACGCCCAGGGCGGCCGGGCCTTCGCGGACTTCATGCTGGAGCCCGAGACGCAGGCGGTGATCGAGAGCTTCGGCGTGGCGAAGTACGGCCAGCCGCTCTTCGTCCCGCTGGCCGGCAAGAAGGACGAGGACCTCTAGCCGCCGCGGCGTCGACCGTGGAGCTCTTCGCGCAGGGTGTTCTCGAAGCGTTCCGCCTGCTGCTGGCGGGTGACGTGGAGGTGTGGCAGATCACCTGGCTCTCGCTCCAGATCTCTGCGGGCGCCACCGCGCTCTCGCTGCTGGTCGGCATTCCGCTGGGCGCGCTGCTGGCGCTGGCGCGCTTCCCCGGCCGGGCTCTCGCGGTCAGCCTCGTGAACACCGGCATGGGGCTCCCGCCGGTGGTGGTGGGGCTGTTCGTGACGATTCTCCTCTGGCGCAACGGCGCGCTCGGCTTTCTCGAGCTGCTCTACACCCCTTCCGCGATGGTGGCCGGCCAGTTCGTGATCGCGGCGCCCATCGTCACCGGGCTCACCCTGGCCGCCGTGCAGCAGGTGCCGGAGACCTTCCGGCTGCAGATGCTGGGGCTCGGCGCCTCGCGCGGACAGATGCTCTGGGTGCTGCTCAAGGAAGCGCGCCTGCCGATGCTGGCCGCGGTGATGGCGGGCTTCGGCGGCGTGATCTCCGAGGTGGGCGCCTCCATGATGCTGGGCGGCAATATCCGCGGCTCCACCCGCGTGCTCACCACCGCCACCGTGCTCGAGACCGGCAAGGGCAACTTCGACCTCGCCATCGCCCTGTCGGTGATCCTGCTGCTGATCACCTTCCTGGTGAACTGGGCGCTGAGCGTCATCCAGCAGCGCCGGCGGTAACGGTCCCCCCCGCCGAGGCTCCGGAACCGCTCGTGTATACTGGCCCCGTCTTCGAGCTCCGCGGTCCATGCCGGTGAGGAGATCAACTGGATGGTGAAGGCGTTCGTCCTCTGTGTCTTCACCCTCGCCGCTGCCGTTGGCCCCGCGGTGGCCCAGTCGAAGCAGCCGGCGCTGACGGTCTACGGGGCGGCGGACCTGACCGTCGCCTTCCGGGAGATCGCGGCCCTGTTCGAGAAGGGTACCGGAAGCAAGGTCGTGCTGGTCCTCGGGTCCACCGGAAACCTCGCCAAGCAGATCGAGCACGGCGCGCCCGCCGATATCTTCTTCGCGGCCAACGCGACCTTCGTCGACGATCTCCAGGCCAAAGGGGCGGTGATTCCCGAGACCCGTCAGCTCTACGCGCAGGGTCGCATCGTCCTGGCCGTGCCGCGGGATGGCAAGCTCTCGATCCCGCGATTGGAGGACCTGCGCCGGCCGGAGGTCAGGCGAATCGCCATCGCGAACCCGGGGCACGCGCCGTACGGGCGCGCCGCCCAGCAGGCGCTCCAGGCGGCCGGGGTGTGGGACGCGCTCAAGCCCCGGCTCGTCTATGGCGAGAACGTCCGGCACGCCCTGCAGTTCATCGAGACGGGGGCGGTGGACGCGGGCATCGTGGCACGGTCGGTCGCTGACACGCCCGCGGTTCGCCACGTGCCGATCGATCCGGCCCTGCACGCGCCCCTCAACCAGATCGCGGCGGTCGTCAAGCGGAGCGCGCGGCCCGAGCTGGCGCTCGCGTTCCTCCAGTTCGTGAACGGACCGGAGGGACGGCCCATCATGAAGCGGTACGGGTTCCTGCTCCCCGGCGATTTCTGACGTGGACGCGTTCCCGATCCTGCTCTCGTTCCAGGTGTCACTCGCCGCCACGGTCTTGACGCTCGCGCTCGGCCTCCCGCTGGCCTGGGTCCTCGCGCGCCGCCGGTTCCCCGGCCATGACGTCGTCGAGGCGGCGGTGGTGCTCCCTCTCGTGCTGCCGCCGACCGTGCTGGGCTACTACCTGCTCGTGGTCATCGGCGCGCGCGGTCCGGTGGGCCGGCTGCTGGACGGCCTCGGGATCGAGCTCGCGTTCACGTGGCGCGCGGCGGTGCTGGCGGCCTGCATCGGCTCGATCGCGCTGCTCGTGAAGGCCGCACAGGCCGGATTCGAAGCGGTCGACCGACGCCTGGAGCAGGCCGCGCGCACGCTCGGACGCTCGGAGTGGAACATCTTCTGGTCGGTCACGCTGCCGCTGTCGTGGCGGGCCGTCTTCGCGGGGACGGTGCTGGCGTTCTGCCGGGCGCTCGGGGACTTCGGTATCACCCTGATGGTGGCGGGCAGCATCCCGGGCCTGACCCAGACCATGCCGCTCGCCATCTACGACTACGTCCAGGCCAACCAGATGCGCGAAGCGAACCTCCTGTCCCTTGTTGCCGTCATGACGGCCCTGCTCTTCCTGCTGGGGCTTGGTCGTCTGGCGCGCCTGCGCTTCTGACCGATGCTTCAGCTGGCGGTCCGCAAGCAGCTCCCCGGGTTCACGCTGGACGTCGCCTGGGAGGCGGGCGACGAGGTGGTCGCCCTCTTCGGGGCCTCGGGCGCCGGCAAGACCTTGACGCTACAGTGCCTGGCCGGGCTGGAGCGGCCCGACCGCGGTCGGATCCTCGTCAACGGCACGGTCTTCTTCGACGACGGGACCGGCACGAACGTGCCGTCGCGGCGTCGCCGGCTCGGGTACGTGTTCCAGGGCTACGCGCTCTTCCCGCACCTGTCGGTGGCCGACAACGTGGGCTACGGGCTGCACGACTGCTCCCGGGAGGAGCGGCAGCGCCGGACCGCGGAGATGCTGGAGCGGCTCGGGCTGACCGGGCTGGCCGATCGGCGCCCGCGCGAGCTCTCCGGCGGCCAGCAGCAGCGTGTCGCGTTGGGGCGCGCGCTCGCGGTCGACCCGGAGCTGCTGCTGCTCGACGAGCCCTTGTCGGCGCTGGACGCCCCGCTGCGCCGGCAGCTTCGCACCGAGCTCATGGGCGTCCTGCGCGAGTGGGGGAACGCCACGGTGCTCGTGACCCACGACCTCGCGGAAGCCTTCCAGCTCGCCGACCGCATCGTGATCTACGACGGCGGCCGCATCGTGCAGGCGGCGCCCAAGAGCGAGCTGCTCTCGCGGCCCGCCTCCGAGCAGGTGGCGCGGCTGCTCGGGGTCCGGAACATTCTGCGCGGGACGGTGCTGAAGGCGACGCCCGAGATCATCGAGCTGTCGTGGCGTGGCTACGTGCTCGAAGCCATCAATTCCCCGATACGTACGTACCTTCCTCTGCCCGGCACCGAGGTGGCGTTCTTCATCCGACCCGAGTACGTCCGCCTGATCCGAAAGGACCGGCCCGTCGATCCGGGGCATCACATGAATCGGATGGAAGGCGCGGTGGTACGCGAAGTGGACCAGGGAACGAACTGGACCCTGCTCGTGACATTGGACCATGCCGGCACGCCCGCCCAGGGCGATCACGATCTGGAGATCGAGGTCCCCAAGCTGGTCTACGAGATGCTGGAGATCGCGCGCGACCGGCGCTGGGCGGTCTCCATGCACCGAGGCTCCATCCAGGTCCTGCCCGCGGCATGACGCCGCCGGTCGTCGCGCTACACGGCATCCAGGTCTCACGCGCCGGCCGAGCCATCCTGGAGATCCCCGACTTGGCGGTGGACGCGGGCCAGGTCCTCGCGGTCATCGGCCCCAACGGCGCGGGCAAATCCACCCTGCTCCGGGTGATGGGCCTGCTCGAGGCGGCGACGGCGGGCAGCGTGTGGTTCAGGGGCCAGCGCGTGAGCCCGGCCAAGGGCCTCGCGGTGCGGCGGCGCATGGCCAGCGTGCTCCAGGAGCCGCTCCTCGCCGACACCACGGTCCGGGACAACGTGGCCCTCGGCCTCCACTTCCGGGGTGTGGACGCCGCGCAGGCCGCGCCGCGCGTGGACGCCTGGCTCGCGCGGCTGGGTATCGAGCCGCTGGCCTCCCGCCAGGCCCGCACGCTCTCGGGGGGCGAGGCGCAGCGGACCGCGCTGGCCCGCGCGCTCGTGCTCGAGCCCGAGCTGCTGCTGCTCGACGAGCCGTTCTCGGCGCTGGACCAGCCCACCCGCGAGGCGCTCCTCGACGACCTCGCCCGGATCCTGCGCCAGGAGCGCACCACCACCGTGCTGGTGACCCACGATCGCGCCGAGGCCATGACGCTGGGCGATCGGGTGGGCGTCCTCATGGGCGGCCGCCTCACCCAGCTCGACGACGCGGCCCAGGTATTCCGGGCGCCCGCCTCCGAGGACATCGCGCGATTCGTGGGCGTGGAGACCATTCTCGACGGGCGGGTCGTCGAGTGGACCCGTGATCTGGCCCTAGTGGACGTGGGGGGCCAGACGGTCGAGGTCGCGCAGCGGGCCGACCCGGGCGAGCGCGTGCGGCTCTGCGTGAGGCCGGAGGACGTGACCATCTTCCCCGGTGCCCCCAAGCCCGGCGGGACGCGAGAGTTCAACCGGCTGGGCGGCACGGTGCAACGGATCATGCCGAGTGGTCCACATGTTCGTGTGATCATTGACTGCGGGTTCCCGCTTGTGGCCCTCGTGACGCAACGCTCCGTGGAGGAGCTGGGGTTCACGGCCGGCAGTCCGGTGACCGCGCATTTCAAGGCCACCGCCCCCCATCTCCTGCGCCATGGCAAGCCTTGACAGTTCGAAGAGGCGGGGAGTATAACGCGGGTACCGACGCTGGTCGGCAGGGTCAACCGCCTCCCAAGGAGGTCCGCATGTCCGACACGGAAGCCTTCATCGAGCGACTCACCGCCGAGAATCACGACTTCCGGGCCCTTCGCGAAGAGCACCACCGCTGCGAGCAGGAGCTCGCAGCGCTGACTTCGCGCGGGTTCCTCGCCCCCGATCAACAGTGGCGCGCCAGCGAGCTCAAGAAGCTCAAGCTCATCGCGAAGGACCGGATGGAGGCCCTGCTCCGGCACGCGCGCGCCGCGACCCACGCCTGAGTCGGGTTCAAACCCGACCGATGTCCCCGTCCCGGGAGATGCCGGGCTTTCGTGGCCTCTCCCACCTGACCCCCGCGGGTGAAGCCCGGATGGTGGACGTCTCCACCAAGTCGGAAACCGTCCGCGAGGCCGTCGCACGCGTCACCCTCAAGATGAAGGCGGCCACCCTGGCCGCGGTGCGCGCCGGCCAGCTCGCGAAGGGCGACGTGCTCGGGGTGGCCCGCACCGCGGGCATCATGGCGGCCAAGCGCACGCCCGACCTGATTCCGCTCTGCCACCCGCTGCGCATCACCGGCGTGGACGTGGAGTTCGCGCTCGACTCGCGTCGCTCCACGATCACGGTGCACGCGCGCGTGCGCACGGTGGACAAGACCGGCGTCGAGATGGAAGCGCTGACCGCGGCCGCAGTGGCCGGCCTCACCGTGTACGACATGGTGAAGGCCGTCGACCGAGGCGTCGTCCTCTCCGACCTCTGCCTCGTCGAGAAATCCGGCGGCAAGTCCGGCCCCTGGGCTCGTGGCACGGCGCGGCGCAGTGGCCTGGCGAAGGGCAGTGGCTTGGCGAGGCGCAGCCCGCCTGGCGAGGCGCCGCCGAAGGCGAGCCGAGCGCATACCAGGAACCGAGCCGGGCGGATACAAGAATGATAGCGGGACCAAGCTGGCGCAACGGATCCTGACCGCACATGACCATCGCGCTCATCCATTCCGACGAATGGCGCCAGTTCGACTACGGGCCGGAGCATCCGCTCCGTATGGAGCGGCTCGGGCTCACGTGGCGGCTCATGGAGGCCTACGGCCTGACCACGTTGCCGCGGGCCAAGGTGTGGGCCCCCGAGCGCGCCGGGCTCGACGAGATCGCCCGTTTCCACTCGCGCGAGTACATCGAGATCCTGCGCGCGGTGAGCGCGGGCGACTGGGTGCCGCACGCTGCCCGCTACGGGCTCGGCCCCGGCGACAACCCGATCTTCCCGGGGCTGTGGGAGGCCGCGCAGCTCGGCGCGGGCGGCTCCCTGCTTGCGGCCCGGCTGGTCGCCGACGGGGAGGCCACGCGGGCCTTCCACTTCGCGGGCGGCCTGCATCACGCCATGCCCGGCCGCGCCTCCGGCTTCTGCTACGTCAACGACGCGGTGCTGGCCATCATGCGCCTGCGGCAAGGCGGCCTGCGGGTGGCCTACGTGGATATCGACGCGCATCACGGCGACGGCGTCCAGTTCGCGTTCTACGACGATCCGAACGTGCTCACCGTGTCCACCCACGAGCGCGGGGACCGGCTCTTCCCGGGCACCGGCTTCGTGGTGGAGATGGGCGAGGGCGCGGGCCTCGGGTACTCGGTCAACGTGCCGCTCCAGCCGCTCACCGACGACGCGGTCTACCACGAAGCCTTCGAGGCGGTGGTCCCGCCGCTGGTGACCGCCTTCAAGCCCGACGCGCTGGTCATCCAGCTCGGCATCGATTCGCACCGGACCGATCCGCTCACCCACCTGAGCCTCACCGTGCAGGGGTTCACCCGGGCGGTGAAGCGGCTCCTGTCCCTGGCGCCCCGGGTGGTCGCGCTGGGGGGCGGCGGCTACGATCTGGCCAACGTGGCGCGGGCCTGGACGGCGGCGTGGGCCGCGATGAACGACGTGGAGCTCCCCTCGGACTTGCCGCGCGAGAGCCACCGGGACATGCAGCGGCTCGGGCTGGCGACCCTGTCGCTCGACGACCCGCTCGAGATCCTGCCTCCCGACACCCGGCGCTGGGCCGAGGAGTACGCGCGCCGCCAGGTGGGGGAGATTCAGGAGAGAATATTCCCGCTGCACGGGCTGTAGAATCGGGGAGTGGATACGATTCCGGGCGCCTCGGCAGTGGCCCCGTCCGCCTCGCTGGAATCCGCGGTCCCCGACGCTTCCGCCCGGGCGGCGATCCGGATTCCGCTCAAGGTCAAGCTGAGCCTCCTGATCACCGCGCTCGTGGTCCTGGCCGTCGCCCTCGTCGGCCTCTTCCTCCTCCGCCAGCAGCAGCAGAGCCTGACCGCGGAGATGACCAAGCGCGGGCTCACCATCGCGGAGAACTTCGCGGCCGGCGCCAAGACCCCGCTGCTCACCAACGACGAGCTGACCCTGGGCGTGCTGGTGACCGACGCGATGAAGGATCCGGACGTGGTCTACGTGATCGTGTCCGATCACCTGGGCAACGTGCTCGCCCACTCGGACGTCCGGGCGGTGAAGACCGCGGTGGTGCGGCCCACGGAGCTGGAGCCGCTCAAGGACCGGGTGCTGGTCCAGACCTACCGGACGCCGCAGGGCCGCATCATCGACTTCGCGGTGCCGCTGGTCTACAGCGGCGTCCCGGTCGGCGCGCTCTATCTGGGCTTCAGCGAGGAGGCGATCACCGCCGCGCTCGCGAGCGCGCGCAACCAGGCCCTGCTGATCACCCTGCTGATGGTGCTGGCCGGGCTCGGCGGCGCGGTGGGCCTGGCCGCCCTGCTCTCGCGCCCGATCTTCCGTCTCGTGCGGGCCACCGGCGCCATCGCGGCGGGCAATTTCAACATCACGCTGCCGGTGGCCTCCCGCGACGAGCTCGGCGTGCTGACCGACTCCTTCAACCGCATGGCGCGCAGCCTGCGCGAGAAGGAGATGATCAAGCGCGCGTTCACGCGCTACGTGGCCCGCGAGGTGGTGGACGAGATCCTGAAGGACCCGGAGAACCTGGTGCTCTCCGGCGAGCGGCGCCAGGTCACCGTGCTCTTCTGCGACGTCCGGGGATTCACGCCGATGTCGGAGCGGCTCGCCCCCGAGGAGGTCGTGCTCCTGCTCAACGACTTCTACACCCTGATGATCGAGACCACGTTCAAGTACGACGGCACGCTCGACAAGTTCCTGGGTGACGCGGTGATGGCGGTCTTCGGCGCGCCGATGGCGCATCCCGACCACTCCGCGCGCGCGATCCGCACCGCCCTCGCCATGCAGGAAGGGATTTCCGGCCTCAACGAGCGCCGGGCCCGCGACGGCAAGGAGCCCATCTCGGTCGGCATCGGGGTCAGCGCCGGCGAGGCGGTGGCGGGCACGGTGGGCACCGAGGATCGCATGGAGTACACCGTCATCGGCGACAGCGTGAACCTCGCGGCCCGGCTCGAGGCCAATGCCAAGCCCGGTCAGATCCTGATCAGCCACCGCACCTACGAGCGGGTGTGCGACCTCGTGGAGGCCCGCCCCCTGGGACGCATCCGGGTCAAGGGCAAGGAAGAAGAGGTCGAGGTCTACGAGGTGCTCGGCCTGACGCCCGTAGTGTGAGCGGGTTCTCGGCCCGGTCGCGTAGGATATGGGAATGAAGGGGCGACGCGTGCGTGGATCGGTCGTGCTGGTGGGTGTCGCCGCGCTGTGGCTGGGCGCCTGCGCCACCGCGACCACCCCCGGGCCCGTCCCGGCGCCCGCCGCCGCGCCCGCCAAGGCCCCGCCGCGGCCCGCCGCCTACCAGTCGGAAGACTTCATCGTCACGTTCGCCCAGCCCGGCGACACGCCGGAGACGCTGGCCGAGCGCTACCTGGGCGGCGCCGACAAGGCATGGATGGTCGAGGATTACACGGGGCTCCGCGCCTTCGCGACCGGCCAGGAGATCGTGATCCCGCGCCGGCCGTGGAACCCGGCCGGGGTCACGCCGGGCGGCTACCAGATCGTGCCGATCCTCACCTATCACAATCTCGCCGAGCAGGCGAAGGGCCGGCTCGTGCTCGCCGCCGCGACCTTCCGCGAGCAGATGCGGTACCTCAAGGCCAACGGGTACCGCGTGGTGAGCCTCGCCGAGTTCGTCGAGTTCACGGGTCTCAACCGCCAGCTCCCGCAGCGCGCGGTCGTGCTGACCTTCGACGACGGCTACCGGGCGTTCAAGGACTACGCCTATCCGGTGCTCAAGGAGCTGGGGTTCACCGCCACCCTCTTCATCTACACGGACTGGGTGGGCGCGGGCCGCGCCGCACTCTCGTGGGCCGAGCTGCGCGAGCTGGCCGCTGCCGGCATGGACATCCAGGCCCACAGTAAGACCCACGGCGACCTGCGCCGCGCCCAGGGTGAGACGGAGGCCCAGTACGCGCGCCGGATGCAGGCGGAGCTCGAGCAGCCCCAGGAGCTCTTCAAGCGTCACCTCGGCCGCCGGAGCCCGGTCCTGGCCTATCCCTACGGGCGGTGGGAGGAGGGCCTGCTGCCCAAGGTAAAGGGGTACGGCTACGTCGCCGCCTTCTCGGTGCGCCGGCAGGGCAATGCCTCCTTCGTCCGGCCGCTCGCGGCCCACCGGAGCCAGATCTACTCCGAGATGACGCTCGACGACTTCGTCAAGAACCTGAACGTCTTCCAGGAGGAGAATCTGCGGTGATGGCCGCCGGGCGCGGATGGCTCGCCGTGGCGGCGCTCGGCCTGGCGCTCGGAGGCTGCGCGGGCCTGACCTCCTCCACTCCGACCGAGCCCGAAGCGGGGCCCGCGCGGGGGCCCGCCCCGGTCGCGCGCGATCCGCTCGCGGCGCGGCACCGGCAGCAGGCGGAGGCGCTCCAGCGAGACGGCCAGCTCCGCCGCGCGGCCGAGGAATGGAAGATCGCGCTGGCGATCGCGCCCGCCGACGCGCAGGCGCGCGAGGCCCTGCGCGCGCTCCAGGGACGCATCGACCAGGCGGTGGCCGAGCATCTCAACGAGGGGCGCAAGGCGCTCACTCGCGGCGTGCACGTCGAGGCGCGGCGCCGGTTCCTGGCCGCGCTCGCCCTCGACCCGTTCAACCGCGGCGCCTTCGACGCGCTCCAGGGCGACACGCGCGAGGTGGAGTTCATCACCCACACCGTGCGGGCGGGAGACACGCTGAGCGCGCTGGCCCAGCGCTACTACGGCGACCGCTCGCGGAGCGAGGTGATCTGGGAGACCAACCACCTCCCGCCCAGGCCGCGCCTGGTGGCGGGTACCACGCTCAAGATTCCCGAGATCCCCGGCGTGCCCTTCGTGCATCCGGAGGCCCGCCGGCCCGCCCCCGTGTTGGCGGCCATTCCCACGCCCGACGTGCCGCGGCCCGGGCCGACCCCGGGCCCGCCGGCGCCGGCGACGCCCCCGACCAAGGAGGAGTTCACGTCCGAGATCAACCCGCTGCTGGTGGAGGCCCGTGAGGCCCTCGAGCGCAGCGACTACCCGGACGCCATCGAGACCGTGGACAAGTTCCTGTCCGGAAAGCCGGGCGACCAGGAGGGGCTGGCGCTCAAGAAGCAGGCGCTCTACGGCCAGGCCAAGAGCCAGATCGGCGCGCGGCAGTACGGCGAGTCGATCCAGAGCCTCAACCAGCTCGCGCGCCTTCAGCCCGACTACGAGGATGCGCCCGCCCTGCTCCGCCAGGCCCGCATCCGCGTGATCGAGCAGCACTACACCCAGGGCGTGCGCTACTACCGAGAGGAGAAGCTCCGGGAAGCCATCGCGGAGTGGCGCGTCGTGCTCGAGATGGACCCGGGCAACGCCAATGCCCGCCGGAACATCGACCAGGCGGAGAGGCTGCTGCGCGGTCTCGAGCAGCGCATGAAGAAGTAGTCCGACCCCGACATCACAACGACTCCAGGGAGAGAACATGAATAGACACGTTCGCACCGTCGCCACGCTGCTGCCGATCCTCTCGCTCACCCTGCTCCTCGCGGGCTGTCCCAAGCGCCCCGCGATGACCGCCGCGACCGCACCCCCGCCGGTGCCGCCGCCCGCCGCGGCGCCGCCCACGCCGGCTCCGCCGGCTCCCGCTCCGGCGCCCGTCGCCC
>DATLFG010000079.1:0-40094 GCA_035524955.1 Candidatus Limnocylindria bacterium | reverse complement strand
CACGCGCCCCTTGACGACGTTCCTGTCGCAAGAGCACCATCACCTGGAAGTGCGATCAAAATCGCGCGGTGTCCGGCGCTCAGCCAAGGGGACGCTGGGATTCCCGGCCCCCCTGCAGGCCGCCGCAGGGGGGCGCAGTGGCTTCAATGTTTCCTATGCGCCGGCTACGAGCGGATCGACGAGCGCCTGCGCTCGCTCGGCGCGCGCATCACCCGCGAGCCGGGCGCCTGACGAGGCCGGCCGCCTGGACTACGGCGCGATCGGCACCGTCACGAATCTGGTGGCGCGACTGTGCGGCGAGGCCGGCGGGGGCCAGATCCTGGTCTCCGCCCGGGTCGCCGCGGCCGTGGAGGACATGATCGACGCCGAGGGGGGGCGCGGCGCTCAAGGGGCTGGCCCGGCCGGTACCAACCTGGAGCGTCCGCGGCCTGATCTCGCCGGGGCCGGCCACCCCCTCGACGTAGTACTCTCTCGCGCATGACACCGACATCCCGCCTCAACGTCGCCTCCGGCCGCCAGCTCGAACAGACCGCCCACTACTCGCGTGCGCTGCGTGTCGGCGACACCGTGCTGCAGTCCGGCACGACCGCCATCGACCGGCAGGGCAACGTCCGCGGCGAGGGCGACGTCACCGCCCAGGTCGACGCCATCATGAAGATCGCCGCCTGGAGCATGGGCAAGGCGGGCGGCCGGCTCGACGACGTCGTGCGCAGCCGCGTGTACGTCACCGAGATCGCCGTGGCCGACGCGGCCGCCCGCGCGATCGCCCGCTACTTCCGCGACGCGCGACCCGCCGCCACGCTGGTGCAGGTCAACGGCCTGGCCCGGCCGACGCAGCTCGTCGAGATCGAGCTCGACGCCGCCGACGGCGCCGCCGCCTCCGCGCAGCGGATCTCGTCGGGCGGTCCGCTCGAGAGCGTGTACGCCTACTCGCGGGCCGTCCGCGTGGGCGATCGCGTCTTCATCTCGGGCTCGACCGCGCTCAGGGCCGGCGGCGTCGAGGGGCCCGGCGATATGTACCGCCAGACGCGCGCGACCATGGACACGATCTTCCGCGCGCTGGCCGAGGCGGGCGGAGCGCCTGGCGATCTCGTCTACACCAAGACGTACCTGACCGATCTCGGGCAGAGCGCGGAGTACACGCGGGCGTTCGTGGACGCCCTCGGCGACATCCGGCCGGTCTCCACCCTGCTCGGCATCCCGGCGCTGGTCCGCCCCGAGCTGCTCGTCGAGATCGAGGCCGAAGCGGTGCTCGGCGCCGCCCGCTCGCGCCGCGACATCTACACCCAGCACCTGCGTGAGAAGCCGCGCGGCTACGCGCGCGCCGTCGCCGTGGGCAATCAGGTCTACGTCAGCGGCTGTACTTCCGTGTCCTCCACCGGCGAGGTGCAGGCGGCGGGCGACTGGGCGCGGCAGTACGACCTCGCCATCGACACCATCGGCTGGGCGCTCGAGCAGGCCGACGCGTCGATGAGCGACGTCGTGCGGCGTCGCACGTTCACCGTCGACGGCGCCCAGCAGAACCGGAAGTACGGTGAGGGCCCGGCGCCCTTCGCGAAGAGCCACCCGACGTCGCTCGGCTGCCGCATCAGCGGCCTGGCGCGATCCGAGCTGGTCGTCGAGGTGGAGGTGACAGCCGTCAAGGGCGCCGGCGCCGGGATTCAGTGGATCGGGCCCGACGCGACAGACCCGCTGGAGGCCGACTGAGGGCTACGGCAGCAGATCGCTGACGCGCACGCCCGCCTCCGGCGCCGCCAGCGGGGCGATCGACGCCTCGGCGCGCAGGGTCTGCCGGGATCCATACCTCCAGCCGAACACTGCCGCCGAATCGCTCACGGGCTGGCGATAGACCTCGAGCACGCGGTCCACGAGGTTGACGATCCAGTAGTCGGGCAATTGCGCGCGCGCGTAGAGGCTGCCCTTGTGGTCCCGATCGAGCGCGACGCTGGACAGGGAGACCTCGACGACCAGCACGGGCCGCGCCGGATGCTCGCCAACGTACTCGCGCGGCGTGCCCTGCGCGACCGCGACGTCCGGCTCCGGCTCCGACTGATCGTCCAGCGCGATCGGCGCCTGCGTGCGAATTACCCAGCCCGCCCCGAATGCGGTCCGCAGCGCGTCCCCGGCCAGGTGGATGGCCGTGTAGTGTGGACTGCTCTGAGGCTCGGCGACGACGAGATCGCCCCCGAGCAGCTCGACCGCATCTCCCGGGCGAAAGACGCCGATCTCGATCAACCGGTCGTACTCCGCCCGCGTCCACTGGCGAGTCCGGACCGGGTACTCCATGACCGCGAGGCTACGATCCGCCGCGGGGGGTGTCAATGCCGCGGATCGCATACACTGGCCCGTCGCTCGCCAGCCGGTCCACCACCAGCGCGCCCACAATGCAGACGGCGAGCGCGTCATACAGCAGCGGCAGGCCGAGGCGGGCGACGACGAAGCCGCCGATCAGCGGGCCCACGGCGAGACCCGAATCGACCCACGTCGCGAACGCGGCCAGCCGCTCCACGGTGCTCCCCGAGCGCTCCTGCGTCGCCAGCACGGGCCCGACGTTCGACGGGAACGCGCGCGCGATGTGCGTGAAGTCGAGCTGGGCCAGCCGGTCGAGCGTGCCCGCCCAGTCCATGACCCAAACGGAGTCATAACCGAGCGCCTTGGCGAGCGGCCCCATGGCGAGGACCTGGCGCGGATCCGCGATGCCCCAGTTGTTCGGAATGGTCACGCCGAACCGCATGATTAGCTCAGCACCTCCCGGAACGACCGGATCGCGTCGATGTGGGCCCGCGGCGTCGCGAAGCCGGCGCGCATCGTATCGACGGCCAGATGGCTGGCCCCCAGGCCACGCCACGCCTCGACGCGGCGGCGCCATTCGTCCTTGTCGAGCCATCGGAGTGTGGAGTGCAATGTCGATCGTTGCGGGGGCCCGCAACCACGTGCAGGCTAACGGGCCGCTCGAGGTCCGATTCGAGATAACGGTCTGATGCGATGAGACGGTGGCCCAAGGGGAATTGACAGTCGGCCTAGTGTCCTGAGTTGAAAGTGATGGACATTCCCGGGACAGGTTGACGGGGGTGCTATGTCAGTATCCCCCTCGGTGCTGGTGCCGTGACCATCTCGAAAGCAGTTCACCCTCCACCTAACCGGGGCAACTCCAGAGCCTCCGTTCGAGCGCCGGCTTGGCCGGCGCAACCGGGTTCTGGAGGAGGTTCGGAGGGGGCCGCATTTCTTAGACTTCAGAAGGGCCCCTCCGATCACGTACACCACTCCCGCGGCCCGTCGTCGGCGAACCCGCACTGCTCGCACGGGTGGTAGAAGTGCCAGGCGGGCGGCATCGCCACCGCCAGCCGCAGCGACAGGTCGGTCCCGACGTTCCGGATGTGGTGCACGGCGCCGCGCGGCACCCACACGATGTCGTCCCTGGCCGCGTCCACCACCACGCCGCCGGTCAGCTCCCACTGAAGCCGCCCGGCCAGGACCACCCACCACTCGTCGAACTCGCGATGCCAGTGCGGCCGGTTGCCGCCGCCGGGCGGGGAGGCGATCAGCGTCACCAGGTTGCGCTCGTCGGCGATGATGCGGCGCGCCCACGGGCCCGGGCCCATCTGCGCGACCACCTCCGCGACCCGCGTGCGCAGCGGGGTCGCGTCGGCGCCGCCCGCGGGCGCGGTCGGGCCCGCGGCGAGGCGGTCGATGACGATGCTGATCGGGGATGGGATGGTGGACATGGTGGCGCCTCCCGGCAGAGAGCATACCCGGCGCCCGAGCGGGCGCAAGCGGTTGCGGGCCCCCGACCCGCTCGCTTATGATCGGGACCCCGAGAGGAGGGCGCGCCATGTCGCTGACGACGAGGAAGCTCCACCCCCTGTTCGGCGCCGAGATCGTGGGCGTCGACGTCAAGACCGTGGACGAGCCGACGTTCCAGGAGATCGTCGCCGCGTTCAACGAGCACTCGGTGCTGCTCTTCCGCGGGCAGTCCCTCACCGACGAGGAGCAGATCGCGTTCAGCGGGCGCTTCGGGCCGCTCGAGACCACGATCCGCAGCATCGCGACCCAGGAGAGCACGCCCACTCACATCGCCAACCTCACCAACGTGGACGCGGACGGCCGCCTGATCCCGGCCGGCGACAGGCGCAACATCTACAACGCGGGTAACCAGATGTGGCACACCGACAGCTCGTTCAAGAAGGTGCCCGCGATGGCCTCGCTGCTGTCCGGGCGCGAGATCCCCGCCGAGGGCGGCGAGACCCAGTTCGCGAGCATGCGGGTGGGCTACGACCGCCTGCCGGTGGACATGCAGCGCTTCCTCGACGACAAGGTGACCATCCACAGCTTCGTGTACTCGCGCGGGCTCGTGGATGACGCGCTGATGCCGCCCGAGCATGCGGCCCAGGTGCCGCCGGTGCGCCAGGCGCTGGTGCGCGCCAACCCGGTCCACGGGCGCAAGGCGTTCTACGTGGGCTCGCACGCGTGCGAGATCGTGGGCATGCCCACCGCGGAGGCGCGCGCGCTCCTGCGCGAGCTGCGAGAGGCCGCCACCCGGCCCGAGCTCGTCCACACGCACCGGTGGCGGGTCGGCGATCTCGTCATGTGGGACAACCGCTGCATGCTCCACCGCGGGCGGCCGTGGGACGAGTCGCGCTACCGCCGGGTCATGCACCGCACCACCGTGGCCGGCGAGGGACCGACCGCGCCCGACGAGGGACCGGCCGAGGTCAGCCCGGCCCGCGCGGTGGACATGACCTGGGGCCGCTCGCAGCTCGAGATGGTCTGAGCCCTGGACGAGGTCGTCGTCATCGGCCATCCGCTCGTGCAGCACAAGCTCGGCCTCATGCGGAAGCGGGAGACGAGCACGTCCGAGTTCCGCAGCCTGCTCGCCGAGATCAGCATGCTGCTGGCCTACGAGGTGACCCGCGAGCTGCCCACCCACGAGGTGGCGGCGGAGACCCCGGTGGGCCCCACCACGATCCGGCTCCTCGACGGCAAGAAGATCGTGCTCATCTCGATCCTGCGCGCAGGCAACGGGCTCCTCGACGGCATGCTCCGCATCCTGCCGAGCGCGCGCGTCGGCCACGTGGGGCTCTACCGGGACCCGACGACGCTGCAGGCGATCGAGTACTACTTCAAGGTGCCGCACGAGATGGCGGAGCGCGACGCGGTCGTGCTCGACCCCATGCTCGCCACCGGCAACTCCGCGGTCGCCGCGGTCCACCGCGTGAAGGCCACCGCGCCGCGCTCGATCCGCTTCGTCTGCCTGCTGACCTGCCCGGAGGGCCTCGAGCACTTCCACCAGGCGCATCCCGACGTGCCGGTCTACACCGCGGCCATCGACAGCCACCTGAACGACCACGGCTACATCGTCCCGGGCCTGGGCGACGCGGGCGACCGGCTCTTCGGCACCAAGTGAGGCTCGCCGGGAAGGTGGCCCTGATCAGCGGCGGCGCGCGCGGCATGGGCGCGGCGGAGGCGATCCTCTTCGCCCGGGAGGGCGCCCGCGTGGTCCTGGGCGACATCCTCGACGCGGAGGGCAAGGCGGTCGAGGCGGAGATCGCGGGCAAGGGCGGGGAGGCGGTCTACCTGCATCTCGACGTCACCAGCGAGCCGGACTGGGAGCGCGCGGTGGCCACCGCGGTCTCCCGCTTCGGGCGGCTCGACGTGCTGGTGAACAACGCGGGCGTGGGCGGCGGCAGCCTGCTCGAGCACACCACCGCGCAGGCGTGGGATCACGGCATGGACGTCAACGCCAAGGGTGTCTTCCTCGGCACCAAGGCCGCGATTCCCGCGATGCGCCGGGCGGGCGGCGGCTCGATCGTCAACATCTCCTCGCAGCTCGGCCTGGTCGGGATGGAGCGCAGCAGCCCGCAGTACCAGGCCTCCAAGGGGGCGGTGCGCACGCTGACCAAGCTGACCGCGGTGCAGTACGCGCGCGAGCGCATCCGCGCCAACTCGGTGCACCCGGGTCCGATCGTGACCCCGATGACCGCGGCTCGCCGGGGCGACCCGGGGCACTACGAGTACATGGTCTCGCGCATCCCCCTCGGCCGCTACGGCGAGCCGGACGAGGTGGCCTACGGCGTGCTGTACCTCGCCTCGGACGAGTCGTCGTTCGTGACCGGGAGCGAGCTGGTGATCGACGGAGGGTGGACGGCCCAGTAGCGGCCGCGCCGCCACGCCTGCAGTGCCTTCGCAGTGACAGGAGGAGTGGAGCCGTGATCTACGAGATCCGCACGTACCGCGTGAAGGTCGGCAGCCTCCCCGAGGTGGAGAAGCGCTTCGGCGAGGGCTACGAGTACCGCAAGAAGATCTCACCCCTCGCCGCGTTCTGGCACACCGAGATCGGCCCGCTCAACGAGATCATCCACGTGTGGCCGTACGCGGACCTGGCCGAGCGGAACCGCCTCCGCGCCGAGGCGGTGAAGGCGGGCAACTGGCCGCCCAAGATCGCCGAGTTCATCGAGACCATGCAGTCGGAGATCGTGGTGCCCTTCGCGTTCCTCCCCGACCTCAAGCCGGGCAAGATGGGCCCGTACTTCGAGATGCGCTACTACACGATGAAGGCGGGCACGCTCCCGGACCTGGTCAAGCGCTGGGAGTCCAAGATCGAGGAGCGCATGAAGATGTCGCCGGTCGCGCTGGCCGGCCACGTCGAGCACGGCGAGGCCAACCGCTTCATCCACATCTGGGCCTACAAGAGCCTCGACGAGCGGGCGGCGGTGCGCACCAAGGCGCGGGAGATGGGCGTGTGGCCGCCCCCGGGCGGCAGCGACACCCTGCTCACGATGGCCAACAAGATCATGCTCCCCTCCGCCTTCTCCCCCGTCCAGTAGCGGGGGCGATCAGGCGGTTGGTAGGCCATCCAGGAAGTCGAGCAGCACACGGTTGAAGGCCTCCGGCTGGTCGAGGTTCGAGGAATGTCCGGCGCCCCGGATGACCTCGAGCCTCGCCCCGGGGATCTTCTTCGCCATGTACTCGCAGGGAGCGAGGAACGGCTGATCCTGATCGCCCACGATGATCAGGGTGGGCACCCGGATGCCCGCGAGGCCGTCGATCACCCGCGAGCCCTCCTGCGCGAGCATGCCCCGCGCGGCGTGAGCCAGGCCCTGGGCCGAGCGGTGGAGGCTCGCCGACTCCCGGACCTCGCGGCTCGTGCCGAGCGCGTCCAGGCCGCGCGTCTCGAGCGCCACCGCGCGCTCGCGGGCGCGCGCGTTCCACGCCTCGCGCGCCTCCGCGCTGCGGTAGCCGGGGCCGGAGTCGCAGATCACGAGCGCGCGCGTCATCCCGGGATGCTCGAGGGCGAAGCCGAGCGAAACGTACCCGCCGAGCGAGAGCCCGCCGATGACCGCGCGCTCCACCCCCAGGTGGCCGAGCAGGGCCTTCATGTCCGCGATGGTGAGCGGGGCCGAGTACCGCGCCGGCTCCGCCGGGCTCTCGGTCGCGCCGTGCCCGCGCATGCTCCAGCTGATGACGCGATAGCGGTCGCCGAGGGCGCGATGCTGATCGTCCCACATGCGACGGGTGGCGGAGTAGCCGTGGCTGAGGAGCACCGCGGGGCCGGCTCCGGTCGCCTCGTAGTCGATCTCGATGCCGTTCAGCGTCGCCCGCGCCATCGGGAGCTGCTCCTTTCGCGCCGGATTGCGCATGAGTATGCCAGAATCACCGCATGCAAACCATCGGGCGCCGCGCCGCGGGGTGGGCGGTCGGGGCGCTGATCATGACCATGGCCGGGGTGCCCGGGGGGACGGGGGCGGAGGAGCTGACCGAGCTGTCGGCCGGGGAAGCGGCGGCCCGCATCCGGGCGGGGACGCTCCGGAGCGAGGACCTCGTGCGGGCCCTCGTGGACGTGGCGGAGCGCCGACGCGACCTCAACGCCTTCATCACCTTCGATCGCGAGCGCGCGCTGGCCGCCGCGCGGAAAGCGGACCGGCTGGCCGCCCGCAAGAGCTTCGCGGGGCCGCTGCACGGGGTGCCCATCGTGGTGAAGGACAATATCCACGTGGCCGGGCTGCCGAGCTCGGCGGGGACGCCCGGGCTCCGGGACTTCGTTCCGGCCCGCAACGCGCCGGTCGCCGAGAAGCTGATCCGGGCGGGGGTGATCGTGCTCGGCAAGACCAACATGCACGAGCTCGCGTTCGGCATCACCAGCAACAACGCGACGTTCGGCCCGGCGCGCAACGCCTACGACCCCACCCGCATCGCGGGCGGCTCCTCGGGCGGCACCGGTAACGCCATCGCCGCGCGCATGGCCCCGGTCGGGCTCGGCTCCGACACTGGCGGCTCGGTGCGTATTCCGGCCGCGCTGAACGGCATCAGCGGGCTCCGCCCCTCGCTCGGGCGCTACTCGCAGGAGGGCATCACGCCGATCGCCCACACGCGCGATACCGCGGGGCCGATGGCGCGCGAGGTCGCCGATCTGGTGCTGCTCGACACCATCATCACCGGAGCCCGCGACAAGGTGGCGCCGGCGGCGCTGCCCGGGTTGCGGGTGGGGGTGCCCCGCGCGGTGTTCTGGAAGAACCTCGACACGGAGACCGAGCGGCTGGCGACGGCGGCGCTCGATCGGCTGCGGGGCGCGGGCGTCGAGCTGCTCGAGGTGGACATGCTCGGGCTCGCGGAGCTGAACGCCAAGGTGAGCTTCCCGGTCGCGCTGCACGAGGCCAACGTGGACCTGACCCGCTATCTCAAGCGGTACCGCATCCCGCTGGACCTCAAGGGGCTGGCCGAGCGCATCGCGAGCCCCGATGTCAAGGGCCTCTTCGCGAGCAGCATCGTGCCCGGCGCGAAGGACGCGATCCCGGTGAAGGTCTACCGCGACGCGCTCGCCACCCGGCCGGCGCTCCGGCGCCTGTACGCCGAGACGTTCGAGACGCACCGGATCGCGGCCCTCGTGTTCCCCACGACCCCGCTGCCCGCCGCGCCGGTCGGCGACGACCAGACCACCACGCTCAACGGCGCCGACGTTCCGACCTTTCCCACGTTCATCCAGAACACCGACCCCGGAAGCAACGCGGGCATCCCCGGTCTCACCGTGCCGATCGGGCGCACCACGGCCGGCCTGCCGGTGGGCCTCGCGCTGGACGGGCCCGCGGGGAGCGACCGGCGCCTGCTCGGCATCGGGCTCGCGCTGGAAGCCCTGTTCGGTCGTCTGCCCGCGCCGTGAGACTGCCGAGCTCCGCCGGTACGGCTCCGGCGTCGGAGGCTGAGCCCACGCGCCCGGTCTCCGGGGCTCAGCGCGCCGGCGCCGGCCCCACCCACACCCAGACGTAGGGGTAGTCGCGCCCGTTGCCGTGGCGGGCCCAGCGCCCGGTCGGCAGCGTGACCTCGAGCGCGGGCTCGGGCCGCGGTGTCGGTACGTAGACCAGGCTCGGCGGCGCCGGCACGATCAGGTAGATCGGCTGCGGCGGGACCAAGATCACCGGCGGCGCGGGCGGGAAATAGACCCCGCCGAGGCAGCACGGGATGATCGGGTGCGGCCGGGCAACCGGCCTCGACGGATGGTGAAGGGGTCGGTGCGTCTTGCCGGCCGGGCGGTGGTCCGCCCCCGCGGCCACGGGGCCCAGCG
The DNA here is from genome assembly GCA_035524955.1 of Candidatus Limnocylindria bacterium. GTDB lineage: Bacteria > Methylomirabilota > Methylomirabilia > Rokubacteriales > CSP1-6 > CAMLFJ01. The sequence goes on along the minus strand of DATLFG010000079.1, from coordinate 30,538 downwards.
CGAGCAAGGCGAGCGCGAGCGGAGCCAGCACGACGAGACGGCCCATGGGGGAAGTGTACTCCCGCTACCGCTTGACAACGACCGCGACCGGCGCTTTCCTGATGATCGACGGGCGGTGAGGCGCCGTCGCCCGTCGTGCGGTGAACCCACAGGAGGTCAGGATATGGAGAACACGCCACCCGGCTCGCAGGGCGCGTCATCGGGCGTGAGTCCTGCCTGATGGCGCGCGAGCTCAGCTAAGGGCACGATCAGATCCCGACCCATGGCCGGGACATGCCGCAGGCGTGAGCCTGCGCGCGAGAAACCGAGGCCCGGCAGGCGGCTGACCGGTTCCGCCTCCGGGCCGTTTTTCTCACGAGCGTAGTCGAAGGAGCACGCGGCATGGCGCAGTGGGACCGCATGGATGTGGATGGCTCCCCGATGCGGCTCTACGTCGGCATGCCCAGTCTCGGCCGCGCCTTCCCCGCGGTGATCGTCATCCATCACGGTCCCGGGGTCGAGAAGTTCATCGAGGACCGGGTGGAGAACCTGGCCCGGCAGGGCTACCTGGCCATCGCGCCCGACCTCTATCACCGCCAGACGAGCGCCGCGGCCGGTGTGTCAAGCGCCGCGGTCGGTGTATCAGAGGACGGCGACCCGCTCACCCGTATCGGCCGCCTCCGCGACCCCGAGGTGATCAACGACGTCAATGCCGCGGTCAACTACGCGAGAAGGCTGAAGGACACGCAGCTGGGCGACGTGGGCATCATCGGCTTCTGCATGGGGGGGCGCGTCGCCTACCTGATGGCGGCCTCCAAGCCGGTCTTCAAAGCGGCGGCGGTCTTCTACGGCGGCGACATCATGAAGGCGTGGGGGAACGGTCCCACCCCGTTCGAGCTGACGCCGTACATCCACTGTCCCACCGCGGGCTTCTTCGGCGCGGAGGACGCGAATCCCTCGCCCGCGGACGTGGACAAGATCGCCGCGCAGCTCGACCGGTACCGGAAGACCTACGAGTTCCACCGCTATCCGGAGGCGGGCCACGGGTTTCTGAACTTCACGAACCCCGCGGTCTACCGGGAAGGCCCCGGGCGCGATGCGTGGGACAAGCTCCTCCCGTTCCTGCAGCGCAACCTCCTGACGAGCCGCCAGCCGCGCCAGCGACTGACCTGACCTCGGTCAGGCCGCCGTGTGCGACAGCCACGGCCCGGGAGCGCCGCCCCGCCGCGCGGGGGGAGGCGTGATCGGATAGCCGTGGAGCACGTCCTGGAAGACCCGACACCAGGGGCACTCCACGCCGCCGTCCATGGCCGCGCAGGTACAGCGGCCTTCGAACTGGGTCGCGATCTTCGCCGCGTTCTCGCGAGCGTTCATGATCGGCCTCCGTTGAAGAGACCGTAGCCCCGGCCTGCGACACCTTGATGGCAGCCGGATGAAGAAGTCATGGCGTTCGAGCGCGTCCGGCCGGAGGGCGTGTCGTTCTTACCGGGTCTACGCGGCGCGGAACGCGGCGTGCTCGGCGGTCCAGCGCGTCAGCAGCTCGGGATCGGGCGCCTGCGCGATGCCCGGCACCCGGGAGGTTGCGACCTCGCCGCGGCCGCTCAGCACGATCTCGGGCTTGCCGAGATCGTTGGTGTAGAAGTACGACGACGGGAAGATGTCCCCCGCGTAGGTGAAGTTGGGCAGGGTGGCCAGCTCGGCGCAGATCGCCCCGCCGATGGCGCTCTCCAGCATGCCGCCCACCCAGCAGGGGATGTCGTGCTGGGCGCACAGGGCCTGGATCTCGCGCGACTCGGTGAGCCCGCCGACCCGCGCCATCTTGATGTTCACGACCCGGCAGCTCCCGAGGCGAATGGCCGCCTGCACGTGGGCCAGGCTCTGCGCGCTCTCGTCGAGGCAGACCGGGGTCCCGATCCGCTGCTGGAGATCCGCGTGGTTGATCAGGCTCATGCCATCGTCGGCCAGCGGCTGCTCGATCATGGCGAGCCCGAAGCGGTCGAGCTTCCGGAAGAGCTCGGTGTCGGCGGGCGTGTAGGCGGCGTTGCAGTCGACGTGGAAGGTGAAGTCGGGGAAGGTGGCCCGCACCGCCTCCACCATGGGGAGATCCCAGCCGGGCCGGAACTTGAGCTTGACCCGCGGGAAGCCCGCGTCGATCGCCCCCTGGATCTTCGCCATCAGGATGTCGAGCGAGTCCTGGATCCCGAAGTCGGCGCCCACCGCCACCCGGTCGGCGGTCCCGCCGAGCGCGCGGTGCAGCGGCAGGCCGCGCCGCTTGGCGTCCAGCACCCACCACGCGATGTCGAGCGCGGCCCGCGCGAACTGGTTGCCCTTGATGAAGGCGAGGCGATCGAGCAGGTCCCGGGCGGTCTCGATGTCGCGGCCGATGATGCGCGGGACCATGTGCTCGCGCAGGGTATGGAAGGTGGCGAGGGTGTGCTCGGCGGAGTAGGCCGGGATGAACACCGGGCAGCTCTCGCCCCAGGCCTCGTGGCCGCCGCCCTCCATGCGCACCAGGATCGTGTCGGTGAAGGACTGGTCGGCGTAGGACGTCTTCCACACGAAGGCCAGCGGCAGCTTCATCCAGTAGACGTCGATCGCCTCGATCTTCATGCGCCGATCCTCATCGGCTTGCGGTCAGCGCGCCCGGGCCACGAGGAAGAGGCGCCGGAACGGGAACAGCGTGCGCCCGTCCCCGCGCGGGGGGTAGGCGCGGGCTACCAGCTCCGCGTAGCGCGCCTCGAAGCGGCTCCGCTCCGGCTCCTCGAGGGCGTCGAGCAGCGGCCTGAGCCAGGTGCCCTTGGTCCACTCCTTGACCGGATCGGCCCCCTCGAGGATCTGGAGATACTCCGTCTCCCAGACGTCGAGGGCGGCCACGTCGGGCGCGAGGACGTCGTAGTAGAACTCGGGGGCGGCCACCGGCGCCGGCCGGAGCAGCGGCTCCAGCCGCGGGCGCCACGGCCCGCCGCGCGCGGCCTCCGAGATCAGCGTGTGCGACGGCGCCCCGAAGTTGCTCGGCATCTGGACGGCCAGCACGCCCGCGGGCGCGAGCGCGGCGAGCAGCGCCGGAAACAGCCGCTCGTGCGCGGTGAGCCAGTGGAGCGCGGCATTGGAATAGATGAGATCGGCCGGGCGCGGCGGGCTCCAGGTGGCCAGGTCGGCCTGCTGCCAGGTGATCGCGGGGGCGGCGGCCGCGGCCTTGGCCAGCATGGCCGGCGAGTCGTCCACGCCGGTGACGCGCGCCTCGGGCCAGCGCTCCTTGATGAGGCGGGTGACATTGCCCGCCCCGGCCCCCAGGTCGTAGACCTCGCCCGGGTCTTCCAGGGCGACGCGGTTCAGCAGGTCGATCGCCGGCCGCAGCCGGTGGTCCGCGAACTTCAGGTACTGCGCGGGATCCCAGGCCACGTCAGCGGGTCGGGGCGGGGGGCGGGGGCGGAGGAGGTGGCGGTCCGGGCGGGGGCAATGGGACGCGCGCGGGCGCGGTGCCCGGCGCGGCGGCCGGGGGGTCGGTGCAGCGAAAGACCTCCGCGAAGACCCTGGAGAGGTCCTCGGTGCCGCCGAACGTGATGAGCGCGGCGTTGCCGCCCATCCTCACGATCTTGCGCCGCAGGTCCTTGATGGAGTCGTCGCGCGCGGCCCCGATGCGCGAGCAGCCCTGGGTGAGCCCGGGCTCGGTGGTGAGCCGGACCCGCGCCATCGCGATCTTCTCCGCGTCCTGGGCGGCCGCCGGTCCCGTCCACACCGCGGTCGTCAGCAGCAGCGCCGCCGCCACGCCTGTCGCCTGCCTGTTCATGGCCGTCTCCCGGTCCCTGCTATATCCTGTGGTCGCCATGATACCCGACCGGCTCCGCCAGGTCAGGCTCGCGCTGCGGGTGCTCCTGGTCGCGGCGGTGGTCCTCCTCGCCGGCCCCGCGGCGGCCCAGCAGCCGGTGCAGACCCCGCTGCTCCTCATGATCTCGATCGACGGGCTCCGGCCCGACTACGTGACCGCGGCCGACGCGCACGGCGCGAAGATCCCGAATCTGCGCCGCTTCCTGAAGGAAGGCGCCTACGCCCAGGGCGTCGTGGGCGTGATCCCGACCGTCACCTACCCGAGCCACACCACGCTGATCACCGGGGTGGCGCCGGCCGCCCACGGCATCTTCGCCAACACCACCTTCGACCCGCTGCGCGAGAACCAGGGCGGCTGGTACTGGTACAGCGAGGACATCCGGGTGGCCCCCCTCTGGGACGCGGCGGCCCGGGCCGGGCTCAGCACCGCCAGCGTGCAGTGGCCGGCCAGCGTGGGCGCGCGGGTCACCTGGAACATCCCCGAGCTCTGGCGGGCGGGCACACCCGACGACACCAAGCTCCTGCGGGCGGTGTCCACCCCGGGCCTGCTGGCCGAGTTCGAGCCGGAGCTGGGCCCGTATCCGCGAGCGCGCACAGTGGAGGCGGACGAGCAACGCACACGCTACGCCGTGCGAATCCTCGCGAAGAAGCGGCCCAACCTGCTGACCCTGCACCTCATCGCGCTCGACCACGTGCAGCACGTCAAGGGACCGTTCACCCCCGAGGTCATGGCGGCGCTCGAGCGCCTCGACGCCCTCGTGGGCACGCTGCGCGCGACCGCGGAGACGGTGGCGCCGGGCGGCGCCCACGTGGCCATCGTGTCCGACCACGGCTTCGGCAGGACCGCCATGGAGCTCAATCTCCATTCCGAGTTTCGTCGCGCCGGCCTCGTGACCGTGGGCGCGCAGGGCAAGGTCACCGACTGGAGAGCGATGCCGTGGACGGCGGGCGGCGCGATCGCGGTGATGCTGAGGGATCCGGGCGACGCGGCGACGACGGCGGAGGTGCGGGCGCTGCTCGACCGCCTGGCCGCCGATCCCGCTCACGGCATCGACCGGGTGCTGGACGCGGCCGCGCTCCGCGCCCGCGGCGCGTTTCCCACCGCCGCGTTCGTCGTCGGGCTCAAGCCGGACTGGCAGGCGGGCTCGAGCTTGACCGGTCCGCTGGTGGGCAAGGCGGCGATGGCGGGCATGCACGGCCATCTGCCGGATCTGCCCGACATGCACGCGTCCTTCTTCGTGGTGGGGCCGGGCGTGCCGGCCGGCCACGCGCTCGGCCTCGTCGACATGCGCGACATTGCGACGACGCTCGCGCGCCGACTCAATCTCCCGCTTCCAGCCGCGGAGGGCAAGGAGCTGTGGCCCTGACGCCGACCCGATAAGAGCGGCCGCGCGCTCAGCGCGCGCGCCAGTGGCCGTCCACCCAGAGATACGCGCCCTCGCTCGGCTTCCAGCCGCCGGGCACCCAGACGTGCCCCGGCGCGGGCGGCACCGCCCAGTGCCCCGGCACCCATACGTAGCGCTCGCGATGCCACGTCCACTGGCCCGCCACCCAGACGTGCGCGCGCGTGGGCGCCACCGGCGCGATCTCGGCCCGCCGCGGCGGCTGCGGGGGCGGGCGCTTGACGACGCCGGGCCGGGCGACCGCACAGCCGGCCAGGACCAGCGCGACGATCGCGGCCGCCCCCGCGCGGCGCCATGGGAGGCGCCGCCGGGCCGGCCCGCGTGGCAACGACGCGCCGAGACCGTCGCCCGGTCGCACCCTGCCCGCTACTCCTGGTCCACCATGAGGCGCACCGTGACGCGGCGCTTCTTCGCGTCCGGGATGTCCTTGCTGGACATCGGCCCCAGGCTGGCCGTCTGGATCCGGACGAGCTGGATGCCCCGGTCCATCAGGAAGCGGCGGACCGCCCCGACCCGCCGCTGGCTCAGCGCGTAGTTGTAGTCGACGGCGCCGCGTGGATCGGTGTACCCGCCGAGCTCGACGGTCAGGGTCGGACTGGCCGCCATCTCGGTCACCACCGCCGCGAGGGCGGTCTGGGCCGCGTCGGTCAGCTCGATGCTGTCGGGGGAGAAATAGACCTCGAAGCTGTCGGCCGCCTTCTGGTTGAAGCGGTTCGTCCACAGGCGGGTGAGCCGGCTGTCCACGCCTTCGGCCTTCCGGGCGGCCGCGTCGGCCTGGCTCTGCGCATTCGTCACGCCGCCCTCGAGGGTCTGGACCCGCTGGCTCATCTCATTCATGCGCTCCTCGACCGCGGTGACGCGCTCGTCCGTGCGCGTCTCGCGCGCCGGCTGCGCCTCCGGGATCGGCGTCACGTAGGCCGGAGCGGTGGCCGCGCAGCCCGATGCCAGCCACAGCATCGCGGGGGGCAGGAGACCCAATCGCTTCGTCGTGTTCATGGCGAGCTCCTTCGAGGCTACCGGGTCGGGGCGGGCGGGCGCCCGACGATCCGGGTGGTGGAGACCTCGGTCCACGTGTAGTACCAACCCTCGTAGATCAGGACCTGCAGCGAGCTGTCCTGCTTCTCGTAGACCTGGGTCGTTCCCTTGGCCGCCGACGTGGTGGAGGACACGTGACGCCAGCCGTTGGCCTCGAGCGAGGCCCGGTAGGCGAGCGCGAGGCTCTCCGGGCGGATCCGGCTCTTGTAGAAGAGCCGGGCCGCCTTCAGGGTCGGCGACTCGATGATGGTGGTCCGGCTCTGGTCCAGCCTGAGCCCCGCCGGAACCGGAACGTCCTCGAACTCGCTACGCTGCCTCGCCGGTCCGGACGAGGAGGCGCACGACGTCAGCATGAGCGCGAGCACGCAGAACATGAGGACACGTGACATGGAGGTGACCTCCTATCTTGGGGGCCGCAGTTGTGAGACATCCCATTCTATGCACGACCGCCCAGGCTGTGCGCGGAAGACTTACGCGCCCGCCGGGAAATTTTGTAGTATGGGCTCGATGACGCGCCGCGGTCTCCTGGCCCTCGTCGTGCTCGCCGCGCTCGTCTCCGGCGGCTGCGGCGGGGGCGACGAGCCCCGATCCATCAAGGTGGTGATCGCCGAGTACAGCCGCGATCACACGCGCCCCTTCTGGCAGGGCCTGGCCGAGCAGTACACCGAGCAGACCGGGGTGAAGGTGGACCTGCAGGTGATCGACTGGAATTCCATCGATCAGCAGGTCAGCGCCATGATCCAGAACAACCTGGCGCCCGACGTGCTCAACCTGAACTCGTTCTCGAGCTACGCCAGGGACGGCCTCCTCTACTCGGGCGACGAGGCCCTGTCGCCGAAGACGCGGGAGGATTTCCTGGAGGCGTTCGCGCAGGGCGGCACCTATCGCGACACGCTCTACGGCTTCCCCATCCTGGCCAGCGCCCGGGCGTTCTTCTACAACCGCGACCTGCTCGCGAAGGCCGGCGTGACCGCCCCGCCCCGGACGTGGGACGAGTTCGTCCAGGCGGCTCGTCGGGTGCAGGCGCTGGGGGGCGGGACCATCGGCTACGCGCTGCCGCTCGGGCCCGAGGAGGCGCAGGCCGAGTGGTCCATCTGGATGTGGAACAACGGCGGCGACTGGAAGGCGGGCGAGGCGTGGGCGATCAACAGCGAGAAGAACGTCCAGACGCTCCAGTTCCTGGCCGCGCTCGCCAATACCCACAAGGTCACCCAGGTCAATCCGGGCAAGACCAACCGCACCGACGGCGCCTTCCAGCTCTTCAAGGACGGCAAGGTCGGCATGGTCATCGGCTTCAGCCCGCTCGCCGCCCAGCTCGACACCGAGGGGAAGGTCAGCTACGGCGTGACCCAGATGCCGACCAATGTCGGCACGCCGGTGACGCTCGGGGTCGAGGACTACCTCATGGCCTTCAAGAAGGCGGGCAACCAGGAGGCGGTGCGCCGGTTCCTCGATCTCTACTACCAGCCCGAGCAGATCACCCGCTGGATCACCGCCGAAGGCTTCCTGCCCGTGACCAAATCGGGCCGCGAGCGCATGAGCGGCAACGAGAAGCTCAGGCCGTACCTCGACGCGCTGCCGAGCGCGCGGCTGGCGCCCACGACCGATCCCACCTGGGACAAGGTGAAGCTCGACGTGCAGCAGAGCATCGGCGCGGCCGTCCAGCCGGGCGGCGACCCTCGGCAGGTGCTCGACCGCCTCCAGAAGAACGCGGCGGAGAGCGCTCGCTGACGGGCCCGCGCCCGCGAAGCTCGGGCGCGGGGTGGGCGCTCCTCTGGCTCGGCCCGAGCCTCCTCCTGATCGCGGCGGTGGTCGTCTACCCCGCGGTCGAGCTGGTGCGCGCCTCTCTCGGGCGCTACTCGATCACCGGTCTCTACCAGGGCGCGGTGGGGTTGCGCAACTACGCGCGTCTGCTCGAGCAGGAGGCCCTGCCGGTCGTGGCCGCGAACACCGTGGTCTGGGTCGCGGTGGTGGTGGCGGTCACCATCGCGGTGTCGCTGGGGCTGGCCCAGCTCCTGAACGAGTCCTTCCCGGGCCGGCGGCTGGTGCGGTGGGCGCTCATCGTGCCCTGGGCCGCCTCGCTCATCATGACCTCGAAGCTCTTCGTGTGGCTCTACGACTACTACTTCGGCCTGCTCAACCGGGTGATGGTCTCGGCGGGCCTCGCGCCGATGGACTGGCTGGGCGACGACCGGACCGTGATGGGCGCGATGATCGCGGTGGGGATCTTCGTGTCGCTGCCGTTCACGACCTACGTGCTGCTCGCGGGGCTCCAGACCATTCCCGGCGAGGTCTACGAGGCGGGCCGGGTGGACGGGGCGGCGGGCTGGCGCGGCTACCGGTGGATCACCCTGCCGCTGCTCCGGCCCGCGTTGCTGGTGGCCGCGGTGCTGAACCTGATCTACGTGTTCAACTCCTTCCCGATCGTGTGGACGCTCAACGACCGCAACCCCGGCTTCGCCCACGACACCATGATCACGCTCATGTACAAGATCGCGTTCAAGAGCGCGCTGCGGGACGTGGGCATGGCGGCCGCGCTGGGCGTGGTGAACGTGCTGCTGATCCTGGTCGCGGTCGTCGCCTACCTGCGGGTGGCGCGGTGGCGGGAGGAACCGGTCTGATCCGCCGGCGCGCGCTGGGCGCGGCGGGGCTGCTGGTGGCGGCGGCGCTGCTGGCGCCGTACGCGGTGATGCTGCTCACCGCGCTCAAGCCCGCGGCGGAGCTGCGCGTCACCCCGCCGCGGCTCCTGCCCGTCGAGTGGCGCCCGCAGAACTTCTGGACGGTGCTGCGCGACCCTGATTTCCAGTCCTGGCTCACCGTCTCCGTGGTCGTCGCGCTGGTATCCACCCTGCTCGTGCTGGCGGCCGCGGTGCCCGCCGCCTACCACACCGCCCGCCATCGCTTCCCCGGACGCGGCGCCTTCCTGTTCCTGGTCCTGGTGACCCAGATGTTCGCGCCGACCGCGCTGGTGGTGGGGCTCTACCGTGAGTTCTTCGAGCTCGGCCTCATCAACACCTACACCGCGCTCATCGCGGTGAACGCGGCCTTCAACCTGGCCTTCGCGATCTGGATCCTGCGCGCGTTCTTCGCCTCGATTCCGCGCGAGATCGAGGAAGCCGCCGCGGTGGACGGCTGCGGGCCGGCGGGCGCGCTCTTTCGCATCGCGCTCCCGGTCGCTCTCCCCGGCATCGTCACCGCGGGGATCTTCTCGTTCATCGCGGCCTGGAACGAGTACATCGTCGCGCTGACCCTCATGACCGACGCCTCGATGCGCCCCCTCACGGTGGGAATCACGTCCTATGTGACCGCCTACGTCCAGCACTGGGACCTGCTCTTCGCCGCCTCGACGATAGCGATCGTTCCCGTGGTCGTGCTCTTCGCGCTGATCGAGCCCTACCTGGTCGGCGGCCTCACCGCCGGCAGCGTGAAGTAGGCGGAGGAGCGCCGCCCGCCCGCCTCCGGCCGGCCGACAGCAAGAGAGCGCGCGGACTAGGTGCGCGAGTGATCAGCGCGGCGCGGGCCCCACGACCTCCATGAGCGCGCCGAGCCCGCGGTGAAACGTGGGAGCCCCTCCCGGCACCACGCAGGCCTCGAGCACCTCGAACAGCTCGGCGGGGGTCGCGCCGAACTGGATCGCCCGCCGCATGTGGGCGACCAGCCCGGCCCGCTCGCCGCCACGGAAGCAGAGCAGCACGATGGCCACGAACTCGCGCACCTTGGCCGAGACGTGCCGGCCCTCGCCCAGGGAGAGCTCGTAGAGGCGGTTGTAGGCCTCGACGAACTCCGGATCCTGGCGCGCCGCGAACTCCCACTCCGGGTACATGTAGCCGCGCGCCGCCTTCATCTTCGCGATCAGCGCTTCGGCCTGCTGCTCTCGGGTGTCGTCGGTCACACCGTGACCCCCTTGTCTATATTCGCTCGGCTCGCCTTGGCATCACCTCACCCTGCCACCGGCTCGCCTTCGGCTGCACCTCGCCCGGCCACGCCTAGTCCTTCGGTAGCCCGAGGACGCGCTCGCCGATGATGTTGCGCTGGATCTCGCTGGTGCCGCCCGCGATGGTGTACTGCCGCGCGCTCAGCACACGGTTGTACCAGCGCGGGCCGTCCGGCACCTGGGAGCTCGCGCGGTTGACGAGCGCGTGGGGGCCGAGCAGCTCACCCGCGAAGTCGGCGATGCGCACGCCGAGCTCGGAGCCGAAGAGCTTGAGGATCGAGCCCTCGGGCCCCGGCGGCTCCCCGCGGAGCTGGCGGGTCAGGTTGCGCATGCGGGTGTAGCGCTGACACTGCGCCTCGATCACGAGCTGGGCGAAGCGCTGGCGGATCACCGGATGCTCCCACGCCGGCCGGCCGTCGAGCGGGACCGTCATGGCGAGCGCGCGCAGCCGCGCGAGCTGCTCCTCGTGGCCGCGGCCGCCGCCGCTCTTGCGCTCGTACATGAGCGTGGTCATGGCGGGTTTCCAGCCCTCGTTCTGGCGGCCGATCAGGTTGGCCTTGGGGACGGCCACGTCCACGAAGAAGACCTCGTTGAAGTGGCGGTGGCCGTTGAGCAGCACGAGGGGCCGCACCGTGATGCCGGGCGTCTTCATGTCCACCAGGAGATAGCTGATGCCGCGATGCTTGGGCGCGGCCGGATCGGTGCGCACGAGCAGGTAGATCCAGTCCGCGAACTGGGCGCCCGAGGTCCACACCTTCTGCCCGTTGACGACGAAGTGATCGCCGCGGTCCTCCGCGCGCGTGCTGAGGCTCGCCAGGTCCGAGCCCGCGCCCGGCTCGGAGTAGCCCTGGCACCAGATGTCGTCGCCGCGGAGGATGCGCGGCAGGTAGCGCTGCTTCTGGGCCTCGGTGCCCCACTCGATGATGGTCGGGCCCGCCATGCCGATGCCCGAGTAGCTGGGCAGCACCGGGGCGCGCGCCCGGAAGCACTCCTCGTCGTAGATGACCTGCTCCATCAAGGTGGCGCCGCGCCCGCCGTAGTCCTTGGGCCACGAGATCCCGACCCAGCCCGCCTCGTACATCCGACGTTGCCAGGCGCGGCGCCGATCGAAGGTCTCGCGGTCCGGCGCGACCCGCTCGTCGGTGGGATCCTCGATCCGCAGGTCGTCGGTCAGGTTGGCGGTGAGCCAGCGCCGGATCTCGGCGCGGAAGTGCTCCTGCTCCGGCGTGTAGGTGAAGTCCATGAGCCCTCTTCTAGCACCGCTGCGGGTCCGACTCAAGGCGTGCTACATTCACCGTATCTCGACGCGCGGAATCCCTGACCCCGGAGGCGGCATTGGCTCACAAAGGCATGAAGTTCGGCATCTTCCTCGCCCCGTTCCACAAGGTCGGCGAGAACCCCACGCTCGCGATGAATCGCGACATGGAGCTGATCGAGTGGATGGACTACCTGGGCTATGACGAGGTGTGGATCGGCGAGCACCACTCCGCCGGGTGGGAGCTGATCGCCTCGCCCGAGGTGTTCATCGCGGCCGCCGCCGAGCGCACCCGCCACATCATGCTGGGCTCCGGGGTCACGAGCCTGCCCTATCACCACCCGCTGATGGTGGCCAACCGCTTCGTGCAGCTCGACCACATGACCCGCGGCCGCGCCATGCTCGGCATCGGCCCGGGAGCGCTGGTGTCCGACGCCTACATGATGGGCATCGAGCCGGTGACCCAGCGCCCGCGCATGGAGGAATCGCTCGACGCGATCATGGAGCTCCTGAAGTGCGAGGAGCCGGTCACGCTCAAGACCGACTGGTTCGAGCTCCGCCAGGCGCGCCTGCACCTGGCGCCGTACACCGAGCCGCACTTCCCGATCGCGGTGGCCAGCACCATCACCCCGGCCGGGGTGATCGCCGCCGGCAAGCACGGCATCGGCGTGCTCTCGCTCGGGGCGGGGCTCCCCGGCGGGCCCGAGGCCCTCGCCAACCAGTGGAAGATCGCCGAGGAGACCGCGGCCGAGTACGGCAAGACGATGGACCGGAAGAACTGGCGGCTCGTGGTCAACGTCCATGTCTCCGACGACGACGAGCTGGCACTCCGGGAGGTCACGCGCGCCGAGCGCCACGAGACCATCACCTACTTCGAGGACACCCTCGGCCGCCCGCCCGGCCGCGCCGACGACCCGCTGCGCGAGGGCGTGAAGATGGGCACCACGCTCGTGGGCACGCCCGACACCGTCATCCGTGGCATCGAGCGGCTGCGGGGGCTGAGCGGCGGCGGCTTCGGCGGGCTCCTCTTCCGCGCGCACGAGTGGGCGAATCGCGAGCAGACGCTACGGAGCTACGAGCTGTTCGCCCGCTACGTCATGCCCCGCTTCCAGGGCTCGCTCGACACCATCCGCAACTCCAACGAGTGGGCGCGGAGCAACCGCAAGACCATCTTCAGCCCCAACGTGGAGGCGGTCCGTCGCGCGTACGTGGACGCCGGTCGAGAGGTCCCCGCGGAGTACCGCAACCGCACCGCGGGGGCGCGGGACGTGGACGAGTCGAACCCGCCCCGCTAGGGGGCGCCGGCACGCGCCCCGACCGATGGACCTCGAGCGGCGCGCGTCGCGCCGCTCGGCGGCCGATCGGGAGTGGCTGACCAACGTCTACCCGTTCTACCTGCCCGACCTCTCCGAGTTCGACCGCTCCTACTACACGCTGGACGATCGGGGACGCTGGCGCCCCCGATCACCTGCCGAGCTGGCTGCAGGAGGACACGGACCACCCCCTGCTCCTGGTCGAGTCCGGCCATCGCGTCGGCTTCGCGCTCGTCAACCAGGCGCCCTCGCCCCACGTGGGATCGGGCATGGATTTCCGGATGAGCGAGTTCTTCGTGCTGCGGGCGTATCGCGGCCGCGGGACCGGACGCCGAGCGGTGTTCGCGCTCTTCGAGCTCATGTGCGCCAGGTCATCGATACTACCGGGTAGTTCATTCCAGCCCGCCCGCTCGGGGGCGGCTACGTCGAGCGGAAACACGGGTTGCGCGACGTTTCTGCCGCGCGGCATGGATGTTGCTCCTCCGTCGGTCGAGTCGATCACGTCGAAAAGGAGCGAGCCATGCTACGACCGGTCAAGAGCATCCTCAACTACAAGATTCTCGCGACCGACGGGGAGCTCGGCACCGTCAGCGATCTCATCGTGGACGACCAAGAGATGAAGCTGCGCTATCTCGTCATCGACACCGGCAACTGGCTGCCTGGCAAGAAGGTCGTGCTCTCCACGGCCTGGATCAGCAGCGTGGCGCCGCAGCGGGACACGGTGGTGATGAACATCGAGAAGAAGCGTATCCAGGAGGCGCCCGAGTACCGGCCGGACGTCGACTTCACCCGCGACTACGAGACCCGGCTGCACGACTACTACCGGTTCCCCTACTACTGGCTGTAGGTCCGGACCGTCCTTACCCCGGCCCCTCACCCTGCCCTCTCCCCGGAGGGGAGAGGGAGATACTGGGCTACCAGCTGCGGGTCTCGCCGGGCTGGAGGATCCAGGCGCGCGCCGGATCGAGCTGCCGCCGCTCGACCTCGACGCGGAGCCGCGCGGGGGGCTCGTCGTACGGCTCGCGGGCCAGCGCGAACGTCCCCCAGTGCACGCCGAGCATCCGGGTGGCGCGCAGGTCCAGCGCGGCCTGCAGCGCCTCCTCCGGTGAGGTGTGCACGGGCCTGGCGATCGCGCGTGGGGTGTAGGACCCGATGGGCAGCGCGGCCAGGTCGAACGGCCCGAGCCGATCGCCCGTCTCCTTGAAGTGGCGGTAGTACCCGGTGTCGCCGCCGAAGTAGAAGCGCTTCGAGCCCAGCACCGCCCACGAGGACCAGAGCCGGCGACCCTGGTCCACCAGGGTGCGGCCGCCGCCGTGCTGGGCCGGGGTGCAGACCACCGTCAGCCCGTTGACCGTCCCCGATTCACCCCAGTCGAGCTCCACCGCGTTGGTGATGCCGCGATCGGCGAGCCAGGCCTTGACGCCGAGGGGCACGACGAACAGGGGGTCGAACGTCCGGGCCAGGCGCCGCACGGTAGGCTCGTCGAGATGGTCGTAGTGATCGTGGGAGATCAGGACGAAGTCGATGGGTGGCAGGTCGTCGAAGGCGATGCCGGGGGGCGTGTAGCGGCGCACCCCGATGAAGCCGCTGAACGGTCCACTACGATCGGCCCAGGTCGGATCGGTCACGAAGGTCACGCCGTCGAGCTGGACCAGCACGGTGGAGTGGCCGATCCAGGTCACGGTCGCGCCGCCCGAGCGGTCACGCAGCGCGCGGAGATCGGGCGTCGCGAGCGGGAGCGCGGCCACCCGCCGCTCGGAAACGAGCCAGGTGGCGCCCACCACCAGCGAGTGCAGGCGCGCCCAGTAGGACGCGCGCCGGTACTCCGGGTCCACGTTCTTGTAGGCCCTGCCCGCCCGCTGCGCGGGATCGAAGAAGCCGGGCGCGACCCGGAGGACCTGGGCCTGGGCGCCCGCGGGCGCGGGCCCGAGGGCCGGGGAGGATCCATCGCCGGCCGCCAGGATCAGGACGACGGCGAGGAGGAGGACGACGTGGCGACGCATACATCCAGCGTACCGGCGTCGTCAACCCGGCCCGATCGTCAGAGCTGACTGCGGAGCGGAATCGACAGGGTCTCCAGCATCCGGGCGACGAGCCCGCGGCGCCGCCACGCCTCGTAGGTGACCGGGCGCGACTCTGCCAGGTCCTGCACGAAGACCCGCTCGAGCCGGCGCGCGATCTCCGAGTTGTAGACCACGAGGTTCAGCTCCTCGTTCAGCTCGAAGGACCGGCGGTCCAGGTTGGTGCTGCCCACGGTGGCCCACATCGAGTCGATCACCATGGTCTTGGCGTGGAGCAAGGCCGCGCGGTACTCGTGGACCTCGACCCCGGCCCGCAGCAGCCGGCCGAGCTGCGCGCGGCTCGCCTGCCGCACCAGGTTGTGATCGATCGCGCCGGGCAGCAGGAGCACCACGCGGACACCGCGCTGGGCGGCCTGCGCGAGGGTGTCGATCATCTTGTCGTCCGGCACGAAGTAGGGATTGGTGATGTAGATCGTGCGTTGGGCCGAGGCCATGGCCAGCAGGAACATGGTGTACATGGCCACGCTGCCGCCCGCGGGGGAGCTGCGGACGACCTGCGCGTCCACCGTACCCCGGCCCGGCGCCGCCCGCGGGAAGTAGTCGGTTCCTCCCAGGGCGACCCCGGTCGTCTCGAGCCAGTTCTCGGCGAACGCGCCCTGGAGCTGCGCGACCACGGGGCCCTCGACCCGTACGTCGGTGTCGCGCCAGAAGCCTTCCTGCTTGCCGTCGCCGCTCCACTTGCCGCTCGTGCCCGATCCGCCGGTGATCCCGACGCGCCCGTCCACCACGAGGATGCGGCGATGATTGCGGTAGTTCACACGGTCGAACGTCCACGGCGTGAGCGGCCGGTACGCCTCGACCTGGCACCCCGCCTCGGTCATCCACTGCCGGTACTCGGGCGGCATCTGCAGGGCGCCCACCGCGTCGAGCAGCACGTGGACCTTGACCCCGGCGCGGCAGCGATCGGCCAGAGCCTGGGCGGTCTCGGCGGCAGGCTCACCTTCCTCGAAGACGTACTGCGCATAGGTGATGGTCCGGCGGGCGGCGCGGATCGCGGTGAGCTTGGCCGGGAAGATCTCCTCGCCGTTCAGCAGGAGGTCCACCCGGTTGCCCGGCACGACCGCGGCGCCGGTGTACGCGACCAGGGCGGCCTTGAAGGCGGGCTCGCCCATCTGCAGCGCGGGGAGCGTGAGGTGCTGTCGGACGTGATTCGTGCAGCCGCCGCCCAGCACGAGCAGGGCCACGGCGGTGAAGACGGCGCGCAGGGCCCGGAGGCTCGAGCCGCTCATAACTTGCGGAGGACGTCGATCCGGTCGCCGGTCGCGGGATGCGTGCTGAAGAACCCGCCCCCGCCGTCCGGCCCGGAGGTATTCATCAGCCAGGTGAGCGTGTCGATCATCACGTGCTTGTCTCGACCCACGCGCTGGAGCAGGACGACGCCGTGCCGGTCGGCCTCGTACTCCTCGCTTCGACTGTAGCTGCGCTGGATCAGCGCGCCCGCGACCGGGACGACGCGGCCCGCGCCCGGGATGAGCTGGTCGAGGAGGACCGCGCCGATGCCGATCCCGGTGCCGAGCGCCTGCTGCTTCGAGACGTGCCCGAGGTCTTCGTGCGCTACCTCGTGCGCCATGATGGCCAGGAGCTGGTCGTCGTTGGCCTTCTCCAGGAGGCCCGTGGTGACGTAGAACTCACCGTCCCCCGCATTGGCCGCGTTGATCTCGGGATCGTCCACGATGCCGACCTTGACCTGGCCGGCCGAGCGCGGCTTGTCCATGGCCGCCAGCAGCGGAAGCATCGCCTTCTTCAATCGCTCGACCTGCGCGGGGTCGACCTGCTTCTGCGAAGTGGTCGGCGCCGGACGCGACGGCGCCTCCGTCCGCCCGGGCGGCCTCGAGGTGGTGCCGACGGCGCAACCGGCCAGCAGTGACGCCGTGAGGAGCGCACCCGCGACGACCGCCCGCGGAATCATCGCCGGTCTCGCCAGGACCGGGCGGGTCGGACCGCGTCCTGCCCGGCCTGGAGCGTCGACGTCACCCCTTCCTTGGCGGTATCGAACAGCTCCTCGGCGGTGGACTGTACCGACTGGAGCGCATCGGCCGCGACGAGGCGCGCGCCCCGGCTCTTGGTGTTGGCCAGGCGCCGCAGATCCTCTCCCCAGACCCAGACCGCGATGCCGCCCACGATGGCACCGAGCACGAATCGACTCAGCATGACATCCTCCTCCTCACGCCGCCACATTGTGGATGGGCCATTCGAGCCCGGCGCGGCGACGGATCTCGTGTCCGCAGGGCTCGAGCGCGATCACCAGCGCTTCCCCGCGCTCGCGCCAGTCCTCGACCTCTCGGAAGGTGCCGCACGTCCGACAGTACAGCGCCGGCATCCTGCTCATCGCGCGCCTCCTTTTCCGCCCGCCGCGTCCGTCTTGGCGCAGTCGGGGCACACTTCGAGTTCGGCATCGTAGGCGATACCGTGTATCGGGCATCGCGCCACCGGGAGCGGGGCGAGGCGGCGGCCGCCCAGCAGGAGCAGCGCCAGCCCGAGGCCCCCCATCGCGAGGACCACCGCCGCCGCCACGCGCCCCGATGCCGCGAATGCGTTCACGTCAGAGCCGTCCCGTGAGAAGCAGGATGATCATGATCAACAGCACGAGCCCGACGCCGCCGCTCGGGTAGGGCCCCCAGCCCGAGCTGTATCCCCACGTCGGCAGGGTCCCGATCAGGATGAGAACGAGAATGATGATCAGGATGAGTGACACGTTCGTGTTCCTCCTTGTTTTGCCCTGTCGTGCGAGACGCCTGCCCGGGCGGCGAGGATCGCCCCCGCCGCCCGGCTCCCGCGATGACCTAGCGGCTGCGTTCGCCCTGACCGCCCCCCGGCTGCGGGTTGCGGCCCGGCTCCTGCTGCTGCTGGCCTTTGTCGCCGGCCGTGATCGGCCCCTGCTCGATGTGCGCGCGGGCGCGGCGGCGAAGCTCCTTGACGTCGCTCACGAAGTCGCCCGCCTTCGGTGCCTCGCCGCCTCGCGGTGTCATGGTGTCGTCCCTACTTGCCGGCCTGCCGGACGGTCAGCTCGTTCTTGACCGACTTCACGCCGGGCGTGTTGCGGGCCATCTCGGAGGCCTTGGCCGCCACCGTGATGCTCGGGACCTCGCCGGTCAGCGTGGCCACGCCCGCGTCGATGCGCACGTCCACCTTCTTGAGCTGGGCGTCCCGCGAGAAGCGGGTCTCCACCGCCTTGGTGATGTCCTCATCCTTGGCGTCCACCATCTTCCGGCTGGACGGGGCCACCACCTGGAGGTCGTTCTTCACCGACTGCACGCCCTCGATGCCCTTGGCGATGTCGCCGGCCGCAGACTTGGCCTCGGCGGAGTCGACCTTGCCGCGCAGATGCACCACGCCGCCCTTCATGGTGTCCACGCTGATCTGGGTGCCCTTCACGCGCTCGTCCGCATAGAGGGCGATCTTGGTCTTCGAAGTGATCCAGGTATCGCTGACCGCGGTCTTCGCGTCCCGCGTCATGCCCTTGGCCTTGTCCTTGGCCTCTTCCATCTTGCTCTGCGCGCCCGCGGTGAGCGGAGCCGCCGCCAGCAGCGCCGTGAGAATCGTGATCGTCGTCATCGTCTTGCCGTACCGCATGGTTGCTTCCTCCTTGAAACGGGGTTTGGTCGCGGCTTTCACTTCGGCTACTTCGGCACCGGCGGGTCGTCGGCTGGCCGCGGTGAATCGGAGTCGGTCGGACGCGAGCGCCCTTCCTCGTCGAGCTGCACGGGCCGACCCGCGCCCGCATCGCGGTCACTGCGCTCCGCGTCGCGATCCACGCTGCCCTTTCGCGGACCGCGCACGTCTCGGTCTGGATCCTGAAGATCCTTCCGCCCGATGCGGGGCTCCTCGGTCGTCTTCGACTTGCGCGACATGAGTTGTCCTCCCGTGAGCGTCGTGGTTCTGACGTCGAGGAAGGGGAGCAAGCGGTGTGCCATCGCGCAAGGCCATGAAGAAGCACGGCGATCGGCGCTCGCCTGGAACGGGCCCCCGGCTCGGCCGGTAAAGAGTGCCGCGTAGTTTCTTCCGGCGCGGGCGCGGCGAGCGCGGGCGCGGCGGGTGGCCGCTGGTCTCGAATGTGCAGTTCGGGACAGACGGGAGGACACACGATGCTGAAGGATCGGACGACGACGCGATATCAGACGAGTCCCCGGGTGGCGCGGCGACGGACGCACGCGCTGCGCGAGGGTGTCACGGTGGGACTGATCGGGGCCGCCATCGTGATGCTGTGGTTCTTCATCGTGGACCTGGCCGCGGGCGCGCTGCTGCGCACCCCCGCGCTCCTCGGCGCCGCGCTCTTCGACGGCGTGCGGGCGGAAGCGGTGACCCCCACCGCGCGTCTGGTGGTGGGCTACACCGCGGTCCACTTGGCCGGCTTCGTGGCGCTGGGACTCGGGGTGGCGGGGCTCTTCGCTCTCGCCGAGCGCGAGAAGCGGGTACTCGCGCTGATCTTCATACTCGGTTGCTGCCTCGCGGTGGTGTTCCTCGCGATGGTCTACGCGCTCTCGCAGTGGCTGGGTCAGGCGGTGACACCAGCGATCGTTCTCACCGGTCACATCCTTGGCGCGGCGGCCATGGTCGGTGCGCTCGCGTACTTCCATTGGCGCCTGATGCGAAGAATGCCCGAGGCGCTGGACGGCGAGTAAGAAAGGGGAAGGGGCGGGAGCCCCGGCGGGTAAGAGCTACCGGGTAGCTCCGACCCGATGGCCCTCGCGCGAGATCTACCCGATCCACACCGACTTGATATTCACGAACTCGCGGATGCCGTACTCGGAGAGCTCGCGGCCGTAGCCCGAGCGCTTGATGCCGCCGAAGGGCAGGCGCGGGTCCGACTTGACGACCCCGTTGACGAAGACCGCGCCCGCCTCGATCCGCACGGCGAGGCGCTCGGCGCGGGCGCGGTCGGCCGTCCAGAGGGAGGCGCCCAGGCCGTAGGCCGAGTCGTTGGCGAGGCGAATCGCGTCGGTCTCGTCCTTCGCGGTGATCACCGCGGCCACCGGGCCGAACGTCTCCTCGTCGAAGGCGGGCATGCCCCTGTCCACCGCGGCCAGCAGGGTCGGTGGGTAGAAGGCGCCCTTGCCCGGGGGTACCTCGGCGCCCAGCATGCGCCGGGCGCCGCGCTTGATGGACTCGGTGACCTGCGCGTGAAGCTGATCGCGCAGGTCCACGCGGGCCTGCGGACCGACCTCGGTTTCCCGAGAAGTGGGATCGCCCATGCGCCGCGCGGCCAGCTCCGCCTTGAACCGCTCGAGGAATCGGTCCACGATCGGCTCCACCACGATGAAGCGCTTGGCCGCGATGCAGCTCTGGCCGCTGTTGACCAGCCGCGCGTCCGCCGCCGCACGGACTGTGGCGTCCACATCGGCGTCGGCCAGCACGATGAAGGGATCGCTGCCGCCCAGCTCCAGCACCGTCTTCTTCAGCATGCGCCCCGCCTGCTCGGCGACCGCGATCCCCGCGCGCTCGCTCCCGGTGAGCGTGGCCGCGACGATGCGTGGATCCGCGATGATGGCCTTCACGCCCGCCGGGTCCGTGAGCACCGTGCGGAAGAGCCCCTCGGGGAAGCCGGCGCGACGGAACACCTGCTCGATCTCGAGGGCGCAGCGGGGGACGTTGGAGGCGTGCTTGAGGATGCCGCCGTTGCCCGCCATGAGGGCCGGCGCCGCGAAGCGGAAGACCTGCCAGTACGGGAAGTTCCACGGCATCACGGCCAGCACCACGCCCAGCGGGTCGAAGCGGACGTAGCTCCGGGCTGCGTCGGTCTCCCGCGGCTGCTCGGCCAGGAACGCCTCCGCGTGCTCGGCGTAGTAGTCGCAGGTGCCCGCGCACTTCTCCACCTCGGCCTCCGCCTGGGAGATGGGCTTGCCCATCTCCCGGGTCATGGTCATGGCGTGGTCCACCTTGCTGTCGCGCAGCTCCGTGGCGGCGGCCCGCATCAGCCGGGCCCGCTCCGCGAACGGCCTCGTGCGCCACTCGAGGAAAGCCTCGTGGGCGCGCGCCAGGGCCTGCTCGATCTGCGCCCTGGACATCTCCTCGATCGTCTCGAGAACCTCGCCGGTCGCCGGATTGACGGATTGAGCGCTCATGACGTGCTCCGCTGGTGGTCTCCCCTGCTCAGGCCATCGTGCGCCCGGGAAGGACGCACGGCAACCGATGCTCTGGCGAGGCGGGTCACCCCTTCATGGCCGACGCCGGCGGGCGGCTGACCGGCCGACCGGGCGCCTACCTCCAGGGGCTCGAGCCCGCCAACCCCTGGGCCGTGATCGAGTGGAACGAGGCCGGCGGCCCGGGCGAGCCCGGCCTACATCTCGACGATCCCGTCCCCCACGCGCTTGAGCCGCTCGAGCACCAGTGGATCGTGCCCGGGCAGCACGAGATCCTCCGATGACGCCAGCTCGCGGATCTTCTCGAACGCCGCGTACATCCGCGGCAGATCCTGAAGGGTGTTGAAGGGGATGCGCTCCTCGAAGTTTCGGTAGTAGTGCGACGCGTCGGAGGCCACCACCGCCTGCCCCCGCGCGTGCGCCACCGTCACGATCTGCATGCCCGCGGTGTGGCCGCCCACGTGGTGCACCGCGATCCCGGGCACGATCTCGCGGGAGCCGTCCACGAACTGCACGCGCTGGCCGTAGTTGAGGCGAACCAGCGCGCAGACGTCGTCCACCTCGATCGAGTGGCGGAACGCGGGCAGGGCGGCGTTTCGGCCGGTGTAGAACGCCATCTCGGAGTCCTGCACGTAGAAGGTGGCGTTGGGGAAGAGCGCGTAGTTGCCCACGTGATCGTAGTGGAAGTGGCTCAGGATCACGTGCTTCACCGAGGCCGCTTCCACCCCGATCTCGGCCAGGCCCTTGCCCGGGCAGCGCAGGAACTGGCGGCCCCGCCGCGTGCCGACGTCTTCCGTGAAGCCGAGATCCACCACCACCGTCTCGGTGCCGTTGGTGAGGGCCCATACGAAGTAGTCCATCGTCATGGGGGCTCGGTGGTAGTCGCCGTAGAACGCCTCCGACGTGGTGCACGCACGGTGGGCGTAGCGCACGGCATAGATGCGGTAGGGCGCATTGGGCATGGTCAAGCCTCCTTTCCCGTGGCAGGATTCTACGCGTTTCCGGTACGCACGGAAGGCCCACTTGATTGCGGTAGACCAACCTGAGGAGGAGTACGGATGACCTTACCCGCCGCGCTATCGGCCTCTCGCAACGAAGTCCGCACGGTTGCCCCCAGGCTCATCGAGCTGACCGAGACCCTGGTCTATCCCGACATCCGGGAGCGGCCGGGCCTCTCCACGCGCGACCGGAGCTTGATCACCCTGGCCGCCCTGACCGCCCTCTACCGGCCGGACCAGCTGAAAGGTCACACCGAGCGGGCGCTCGCCAACGGCGTCGCCCGGGAGGAGATCGGCGAGCTCATCACCCATCTGGCGTTCTACGCGGGCTGGCCCAGCGCGATGTCGGCGGCCAAGGTCGTGAAGCAGGTCTACGAGGAGGCCAAGGCATGAAAGTCGGGTTCATCGGGCTGGGCACCATGGGCGCCAGCATGGCGTCCAATCTCCAGGCGGGCGGCCACGAGCTCCAGGTGAGCGACCTGCGGCGCGAGGCGGCGGCCCCGCATCTGAAGGCGGGCGCGATCTGGAAGGAGACGCCGCGACAGGTGGCGGAGGGCGTGGAGGTCGTCTTCACCTCGCTTCCCGGGCCGAAGGAGGTGGAGCAGGTCGCCCTCGGACCGGACGGCCTGATCCACGGCATGAAGAGGGGCGCGGCCTACTTCGATCTGAGCACGAACTCACCCGCGCTGATGCGACGGCTCTACCCCGCGTTCAAGGAGAAGGGCATCCACGTGCTCGACGCGCCGGTCAGCGGCGGGCCCAAGGGCGCCAAGTCGCGGAAGCTCGCCCTGTGGATCGGCGGCGACCGCGAGATCTACGATCGCTTCAAGCCGGTGCTGGACGCCATCGGCGATCAGCCCTACTACGTGGGGCCGATCGGCGCGGGCTCGGTGGCCAAGCTCGTGCACAACTGCGCGGGCTACGCGGTGCAGACCGCGCTCGCCGAGGTGTTCACCATGGGGGTCAAGGGCGGGGTGGACGCCCTCACGCTCTGGAAGGCGGTCCGTCAGGGCGCGGGCGGGCGGCGGCGCACCTTCGACGGCCTGGCCGACCAGTTTCTGCCCGGCGTCTTCGATCCGCCCGCGTTCAGCCTGCGGCTGAGCCACAAGGACGTCTCGCTGGCCGTCGGCCTCGGCCGGGAGCTGGGCGTGCCGATGAGAATGGCCAACCTGGCCCTGGAGGAGCTCACCGAGGCGATCAACCGCGGCTGGAGCGAGCGGGACTCGCGCGTGGCCATGCTGCTGCAGGAGGAGCGGGCGGGCGTCAACATCGCGGTGCCCGTCGAGCAGATCCGGGAAGTGCTGGAGAAAGACGGCCGCTAGGTCTTGCGGAAGAAGAGCGGCTCGATCTTGGAGAGATCCTTCGAGATCGCCATCGTGAGGAGATCGGCGAAGCCCTGGAGGATGATGAGGGCGTTGAGATCGGCGTCGTTGAGAACGACGTCCTTGATGCGCTCCAGGATGCCGTCGTTCACCTTCTGGATGTTCTCGTAGTGCGTCTCGAGACGCTCGAGACCGAGATCGGGCTGCTCTCCGCGCTTGGCCACGAAGTACTGGAGCAGGAGGTACATGGAGACCGAGCGGACGATGGTCTCCTCCGCGGTCGAGAACGGCAGGTGGAAGCGGGCCATCGGCTTGAGGAAGTCCATGTAGGGGCACGCGCTCGTGGCCATGACGAGACCGAAGATGCCGAAGATGCCCCGCTGCAGCGGGAGCTGCTTGACGTAGGTCCGCTCCTCGGTGGTGACGGTGACGGTCGCTTCGGCCACCGAGGCCTTGTCCTTGAAGAACTCCACCAGGGCCGAGAGGTTGGTGGCCACCGGGCAGTAGAGGTGCTCGGCGGGCGCGAGCGGGCAGTGGCCGCACTGGTGGTATTCCAGCCGGGCCCACGCGGGCGGCCGCTCGGTCCCGGACGGCCGGTAGGACAGGGTGGCGCGGTCCAGCTCGACGGTATAGGCCTTGGAGCCCCCGTCCGGGAAGGCGAAGTGGTACACGATCCTGATGGTGTCCACGGGTCACCCGGGAGGGTAGCGAGCCCGGGGCGGCCCCGTCAATGAATCAGATGCCCGCCTTCGACATCGACGCATACGTCGGGCGCTCGAGGGCGGTGGACCTGGCGGCCATCGACTGGGCCGCGGTCCCACGGCACCCGGTGCCGCCCGAAGCGCTCCGGGCCATCCGCTTCATGCAGGACATCGAGAGCCACACGATCATCTACCTCCGGTCCCTGCTGGCCACCCGCGCCGTCGACGATCCCGACGTCGCCACCTTCCTGGCCTGCTGGCTCTACGAGGAGACCTTCCACGGTCTCGCCCTGCGGCGGTTCCTGGCCGCGGCGGGCTCGCCGGTCGGCGCGCGCGCCTTGGCCCGCGGGCAGGAGCCGTGGGCGAAGCGGCTCGAGGCGGCGGCGACCGCGATGGTGTCGAAGGCCTGGCCCGACTTCTGCGCGGTGCACATGACCTGGGGCGCCATCAACGAGCTGACCGCGCTCACCGGATACCGGCGGCTGGCCGCGCTGACCGATCACCCGGTGCTCGCCGATCTGCTCGAGCGCATCGCGCTCGACGAATCGCGCCACTTCTTCTTCTACTATCGCCAGGCCGAGATCCGCATGCGACGCCGCCGGGTCGCGCGGGCCGCGCGCTTCCTGGTGGACCGGTTCTGGGCTCCGGTCGGCAGCGGCGTGCAGCCCGATTCCGAGGTGCGCTTCCTGGCCACCTATCTCTTCGGGGGGCCCAAAGGGCGGGCCGCAGCGCGCAAGGTGGACGAGACGATCCGCCGCCTGCCCGGCTTCGAGACGGTACGGCTCCTCGAAGCGTGGATGGATCGGCACCCCGGAGGGCTGCCCCCTGCTTTGACAGAGGTTTAGGCCCGGCCTACACTCGCCGCAGCAATGGCCAGGCGCCGGCGGCTGTTCTGGAAGTACGTCGTCTTCTTCTCCCTCCTCGTCACCGTCGCCCTGCTCGCCAGCGGCCTCATCGAGATCTACTTCTCCTACCAGGAGAGCAAGGTCGTCCTCTCTGCCCTCCAGCGGGAGAAGGCGCTGGCCGCCGCCGTCCGGATCGAGGGGTTCATCACCGAGATCGAGCGCCAGATGGGCTGGGTGACCCAGCCCCGTGCGGTGGCGGCCGCCCCGCTCGAGCAACGCCGCTTCGACTTCTACCGCCTCCAGCGGCAGGTGCCGGCCATCACCGAGATCAGCTACATCGATCCCGCCGGGCGGGAGCAGGTGCGCGTCTCCCGCCTGGCCATGGACGTGTTCGGCAGTGCGGTCGACCTGTCGGCGGACCCGCGCTTCACCGAGGCTCGCGCCCGTCGGCTCTACCGCGGGCCGGTCTATTTCCGGAAGGAGTCGGAGCCCTACATGGCGATCGCCATCGCCGAGGGCGGGCAGGGCGGCGTCACCGCGGCGGAGGTGAACCTCAAGTTCATCTGGGACGTGGTCTCCCAGATCAAGGTGGGAAAGGTCGGGCAAGCGTTCGTGGTGGACGGGCAGGGGGCGCTGATCGCCCACCCGGACATCAGCCTGGTGCTCCAGAAGACCGACATGGGCCGCCTCGAGCACGTCAAGGCCGCGCTGACGCCGTCGCCGGGCTCCAGCGACGCGCCGGATACCGCGACGATCGCGCGCAACCTGAAGGATCAGCGGGTGCTGACCGCTCACATCACGATCCCCTCGCTGCGCTGGACCGTCTTCGTGGAGCAGCCGCTCGAGGAGGCCTTCGCCCCGCTGGAGGCCTCCGTCCGGCGCACCGTGCTCCTGGAGCTGGTCGGCATCACCCTGGCGGTGATCGTGAGCCTGATCCTGGCCCGGACGATGGTGAAGCCGATCCGCGCGCTGCAGGCGGGGGCGGCCCGCTTCGGCGAGGGCAATCTCGCGGATCGCATCTCGGTGCGCACCGGCGACGAGCTGGAAGGGCTTGCCGAGCAGTTCAACAGCATGGCGGCCAAGCTCCAGGAGTCGTACGCGGGCCTCGAGCGCAAGGTGGAGGAGCGCACCCACGAGCTGAGCGAAGCCCTCGAGCAGCAGACCGCGACCGCCGAGGTGCTGCGGGTCATCTCGAGCTCGCCCACCGACCTGCAGCCGGTCATGGACGCGGTGGCCGAGAATGCGGCGCGGCTCTGCGACGCGTCGGACGCGCACATCTTCCGCATCGACGGCGACGTCCTCGATCGAGTGGCCGTCTACGGTTCCCTGCCCATCGCTCAAGGGCACATGCGCCAGCCGATCACGCGAAGCCTCGTGACCGGGCGGGCGGTGCTGGAGCGGCGTACCGTCCACGTCGATGACATCGCCGCCGAGCTCGATCACGAATACCCCGACGCCCGTCCCCTGCAGCAGTCCACCGGTACCCGGACGATCCTGGCCACTCCGCTGCTCCGGGAAGGCGTGGCGATCGGGGTAATCCTCATCCGGCGGCTCGAGGTGCGCCCGTTCTCGGACAAACAGGTCAAGCTGCTGGAGACCTTCGCCGACCAGGCGGTGATCGCGATCGAGAACACGCGCCTGTTCAACCAGACCAAGGAGGCGCTCGAGCAGCAAACCGCGACGGCAGAGATCCTCAAGGTCATCAGCAGCTCGCCGACCGACATGCAGCCGGTTTTCGATGCCATCACCCAAAGCCTCGACCGGTTGCTCGGGCCATGCCTATGCGGTATCAACATACTGGAGGGTGAATATTTCTACCTGCGCAGCATGTCCTCGTCGCTGCTCGCGCAAGCGGATATTGATGCCCTGAAGACCGTGTATCCGGTCCGCTTCGATCCTGCGGTGAGCGCCAATGCTAGAGCCGTACTAGAGCGGAAGGTGATAGTCATCGAGGACAGCGAAGCGGCGGCCGTGCCGGCCAGCGCCGCCGCAGCCGGCCGCGCGATGAAGTACCGCTCCCTGACGCTGGTGCCTCTTGTGCGGGAGGGCGTGGGGATTGGAACACTCGCGATCGGTAGTCCTAATAGCGGCTTCAAGCTGTCCGAAAAGCAGCTCTCCCTGGTTCGCACCTTCGCCGACCAGGCGGTGATCGCAATCGAGAACGTGCGGCTGTTCAACGAGACGAAGGAAGCGCTCGAGCAGCAAACCGCGACGGCAGAGATCCTGCAGGTCATCTCGGGTACGCCGACCGACACGCAGCCCGTTTTCGAGGCGATCGCCCGCATCGCGCTGCGCATCTTCGGCGGGATGGATGTCGCCGTGACGCTCGTGGACGGTGATGAGCTCGAAGTAAGGGCAAGCAACGTAAACCACAAGCAACTCGGCGTCAGGCTGCGCATGCCGCTCGACCGTGAAAGCGCGGGTGGGCGCTCGACCCTGGACTGCGCGGTGCTCAACATCGGCGACACCGAGGGTCCGGATACCCCGCCGATCACGAGGCGCAGAGCGCGAGAGATGGACTTTCGCGCCATCGCCGTGGCGCCGATGGCGCGGGAAGGGGCGGCCATCGGGCACATCGCGATCATGCGCGCCAACCCGGTTCCCCTTAGCGAGAAGCAGCTGGAGCTTCTCAAGACCTTTGCTGCCCAGGCCGTCATCGCCATCGAGAATGTGCGGCTCTTCAAGGAGCTGCAGGGCACGAATGCCAATCTTCGGGAAGCGCTCGAGCAGCAGACCGCCACCGCGGAAATCCTGCGGGCCATCAGCGGGGCGACGACCGACGTGCAGCCGGTGTTCGACACCATCGTGCGCAACGCCGCCGCGCTCTGCAACGGCCTGTTCGCCAACGCCTTCCGCTACGACGGCGAGCTGCTGCATTTCGCCGCCACCAGCAGCACCAGTGCAGAGGCCCGCAAGCTGCTGAGCGAAACGTATCCGGTTGGTCTTGGCAAAGAGCAGATGTCGGGCAGGGCCATCCTGGCGAAGACGGTGGTTCGAATGGAGGATGCCCTGGCGGATGCCGACTATGACCGCCGCCACGCCATGGCTGGGGACTGGCGCCGCATGCTCGGCGTGCCGATGCTGCGCGACGGCCAGCCGATCGGCGCCATCGTGGTGGCGTGGCCCGACCCGGGGCCGATCCCAAAAGCGCAGGAGGAGCTTCTCAAGACCTTCGCCGACCAGGCCGTGATCGCGATCGAGAACGTGCGGCTGTTCAAGGAGCTGGAAGCGCGCAACAAGGATCTGGGAGAGGCGCTTGAGCAGCAGACCGCGACAGCGGAGATCCTGCGAGTCATCAGCAGCTCGCCCGCGGACATCCAGCCGGTTTTCGATTCAATCCTCGAGCATGCGATGCGGCTCTGCGACGCCGGCCTCGGCACCGTCGGGCTGTACGACGGCAAGCATTATCGGCACGTCGCGCAGCGCGGCGGCAGTCCCGAGTACGTGACGTTTCTTTTCGGCGGGGCATTCGAGCCCGATCCCGATTCCACGATCGGGCGCGTGATCGCGGAGCGGCGGCCCTTGCATGTCCCTGACTACCGGGAGATCGCAGCGTACCGGGATCGCAGGCCGAGAGCCGTCGCCACGGTCGAACTGGGCGGCGCGCGCACGGTTCTCGCGGTGCCGATGTTGAAGGAGGGGCGGGCCATCGGCGCCATGACGATTCGCCGCGCGGAAGTACGGCCTTTCACCCCCAGCCAGATCGACCTCGTGACCACGTTCGCCAACCAGGCGGTGATCGCGATCGAGAACGTGCGCCTGTTCAAGCAGATCAACGAGGCGCTGCGGCTCCAGACCTCGACCGCGGAGGTGCTGAAGACGATCAGCCGCTCGACTTTCGATCTCGACCGGGTGCTGCGGGCGCTGCTCGACAACGCCGCGCGCCTGAGCGGCGCCGAGCGCGCCGTCATGCTGCGGCCGGACGCGGAAGGAAATTTCGTGCCGACGGTGACCTTCAACTATCCGCTCGACTCGCCGCTGATCGCGCGCATGCGCGAGCGGCCGATCCGCCCGGGACGCGACTCGATCAACGGCCGTGTGCTGCTGGAGAAGCGGCCGATCCACGTTCCCGACGTGCTCGCCGATCCCGAGTACGGCCGCCAGGACCTGGTCGGCGTCGGACACTTCCGCACCGTTCTCTCCGTGCCGATGCTGCGCGACGGCGAGGCTATCGGCCTAATCGCGCTGATCAAGGGCGAAGAAGTCGATCCCTTTACCGACAAGCAGATGGAGGTCGTGACCACCTTCGCCGACCAGGCCGTGATCGCCATCGAGAACGTGCGCCTGTTCAAGGAGATCGAGGAAAAGAGCGCGCAGCTCGAGGTGGCGAACAAGCACAAGTCGGACTTTCTCGCCAACATGTCGCATGAGCTGCGCACGCCGCTCAACGCCATCATCGGCTTTTCCGAGGTGCTGATGGAGAGGATGTTCGGCGAGGTGAACGAGAAGCAGGCGGACTACCTCAAGGACATCCACGAGTCGGGGCGGCACCTGCTCTCGCTCATCAACGACATCCTGGACCTTTCCAAGATCGAGGCCGGCCGCATGGAGCTCGAGCTCTCGAGCTTCCACCTGCCCACGGCGCTGTCGAATGCCATGGCGCTGGTGCGCGAGCGCGCGCAGCGCCACGGCATCCAGCTCGCCCTGGAGGTCGATCCGCGCCTGGGCGAGCTGCAGGCC
The DNA here is from genome assembly GCA_035524955.1 of Candidatus Limnocylindria bacterium. GTDB lineage: Bacteria > Methylomirabilota > Methylomirabilia > Rokubacteriales > CSP1-6 > CAMLFJ01. The sequence continues at coordinate 1,084 of DATLFG010000079.1, read as the reverse complement.
GACGAGCGCAAGTTCAAGCAGATCGTGCTCAACCTGCTCTCGAACGCGGTGAAGTTCACGCCCGACGGCGGACGGGTCGATGTCAGCGCCAGGCCGGTCGATTCCAGGCTGGAGATCGCCGTGAAGGACAGCGGCGTAGGCATCACCCCGGAAGATCAGGCGGCGCTGTTCGAGGAATTCAGGCAGGTGGGGCGCGACGGGGCGCGAAAGGCGGAAGGCACGGGGCTCGGGCTCGCGCTCACCCGGCGCTTCGTCGAGCTGCACGGGGGCGAAATCCGGGTCGAGAGCGCGCCCGGCCGGGGCTCGACCTTTACCATACTGCTCCCGGTTCCCCCCGCCACCTAGGAGGAAACATGCTGCTGCCGCTCAGAGTATGGACTCGCGAGGAGATGCTGAAGCGAGTGGCGCGCTTCGCCGACCTGAAGGGCTTCAGCGAGGGCTTGCAGGACTCGGCGCTGCCCGAGTCGCAGAAGACCACCTACAACGTGATCGGCTTCCAGACCCCGGAGGACGCCGGAAGCGGCGGGGTGAACTCGCCGGTGGGCGCCGACGCGTCGGCGAACGCCGCGATCCCGATCTCGGAAGGGTTCAACCTCGGCTTCGTGAAGTGCCGGCCGGGCAAGGGCGTGCTGATGCACAACCACGACACCAACGAGACCTTCGTGGTGATGTCCGGGCGCTGGCGCGTGCAGTGGAACGAGGGGCCGGACATGGAGTCGCTCGAGATCGGCCCGCTCGACACCATCTCGATTCCCGCGGGCTGCGCGCGGCGCTTCGAGAACATCACCGCCGGCGAGCCCGCCGCCGAGCACCTGCTGCTTTTCGTGATCGGCGGCGATGCTCCCCGCAACGAGTTCACCGCCGCCTCGATGCGCCGCGTCGAGGAATTCGAGCGCACCGGCCGCTAGGGCCGGGTCAGGCGACTTCGAACAGCCCCGCGGCACCCATGCCGCCGCCGATGCACATCGTCACCACGACGTGCCTTGCGCCGCGGCGCTTGCCCTCGATGAGGGCGTGGCCCGTGAGCCGCGCGCCGCTCATGCCGTAGGGGTGGCCGAGCGCGATCGCGCCGCCGTTCACGTTG
>DATLFG010000064.1:0-164826 GCA_035524955.1 Candidatus Limnocylindria bacterium | reverse complement strand
CCGATGGTGATCGACGGCGTGGCGGTGGGCTATCGGTTCAGCGGCGAGGCGACTTTCAGCCGTCTCCTCAGCGGGGAGACGGCTGCCAGCCGCGTTGGTGGCCCCAACGGGATTCGAACCCGTGTTTCAGCCTTGAGAGGGCCGTGTCCTAGGCCTCTAGACGATGGGGCCGGCCGACTACCGTGCTGCGCGCGCCCGAACCTACCTGTCCACAGCGCGGAGAAGCTTTAGTGGCTGGGGGAGGAGGGCTCGAACCCCCATTACCAGGGCCAGAACCTGGCGTCCTACCATTAGACGATCCCCCAGCAGCGCTGGCCATTGTACGGGCGGCTGCTGCGGGGTGTCAAGGCAAGGCGCGCGCGCACTTAGCCGGCGGCTACTGCAGCGCGTGCTTGAGCGAGCGGCTCGGCTTGAAGCGGGGTACCCGGCAGGCCGGGATCTTGATGGCCGTGCCGGTACGCGGGTTGCGCCCGTTGCGCTCGGCCCGGCGGCCTACCAGGAAGGTGCCGAAGCCGCCGATGGTCACCCGGCGGCCGCGCTTGAGCGAATCGAAGACCTCGTCGAGGAGGGCGTTGAGTGCCTTCTCGGCCGAGACCTTGGAGCCGCCCGACGCCTTGGCCATCGCCGTGACCAGGTCCGCCTTGATCATGAGCCTCCCTTACTACGCGAGCGCTCGGGCCGAAGTCAAGCGCTGACCTGCGCCACCGCGTGGAGCAGGGCCTGCGGCGTGAAGGGCTTCGACAGCACGGGGACGCGGGTGGACTGCAGCACGCGCCACGCGTCCTCGTTCGCGGTGTCGCCGGTCATGAACAGGAAGCGGCGGGCCAGATCGTTCTGCTGCGCCACCGCCGCGCGGTAGAAGTCGGCGCCGTTGCCCTCGGGCATGCACACGTCGGAGAGGATCAGGTCGTAGCGGACCTGCTGCAGCCGCTCGAGCGCGGCGCGGCCGCCCGGGGCCGCATCGACGCGCCAGCCCTGGTCGTCCAGTACCGCGGTCACCAGCTCCACGATGGCCGCCTCGTCGTCCACGACCAGCGCGCGGCGCCCCCGCGCCGGCGCCGCCGCGCGCCCGGAACAACGACGGTCGGGCTCGGTGGCCGCGTCCGGCTCGGGATCGCGCGACGTCGCGACGGGCAGCTCGAGCGTGAAGACGGTACGCCCGGGCTCGCTCTCCACCGAGAGCCGCCCGCCGTGCTGCTCCACGATGCCGTAGGAGACGCTCAGGCCGAGGCCCGCGCCGTCGCCCACCTGCTTGGTGGTGAAGAACGGCTCGAAGACGCGCGGCAGGACCGCGGGCGCGATGCCGGGGCCGTTGTCGGACACCTGCACGACCACCCGCGTCGTGTCGCCCATCTGGCGCGTGCTCGTCGTGATGCGGATGTGGTCGCCGGTACGGCGGCCGCCCACGCCGCGGCCCAGGATGGCCTGCTCCGCGTTCAGGATCAGGTTGAGGACCACCTGCTGGAGCTGGTGGGCGTCGCCCTCCGCGCACGGGACGTCGGCGCCGAACTCCGTCTCCACGCGGATGCCCGACAGCGCCAGCTGGGTCTCCCGCAGGTTCAGGATCTGCGGAATGACGTCCGCGACATCTACCGGGCGCCGCTCCGGCTTCCGCTGCCGGGAGAAGAGCAGCAGGCTCTGGATGATCTTGGCCATGCGCGCGCCCTGCGCGACGATGGCCCCGAGGGGTCGCCGGGCGTCCTCCGGCACCCCCCGGCTCAGTAGGAGTTGGCCGTAGCCGATCACCACCGAGAGCGGATTGTTCAGCTCGTGCGCCACCCCCGAGACGAGCTGGCCCACCGCCGAGAGCCGCCCAGCCTGGAGGAGCTGGCCCTGCGTGTCCTGCAGCTCCCGGAGCCGCTGCCGCGCCTCCTCGTACAGGCGCGTGTTGTCCGCGAAGAGCCGGGCGTTGCGCATGGCCACCGCGGCCTGCGCCGCGAACGAGGGCAGGAGCCGGCGGTCGCCGCCCTGCGGCAACCCGCCGCGCTTGAGGTTCAGGGTGAGCACGCCCAGCAGCTCCTCGCCCGCCGCGACCGGCACGCCGCCGAAGGCCACCAGGTCGCGGCTCAGCGCCCACTGCGCGGCCATGATGCGCGCGTCCGCCGCGATGTCCTCCACGAAGAGCGGCTCGCGGTGCCGCGCGATCCAGCCGGTGCCCCCCTGCGCCATGGTCAGGGAGCTGGGCAGCTCCATCGCGCCGATCGAGGGATCCGCCGTCCACGCGCGGCGCACCAGGAGACCGGCCTCGCGATCCACTTCCCAGAGCACCACGTTGTGGGCGCCGGTCAGGGTGGCGAGCGCGTCGGTGATCTGCTGGAGCAGGCGATCCGGATCGAGCTGCTGAGAGAGGGCCAGGGTCACCTGCGCGAGCGCCTCGAGGCCCCGCTCCGTGGCCGCCTCGGCGGCTTGCTGCTGCGCCTTCACGCGCCGAGCCGTTCGACGCATGAGAAGCCAGCCGCCGAGCAGCACGACCGGCAGGAGTACGACGAGAACGGACTCGAGGAGCCAGCGCATCGCTTCGCGCCAGTGGAGACCAGCGCTCGGTCAGTATAGCCCACCTGACGTATAATGCCGCCATGCCGCGAGGCGGAATCTTCGATATGTCCTTCCTGATTCTCTCCTCGCTCGCGGTCGTGTTCGCGCTCGTCGCCTACGTGAAGGATCCGAGCCTGCCCGCGGTCGGCGCCCGCAATGGCCTGACCCTGCTCTGGTTCATCATCCCGCGCCTCGTGCCCGCGCTCATCCTGGCCGGGATGCTCCAGGTGGTGATCCCGCAGGAGACGGTGGCACGCTACTTCGGCCGCCAGTCCGGGCTCGGCGCCATCTGCATGGCGAGCGTGGCGGGCGTGATCACCCCGGGCGGGCCGATGGTGAGCGTGCCGCTGCTGGTGGTCCTCGCGAACTCCGGGATGGCGCTCGGGCCGCTCGTGGCCTACATGACCGCGTGGTCGCTGTTCGGGATGCAGCGGATCATCGCCTGGGAAGCCCCGCTCATGGGCTGGCACTTCGTGGCGGTCCGCACCGCCTCGAGCCTGGTCTTCCCGATCATCGCGGGCTGGCTCGTGACGCTCTACTACCACGAATAGGCGGGGAGCACCCGCGCCCGCCATGGCGTTCGCCAACCTCCGCGAGTTCATCGCGCATCTCGAGAAGCAGGGCTGCCTCCGGCGGGTGAGCGCCCCGGTCTCGCGGGATCTGGAGATCGCCGAGATCACCGACCGCGTGTCCAAGAGCGCGGGCGACCGCAACGTGGCCCTGCTCTTCGAGAACGTGCAGGGCTCCGACATGCCCGTGCTCATCAACGCCTTCGGCTCGCGCGATCGCGTGGCCGCCGCGCTCGGCGTCGGCCATCTCGACGAGCTGTCGGCGCGCGTGGCGAAGCTGATCGACCTGCGGATGCCCGGCTCCGTGTTCGACAAGCTGCGCAAGCTGGGCACGCTCTTCGACGTGGTCCGGGCCGGGCCCAAGCGTGTGAGCGCCGCGCCCTGCCAGGAGGTGGTCGAGACCGAGCGCCCGTCGCTCGCCGCCCTGCCCGTGCTCCGCTGCTGGCCGGGCGACGGCGGCCGCTACATCACGCTGCCGATGGTCTTCACGCGGGATCCCGTCACCGGCGCGCGCAACGTGGGCATGTATCGCCTCCAGGTCTACGACGACCAGACCCTCGGCATGCACTGGCAAATCCACAAGGGCTCGGCCGAGCATCAGCGCCTGGCCGAGGAGCGGAAGCAGCCGATGGAGGTCGCCATCGCGCTGGGCGGCGATCCCTGCGCGATCTACTCGGCCTCCGCGCCCCTGCCTCCCGGGATCGACGAGATGGTGTTCGCGGGCTGGCTGCGCGGCGCGGGCGTGCCGATGGTGCCGTGCAAGACGGTCCACGTGGACGTGCCCGCGGAGGCCGAGATCGTGCTGGAGGGCTGGGTGGATCCGGCCGAGCGGCGGCTCGAGGGGCCCTTCGGCGATCACACCGGCTACTACTCGCTGGCGCGGGACTACCCGGTCTTCCATCTGAAAGCCGTCACGCGGCGGAAGACACCGATCTACCCGACCACGATCGTGGGCCGGCCGCCCCAGGAGGACTACTGGCTCGGCAAGGCCACCGAGCGCATCTTCCTGCCGATCATCCGCATGATGCTGCCCGAGATCGTGGACATGAACATGCCCGCCGAGGGTGTGTTCCACAACCTGGTCATCGTGTCGATCAGGAAGCGCTACCCCGGCCACGCGCGCAAGGTCATGTACGCGCTCTGGGGCCTGGGGCTCATGATGCTGGCCAAGAACATCGTGGTGGTCTCCGATCACGTCGACGTGCACGATCTCTCCGAGGTCGCGTGGCGCGCCACCGGTAACATCGACCCGAAGCGCGACCTCGTCATCGTGGACGGTCCCATGGACGATCTGGACCACGCGGCCCTCCGCCACCGCTTCGGGGGCAAGCTCGGTGTGGACGCCACCGAGAAGACGGAGGCCGACGGCATCGGGCAGCCCTGGCCGGACGAGATCGTGATGAGCGAGGACATCCGCGCGCTGGTCACGCGGCGCTGGGCCGAGTACGGGCTCTGAGCCGGGCGGCCGCCACCGTGCCCGCGGTTCGCCACCTCCTCGACGCGATCAAGTTCGAGCACACCGTCTTCGCCCTGCCCTTCGCCTACGTGGCCATGGTGCTGGCCGCCGACGGCTGGCCGGGCGGGCGCGTGCTGATCTGGGTGACGCTCGCGATGGTGGGCGCGCGCACGCTGGCCATGAGCGTGAACCGGCTGGCCGACCGCTTCATCGACGCGGCCAACCCGCGCACCGCCCGCCGGCATCTGCCCATCGGTCTCCTCACCGCCACCCAGGTGACCGTCGCCGCGCTCCTCTCGGCCGCGCTGCTGCTGGTGTCCGCGTGGATGCTGAACCCGCTCTGCCTGCTGCTCTCGCCGCTCGCCGTGCTGTTCCTCGTCGGCTACTCCTACACGAAGCGCTTCACGTGGCTCTCGCACTGGATCCTGGGGTTCACCGACGGCATCGCGGCGGCCGGCGGCTGGATCGCGGTGCGCGCGGCCTTCGATCCGCCGGTCTACGTGCTCTGGTTCGCGCTCACGGTGTGGATCGCGGGCTTCGACCTCATCTATGCCTGCCAGGACGTGGACTTCGACCGTCGCCACGGGCTCCATTCGATGCCCGCCCGCTTCGGCATCCCCGCCGCGCTCACCACCGCGCGGGTCTGCCACGTGCTGACCATCGCGGCCTTCACGCTGCTCGGCTGGATGATGGGGTTGGGCCCGCTCTACTGGCTCGGCGTGCTGGTGGTGGCGGGGCTGCTGGTCTACGAGCACTCGCTGGTCTCGCCCGGCGACCTCTCGCGGCTGGATCTCGCGTTCTTCAACGTCAACGGCTACATCGCGCTGATCCTCTTCTTGTCGGTGCTGGGCGGGCGTCTGGCGTGACCGGGACGCTCCATGGCGCCGAGAAGGCCCGCTTCGTGCGCGCGATGTTCTCGCGCATCGCCCGCCGCTACGACCTGATGAACGGGCTCATGACCCTCGGCCTGCACCATAGCTGGCGCCGGGTGGCCGCGCGTCAGACCATCCCCTCGCCCGACGGCCCCGCGCTCGACCTGGCCACCGGCACCGGCGACCTCGCCATCGATCTGGCCGAGGTGCACCCGCACCGCACGGTGGTCGCGGCCGACTTCTCGCTCGGCATGCTCGCGGTGGCGCGCGACAAGGTGGACGGGCTCGAGGAGACGCGCCGCATCCGCCTCCTGGCCGCCGACGCGCTGGCCCTGCCCTTCGGGACGCGCACGTTCGCCTGCGTGACGAGCGCGTTCCTGCTCCGCAACCTGGCCGACCTCGAGCAGGGCCTGCGCGAGATGCAGCGGGTGACCCGGCCGGGCGGGCGCGTGGTGGCGCTCGAGATCACCCAGATGCGCACGCCCGGCTTCACCGCGCTGTTCCGGTTCTACTTCCACCGCGTGGTGCCCTGGATCGGCCAGCTCGTGGGGGGCGACCGCGAGGCCTACAGCTACCTGCCGCAGTCGGTGGACCGCTTCGTGACACCGGGCGAGCTCGTGACGCTGATGGAGCAGGTCGGACTGCGGGGCGTGACCTACCGGCGACTCGGGCTGGGGACCGTCACCATCCACACCGGGATCGCGTAGGCGCGTCGCCTACCACTCGGGGCTGGAGTACTCCTCCCACACGCGACGCACGACGCGGATCTGCTGGGCCCGCCCGTCCTGCTGATCGACCGTGACGATGTCGCCCGCGTAGAGTTGCTCGAGATCGCGGGTGGTGCCCTCGTCGGTCACGACCACCGTCTCTCCGCAGCTCAGGTCGGTACAGACTTCGGCCTCACCCCGGACGCGCACGGTGCCGGCGGCCTTGTCCACGGAGACGATACTGAAGCGGTTGTGCTTGAGGGAATCGGTCAGGCTGTAAGCCATGGCACCCTCCTTGTCCGACTTGGCTGCTGTTATATCAGGTGGATGGCCCGCCAGCAAGACCTTCCGGTGGCCCGGCCATGCTAGTATTTTCCCGACCTCATGGCGTCGACCACCCCCCGCGGCCGCATCGCCGAGGCCTTCTATTCCATCCAGGGCGAAGGCGCCACCGCCGGCCTGCCCGCCATCTTCGTGCGCCTGCAGGGCTGCACCGTCGGCTGCGGCTGGTGCGATACGAAGTACTCGTGGGATCCGGCCGCCGGCCGGGAGGTCGAGCTCCCCGCGCTCCTGGACGAGGTAGCCGCTTTCCCCTGCCGCCGCGTGGTGATCACGGGCGGCGAGCCGCTCGAGTCGCCGCTGTTCGCCCCCCTCGCCGCCGCGCTCGCCGCGCGGGGGTACGTCGTCGAGGTCGAGACCTCCGGCACCTGCCCACCGGCCGCCGAGGCCGACGCCGGCATCCAGTGGAACGTCTCGCTGAAGCTCTCGGGCTCGGGCGTCCCCGAGAGCACCCGCGTCGACCCGACCGCGATCCGCGCCTTCCTCGCGCGCGGGGCCTGGTGGAAGTTCGTGGTGAGCGAGCCCGGCGAGGTCGGCGAGGTGCTCCGGCTGGCCGAGCGCTTCGCGCTGCCCCGCGAGCGCGTGCTGCTGCAGCCGGAGGGCCTGCGGGCCGAGGACCTGGCGGCGCGCACCCCGTGGCTGGTGGAGGCCTGCAAGGCACTCGGCTTCCGCTTCTCGCCCCGGCTCCACATCCTGATCTGGGGCGCGAAGCGCGGCGTCTGATGCCGGCCCGCCGCGCGGTGGTCCTGCTCTCTGGCGGCCTCGACTCGACGACCGCGTTCGCGGTGGCGCGGGCGGAGGGCTTCGACTGCTACGCGCTCTCGTTCGACTACGGCCAGCGGCACGACCGGGAGCTGGAGTCCGCCCGGCGGGTGGCCGCCGCGCTCGGGGCCAGGGAGCACCTGGTGCTCCGCCTGGACCTCCGCGCCATCGGCGGCTCGGCGCTGACCGCCGACATCCGGGTGCCCAAGGGTCGCAGCCACGAGGCCATGGGCACGGGTATTCCGGTCACGTACGTTCCGGCGCGGAACACGATCTTCCTGAGCCACGCGCTGGCCTGGGCGGAGGTGCTCGAGTCACAAGACATCTTCATCGGGGTAAATATTTACGACTTCAGCGGATATCCAGATTGCCGACCCGGGTACATCGAGGCCTTCGAGCGCATGGCGAACCTGGCCACCAAGGCCGGGGTCGAGGGCCGGAGCCGCCTCACGATCCACACGCCGCTGATCCGCCTGACCAAGGCCCAGATCGTCGAGCGGGGCGCCGAGCTCGGGGTGGACTTCGCCCTCACGTGGTCCTGCTACGAGCCCCAGCCCGACGGCCGGGCCTGCGGGCTCTGCGACTCATGCCTGCTCCGGCAGAAGGGCTTCGCGGAGGCCGGCCGGCGCGATCCCGTGGCCGCGGCGCGCTGAGCCCGCCGACGTGCCCGAGCCCGCCGACGCCCTGAGCCGGTTCCCGCGCGAGCGGACCTGGCTGCTCCCCGCCCTGCATGCGCTCCAGCACCGCGATCGCTGGCTCTCGCCCGCCACGCTGGAGGAGGCGGCGGACCACCTGCGCGTGCCGAAGAGTGAGGTGTACGGCGTCGCCACGCACTATCCCGAGTTCCGGCTGACCGAGCCGGGCCGGCGCGTGGTGCGGGTCTGCGTGGGGCTCTCGTGCCGGGTCCGGGGCGGGCTCGACGTGCTGGCCGCGTGCGAGCGGCGCCTCGGCATCGCGGCGGGCGCGACGACGCCCGACGGTGGGGTCACGCTCGAGCGGCTCGACTGCGCGTTCGACTGCGCGATGGCGCCGGTGGTCGAGGTGGAGGGTGCGCATCGGGGGCGCGTCGAGGCGGGGACGGTGGACGCGCTGCTGGCCGCGCCACCCCCTCACCCTGCCCTCTCCCTCTCCGGGGGAGAGGGTTCCCGCGGGAGCCCTCTCCCATCCGGAGATGGGCCGCGCGATCTCCCTCTCCCCTCCGGGGAGAAGGCCGGGGTGAGGGGCGCACCTCGGCTCACCCTGCCCCCAATCACCCTGGTGGTCGGCACCGGCACCTGCGGCCTCTCGGTGGGCGCGGCCGACACGCTCGAGGCCCTGCATGACGAGATCGCGCGCCGCCACTTCCCCGCCCGCGTCGTCGCCGGCGGCTGCAACGGCATGTGCTGGGCCGCCCCCGTGGTCACCGTGCTGCGCGGCGACGAGGCCCCCCGCGTCATCCCGCGCGTGACCCCGAATCGGGCCGCGGCGCTGCTGGACGCCGTCGGCAGCGGCGCGCCACTCGAGCACGCCGACGTTGCCGCCTTCCTCGCCGGCCAGCGCCGCGAGCTGATGAGCCGCTGCGGCATCACGGATCCGGGCGACATCGCCGACGCGATGCGCCGAGGCTCCTACCAGGCGCTCGAGCGCGTGCTGGCCGAGGCGCAGCCCGGGCGCGTGATCGAGACGGTCAAGCGCGCGGGGCTGCGCGGGCGCGGCGGGGCCTACTTCCAGGCCGCGCTCAAGTGGGAAGGCGCGCGGCGCGCGCCCGGCTCGATCAAGTACCTGATCGTCAACGGCGAGGAGGGTGAGCCCGGCATCTTCAAGGACCGCCATCTCCTGGAAGGCGATCCCCACCGCCTCCTGGAGGGCGCGCTGCTGGCCGCCTACGCGGCGGGGGCCTCGCGCGTGATCCTCTACATCCATGGCGAGGCGCATCTGGCCGCGCGTCACGTCGCGCGGGCGCTGGAGCAGGCGCGCGCCGGCGGCTTCGTGGGCGAGCGCGTGCTCGGCAGCGACTTCTCGGTCGCGGTCGAGATCCGGCGCGGCGCGGGCGGCTTCGTCCTCGGCGAGGAGACGGCGCTGATGGAGTCGCTCGAGGGGCGGCGCGCGATGCCGCGGCCGAAGCCGCCGTTCCCGACCGAGTCGGGCGTCCACGGCCGGCCGACCGTCATCAACAATGTGGAGACGCTGTTCACGGTTCCGCTGATCCTCGGGCGCGGCGCCGACTGGTGGACCGGGCTCGGCCGCGGCCATGGCACCAAGGTGTTCGGCCTCTCCGGGCACGTGGCCCGCCCCGGGGTGATCGAGGCGGAGCTCGGCCTGACGCTGCGCGATCTGCTCGAGCGCATGGGCGGCGGCGCGCCGGACGCGCGCGCCGTGACCGCGGTGGCGCTGGGCGGCCCCTCCGGCATCCTGGTGCCCCCGCGCCGCTTCGACGAGCCGCTCGTGCCCGGCGGCAACCCGAATCCCGGCACCGGAGGCATCGCGGCGCTGCACGCGGGGGTTCCCGTCGCCGAGGCGGTACGCGTGCTGCTCGACTTCAACACGCGGGAGTCCTGCGGCAAGTGCACGCCGTGCCGCGAGGGCACCGCGCGGCTGCGCGACATGCTCGACGGCTCCGCGCCGGTGGACCGTCAGGCGGTGACCGAGCTGGCCGACGTGGTGCGTGTGGCCTCGCTCTGCGGCCTCGGTCAGGCCGCGCCGCTCTCGATCCTGTCCGCGCTCGGCGACTTCCCGGGCGAACTCTAGCCGCTCACCTCTCGACGCCCCCTCACCCTGCCCTCTCCCCTCCGGGGGCGAGGGTTCCGATCCCCCTCTCCCCTCTGGGGAGAGGGCAGGGTGAGGGGGCCTAGGGTGAGGGAGGCCTACGGCGCGGAGGCCTGGGGTACCGCGCGGGCGGGTAGGCCGATGTAGTCCGCGCGCGGCCGGATCAGGCGGTTGTCGGCGTACTGCTCCATGATGTGCGCGCACCAGCCGGCCACCCGGCCGACCGCGAAGATGGACGTGCAGAAGTCGGGCGGGATGCCGAGCGCGTCGTAGACCACCGCGGAGAAGAAGTCCACGTTGACCGGCAGGCTCGTCCGCGCCTTCATCGCGTCGTAGAGCCGCTCCGCCACCTCGAAGAGCTTGCCGCGCCCGGTGGCCTCCGCCATGGACTTGGCCATGCCGCGCAATACCCGCGCCCGCGCGTCGTCCACCCGGTAGACGCGGTGGCCGAAGCCGGGCATGCGCGTCTTGGGATTGGCGCGATCCCGCTTGGAGAGCGCGGCGCGCGCCCCGATCCGCGCGTCCACGAAGGCCTCGGCAAGCGAAGGCTCGGCGATCTCGAGGAGCATGGCCAGCACGTCCTCGTTGGCGCCGCCGTGGCGCGGCCCCTTCAGCGTCGAGATGGCCGCCACGACGGCGGAATGCATGTCCGCCACCGTGGCCACCGCGACGCGCGCCGCGAAGGTGGAGGCGTTGAACTCGTGGTCGGCGTGCAACGTGAGGATCACGTCCAGCACCCGCGCGACCTCTGCGGCCGGCGCCTCGCCGTCGAGCATGTAGAGGAAGTTCGCGGCGTGGGAGCCGTCCAGACGCGCGGCCACCGGCTCGCGCCCGGTGCGAATGCGCTGCCAGGCGGCCACCGTGGCCGGCACCAGGTTCATCAGCCGGTAGGCCTTGCGCAGGTTGGCGGCGGGCTCGTCGGAGCGGACGTCCGGATCGGACGCGGCGGCCAGCGACACCGCGGTGCGCAGGGCATCGAGCGGGTGGCACTCCCGGGGCAGCCGGCGCAGCAGGTCAAGCACGGGTGGCGGCAGGGGCCGCGTCTGCGCGAGCCGCGCTGCGAAGTCGGCGCGCTCGGCCGCCGAGGGCAGCTCGCCGACCCAGAGAAGGCGCGTGGTGTCCTCGAAGCTGGCCGCGGAGACGAGGTCCGCGATCTCGTAGCCGCGATAGTAGAGGCGCCCGGCCTCCCCGTCGACCCGGCAGACCGCCGACCGCGCCGCGATGATGTCCTCGAGCCCGTCCTTGTACGCCGTCGTCATGGCCGTGTCCTCCCTGATTGATTATAGTTGATTTAACTTGATTAGACCATATAGAGCCCGACAATGGCGGGCCGAGCCGGAGGGGGACTGCTAGCATGGGAGCATGGTCGTGATCGAGGGCGAGGAGTACCTGACGGGCGACGAGGCGGCGGGCCTGCTCGGGGTGAAGCGCGAGACGCTCTACGCCTACGTGAGCCGTGGACTGCTGAAGAGCTACCGCCAAGGCATCAAGCGCCAGCGCCTCTACCGGCGCGCCGAGATCGAGCCCCTGCTGCGTCTGGCCCCCTCGACCACGGCCGCCGCGGCACCGGAGGGACGCGGCGCCCAACCCGCGGAAGTGCCCCTGGCCGAGTCCTGGATCCGGGAGTAGACGGGATCTTCAGGCCTGGAAGGCGGCCAGCGCCTCCTGCAGGCGCTCCGCCTCGGGGTCCTCCGCGTAGACCGACCGGAGAAACCGCGCGCCGCACGGGCAGATGACAGCCAGACGGAACCCCCGGTCGATCGGCTTCGTGGCGCCGCGCAGCACGCCGCACTCGCGATGCGTCAGGACGAACCCCCGCAGCTCCGCGTAGACACCCATGGTCCCGGGTAGAGTAACAAACCCGGAGGGGCACGGCACGGGACGGCGTGTAGAATAGGCTCCCGATCAGAAGCGATGGGGTCTCCGATGAACGCCACCGTACACGTCACCGTCGACGAATCTCCGGTCGAAGTGCCCGAGGGCGCCACGGTGCTGGACGCCGTGAATCGCCTGGGCATCCCGCTGCCGCAGCTCTGCAAGGATCCGGAGCGCGCCCCGCTCGGCGCCTGTCGCACCTGTCTCGTTCACGTCGAGAACCAGCGCGGGGTACCCGCGGCCTGTCACCTGCCGGCGCGCGACGGGATGGTCGTCAGCACGATCCACCCGGAGGCGGTGCGCGCGCGCCGAGCCGTGCTCGACCTGACGCTCTCCATGCTCACGCCGTCGGCGGCGCGCGACGGGTTCGGGCAGCTCGGCGCCGCCGCGACCCGCCACGAGCTGCCGCGCCCGGGCCACGCCGCGCACCACCGGTTCGAGATCGACGCGTCCAAGTCCTTCTTCGTGCTCGACCGGGAGGCGTGCATCCTCTGCGGCCGCTGCACGGTGGCCTGCGGCGACGTGCAGCTCATCGGCGCCATCACGCTGGCCGGCCGCGGCCACGACGCGCGCGTCGGCGTCTTCGGCGACGGCACCATGGCGTCCTCGGTCTGCACGTCCTGCGGGCAGTGCGTGGCCACCTGCCCCACCGGCGCCCTCCGGCCCAAGGAGGCCCCGTCGCCCATCGTGCGAGAAGTCGAGACCACGTGCCCCTACTGCGGTGTGGGCTGCGGCATCACGCTCCGGGTGCGCGCCGACGGACGGCTCTCCACCATGGCCGACGACGTGCCCGTCAACGACTCGAGCCGTGGCACGCTCTGCGTGAAGGGCCGCTTCGCGACCGGCTTCGTGCATTCCCCGGACCGCATCACCACCCCGCTGATCAGGCGCGACGGTCGGTGGTCGGAGGCGACGTGGGACGAGGCCCTCGACGCCGCCGCCGACGGGCTGGCGCGCAACCGCGGCCACTTCGGCGCGCTCGCTTCGGCCAAGGCCACCAACGAGGACGGCTACGTCATCCAGAAGCTCACCCGGGTGGTGATGGGCACCAACAACGTGGACCACTGCACGCGGCTCTGCCACTCGCCCTCCGTGGAGGCCATGCTGGTTTCCATGGGCTCGGGCGCCACCTCGAACTCCTACCAGGATTACGAGGAGGCGGGCTGCCTCATGGTGGTGGGCGCCGACGCCTCCGCCAACCATCCGGTCATCGCGATCCGCTTCCGCCAGGCGGTGGCGCGCGGGGCGCGGCTCGTCGTGGTGAACCCCAAGCGCGTGGAGCTCTGCGACCAGGCCGACCTCTGGATCCGCCAGCAGCCGGGCACCGACGTGGCTCTGTTCAACGCGATGGCGCGCGTGATCCTGGACGAGGGGCTCGCCGACCTCACCTTCATCCGCTCGCGCACCGAGGGCTTCGACGACTGGGTCCGCTCGCTCGCGCCCTACACGCTCGAGCACGCCGAGGCGGTCACCGGCGTGGCCCGCGGGGACATCGCCCAGGCCGCCCGCTGGTACGCGCGACCGCCCTTCGCGGGCTCGTGTCTGATCTGGGGCATGGGCATCACCCAGCACATCAACGGCACCGCCAACGCCCACGCGGTGCTCAACCTCTCGCTGGCCGCGGGCCAGATGGGCTTCCCGGGCTCCGGGATCTCGCCGCTCCGCGGCCAGAACAACGTGCAGGGGTGTGGCGACGCGGGCTGCATCCCGACCAACCTGCCGGGCTACGCGGGCTACGGTCCGGACGACCTCGACCGCTTCGAGCGGGCGTGGGGCGTCCGGCCGCCGGGCGAGCAGGGCCTGGTCGTGACCGAGATGGTGGAGGGCTGCCTCGACGGGCGCGTGCGGGCGATGTACGTGGTGGGCGAGAACCCGCTCCTCTCCGAGCCCGATCTCCACCACGCCGAGAAGGCGATCCAGCAGCTCGACTTCCTCGTGGTGCAGGACCTCTTCATGCACGAGACCGCCGAGCACGCCCACGTGTTCCTGCCCGCCGCCGCCTTCGCCGAGAAGGACGGGACCTTCACCAACTCCGAGCGGCGCGTGCAGCGCATCCGCCAGGCCATCGAGCCGCCGGGGCAGGCGCGCCCCGACTGGTGGATCACCTGCGAGCTGGCCAGGCGCACCGCGCGGCGGCTCGGAGCGGAGGTGACGGGCTTCGAGTATCGCCACCCTTCCGAGATCTTCGACGAGATGGCGAGCCTCTGGCCCAGCGTGCGCGGCATGTCCTACGCGCGGCTCGAAGGCGGCGGGCTGCAGTGGCCCTGCCCGAGCCCCGGGCACCCCGGCACCCGCTACCTCTACGGCGACTCGTTCCCGCGGGGCAAGGGGCGCTTCGTGCCGGTGGGCCAGACCGCCCCCGCCGCGGAGCTGCCGGATGCGGACTACCCCTTCCTGCTCAATACCGGCCGGCTGCTCTACCACTGGCACGGCGGCACCATGACCCGCCGCGTGCAGGGCCTGCTCGAGCTGGCGCCGCGCCTCGAGATCGCGGTGCACCCGACCGACGCGCGCCGCCTGGGGGTGGGCGCCGGGGCCGGCCTGCGGGTGGTCTCCCGGCGGGGAGAGCTGACCGCCTATGCGCGCCTGACCGAGGCGGTCCGCCCGGGCGCGGTGTTCGTCCCCTTCGTGAAGCTTGCCGACTCGGCCGCCAACTTCCTGACCAACGCCGCCTTCGATCCCTCCGCCAAGATCCCGGAATACAAGGTGTGCGCGGTCCGTCTGGAGCGGATCTGATACACTCCCCGTCCCGATCGCTCAGGCGGCTGGCTTGGGCCCACCGAGGAACGAGTCGAGCACCTTCGCGAAGGACAGCGGCGCATCGAGCACCAGATGGTGATACGTGCCGGCAACCTCCACCAGGCGGGCCTTGGGCAGGCGCGCCAGCATGTCCGCCGCCATCTCGCGGGGCAGGATCGGCGAGTGCTCGCCGCGCACGAGCAGGGTGGGCGCGGTGATGCGCTCGAGCAGGGCCCAGCCGTCGGTGGGGCGGCGCCGGCCATTGCACGCCGGGTCGAAGCGGTAGAGGAAGCGGCCGTCACGCTCGGTGATGCCCTGGTGGGCGAGGTGCTCCAGCAGCTTCGGGTCGGCCACGGTTTCGCGTGGGAGCAGGCGGAAGCTCCTGAGCGCGGAGTCGAGGGTCTCGTGGCGCATTGGTCCGCGAGCGCCCCGGCGGTGCATGTTCTGGAGCCGCTCGGCCGGAATCGAGGGCCGGCTGTCCACCACGACCAGCCGCTCGGCCCGCTCCGGATGCCAGGCCGCGAAGCCGATCGCGTTGTGGCCACCCATCGAGTGCCCGACCACGGTCATGCGGGACCAGCCCATGGCGTCCGCCACGCCGACCAGATCGCCCACGAAGTCCTCGGTGGCATAGGCCGGCCCCGGCGCCCACTCGCTGGCCCCGTGGCCCCGCTGGTCGAGCGAGAGTACGTGGTAGCGGTCGGCGAAGGTGGGGACGACGCCGTCGAACCAGTGGGCGTGGGCCGAGCCCCCGTGCAGGAAGCAGAGCGCCGGCCGGCCGACCTCGCCCCATTCGAGAGCGTTCAGGGTCAATCCGCTCACCTCGAGGGCTCGGGGCCGGGCGGTCTCGCAGGCGAAGCGGAGGGGTTCGGTCATGCGCCGCATTGTACCGAGCGCCCACGTGATGTGACCATCCGCGTTGTCACCTGGCGGACTTTGTCACCGGGCGGACGCCGGCCGGCTGGAGCCGGATCACGGGGGACCACGTTTTCAGTCACTTGCCGGGACAGGGGAATGGCAAGCGGGTTGCTCATGGCTGGCGTGCGCACTAGACCCTCTACCGGAGAAGTCTGAGACCCCAATGGCCCCTGACGCCTCTCCCCGCTCGCTCTCGTGGACCTCGCTCGTCGTCCTGACGCTGCTGGCGGCGTTCGTCGAGGCCATGATCCTGTTCCCCTCGGCGCTCTTGCCGACGACGCGCTTCGCCGCCGCGCTGACGTGGGAGGCGAGCCGACACGGCTACCCGTCGCCGGAGGCGCCGGTCGGGACGACACCCGCGACGCCCGAGGCGGTGACGCCGGCGCCGCAGATCCCGGTCGCCGCCAAGCCGGTTGCGCGCCGGGATGACGCACGCGCGATCACCGGCCGCGTGCTGGACGCCGGCACGGGCGCGCCGCTGCACGGGGCCTCCATCTGGGTGGGCCCCACGGAGATCGTGACCGACGCCGAGGGCCGGTTCACCACCGGGCCGGTCGACCCGGGCGCGACCGTGTGGGTGAAGACGCCAGGCTACGAGCGCACGACGCTCATCGGCGGCGAGGCGACGGAGGTCACCGTCAAGCTCGCGCCGCATGTGGTCCGCGCGGCGTACCTCACCTACTACGGCGTGGCCGACCGCGGGATCCGCCAGCGCGTATTCGACCTCGTGGCGCGCACCGAGCTCAACGCGGTGGTCATCGACATCAAGGGCGACCGTGGGCTGATCCCCTACCGCACCTCGGTCCAGGCCGCGCTCGACGCGGGCGCACAGGGGCCGGTCATCATCAAGAACTTCGACGAGCAGCTCGCGGGCTGGAAGGCGCAGGGCATCTACACCATCGCCCGGATCGTGGCCTTCAAGGACAACGTGCGCGCCAGCGCCCGGCCCGACCTCGCGGTCATCGACACCCGCACCGGGAAGCCCTGGATGGACCGTGAGAAGCTGGCGTGGGTGGATCCGTTCCGCGAGGAGAACTGGGACTACATCATCGCGGTGTCGAAGGAAGCGGCGTTGAAGGGCTTCGACGAGATCCAGTTCGACTACGTGCGCTTCCCCACCGACGGCAAGCTGTCGGCCGCGCGCTACTCGCAGCCCAACACGCCCGCCACGCGGCTGCCCGCCATCGCGGCCTTCCTGGCCAAGGCCCGGCGCGAGCTGGGGCCGACCGGCGTGTTCCTGGCCGCGGACATCTTCGGCTACACCGCCTTCAATACGAACGACACCGACATCGGGCAGCGCATCGAGGAGATATCGGTGAGCGTCGACTACATCAGCCCCATGGTGTACCCGTCGGGCTATCACCTGGGCATCCCGGGCGTCCGGAACCCGATGATCAATCCCTACGAGATCGTCAAGGAGAGCGTCCGGCTGACCCGCCAGCGCTCCCAGAACCCGGCCGCACAGGTGCGGCCGTGGCTGCAGGACTTCAGGGACTACGCCTTCGACAAGCGGATCTTCGGTCCCGTCGAAGTGCGGGCGCAGATCCGCGGCAGCGACGACGGCGGGGGCTCCGGCTGGATGCTGTGGAACCCGAGGAACGACTACACGGGCGCCGCGCTCCGTCCCAAGACCTCCGCGGTCTCCAAGTCGTCCCGGTAGCCATGCGCGCCCTCCTGTCGGCGGTGCTGCTCGGTATCACCCTGGGAGTCACCGTGCTGGCGGGCGCCCAGGCGCCCACGCGGGAACCCAACGAGCTGGGGCGCGTGATGATCCTCGAGTACCACAAGATCGACAACCCCGAGGGCCGCTGGACCCGCACCCCGGACAACTTCCGGCGCGACCTGCAGCGTCTCTGGGAGCGCGGCTATCGCCTGGTCGCACTCAACGACTATCTCGACGGCAACATCGCGCTGCCCGCGGGCACCACGCCGGTCATCCTGACCTTCGACGACTCCTCGCCGGGCCAGTTCCGCTACGTCCAACGCGGCCACGACTGGATCATCGACCCCGAGTGCGCGATCGGCATCCTGGAGGCCTTCGCCCGCGAGCACCCTGGCTTCGGGCGCGCCGCCACGTTCTACGTGCTGCCGGGCGCCAACCCGCCCAACCGGCTCTTCAACCAGCCCGACCTGGCCACCCGCAAGCTGCAGTACCTGGTCAGCCAGGGCTACGAGATCGGCAATCACTCGCTCTGGCACGCGCAGCTCGGCCGCTACTCCGAGGCCGTCGTGCGCGAGCAGCTCGCGGGCGCGCAGGAGTGGGTGCAGCGGCACGTGCCCGGCTACCGCTTCCGCACCCTCGCGCTGCCCATGGGCAGCTACCCCAAGGAGCTCGCCTGGGCGATATCGGGCGAGGCCAAGGGCATGACGTACAAGCACGACGCCATCCTGATGGTGGCGGGCGGCGCGGCCCCGTCTCCGCACGCGCGCAGCTTCGATCCCAACCGCCTGCCCCGCATCCAGGCGGTGGAGCGCGACCTCGACTACTGGATCAACCACTTCGACCGCAACCCGGGCGACCGCTACGTGAGCGACGGCGACGCCGCGACGATCACGGTGGCGAGCGGGAGCACGGGAAAGCTGGGCGCGGTGCGCGGCGCCCGCGTGATCGAGCGACGGTAGCCGCGCGGGCCCGGCCCTACCGGTAGATCAGGTAGGGCGCGCGGCGCTGCAGGTACGCGTTCCCCGCGTGCTCGGCCCAGGCGACGATCCGCGCGAACGGATCGCCCCGCAGCATCGACCACATCGTGGGCCGGTTCACCAGCAGGTTCTGGATCGCCGCCGGCCGGTAGTTCCCCGGGTAGCGCTCCATCAGCTCACGGCCCAGCGCGAGCCCCATCGGCACCGCACGGAGCGCGTCGCGGTCCGTCACCTCGAGCCGCACGCCCCCTACCGACCGGCCCGCGTGGACGCTCGAGGTGGGCGTGAAGAAGACCGGATGGAACCGCACTCCGGCCAGTCCGCGGGCGTTCATCGCGTCGGCGAGCGCCTGGGGCTCCTCGATCCAGGGCGCGCCGATCACCTCGAAGGGCATGTCGGTGCCGCGCCCCACCGAGAGGTTGGTCGCCTCCAGCAAGCCGACGCCCGCGTAGAGCAACGCCTGCGTCTGGTTGCGGATGTTCGGCGACGGGTTCACCCACGCGAGGCCGGTCTCGTCGAACCATTGCGAGCGCCGCCAGTGCGCGAGCGGCACCACCGTGAGCTGGACCGGCAGCTTCCGCTCGGCCACCACCATCTGGGCGAACTCGCCGATGGTCATCCCGGTGCGCACCGGGATCGTGTGCGGGGCGGTGAAGGACCGTAGGTCGGGATCCATCAGCGGCCCCTCCACCACGCTGCCCGTGATGGGGTTCGGCCGGTCCAGCACCACGACCCGGATCCCGCGGCGCCCGCCCTCCTCCAGCGCGTACACCAGCGTGGTGAGGTAGGTGTAGTAGCGCACGCCGACGTCCTGGATGTCGAACACCAGCGTGTCGATGCCGTTGAGCTGCTCGGGGGACGGCCGCCGGGCCGGGCCGTAGAGACTCCAGATCGCCAGGCCGGTCGCCGCGTCGCGGCCGTGGGGCACGTTGGCGTCCACGAGCCCGGTGATCCCGTGCTCGGGCGAGAAGAGCGCCCGGAGCTTCACCTGCGGAGCCGCGGCCAGCAGATCCACCGCGCGGCGGCCCTGGGAATCGATGCCGGTCTGGTTGGTGATGAGCCCGACCGTGCGCCCGGCCAGCGGGGCGAAGTCGTCCGCGACGAGTCGATCGAGCCCGGTCAGGGTGGATCCCTCGGGCAAGAGCGGTGCCGCGTCCGCGGCGGGTCCGGTCGCCTCGGTCTCCGTCGAGGCGGTCGTGACCGTCGGCTCCTGCCGGGGCGCGAAGCGCGTGCCCACCGCGGCGCTGATCCGCCGGCGGAGCTCGCCCACCTCTCCCTTGCCGTAGGGATGGACCCGGTTGGTGAGCAGGATCATGTACACGCCGGTCGCGGGATCCATCCAGATGGCGGTCCCGGTGAACCCGGTGTGGCCCACCGAGCCCATCGGGAAGTAGGCGCCGAGCGTGCGCGAGTAGGGCGACGAGATGTCCCAGCCGAGACCGCGCGTGGATTCGCCGATCACGTGCGGCGCGAACATGGCCCGCACGGTGGTCTCCTTCAGGTAGCGCCGCCCCCCGAGCTGGCCGCCCGCCAGGAGCATGCGGCAGAACCGGCTCAGGTCGCGCGCGGTGGAGAACACTCCGGCGTGCCCCGCGACCCCGCGGAGGAGCCGCGCGTTGCCGTCGTGCACCACCCCGCGCAGCGGACCCCGGCTGCTCACCACCTCGGTGGGCGCGGTGCGCTTGCGCCACGCCGCCGGCGGCGCGAACGCGGTGTCGCGCATGCCGAGCGGGCCGTAGAACTGCTTCCGCGCGAAGGTATCCAGCGGCACGCCGCTCACGCGCCGCACCAGCTCGCCGAGGAGGATGAAGCCGGTGTCGCTGTAGAGGAACGTGGAGCCTGGAGAGACGGCGAGGCCGGCTCGCCCCTGGATCCGCCCGGCCTCCGGGAAGCCCTTGGCCATCGCCTCGCGCGAGGGCAGATCGTTCATCCCCGCCGAGTGCGTGAGCAGGCGCATCACCGTCACGCCTTGGAATGCGGCGGTGTCGAACTCCTTGAGGTACCGGCCGAGCGGCGCATCCAGGTCGAGCTTGCCCATTTCCCAGAGTCGCAGGACGGAGGGGGTGGTCGCGATCACCTTCGTCAGGGACGCGATGTCGAAGATGGTGTCCGCAGTCATCAGCTCGGGACGCGGGACGGTGGCGCGCCAGCCGAGCACTTTCCGGTGCAGGATCTGGTCTCCCCGGCCGACGACCAGCACCGCCCCCGGGACCTCGGACGAGGCCACCGCGTCTCGTATCGCCTCGTCGACCGTCACATGCCAGGCGACCGTCTGGGCCGGAACCGAGGTCGGCGTGGAGGCGACCATCAGGATCGGGAGGAGGAGCACGGCCGGGCGGAACCGCATGGCCTCATGATACGGGCTCGCGCGCGCGCCGCCGTAGCGAAA
This sequence comes from Candidatus Limnocylindria bacterium, assembly GCA_035524955.1. Taxonomy (GTDB): domain Bacteria; phylum Methylomirabilota; class Methylomirabilia; order Rokubacteriales; family CSP1-6; genus CAMLFJ01. Next base: position 144,280 of record DATLFG010000064.1, on the reverse strand, counting down.
ATCACGGCGCCGGGGCCGTGCTACGATTCGGCCGTGGCGCAGCGCGTGTTCGTGACCGGCGGGACCGGCTTCGTCGGCAGGGCCGTTATCCGCGCACTTCTTGCGCAGGGTTTTCTCGTCCGCTGCCTCGTCCGCCCGGGCTCCGAGCACGACCTCAAGGGCTTCGAGTCCATCGACCGCGTCCCCGGCGACGTCCTGCGCCCCGACGGGCTCACCGCGAGCGTCGAGGGCTGCAGCGCCCTCGTGCATCTGGTCGGCATCATCCGCGAGCAGCGCGGCCGCCGCGTCACGTTCGAGCGCCTGCACACCCAGGCCACCCGCAACATGCTCGCGCTCGCGCGCGCGGCGGGCATCAAGCGCTTTGCTCAGATGAGCGCGCTGGGCTCGCGCCCCGGAGCGCGCGCGCGGTATCACCAGACGAAGTGGGAGGCGGAGGAGGCGGTGCGCGCGAGCGCGCTCGAGTGGACCATCTTCCGGCCGTCCATCATCTTCGGGCGCGGCGACGCCTTCATGTCCGTCCTGGGACGCGCCGTCAAGCGGCTGCCGGTGATGCCGGTGCTGGGTGACGGCCGCTACCGGCTCCAGCCGATCCCGGTGGAGCAGGTCGCGGAGGGCTTCGCCCGCGCGCTGCGCGCGCCGGAGAGCGCGCGCCAGACCTACGAGGTGGCCGGCCCGACCCCTTACGCCTTCGTGGACCTGCTCGACGCGGTCGGCCACGCGGTCGGCCGCGCTCGCGTGCGCAAGCTGCACGTGCCTCTGGCCCCGGTGCGCGTGGGGACCCGCGCGCTCGACTGGCTGCCGTTCTATCCGCTCTCGACCGACCAGCTCATCATGCTGCAAGAGGAGAGCGTGACCGATCCCTCGCGCTTCTTCGCCGAGCTCGGCCTCACGCCCGAGCCGCTCGCGGCCGGCCTCGCGCGCATGTTCACCACGCCGTGAGCGAGTGGCCGGTGCGCGGCGCCTTTCCGCACCAGCACGGCGACGCCCGCAGGCTGATGGAGCGCATCCAGGCGCAGCTCCGCGAGCGCATCGCGGAAGCCGTGGAGATGGCCGCGCTCAAGCTCATGGTGGACCTCCGCGCGGCCACCGGACGCCCCGCGCCCGAGAGTGGCAGCCCCGCCGATCGCGCCGAGTTCGAGGCCGGCGCGCGAGCGGTGCTCGGGTGGCTGCGCGACGCCTTTGAGGCCGAGCTGCCGGCGGACCTGCGCCCGGGCTTCGCGGAGGCCGAGGCCGCCGCGGACGACGAGCCCGCGCGCCTGCTCGGCGGCCAGGTGTGGCTGGCCCGGCGGCTTCCCGACTACTGGCAGCGCTTCGAGCGGTACCAGAGCCGGTACGCGGCGCAGCGGCTGGCCGATCCGGGCGGGCCCGGCTGGCTCAAGCGGCTCTTCGGCTGATCCGGGCCGGCGCCTCCGCGCCGTCCTTACGGAGCCCGGCCACCGCCCAGAGGTCCTCGCACTCGTCGAGGGTGCGCGTCCACTCCGCGTAGCCGTCCAGCAGCGCGGTCCGCAGGGCGGTCAACCGGTCCTCGGTGCGCTCGATGTGGGCCTTCAGGTCGGACCTGAGGTCGGCCGCGGTATCCTCCCTCGCGCGCGTGGCAATTCGGTCAATCATGTGGTTCAGCTCATCCTGCAGCAGCCTCTCCAGCATGTTCATCGCGGCCACCTCCTGTGGGACTCATATACTAAACAGGTGAGGATCCTATCTGTCAAGCGCTCCCCGCCACTTTGGCCCTTGACACGATGAAACGGAACCTTTAGGTTAGCAACATATGTTGCATGGCTGGATACTGCTGTTGCTAAGTCTCCCCCCGCGCCCCTCGAGCCTGCGCGTCCGGGCCTGGCGCCGGCTGCGAGGGCTGGGCGCGGTGGCGCTCAGGAACTCGGCCTATCTGCTACCCGACTCGCCGGACCGCTACGAGCAGTTCCAGTGGCTCGCCCAGGAGATCCTTCGCGACGGGGGCGAGGCCACCCTGCTCCGCGTGGACCGGATCGAGAACATGCAGCACGCGGACGTGGTGCGCCTGTTCCAGGACGCCCGCAACCAGGACTACGCGACCCTTGCCGAGCGGTATCGGAAGCTGCTCAAGGGCCGCCGGCCACGCCTCGCCGAGGAGCTGGCCCGGCTCGCACGCGAGATGGGCCGGATCACCGAGATCGACTTCTTCGAGGCGCCGGGGCGCCGGGAGGCCGAACGAGCGCGGGAGGCCGTCGAGGAGCGTACCGCCGCGGGGCGCGCCCGGTCGGCGGGCGCGGCCCCGCCGCTGGATCTCGCCGCGCTCACGGGGCGTCGCTGGGTCACGCGGCCTCGCCCCCACGTGGACCGCATCGCCTCCGCGTGGCTCATCAAGCGCTTCGTGGACCCCGAGGCGGAGTTCGTCTTCGCGCCGCCCGATCAGATTCCCGCCGACGCGATCCCGTTCGACATGGCCGGCGTGGACTTCGGCCATCACGGCGAGGACTGCACGTTCGAGACCCTCCTCCGCCGCACCGGGCTTCGCGACCGCAAGCTGGCCATCCTGGCCGAGATCGTCCACGAAGCCGACATCAAAGACCAGAAGTTCGCGCGTGAGGAGGCCCGCGGGATCGATCTCGCCCTGCGCGCGCTCCTGGCCGCGATCAAGGGCGATCACGAGGCGCTGGCGCACGGGATGACCCTGTTCGATGGCCTCTACGCCACCGTCGGAGAGCGGGCATGAGCGAACCGCGCACGACCTGGAGTCTCGTTCGCTACTTTCTCTATCTCGGCACCCTCGGCTTCGGGGGTCCGGTGGCGCTCGTCGGGTACATGCAGCGGGACCTGGTCGAGCGCCGGGCTTGGTTCACCAAGCAGGACTACTTCAAGGGCCTGACCCTCTCGCAGCTCGCCCCCGGACCGCTGGCCGCCCAGCTCGCCATGTGCCTGGGCTACGTCCACGGCGGCGTGGCCGGCGCCACCTTGATCGGGCTGGCCTTCGCCCTCCCGTCCTTCGTGATGACGCTGGCGCTGGGCGCGGTGTACGTCGCATACGGGGGCCTCGGGTGGATGCAGGCGGCCTTCTACGGAGTGGGCGCGGCCGTCATCGGCATCATCGTGCGCTCGGCCTGGAAGCTCCTGCGTCTGTCTCTGGCGGCCGATCGGCTGCTATGGGCGGTCGCCGGGTCGATGGCGTTCGTCACGGCGTGGACGGAGAGCGAGATCGGCACCCTGTTCATCCTGTGCGGCCTCGTGGTGATGCTCGTCCAGGCCCCGCCCCGCCGCCTGCTGACCTGGCCCGGCACGACCCGGAGCCTGCCCGCGCTAGGCTGGCCCCTGCTCGCGCTGACCGGCATGACCGCCACCGCATCGCCCGGGGTGCTGGCCCAGATCTTCTGGTTCTTCACGCACGCGGGCGCCTTCGTGTTCGGCAGTGGGCTGGCCATCGTGCCCTTCCTCTACGGCGGCGTCGTGCAGGAGTACCGGTGGCTCACCGACCAGCAGTTCCTCGACGCGGTCGCGGTGGCCATGCTGACGCCGGGACCGGTGGTGATCACGGTGGCCTTCATCGGCTATCTCGTCGCGGGCGTGGCGGGCGGCACTGCGGCGGCGGTCGGCGTGTTCCTGCCCACCTACCTCTTCGTCGTCATTCCGTACCGCTGGTTCGACCGCTTCGGCGAGAACCCGCAGGTGAAGGCCTTCGTCAACGGCGTGACCGCCGCGGCCGCCGGCGCCATCGCGGGCGCCTGCGTCGTGCTCGGCCGCCGCGCCATCTTCGACCTGCCCACCGCCTTGATCGGGCTGGCCGCGTTCGGCCTGCTCTGGCGCCTGAAGGTGCCCGAGCCGATTCTGATCGCGGGGGCGGGCGTCACCGGCCTGATCATCTTCTGGATGCGAGGAGCCCCATGAGCCCATCACGGTCTATTCTCTTCGTCTGCTTGCACGGCGCGGCCAAGAGCGTCCTCGCGGCCGCCGACTTCCGGCGCCTGGCCGCCGAGCGCGGCCTCGCCCTCACCGCCGATTCGGCCGGCACCGAGCCGGATCCCGAGATCACCCCCGGGGTGGTCGCCGCCCTTCGGGCGGAAGGGGTCGAGCTCGGTCGGAGACGGCCGCGACGGGTCTCCGCCGCGGACACCGCGCGGGCCGAGCGCGTCATCACGTTCGGCTGCGAGCTCGCCGAGGCGGCGCCGGCGACAGTGCCGGTCGAGCGCTGGGACGATGTGCCCGCGGTGAGCGAAGACCTGCCGGCGGCCCGCGCCGCGATCCGGCGCCATCTCGACCGCCTGCTCGACGAGTGCGCGACCCGGGGAGCGCACCGATGAAGTGGGTGACGCGGCGCAAGGCGCGGGTGGACCGGATCGCCTGCCCCTGGCTCATCCAGCGCTTCATCGACCCGACCGCCGAGTTCCTGTTCGTGGCGGAGGACGAGGTCATGGACGCCGCCCGCCGCGAAGGCGCCCTGCCCTTCGACGTGCCCGGCGTCGAGCTCGGTCACCACGGGGACCGCTGCTCGTTCGACGCGTTCCTCGACAAGTACGACCTGACCGATCCGGCCCTGCGCGCCCTCGGCGAGATCGTGCGCGGCGCCGACACGGACGCTCGGGGTATCGCCCGCGAGGCCTGGGGGCTCTACGCGGTGGCGAGCGGCTTCCGCGAGATCACCCGCGACGACGTCGAGAACATGGCGCTCCAGTTCCCGGTCTACGACGCGCTCTACGCCTACTGCCGGACCGGCCGCGCGTGAGCCGCGACGGGCGCCTCGTCTTCGTCGCCAAGGCGACGCGCACGTTCTGCTACGGCTTCCTCGGCATCCTCTTCCCCGTCTACCTGGCCGAGCGCGGCCTCGACGCGCGGCAGATCGGGGTCGCGGTGACGCTCACCCTGCTCGCCAGCGCGGCCATGACCTTCGCGATTCGCCGCCCCGCCGAGCGCTACGGCGCCCGGGCCGCGCTGGTCGCCCAGGCCGGTCTCATCGTCGTCTCCGCCCTGGTCTTCCTCGCCACCGAGCAGCCCTGGCTGATCGTCGCGGCGGCCATGGTGGGCAACCTCGCGGTCGGCACCGGCGAGACCGGCCCGTTCCTCACGCTCGAGCAGGTAGCGGTGACGCGCGCCACGCCGCGCGAGCGTCTGACCACCACGCTGAGCTTCTACAACCTCGCGGGTTACGCCGCCTCCGCGCTCGGCGCCGCGGTGGTGGGATACGCGGGTCCCTCTCCCCGCCTGCTGTTCTCGGTCTTCCTGCTCGGCGGGCTCGTGCAGATGGGCGCCTATGCCCTGATGCGACCGGACCCCGGCCGCTCGGTCGTCGCCCGCCAGGCCACCCCGATGCCGTCGCGGAGGCTCATCCACCGCCTGGCCGCGCTCTTCGCGCTGGACTCGCTGGCGGGCGGCTTCGTGCTTCAGAGCCTCATCGCGTACTGGCTCTACACGCGCTTCGGGATGGGTCTGGCCGCGCTCGGCTGGACCTTCTTCGGCGCCCAGGTCCTGTCGGGCCTCTCCCTGCTCCTGGCCGCGCGGCTCGCGCCCCGCCTGGGCCTCGTCAACACCATGGTCTTCTCGCACCTCGTCTCGAACGTGCTGCTGATCGGGGTCGCGCTGGCGCCGTCCGCCGCGCTCGCGGTCACCCTGCTGCTGGCCCGCCACCTGCTCTCCCAGATGGACGTCCCCACCCGGCAGAGCTTCCTCATGCTGGCGGTGGAGGATCACGAGCGCGAGCGCGCGGCCAGCCTCACCAACACGAGCCGCACGCTCGCCCAGTCGGTCAGTCCGGCCCTCACCGGCTGGGTGATGGCGAGCGTGTCGCTCACCGCGCCCTTCTTCCTCGGAGGCGGGCTCAAGATCGCCTACGACCTGATGCTCTATGCGACCATTCGCCGCCTGGAGACGCGATGACCCGAGTCCTCACCCGCGGCGACGTGGCGGCTCTGCTGACGCTGCATCGCCGCGGTCGAGCACGGGTTCGCCCTCCAGGGCGCGGGGCGGGCCTTGGGCCCCGGCGTGCTCGGGCTTCACGTGCCCGATGGCGGCTTTCACGTCAAGGCGGCCGGACTGCCGCTCGCCCGCCTCTACGTCGCGGTCAAGCTCAATGCCAACTTCCCCGCCAACGGCGCACGGCGCGGGCTCCCCACCATCCAGGGAGTCCTCGTGCTGTCCGACGGCGAGACCGGACGACCCCTGGCGCTGATGGACTCGATGGAGATCACCGTGCTGCGGACCGGCGCGGCCACCGCGGTGGGCGCCGACGACGAGTACAAGGTCGAGATCGAGCCGGCGCTGATGGCGGCGGGCACGATCGTGGTGGACAGTCTCGAGCAGTGCGCGACCATCGGCGATCTCCACCACGCCCTCGCGAGCGGCGTCCTGTCTCCGCGCGACGTGCACGCGGTGCTGGCCGACGTGGTCGCCGGCCGCAGGCCCGGCCGGACGTCGGCCGGCGAGATCACGATCTTCGACAGCACCGGCGTGGCGATCGAAGACGTGGCCGCGGCGGCGGCGGTCTACGAGCGCGCCATCGCCGCCGGGCGCGGCCTCACCCTCGATCTCGCTGGAAGCGGGCCCGGCCCCCCTCCGGGTTCCTAGCGCCGGAGCACCCGGCGCATGCCCAGGTCCACGAGCCCCGGCGCGAGGACGCTCATGACGGCCAGGATCCGTATCGGCCAGTACGGATAGACCTCGGGCCGGGGCCGGCGAACGCAGCGGAGGATGGCCCGCGCGACTCGCTCGGACGACTGGACCGGGCCCATCGGCCGCCACGGCACTTTCTGGACCTCGACCGCGTGGAACTCCGTCTCGGTGCGGATCGGGTACACGAGCGTCACCGCGATCCCCGTCCCGGTCAGCTCCACCCGGAGCGCCTCGCTCAGCGCCCCCAGCGCGAACTTGGTCGCGCTGTAGGCCGAGCGGTAGGGCACCGCGCGGCGACCGACGACGGACGAGACGTTGATGATGTGCCCGCTCCCCTGTCGCCGCATGATGGGTAGCGCCGCCTGGGTGGCGCCGAGCACGGCAAGCACGTTCAGCTCCATCAGGGCGCGGAACTCCTCGGCGGTGGTCTGCTCGAGCGTGGCCGCGAGGCCGCGCCCCGCGTTGTTGACCAGCACGTCGAGCCGCCCCCAGCGCGCGGCCACCTCCTCCACCATGGCCCGCACCGCGAGGGCATCCGTCACGTCCACCGCGTGCACGGTGGCCTCGCTCCCGCGCGCGACCAGGTCGGCCGCGAGCCGGTCCAGCCGGTCCTTCCGACGGGCGCAGAGCGCCACGTGCAGCCCGGCGCCCGCGAAGGCACGCGCGGTGGCCGCCCCGATGCCCGATGATGCCCCCGTGACGAGCGCGACGCGCCCGTGCCGGTCACCCACGGCGGGAGCGGCCCAGCATGCAGGAGATCTGGTAGCGGTGGCGCGCCACCCAGCCGTAGAGCCGGGGAGCGAGCAGCTCCATGCCGGGCAGCCGGAAGGCCCGGGCCAGCCAGCGCCAGCCGCGCAGCCGGCGGAGGATTTCGGGGATCGCGGCATCCCCCGCGAGCACGCGCCCGTCCGGCAGGATGAGCTGCATGGCCCGGAGACAACTGTGCTCGTCCATCCACGGGTAGCGGGCGCGCCGCTCCGCCGCCTGGCAGGGCAGGAACTCGAAGTGGCCTCTCACCGCGCGTCGCGAGATCCATGCGACCCCCCCGCGGCAGAGGGCGCAGGTGCCGTCGTAGATCAGGACGGCCCGCGCCCGGTCGGCCGGCGCCTCCGCCTCTTCGAGCTTCGAGGTCATGGGGCGCTATTGTACGCCCGACGCCTGTCAGCGGTAGGCGCAGGGCGGCACGGTGGTCTTCCAGGGCCCCTGCGTCAGGTGCTCGCCGTGCGGGAAGAGGCGGAGCTGCTCGGCGGGCAGCCCGGCGCGCATCCGGCGGCCCCGCAGGGTCAGGAAGAAGCCCGCGCGGGTCGCGTCCACCCCGAGGCGGCGGAGATCCTGCCCGCCGCGCGGCAGCGTGCGGCGCCGCTCGGTGACGAGCCGGCGCGCCGCGGTGGGGCCGATTCCCGGCACGCGGAGCAGCAGCTCGTAGGGTGCCCACTCCAGCGCCACCGGGAACCGCTCGACGTGCGCCAGCGCCCAGGCCGTCTTCGGATCGTGGTCGAGCGCGAGGTTGCCGTCGCCGCCGAACACGAGCTCCTCCGCCCGGAACCCGTACTGCCGCAGCAGGTGCTCGGCCTGGTAGAGGCGCCACTCGCGCGCGGTGGGAGTGGGCGGGAGCCCTTCCATCGGCGTCCCGGCCACCGGCTGGAAGGCGCTGAAGTGGGCGTGGTGGAGGAGCCCACGTCGCTCGAGGCCACCCACCACGCCCAGGATCTCGCGATCCTGCTCGCCCTGGGCGCCCACCACGAACTGGGTGGTGGTGCCGGCCGCGGCGATGCCCGCGCGGCCCTCGAGCCGCGCCTCGCGCGAGAGGCGGCCGGCCAGCATCAGGTTCGGAAGGAGATCACCCGAGTAGTCCTTCTCCCGCGCCAGGCCCCGCACGACCGCGTCGTTCGGCCCTTCCAGGTTCACCGACACCCGGGTGGCCAGGCGGGTGGCCTCCACCACTTGCTCCGGCTCGGCGCCGGGCAGTAGCTTGATGTGGACGTAGCCGGCGAACCCTTCACGCCGTCTCAGGATCTCGATCGCGGCCAGCATCCGGTCCACCGCGCGCGGCGCGCGTCCCGGCACGCCCGAGGTCAAGAACAGGCCCTGCGCCGTTCCGGCGCGATGCGACTCCATGAAGGTGCGGGCGACTTCCTCGGGCGACAGGGCCGTCCGCTTCACACGCCCGCCGCAGAAGGTCGGGCAGTAACCGCAGGAGAGCGAGCAGGCATTGGTCTGCATCACCCGCATCAGCGTCGTGGTGCCGCCGCCGGGGAGGCGTACCGGGCGGATCCCGACCGGGCCCTCGTTGAGCCGCGGGCGGGCAGGCAGTCCGCTCTCCCTATCGTCCGAGGCCGCCTCGGCCAGGATCGCCAGCCGCTGTCGCCGGTCCATGGGTCGAATACTAAACACACGACGAGCTATATAGCAAGTACAATAGCAAGTACAGTAGAATGCCCTCATGAAGCGGCCGGGCGTTGTCGGGCTGCTGCTCGTACTGACCGCGACCGCTTGCGTGCGGGTACCCGGTCAGGAAGTGCCGGATGTCCGCACACCCCTCGTGGTGGTGAACGAGATGCTGAGGCTGGCCGAGGTAACTGCAAGCGACATCGTCTACGACCTGGGCTCGGGCGATGGTCGCATCCTGATCGCGGCGGCGCGGGATCGAGGGGCACGCGGCGTGGGGTTGGAGATCGACCCCACCCTGGTCGCGCAGAGCACCGAGCGGGCGCATCGGCTCGGGCTGGCCGACCGGTTGAGCTTCCGCCAGCAGGATCTCTTCGAGGCCGACCTCACGCCGGCCACGGTCGTGACCCTCTATCTCACGCCCGACCTCAACCGTCGGCTACGGCCCAAGCTGCTGCGGGAGCTCCGGCCAGGGGCGAGGATCGTCTCCCACGGCTTCGACATGGGGGACTGGGCGCCCGCGCGCACACTTCCGGTGTCGAGCCACGAGGGAAGTCACACCCTGTACCTCTGGGTGGTGCCGGCGAGGTAGGGCGCCCCCTCACCGCCGGCCCCCCCTCTTCCCCCTGGGAGGGGGAGAGGGGGAAGAGCCCTTCAGACCCCGGTGACGGCCTTGATCGAGTCGCGGGTAACCGAGACGAGGCGGTCCACCTGCTCTTCGCTGACCACGAGCGGCGGAGCGAAGAAGATGTGCTCGACGCGCGCGCGCGTGATCACGCCCCGCTTGGTCATCTCGGCGAGCACGCGCGGGCCCACCTTCTTGTCGGCTCCGAACGGCGCTTTGGTCCCACGGTCCTCCACCAGCTCGACGGCGGCCAGGAGCCCCTTGCCGCCGCGGATGTCACCCACGTGCTTGTGGTCGCCGAGCGCCTGCTGGAGACCCTTGTGCAACCGCGTGCCCATGGCCGCCGCGCGCTCCCAGAGCCGCTCGCGCTCCATGATCTCGAGGTTCTTGAGGCCCACCGCGCAGCAGGTCGGATGTCCCGAGTAGGTGTAGGCGTGCATCCACTTGTCTTCCGGCTTCACGTCGTCCATGGCCTGCTTGATCGCCTTCGAGACCATGATGCCGCCGAGCGGGAGATAGCCGGAGGACACGCCCTTCGCGAAGGAGACGATGTCGGGCAGGACGTTCCAGTGCTCGAGGGCGAACCACTTGCCGGTCCGGCAGAAACCGGTGATGACCTCGTCGGCGATGAAGAGCACGTTGTGCTTGTCGCAGACCTGGCGCACCAACGGGAAGTAGTCGTCGGTGGGATACAGCACGCCGCCGCCGCCGTGGATCGGCTCGGCGATGAAGGCGGCCACCGTGTCCGCGCCCTCGCGCAGGATGGCCTCTTCCAGGAGGCGCGCGGCGGTCTGCCCGGCCGTCTCCCCGGGCTTGGCGCCCTCCTGACGATACGGATAGCAGGTCGGGATGTGCACGAAGCCCGGCACGCGCGGCTCGAACATCTTCCAGTAGGCCGCCATGCCGGTGGCGCTCATCGCCTGCAGCGTCACGCCATGATAGGCGAGGCTGCGCGCGATGATCTTCACCTTGTCGGGCTTGCCCTTGGTCTTCCAGTAGAAGCGCGCGGTCTTGAACGCGGACTCGTTGGACTCGGCGCCCCCCGAGGTGAAGAACACGCCCTGCATGTTCGGGTAGGTGATGGTCATGAGCTTGGAGGCCAGCTTGATAGCCGGGATATTCGACGACCCGGAGTACGCGGAGTAGTAGGCCAGCTCGCGCATCTGGTCGGCCGCCGCCTCCGCCAGCTCCGTGCGGCCGTGTCCCACGTTCACGTTCCAGAGGCCGGCGAGGCCGTCGATGTACTCGCGGCCCTGCACGTCGGTCAGCACGGCGCCGCGGCCGCGCACGTAGACCATCGGCTCCAGGTGGTCGCTCGGGTGGTGCAGCGGGTGAATCAGGTGGTCCTGGTCGTCCTTGATCAGCTGCGCGGCCTCGACCGGCATCGGGCGCCTCCTACGGGCTCTGGTGATAGATGGACGTCGCGGGCGCGTGGGCCCGGTAGTCGCCACCCGGAATGGGCACGCCCCGATCGAGCGGTCCGATGTACCAGTAGATGGACGCGCCCAGCTCGTGGCCATCCTCGCTCCGGACGGTGACTACCCGGCGATGATACTGGGGTCCCTCGGCCGAGTCCAGCACCGCCCACAGCGCCGGATCCGAGATCCGGTAGACCTCACCGTGGAGCGCGGCGCCGGCGTCGGGAACCGCGCCCGGATAGGAGCCGAGATCGACGAGCCGCGCCCTCACCTGTCCTCGCGTGACGTACGCCGCGCGCCCGGCCAGGAGCCGGTTCAGGCGGAAGCCGCGCATCAGCGTGCCGTACGTGAAGAGGAGATCGGGGCTACGTCCGGGGGTCCCGGCTCTCGGTGTCTTGCTCCTCACGGGAGCACCCGGCGGGCGAGGCTCAGGTCCGGATGCCGAAGCGCGGCAGGACCCAGCGGTTCAACACGAACCAGCCGATCAGGACACCGATGACGATGAGCACCGATTCCATGGCCTCAGGCCTCCGGCCCGCGGGCCACGGCCTGGAGCACCGCGCCCAGGAAGTCCCGCTCCGGGATCGCGCCCTCGAACCCGACCTTGTCGTTGATGACGATCTTCGGAACGCCCATCACCTGGTAGCGCTGGGCCAGGTCGGGGAATTCGGTGGCCTCGATGCACTCCGCCCGCACTCTCGGCGACGCGATCGCCATGTGCTGCGCCAGGCGCACGGCCCGGGGGCAATGGGGTCAGGTCGGGGTCGTGAAGACCTTGATCGTGACGTCCTCGGTGAGCCCGGCCAGCGTCGTCTTGGTTTCGTCGCTCAGGCCCGCCTCACCGGTGGACACCGCGATGATGGAGTCGATCAGGTTGGAGAACTCGTAGCCGCCCGGCATGCCGAGGAAGCGGATGCCGTAGTCCCGCGCACCCTCCACCACGACCACCGGGGACTCGCTGACCCCGTAGGCCGCCGCTTGATCCCGCTCGATGTGCGGGTTCAGCACGGCCATCGAGAGCTGGTCGGACAGCCCCACCACCTCACGGATCAGCGTCACGGTCCGGGCATTGTGCTCGCCGCCCAGCTCGGAGGCGAACACGGTGAGCTTCACCGGCCCGCCGACGCGCTCGAACTCCTTCCGGACCGCCGCCTCGTCCCTCGCGGAGAGAAGTCCCATGCGCTGCAGTATACCGGCTTACGTCGGGGCGCCGCGGATGATTTCCAGCGTCCGGCGGTAGCCCGAGGGATCGATGCGCGCGTCGATGAGCGTGGGACCGGACGCGGTTTGCGCCGCCATCACGGCGTTGGTCAGCGTCGTCTCGTCGGTGGCGGCCAGCGCGCGGACGCCGAAGGCGCGCCCGAGGGCGATCAGATCGGGCCCCGCGTAGCGCATCGACACGCCCTCGAAGCCCTTCTGCTCCTGCTTCACCTCGATCAGCGACAGCGCCGCGTCGTTGAAGACCACGAGCACGATCGGCAGGCGCAGCCGCGCCACCGTCTCGAGCTCCGAGGCCACCATCATGAGGCCGCCGTCCCCCGTGAAGCAGATCACCCGTCGGTCGGGATGGACGAGCTGCGCCGCGAGGGCCGCGGGCAGCGCGAAGCCCATGGTGGCGAGCCCGTTCGAGATCAGGAGCTCCCCGGGCTCGAGCGACTGCCAGTAGGCCGTGCTCTGGAACATGTGCGCACCCGCGTCCACCGTGGCGATGCTGCCCGCCGCGGTCAGCTCGCGCACGATCTGGACCACCCGGTGCGGGGCCAGCCCGGGCACGGGCACCTCGAGGGCGGCGCTACGCTCGCGGCGGATGCGGTCCACCTCGGCCACGTCCCAGTCCGCCTTGACGTCACGGCGCATGATGCGCGGGGCCAGGTCCTCGAGGATCGCGCCGAGGTCGCCGACCACCTCGAGCTCGGGCGTGAAGTAGGCGCCGCCACCCACCGCCCGCCGGCGCGGATCACTCGAAGGACCCCGCGCGAGGCTCAGGACGGGCGCCGCGTAGGACCAGCGGCGCGGGATCAGCTCCACCGTGTCGAGGCCGAAGGCTATGATCAGATCGGCCCGCCGCACCAGCGGCTCCTCCAGCGCGCCCCCCGTGAAGATCCCCATCGCCAGCGGGTGCGGGTCGGGGATCGCGCCCTTGGCCTTGTAGGTGGTGAGCACCGGCGCGGGCAGCGCCTCGCAGAACGCCCGCAGCCACTTCGCGTCGGCGGCACGGCAGCCGAGCCCCGCGATGACCAGCGGCCGCTTCGCGCCGCGGATCAGCTCGGCGGCCCGCGCGACCTGGGCATCGCCGGGCGCCGGCGGCGCCGGGGGCGTCACCGTGGTGGCCACCGGCACCGCGGGTGTCCCCGCGACGTCCGCGGGCAGGTCCAGGTGCACGGGCCCGCGCGGCTCCGCGAGCGCGAGCTGGACCGCGTGGGCCACCCAGTGGCCGGCCGAATCCGGCGTCACCGTCACGCTGCCCTTCACGATCGGGCCCACGTGCGCCGCGTGGTCCACGTACTGATGCGTAGCGTAGGCGAGCACGGTGGTCGGGTGGCGATCGCTGATGTAGAGCAGCGGTGAGCGATCGAGCTGCGCGTGGGCGAGGCCGGTGGCGCTCGCGGTGACCCCGGGCCCGAGCGTCGACAACACCGCGCCCGGCCGGCCCGTGAGCTCGCCGGTGACGGCGGCCATGATGGTGGCGGCCCACTCCTGGTGGCAGAGCACGAAGGGCAGCCCACGGGCCCGCGCGGCCTCGAGGACCTCCAGGTTGGACCCGCCCCCGGGTACACCGAAGAGGCGGGGGATCTGGGCCCGCAGGAGGCCCTCGACGATCAGCTCGGCGACGGTCGGCACCGAGCGGATCGCCGGCTACGCGCCGGCCAGCCGCGCCAGCACCGGCTCCATCCGGTCGAGCGCCCTTCTCAGATTCGCCTCGGCGCTGGCGTACGAGAGCCGCAGGTACCCTTCCCCGTACTCGCCGAACGCGGAACCCCCGAGCACGGCCACGCCCGCCTCGCGCAGCAGGGTCTCCGCCACCTCGGTCGAGGGCCGTTCGAGCGCCTTGATGTTCGGGAACACGTAGAAGGCCCCGCGCGGCGAGCGGCAGGAGACGCCGGGCAGCCGGTTGAGCCCCGCCACCAGCACGTCGCGCCGCCGCTTGAACTCGGCCACCATCTCGATGACCGGCGTCTGGTCCCCCTGCAGCGCGGCGATGCCCGCCATCTGGGTGAACGAGGCGGTGCACGAGTTGGAGTTCACCATCAGGCGCGTCACGTGCTCGGCCAGGGCCACCGGCATCACGCCGTAGCCGAGCCGCCAGCCGGTCATCGCGAACGACTTCGAGAAGCCGTCCAGGATGATGACCAGGTCCTTCATCCCCGGGAAGCGGGTGATCGAGGCGAACTCGCCCTCGTAGAGGAAGGACTTGTAGATCTCGTCGGACAGCACCGGGATACGATAGGTCTTCGCGATCTCCGCGATGCGCCCGAGCTGCTCGACCTCCAGCACGCCGCCCGTCGGGTTCTGGGGCGAGTTGATGATGATCAGCTTGGTCTTGCGGGAGACGCTCTTCTCGAGCACGTCGAGGTCGAAGCCGAAGCCGCTCTCCTCCCGCAGGGGGATCGGCACCGGCTTGCCGCCGACGAAGTTGATCACGGATTCGTAGATGGGGAAGCCGGGATTCGGATGGACCACCTCGTCGCCGGGGTTCACGAGGGCGGTGATCACGAAGTACATGATGGGCTTCGCCCCCGGCGTCACCACCACCTCGTCGGTGGCGACCGGGATGCTGCGCGTGCCCTCCACGTCCTTGACGATCGCCTCCCGGAGCTCGGGGAGGCCCGCGGCCGGCCCGTAGTGCGTCGCGCCGGCGTCGAGCGCCCGCTTGGCCGCTTCGCGGATGTGGGCCGGGGTGTCGAAGTCCGGCTCGCCGATCTCGAGGTGGATGATCTCCTTGCCCTGCCGCTCGAGGGCCTTCGCCCGGGCCAGGACCTCGAACGCCGATTCCGTGCCGAGCCGCGACATCCGATCCGCGAAATTCATGGTGGCGCCGATTATACTCGAACCGTTCCGGGTTCCTCTTTCTGATCTCGGAAAGCCTTACCGGCCCCGAGTCACAAGGGATGAGCGTAAACCGGCCTCGCGTAGAGAAAACCTCGATGGCACTCGGTGTGCAGGATTCAGTCTCGTGAGGAGAATGCTCATGCGGCTTCTGGGTGCCTGCGTCTTGGCGGCGGCGCTCCTGGCGGGCTGCGCAAAGATCGACATGGATGAGTGTCGGAAGGGCGATCGGAGTCGGTGCCCCGGAGACGCGTCCAGTTTCTCTCGGCAGGTACGCGGCTGAGCGCGGCGAGCGAGACTATACTCGACGGCGTGGACCGGGTGGAGATCCCCGCCGGCTGGTTCTGGATGGGCTGGGAGCGCGGCCATCCGGGCGAGCGGCCCCGGCACCGTGTCTGGCTCGATCGGTTCGCCATCGCCCGGACGCCGGTGACCAATCGCGAGTACGCCGGCTTCCTCGCGGACGGCCAGGCCGAGCCCCCCGACTGGTGGCGGGATCCGCGCTTCAACGACCCCGACCAGCCGGTGGTCGGGGTCAGCTGGTTCGACGCGACGCGCTTCTGCCGGTGGCTGGCCGATCGGGAGCACGTCTCCTACCGGCTCCCGACCGAGGCCGAGTGGGAGAAGGCCGCCCGGGCCGGGCTCGACGACGCGCGTTTCCCCTGGGGCGAGAACCGGCCTCCCTCCGCCTCCTTCGATCGGCCGCCCCGACCGACCGAGACGCCCGCCAATCCCCTGGGGCTGTTCGCCCTCTCCGGCGTCTGTCACGAATGGTGTCTGGACTGGGAGGACGAGGCGTACTACGCGCGATCGCCTTCCCGGAACCCGGGAGGACCGGAGACGGGCACGCGCCGCGTGTCACGGGGTGGCGCCTGGCGACATCAGGACGCGTGGAGCCCGGTCGCGCATCGCTCCTCGCTGCCGCCGGGCCTGCGCTACTCGGACTACGGCTTCAGAGTGGTCAGCGAGACCGGCGCTCGTTGATGTCGCGCCGGAGCTCCTGGAGCGCCACCCGGACGACCGCGTGACGAGTTGGCCACGACGCCTTCCGCGACCGAGCGGATGAATTCGCCGACCACGTCGAAGTGCCGACGGCTCTCCTCGGCGGTCTCCCTCATCTGCCGCCGCAGGTCCTCCGCCAGCGCCCCCATCTCTCGTCGTAGGCCCGTGGTCTCCGCCCACAGCTCCTGCCGCAACTCAGCCGTCTCCCCGCGCAGGGCCGCCGTCTCCGCGCGCAGGTCCTGCCGCAGCGCGGCCGTCTCCGCGGTGCCTGCCCGGATCTCCTGGCGAAGCCCTCCCAGCGCGGCATCGAGGTAGGCGCGCGTCTCGATATCCACGCGGTCACTCTAGCGAGCCGGCCAGGACCGGGCAAATGTCTCCGCGCGGAGACAGCCAGCACTACATGCCGCGCAGCGCGGCCTCGGCCTGGAACAGCCAGTAGCGCATGTCCATCTCGCGGAGGTGCGCCACCGCCTCGGTGAGCCGGGCCTTCGCCGTGCCGTCGTCGCCCGCCCGACGCGCCAGCTCACCCAGCCCCAAGTGGCAGAGCGCCTCCAGCGGGCGCATCTGGAGCGCGCGGGCCCGGGCCAGCGCCTCGGCGTAGTGCTCCGCGGCCCGCGCCTCCTGCCCGACCCGCGCCGCAACCTCCGCCGCCATCCGCATCGCCAGCGCCGCGTACCCCCGCTCGGCATGCTCGGCCGCGAGTCGCTGGGCCTGATCGACCAGGTCGGCGGCGCCATCCACGCGGCCGGCCAGCAGATAGCCCTCGGCAAGCCAGGCCAGGCGCAGGGCGTGCCGGCTCAGGATGCGCAACGCGCTCGCACGACGCACGCCCTCCTCGAGCATCGGCAGGCCGTCGGCCACCCGCCCGCCCCGCGCGTGCGCCACCCCGCGCGCGCACAGCAGCATCGGCAGCCACGCGGTGAGATCCATCTCCCGGGAGAACGCGATGCCCCGGTCGAGGACGGGTTCCGCCTCGTCCAGATGCCCCTGGCTCAGGTGAACGAAGCCCTGCGTCATGTACGCGCCCGCCAGGCTCCACGGATGCTCGGGGGTCTCCGCGAGCGCCACCGCCTCGCGGGCGCGGGCCAGCGCCTCCGCGAAGTCGCCGGTGTCGGCCAGCGAGGCGGCGAGCCAGATGCGTGAAGCCACCGAGATGAGGCCCGCCATGCCCCACCGCTCGCGGCTCAGCGCGCCGTCCACCGCGGCCACCGCGCGCCCGAGATGCTGCCGCGCCGCGGGGTAGTCCCCGAGCACGTGGTGGGCCTGGCCCAGCCCGAAGGCGGCGACGACCTGGAGCGCGTCGTCCTTCAGGGTCCGGCCGGCTTCCAGGGCCCGCTCGGCCGCGCGGATGGCCGCGGCCTGCTCGCCCAGCGTGTAGTGCGACTGGGTGAGGTACGCCGAGACCCACCCGAGGCGCCGCCGGTCGCCGAGCGCCTCGGCTTGCGTGGCCGCGCGGCGCAGATGATCGAGCGTGCGCGTGAACTCGCCGAGCGGGGCGAGCGATGCCCGCAGGTCGAAGACGAGATCGATGGCCGTCTCCCGCGCGGGCCCGCGGGGGCCGTCGGCCTCGACGATCTCGAGCGCCTGCTCGAAGAACCCCACCGCCTCCCGGTGCGCCGAGCGGGCGGCCGCCTTGGCCCCCGCCTGGCGCAGGTAGTCCACCGCCCGCTCGCGCAGGCCGCCGCGCAGGGCGTGGTGGGCCAGCCGCTCCACGTGCTCGCCGACGCGCCCGGCGTAGAGGCGCTCGATGGCATCCACGATGCGCGCGTGCAGCGCGCGGCGCGTCTCGTGGAGCAGGCTGCCGTAGGCGACCTCGTGGGTCAGGGCGTGCTTGAAGGTGTACTCGATCTCGGGGAAGAAGCTGGCCTCGTAGAGCAGCTCGCCCGACTGGAGCAGCGCGAGGCCCGCGCGCAACCCCTCGTCGGGCAGATCGGCGATCTCGGCCAGCACCGGGAACGGCACGTCCTTGCCGATCACCGAGGCGGACTGGAGCACGTGCTTGGCCGCCGGCGTGAGCCGGTCGATGCGGGCGGCCAGCACCGCCCGCACGCTGCCCGGAACCTGGACGGTCTCGAGCGGCTTGGCGAGGCGCCGGGCCCCCGGCTCCCCGATCAGGGCCTGGGTCTCCACGAGCGCCCGCACGCTCTCCTCGAGGAAGAGCGGGTTGCCATCGGTGCGCTCCACCAGCACCCTCTCGAGCGCGGCCAGGCCGGGATCGGAACCGAGCATGCTCTCGAGGAGCGCGTGGGCCGTCTCCGGCGGCAGCGGATCGATCCGGATCTGCGCGTACCCGGGCTTGCTGCCCCATCGATGCTGGTACTCCGGCCGGTAGGCGACCAGGATCAGCAGGCGGGTGCCCTGCAGCCGGTCCACCAGGTTGTCCAGCAGCGCCTGGGTCTCCTCGTCGATGCGCTGGAGGTCCTCCACCGCGAGGACCACCGGCTGGCGCCGGCTCTCGGCCAGCAGCACGTTGCGCACCGCGTCCTGGATACGGCGCCGGCGCTGCGGCGGATCGAGCGCGCGCCACGTCTCGTCCTCGGGCTCGAGATCGGCGAGCGCGAACAGGGCCGGGAGCGCGGGCGCGAGCGCGCGATCGAGCGCCAGGACCTTGCCGGTGATCTTCTCCCGGATGATCCGCTCCTCGTCGAGCCGGTCGATCTCGCAGTAGCGGCGCAACGCGTCCATCACCGGCATCCACGACGGCGTCTTCCGATACGCGACCGGCCGGCCTTCCAGCAGGATCGCGCCGTCCATCCACGGCCCCTCGACGAACTCGCGGATGACGCGCGACTTGCCGACGCCGGGCTCGCCGACCAGCGCCACCAGCCGCCCCTCGCCCGCGCGGCTGCGCGTGAAGGCCACGCGGAGCCGTTCGACCTCGGCGTCGCGGCCCACGAAGCGCGTGAGGCCGCGCACCGCCGCCGCCTGCAGGCGGTACCGTGCCGGGCCCGCTCCGGTCAACTCGTACACCTCGACCGGCTCCACGATCCCCTTGATCGGCACCGGGCCGAGCCCGGTCACGACCAGGAACCCCTCGGTGAGCCGGCACGTCTCCGGGGCGAGCAGCGTCGAGCCGGGGCGGGCCAGACGCTCCATCTGGGCCGCCAGGTAGGTGGTCTGGCCCACCGCGCTGTAGTCCATGTGCAGATCGCTGCCGATCGCGCGCACCACCACCTCGCCGGAGTTGAGCCCGACGCGGATCTGCACGTCCACGCCCTCGGCGCGGCGCAGGTCACGGGCCAGCCGGTGCACCTCCTCGTGCATGCGCAGCGCGGCGTAGGCGGCGCGGACCGCGTGGTTCTCGTGGGCCACCGGCGCGCCGAAGATGGCCATGACCCCGTCCCCGAGCACCTGGTTCACGGTACCCTCGTAACGGTGGACCGCCTCCATCATCACCGCCAGCACCGGATCGAGCATCCGCCGCGCGTCTTCCGGATCGCGGTCGGCCAGGAGCTCCAGCGAGCCCTTCATGTCGGCGAACAGCACGGTGACCTGCTTGCGCTCCCCCTCGAGCGTCCCGCGCGAGGTGCGGATCTTCTCGGCCAGGTGCGGTGGCGTGTAAGTCTCGGGCGAGGCGAAGCGGGCGGGCCCCGGGGCCAGGAACGGCTGGCCACAGCCCCCGCAGAAGCGGGCGCCCGGCTCGTGCATGAAGCCGCAGCGCGCGCACGAAGCCTGAACCGCCTGCCCGCACGCCACGCAGAAGCGATGGCTCGGCAGGTTCTCCGCTCGACAGCTCGGGCAGGTCACCCGCGGCTACCAGGGCCGCGCGGGCGTGGGGAGCCCGTCGAGCGCGGCGGGCAGCGGCTCCCGGGGGGCGAGGGCACGGCGCGCGAGGCTGTCGCGGAGGGCGCGCAGCTGCGCCGCCGCGGCGGCGGTCACGCGCTCGAGCAGCTCGTGCCCCGGCTGCGGGCCGTCGTGCACCGCGATGACGCGCGCGAACTCGCGCGGCCCGGCGCCCTCGAACCAGCCCGCGAGCCGGCCCCGCACCAGGGCGCCGTAACGGGCCACCGAAGCGCCGTCGAGGAGATCGGCGGGGGCGCGCTCGTCCCGCCAGTCTGCCGGGAACCGCCCGAGATCCATGCCGTCGGCGAAGCCCAAGCCGAGCCGGAAGAGACGGAAGGCCAGGTCCCGGAGCGGCGGGTCCAGCTCCGCCGCCGGCACCCCGCGGATCATGCGCTCGCCGGCCGCCAGGATCTCGTCCAGCCGGCGGCCCAGCTCGCTCGGATCGAGCCGGACCACGGCTCCTAGCGGCCCGTGAACGTCACCGGCTGCTTGCGGGCGAACCCGACCACCCCGTTGCGGAAGTCCTCGGTGTGGCCGCTGGCCGCGATGGCCTGCGCCTCCAGCTCCATCTGCGTCTCCAGGCTCTCCTGGGTGGACTGGTGGAAGAGGAGCTTGGCGCGCCCGAAGGCCTGGGTCGGCCCCTGGGCCAGCTCGCGGGCCAACGCGGCGACCGCGCCGGGGAACTCGGCGTCCGGGTGCACGCGATTGACCAGTCCCCACTCCAGCGCCTCGCGCGCCGAGAGCACGCGATTGGTGTAGTGCAGCTCGAGCGCGCGGCGCAGCCCGATCATGCGCGGCAGGAAGTAGGACGAGGAGCCGTCCGGCGAGGCGGCGATCTTCGAGTAGGCCATCGTGAACTTCACCGACTCCGCGGCCACCACCAGGTCTCCCGAGAGAGCGAGGCTCATCCCGCCCCCCGCCGCGATGCCGTTCACCGCCATCACCACCGGCTTCATGGTCCGCGCCAGCCGCGAGATCGCCCCGTGCAGATACGTCGTCAGCTCCTTGATCAGGATGCCGATGCGCTCCGGGTTGTCCGCGAAATCCTTGACGTCGCCGCCCGCGCAGAACGCCTTCCCGGCGCCGGTGATCACGATGCACCGCACCGCCCGATCCTCATCCGCCTCGAGCGCGGCCTGAAACAGATCCCGCCCCAGCGCCGCATTCAACGCATTGTAGGCATCCGGCCGATTCAACGTGATGGTGGCGATGCCGTCCTTCACCTCGTAGCGCAATGTCTCGTACGCCATGACCTCTCCAGTTGTGGGAATCGTCGGCCATCCACCGACGGGTCGTCCGCGGCGGGGTCGGGCCGGGGCGGGGGCCCTCCCCGGGACCGTGTCTTCTGCGCGCTACCGAAGGCGCCTACATCCCTTCTCGTGGCTCGTCAGCGCCGCGGTTGCGAGTCAGCGTGTCCCGGGGAGAGCCCCCGCCCCGGCCCCACCCGTCCGCGCCTCGCGCGATCGAGGACGTCACCGGCGATCGCCCACGCGGTGAAGCTTGAGCAGGTTGGTTGTCCCGGTCACCCACATCGGCGCCCCCGAGATGATGACGATCACGTCGTTGTTCCGCACGGTACCGTCGCCCAGCAGCGTGGCCTCCACTTCCTCGACCATCTCGTCGGTGGTCTCCACCTTGTGCACGAGCCGTGAGGACACGCCCCAGAAGAGACCGAGCCGCCGCTGCACCTCCGAGTACGGGGTGAGCGCCATGATCGGCACCTCCGGACGGTCCTGCGAGATGAGCCGGGCGCTGAAGCCGGACTGGGTGAAGGCCACGATCGCCTTGGCGTGGAGCAGCCGCGCCGCCTGGCAGGCCGCCTCCGCCACCGCCTCCGGGAAGCCGTAGGCCTCCGGCCGGGGACGCGACGCGTTCGCCTCCGGAACGGCCTGCTCGGCGCGCTCCGCGATGCGCGCCATCATCTGCACCGTCTCGACCGGGAAGCGGCCGGTGGCCGTCTCCGCGGAGAGCATGATGGCATCCGCGCCATCGAAGATGGCGGTGGCCACGTCGCTCACCTCGGCGCGCGTGGGCCGCGAGTGGGTCACCATGGACTCGAGCATCTGGGTGGCCACGATCACCGGCACCTTGGCCAGCCGCGCCTGACGAATCACGTCCTTTTGAATAACCGGCACCTCCTCGAGCGGCACCTCCACCCCCAGATCGCCGCGCGCCACCATCACCGCGTCCACCAGCGGCAGCAGTCCCTGCAGGTTCGCCACGACCTCGGCCCGCTCGAGCTTGGCCACGATCGGGATGTTGGCGCCCTGCTCGTGGAGGAACTTGCGGACCTCCTGAATGTCGGCGGCGGAGCGGACGAAGGAGACCGCCACGTAGTCCACCGCCTGCTCGATCCCGAAGCGCAGATCCTCGCGGTCCTTCTCCGCCAGGCAGGACACCGGCACCGGCAGCCGCGGGAAGGACACGCCCTTGTGATCCGACACCAGCCCGCCCGAGACGGTCCGGCACTGGACCTCCCCCTCCTCCACCCTGTCCACCACGAGCTGGATCATCCCGTCGTCCATCCAGACCGGATCGCCCGGCCGCAGGGCCGCGAGGAACTCGGGATGGTTCAGCGAGCTCCGCGAGGCGGTGCCCTTCACGGCGCGGGCGGTCAGCACGAAGTGCTCGCCCGGCACGAGCATGGCCTGGCCGCCGACGAAGGTGCCGAGACGCACCTTGGGGCCCTGGAGATCCTGGAGGATGGTGATCGGGTGGCCCCAGCGGGCCTCCCCTTGCCGGATCGCGCGGATGACCTCGGCGTGCTCGGCGTGGGTGCCGTGCGAGAAGTTCAGGCGAGCCACGTCCATGCCCGCCGCTACCAGCCGGTCGAGGATCTCCGGCCGGCTGCTGGCGGGGCCGATCGTGCAGACGATCTTCGTGCGCCTCACGCCCGCACTCCCGCGCCCTCACCCTGCCGGTTCCTCGTGCCCATGACCATCAGCTCGCCTCGAGCACGCGGGCCAGGAACTGGCCGGTGAAGGACGTGTCGTGGCGGGCCACGTCCTCGGGCGTGCCGGAGGCGATCACCCGGCCACCCTCGGGGCCGCCCTCGGGGCCCAGGTCGACGACCCAGTCCGCGGTCTTGATGACGTCCATGTTGTGCTCGATGATCACCACTGTGTTGCCCTGATCCACCAACTGGTTGAGAACTTCCAGGAGGCGCCGGATGTCGGCGAAATGGAGCCCGGTGGTGGGCTCGTCCAGGATGTAGAGCGTGCGGCCGGTGGCCCGCCGGCTCAGCTCGGTGGCCAGCTTCACCCGCTGCGCCTCGCCGCCCGACAGGGTGGTGGCGGCCTGACCCAGCCGGATGTAGTCGAGCCCCACGTCGTGCAGGGTCCGGAGCTTCTGCTTGATCGAGGGCACCGGCTCGAAGAACCCGAGCGCCTCCGCCACCGTCATCTCCAGGATGTCGGCGATGTTCTTGCCCTTGTAGCGCACCTCGAGTGTCTCGCGGTTGTAGCGCTTGCCGCGGCAGACCTCGCAGGTGACGTAGACGTCGGGCAGGAAGTGCATCTCGATCTTCACGAGCCCGTCACCCTGGCAGGCCTCGCAGCGGCCACCCTTGACGTTGAACGAGAAGCGGCCCGGCTGGTAGCCGCGCACGCGGGCATCCGGGGTACGAGCGAGCAGCGTGCGGATCAGCGTGAACACCCCGGTGTAGGTCGCGGGATTGGAGCGCGGGGTGCGCCCGATCGGCGACTGGTCGATGTCGATGACCTTGTCGAGATGCTGCGCACCCTCGATCCGATCGTGGGCGCCGGGCCGGTCCTGCGCGCGGTGGAGCATCGAGGCGAGCGCCCGGTACAGGATGTCGTTGACCAGGGTGGACTTGCCGGAGCCCGACACGCCGGTGATCGCGGTGAAGGTGCCGAGTGGGATCTTCACGCTCATGCCCCTCAGGTTGTGCTCGCGCGGATTGTGAATGACCACGAACTTGCCGTTGGCCTTGCGGCGGACGGCGGGGACCGCGATGCGCTCGACCCCGGCCAGGAAGCGCCCGGTGAGCGAGGCGGGGTTCGCCAAGACCTCGTCCGGGGTGCCCACCGCGACCACGTGCCCGCCCAGCTCGCCCGCGCCGGGCCCGAGGTCCACCACGTAGTCGGCGGCCCGGATGGTCTCCTCGTCGTGCTCCACGACCAGGACCGTATTGCCGAGGTCGCGCAGGCGCTTGAGCGTGTCGAGGAGCCGGCCGTTGTCGCGCTGGTGGAGCCCGATGGAGGGCTCGTCCAGGATGTAGAGGACGCCGACCAGGCTCGAGCCGATCTGGGTGGCGAGGCGGATGCGCTGGCCTTCCCCCCCCGAGAGCGTGGCGGCGGGCCGGTCGAGGGTCAGGTAGTCGAGCCCGACCTGGGAGAGGAAGCCCAGGCGCTCGCGGATCTCCTTGAGCACCCGCCGCGCGATGGCCATGTCGCGCTCGGAGAGGGCGAGCGTGTCGAAGAACTGGCGGGCCGCCTTGATGGGGAACCGCACCACGTCGGCGATGGAGCGCCCCGCGATCTTGACCGAGAGTGTCTCCGACCGTAGCCGGGAGCCGCCGCAGGTCGGGCAGGCGCGCTCGGTCATGAAGCGCTCGACCTCGCCGCGGGTATCCTCGGACCCCGTCTCCTTGTAGCGGCGATCGAGCAGCTTCAGCACGCCCTCGAAGCCGTCGTCCGGCTCACCGTACAGGAGGATGTCGCGCGCCTTCTTCGGAAGCCTGCCCCACGGCGTCTCGAGGCCGAACCCGTGGCGCCGGGCGAGCACCCGCAGCGTCTGCTTGAAGATCGAGGAGGCGGACGGCCCCGCCCACGGCACGAGCGCGCCGCCGGCCAGGGTCTTCGCGGGATCCGGCACCACGCGCTCGGGGTCGATCTCGTAGCGGGTGCCGATGCCGCCGCAGTCCGGGCAGGCGCCGTACGGGTTGTTGAAGGAGAACATGCGCGGCGACACCTCCGGGAAGGAGATGCCGCAGGCCGCGCAGGCGAGCCGCTCCGAGAAGAGAAAGGAGGGACCGTCGGGCACCTCCACCTGCACCACCCCGTCGGCCAGCCGAAGCGCGGTCTCGAGCGAGTCGGCCAGTCGGCCGCCCAGGTTGTCCTTCACCACCAGCCGATCCACCAGCACCTCGATGGTGTGCTTCTTGGTCTTCGCCAGCTCGATGTCCTCGGTCAGCTCGCGGAGCTGCCCGTTGACCCGCACCCGCACGTAGCCCTGCCGGCGCAGGTCGTGGAAGAGCTTACGGTACTCGCCCTTGCGGCCGCGCACGATGGGCGAGAGCACCACGATCCGGCTGCCCACCGGCAGGGTCATCACCCGGTCCACCATCTGCTGGACGGTCTGGGCCGAGATCACGTTGCCGCAGCGGGGGCAGTGCGGGATCCCGACCCGCGCGAAGAGCACCCGCAGGTAATCGTAGACCTCGGTGACGGTGCCCACCGTCGAGCGCGGGTTCTTGGAGGTCGTCTTCTGCTCGATCGAGATGGCGGGCGAGAGCCCCTCGATCGAGTCCACGTCGGGCTTCTCCATCTGCTCGAGGAACTGCCGGGCATAGGCCGAGAGCGACTCGACATAACGGCGCTGCCCTTCGGCGTAGATGGTGTCGAAGGCCAGCGAGGACTTGCCCGATCCCGACAGCCCGGTGATCACCACGAGCTGATCACGGGGAAGCTCGAGATCGATAGCCTTCAGATTGTGCTCGCGAGCTCCGCGGACGACGATGCGGTCGTTGGCCATGGACGCTACATCATACCCCCGCCCGCGACCCGGGTAAAACCGCCCGCCCCGCCCGCGCGCCGCTCCGCGAGCACGAACCGCGTGAGGCCGGCCAGCGCGCCGGCCGCGGCGGCGTGGAATCCGGCCGCGAAGGACACACGCTCCACCGTGAACCTGACCAGCAGCGAGCCGAGCACGCTGCCGAGATCGAAGGAGCCGGAGAGCGCGATCACGGCCGCCCGCGCCGGCCGAGCCAGAGTACGCCGGCTCCGAGGGGCGTCGCCACCAGAGCCGGATAGGCGATGGCGGCACCCAGCGGCCCGCCGCCCGCGTCGCGGAGCTGGAGCGCGGCCAACCCGACGAACACGATAAGCCCGACCATCCCCGCGGTGGCGGCGGTGCGACCGTGGCGGGGCGGCCAGAGCGTGGCCGGCCCGAGTGCGCAGCCGGCGCCGCCCAGGGCGAGCAGGCTCAGCGCCCACGGATCGACGGGCCAGAGGCTCGCGAGCGCGGCCCCGCCGAAGAGACCCGCCCAGAGCCCCGGATCGTGGCCGATCTCGCCGCCTCCGGTGGAGTCCAGCGCGCCCAGCCGCTCGCGCAGGGCGAGGCTCGAGGCGAGGAAGGCGGCGAGGCCGGCGGCGAGCAGCAGCAGCTGGAGCGTCTGGCGCCACGGCTCGGCGAAGAGCCCGTGCGCGGGCAGCTCGAGCAATCGTTCGAGCGTGACACCGCCCAGGAAGAGGTCGGGCGCCTGGATCAGCGCGTAGACCGCCCAGGCCTGCGCCCACACGAAGACGAGCAGCAGCCCGCCCGCCGCCAGGCCGACGCGGTCGCGCGAGAGGCGCACCGTGAGGCCCGCGCGCAGCAGTGCCGCCGCGCCGGCCACGAGTGTGACGGCCAGGCCGGCGCGCTCGAGCCAGCGGCGCGGCCGGCCGTCGGCCCACGCCGTGCCCGACGCCGGCGCCCCGGGAACCCGCTTGTCGGCCTCGAAGCGCAGCCGCAGCGTCGAGGTCCGCAAGATCTCATCGCCAGCGCGCAGCGTCACGGTTTGCCCGGGCGCCAGCGTCCACTCGATCGCGGCGAGGCGGGTGCCGTCCAGCGTGCGCGCGCGCAGGATGCCCCCGGCCGGCGCGGTGAGGCGATGCACCTCGTCGAGGACGAGTGGAGCCCTCCCGCGGACCACGCCCAGGTCCCGCCCGCCGATCACCCAGGGGCTCGACGGCGGGAACCGGAACGCGGGCTGGCTGGCCACGCGGTCCCATGCCGCGATGGGGCCGAGCGCGAGCGCCCACGCGAGCTGCAGCAGCACCAGCACCGCGGCCACGCACGCGAGCGCGAGCAGCAGCGGTGCCGTCCGGCGCAGCGGCCGCCAGGCGGTCAAGAGCCACCCGGCCCCCGCGGCGATCACAATGCCGTGCCAGCGCCGCCCGCCGAGCCACGCGGCCACGTCGCCCGCCAGGGCGACGTTTGCCCAGAGCAACACGCCCACCGAGATGAGCAGGGTGACGACCGGGAAGAGTGTCTCGCCGGGTGCCGGGTCGCCGCCCGGCGTCGGACGGCCGGCGCCCCAGCCCAGCGCGATGAGGGGTGCCAGGGTCACGACGAGCCCGAGCCAGAGACCGTCGGGCCCGCGCGCGGCGAGGGCCGCCGGCACCGCCAGCACGACCGCCGGCGCGAGCCAGACGGCGAGGACGCGCGCGACCGATCTCATTCGTCGGAGGACGGATCGGGCGGGGGCTCGGCGAGCCAGCGGATCGCGACGAGCACGGCCATCACCGGCGCGAGCAGGCCACCGTACCACCAGAGCAGCGACAGGCCGGCCACCCGGATGCTCGCCACCTGGTTGGGCAGCGCGCCGAGGAGGAGGAAGCCCGCGAGCAGGAGCGTGAGCAGGACGACACCGGTGGGCCGCGTGGTCACCGGCCGCATTATAGCGGACCCCTACCCTCTGATAAGATAACGTCCGGAAAGGAGCACTCCCCATGCCCGATGCGTCCCAGAAAGCCCCGATCCAGCGCGTGCTGGTGGTCACCGCTCACCCCGATGACTCCGAGTTCGGCGCCGGGGGTACCGTCGCCCGGCTCGTGCGCGAGGGTATGTCCGTTTCCTACTGCATCGTCACCAACGGCAATAAGGGCTCGGGCGATCGGGGCATGACACCCGAGCGCCTGGCCCGGATCCGCGAGGAGGAGCAGCGCAACGCGGCGCGGGTGCTCGGGGTGGAGACGGTGGACTTCCTGGGATTCCCGGACTGCGAGGTGGAAGACACACGCGAGTCGCGCCTGGCGGTCACCGCCGCGATCCGGCGCCATCGGCCCGATCGCCTCATCATCCAGAACCCGCACCGCACCAAGAACCTGGGCGCCTCGCACCGCGACCACCGCACGGTGGCGGGCATCGCGCTCGACTGCGTCTACCCGCTCGCGCGCGACCACATGGCCTTCCCGGAGCTGCTCGCGCAGGGCCTCGAGCCCCACAAGGTGCGCGAGGTCTACCTGATGTGGTGGGACAACCCCGAGCTGGTCGTGGACATCTCCGACACGATCGATCTCAAGATCAAGGCGCTCGCCTGCCACGCGAGCCAGTTCAAGGACTTCGCGGCCGTGGAGCAGCGGGTGCGCGAGCGTGGCGCCCAGCTCGGCAAGCCCAGGGGCTACGCCTACGCCGAGACCTTCGACCTGATCACCCTCGACCGCTAGCGCGCCGCGCGCCGGCGGACGCCTCAGGGGAGGTCCCAGGGTGGGCCGAGGATCAGGCGGCCTCCGGCCGCCGGGCAGGTCTCGGGCGCGAGGGCACCCCACGGCAAGCTCTCGGCCACGGCCGCCGGACTCGCGGTATCCGCGACCTGTCCCGTCATGAGGGCCCGCTTCTCGCACGCGGTCGGCGCGAGACGCCGTGGCGGCGGACTCGGCGCGACCGGCGGGGAGATGCACGCCGCGATCAACCACACCACCGGCAGGACTCCGAGCACGCGCTTCACGGCTGCTCGCCAGAGTACGGGCACCCCCCCTGGCCCGGCGAGAATCCTTCCCCGCGCCCTGGCGCTTTCGCTAGAATCACGCCCGTGAAGCCAGGAGCGCCCATCCCGGCCACCTTGACCGAGCTGATGGGGGGCAGGGCCGCCCAGGATCCTGACACCCCGTACTTCCACCTCTTCGACGAAGCGGTGCCGTACGGCCGGCTGTGGCGGGAGAGCGCGCGCTACGCGGCCGGGCTCAGGCGCGCCGGCATCGACCGGGGCGACAAGGTCTGTCTCATCTACCCGACCTGCGCCGAGTTCTTCTACACCTTCTTCGGCGCGCTCCGCCTCGGCGCGGTGCCGGTCCCGCTGTACCCCACCCTCGGCGTGGAGGCGACCGCCAACATCTTCCGGAACTCGGAGGCCAAGGCGGTGGCCACCATCGGGTGGTTCCGCACCGGCGTAGAGGAATCGCAGGCCGCCGCGTCCAATATCCGGCACGTGCTAGAGCCGAGCGATCTCGAGGTGGACGATCCCGCCCCGGCCTTCCCGACCGCGGCCGCCGACGACGTGGCCTTCATCCAGTACACGTCGGGCAGCACCGGCCAGCCGCGTGGCGTCGTGCTGAGCCACGCCAACGTGGTGCGCACCGTCGAGTTCATGGCGGAAGCCGCGCAGCTCACCCCCGACGACGTGGTCGTCTCGTGGCTGCCCCTCTACCACGACATGGGATTGATCGGCTGCTCGTTCACCCCGCCCTGGAGCGGGGCGCCGCTCCACCTGCTGCCGCCCGATCTCAAGAACCCGCGCGTGTGGCTCGAGCTGGTGAGCCGGGTCGGCGCCACCTTCACGGTGTCGCCGGACTTCGGCTACCGCAACTGCGTGCGGAACATCCACGATACCACCGGCCTCGATCTGTCCTCCCTCAAGCAGGCGCTCTCCGGCGCCGAGCCGGTGCGGCTCAGCACCATCGCCGCCTTCGAGCAGAAGTTCGGCGTGCAGAACCTCATCACGCCCTGCTACGGGCTGGCCGAGGCGACCCTGGCGGTCGCGATCTGGCCGCGGCGGACGCCGCTCCGCCTGGACGCCTCCGGCCGGTTCCCCTCGGTGGGCCAGCCTTGCCGCGGGGTGCGGGTGCGCATCCTGGACGGCGAGGAAGCGGTCAAGCTGGGCGTCGAGGGCGAGATCTGCGTCTCGAGCCCCGGCGTGATGCAGGGCTACTACAACAACCCCGAGGCCACCCGGAAGATCCTCTCGCCCGACGGCTGGCTGCGCACCGGCGACCTGGGCTTCGTGGACGCGGAGGGCTTTCTCTTCGTCACCGGGCGCCTCAAGGACGTGATCATCCTGGGCGGCGAGAACGTGATCCCCACCGATATCGAGGAGGTCGTGGACCACGTGCCCGGCGTGCGCTACTCGGCGGCGGTCGGTGTGGAGAGCGACCGCACCGGCACCCAGCGGCTGCACGTGGTGGCCGAGGTGCGCGAGCAGGCGGCCGACGCGGACGCGCACTCGCACCTGGTCCGCGAGATCGTCCAGCGCGTCCGCGAGGGCCGGGGCCATCGCCCCGCCCGGGTGCTGCTGGTCCTGCCCAGCACCATCCCCAAGACGTCGTCCGGCAAGATCCAGCGTTCGCGCCTGGGCGAGATGATCGCGCGCGACGAGCTGGGCGACCGCATCATCTACTCCTCCGGCGCCCAGCGCGCCTGACCCGCGTGTCCGAGACCCCGCCGGGCGCTCCAGAGGGTCCAGATGCGAGGCGGCGAGGGAGGCCGCGGCCCGAGGCGTATTCCCTGTACGTTGAGCGCTGCGGCGACCGAGCCGACGAAGCAGATGGGCCCTTTGGGGCGGCCTGCGCGTGAAGATCGGCTGCCATCTGCCCATGTTCGGCCCCATCGGCGCGCGCCACAGCGTGCTCACCTTCGCGCGGCGCATGGAAGCGCTCGGCTACGACTCCTTGTGGGCCAGCGATCACGTCGTGATCCCGCATCGGATCAGGTCGCGGTACCCGTACAGCCCCACCGGCAAGTTCCCGCTCGCGCCCGAGGTCCCCTTCCTCGAGCCGCTCACCACGCTGGCCATGGTGGCGGGCGTCACCGAGCGCGTGCGGCTCGGCACCAGCATCCTGGTGCTGCCCCACCGGAACCCGATCCTCGCCGCCAAGATGGCCGCCACCATCGACCATCTCTCCGAAGGCCGCCTGGTGCTCGGGGTGGGCGTGGGCTGGATGCGCGAGGAGATCGAGCTGCTGGGCGGCGACTACGATCGGCGCGGCGCCTGGAGCGACGAGGCGCTCACGGTCATGCGCGCCTGCTGGCGCGACGCGCGCAGCGCGCACCACGGGGAGTTCTTCTCCTTCGACGGGATCGGCGTCTTCCCCAAGCCCACCCGCGGCGACATCCCGATCCTGATCGGCGGGCACACGCCGCGGGCCCTCCGCCGCGTCGTCCAGCTCGGCGACGGCTGGCACGCCGCCTTCATCACGCCCGCCGCGCTCGAGGCGGACATCGCGCGGCTGCGGGAAGAATGCGCGCGGCAGAAGCGCCCGTTCGACCAGGTCACGATCAGTGTGCGCGCGGGTCTGTCTCTGCGCAGCGCGCCGCTCGGATCGGACCGCAAGCCCTTGCAGGGCTCGTGCGATCAGGTGATCGCGGATCTCGTCGCCTTCCGCGACCTCGGCGTCGGGTCGATGCTGCTGGAGACCCGCTACCGCGACCTCGACGACATGATCGGCATCTACGAGGCGTTCGCGGCCGACGTCCGCCCCAGCGTCTGAGTGCCGCCCTCTCCCCTCTGGGGAGAGGGCGGGGTGAGGGGCCTACGCCGCGTCGTGAAAGATCACACCCAACGTATAGCGCTCCCCCGAGGCGACGCGACTCACCCCATGTCGTAGCGTGACGCGGTAGGCCCCCCGAGCACCGCGCACTGGCCGGTGCCGCGTGGCGAAGATCACGACCTGTCCGCGCTCCAGCGGCACCGCCGACCCCGTCGACTGCGCCCGAGGCCGCTGCTCCACCAGCAAGAACTCCCCGCCCGCGAAGTCAACCCCCGGCCGGCTCAGCAGGCAAGTCATCTGGAGCGGAAACGCCACGTCGCCATAGAGGTCCTGATGCAGGCAGTTGTATCCCCCCACCTCATACCGCAGCAGCAGCGGCGTGGGCTTCATCTGCCCATGCTCGGCGCAGACCGCGAGGAACTCGTCCAGCTCGGGCGGATAGCGCCGACCGGTCCCGAGCGTCGCCTCCCAGGCGCTCGCGATCGCCGCCAGGCGCGGATAGGCGTGGCGCCGCAGCTCGCGCACGACCGGCGGTAGCGGGTTCGCGAAGTACTTGTACTCCCCTTCCCCGAAGCGGAAGCGGGCCATGTCCACGCGGCTGCGGAAGCGGCGCGCGTCCGGGTAGAGGCGGATCAGCTCCGCGCACTCGGCGGCGGTGAGCAGCGGGGGCGTGGTGGCCCAGCCGCGCTCATCGAGGGCCTGGGCGACATGAGCCCAGTCGATCTGCCGAAGCCGGTGCTGGATGGACTGCGCGCGAATCACGCCGCGGGGCGGCAGCGCTTGCACGGCCGGTAGCCCACGGAGCGGGCGTCGGACACCGAGGCGAACACGACCCGGTTGTCCGGGCGCATGTGGCGGCCGTGGATGCAGCCCACGCGACACACGATGCGGGTGCTCGTGCAGCCCTCCAGCACCGGCGTGGTGCGCTCGAGCGCAGCCAGCCGGTCCTTGACCGCCGCGCCGAAGATGTAGCCGCCCAGGCCGCCGTCGCTCCGCCACACGCGGTGGCAGGGCAGGATGAGCGGCACCGGGTTGCGCCCGAGCGCGGTCCCCACCGCGCGCACCGCGCGCGGATGCCCGATGCGCGCGGCGATCCACGCGTACGGCCGCGCCTCGCCGAACGGGATCAGACGCGCGGCCTCCAGCACCTTACGCTGGAAGTCCGGTACCGCGGCGAGATCCACCGGCACCCGGAAGAAGGCGCGCTGGCCCCGCAGGTATTCGTGAATCTCTTCCCGCGCCTGCTCGGTCAGTCGCCGCGCCGCCGCGGTGGCCGGCTTCCCGACCCGGCCGGTGCGGACCAGCGAGACCCCCCGCGGGGTCGCCTCGATGGCAAGCTTCCCCTCGAGCCGCGTCAGATCGGTCTCGGACTCCCGGGCCGCCGCCGCGAACTTCCGCCCCATGCCGGCGGGAGCCGTCTCCGGTCGGAAGTAGTCCGCCAGCAGCCGATCGAGCTGGTCCTGCGCCTGCGTCTTGCCGTCATTCATGGCCTGCTCCTCGCTTGCCGAGCTCGTCCCGCAGCAGGGCCTTGCCCCGCGCGAGCTGGCTCTTCACGGTATTGATCGTGATGCCCCGGATCCGCGCCAGCTCCCCGTAGGAGAGCCCATCCACGTAGCGCAGGGCCAGCAGCACCCGCGCCTCACGCGGCACCCGCTCGAGCGCCCGGTGGAGATCGAGATAGGCATCGGGCGGCCGGTGGTTGCTCGATACGAGCGGCCCGGCGGCCGAGCGCTCGTTGTGGGCCGTGCGGGTGGCGCGCCGCCGCAGCTCGTCCACGCACACGTTGGTGAGGATGCGGTAGAGCCACGTGGAGACGGCCCAGCGGGGGTTGTAGCCGCCCGCGCCTGCGTAGCACTGGAGGAACGCGCGCTGGACGGCGTCCTCGGCGTCGGCCCGCGACCCGAGCAACCGCCCGGCCACCGCCAGCAGCTTGCCGCTGTAGCGCTGGGCCAGGTCGCTGAACGCGGCCTGGTCTCCCCTGGCCACCCGTTCCATCAGCCCCCGCTCCGCGTCCATCTCATGCCCTCACAGGAGATATACGCACAGCCGGGCGGAACGGGCGGAATGGACCCCAGTCCGATCTAGTCCTGACACAAACCAGGCGCGCACACCCGACTAGCCGGATTGAACCATGCCCTTACCTACGTCGATCGCCCAGCCCACGTCCAGCCACCACCCGCCCTCCCCGTCGCGTCGCACGCCCGCCGCTGCGACGTTCCCGCGGGAACGTGGCTCTCCTCTTCCAGCACGGATTGGCCGGGTCGTTGCGGATCCGCCAGGACCGCGACATGCAGGCAGAACGTCAGACCGCCCCTCGCCCTGCCCTCTCCCCTTCGGTGAGAGGGAGAGATCGGGGGCTAGATCTTCTCGCCGAGCTTGGCCCAGTCGTCCAGGAACTTCTTGAGGCCGATGTCGGTGAGCGGGTGCTTCATCAGCATCTCGAGCACGTTGAAGGGCATGGTGGCCACGTGCGCCCCCGCCTTCGCCGCGTCGATGACGTGGAGCGGGTTGCGGATCGAGGCCGCCAGCACCTGAGTCTTGAAGCCGTAGTTCCGGTAGATCTCGCAGATGTCCCGGATCAGGTCCATGCCCACGTGGCCGATGTCGTCGAGGCGCCCGAGGAACGGGCTGATGTAGACCGCGCCCGCCTTGGCGGAGAGCAGGGCCTGCGGAGCCGAGAAGCAGAGCGTCTGGTTGACGCGGATGCCCTCGCCGGTCAGGTACTTCACCGCCTTGAGCCCGTCCTTGGTGAGCGGGCACTTGACCACCACGTTGGGTGCCACCTGCACCAGCTCCTTGCCTTCCTTCACCATCCCGTCGAAGTCGGTGGCCACCACCTCGAGGCTCACGTCGCCCGGGACCACCCGGCAGATCTCCTCCACCAGCGGGCGGAACGGGCGCTTCTCCTTGGCGATCAGCGAGGGGTTGGTGGTGCACCCATCCACCAGGCCCATCGCGACGCCCTCCCGCAGCTCCGCCACGTTCGCGCTATCCAGAAAGATCTTCATCCAGTCCTCCCCGTCAGGCGCGCTCGACGCGGACCTTCGTCCCGGAGCGTACCGACTTGAACACAGTGGGATCACCCAGCACACGACCGAACACGTTGACCGGGCTCGCCGCGCGGATCTCGTCGCCCCGGCTCGACGGCGTCGGACCGAAGAAGATGCAGAACGCGGAGCCCGGGGGCCAGTAGGCGAGATCGCCCAGGCCCACCACATCGCGGGCGTCCTCCGCCTTGGCCTTCACCGGGATGCTGAAGTAGATCTCGTCGCCCCAGGTCTCGCCGGGGATGTCGAGCGGGAGCGCGTCCCAGACCGCCCCCGCCGTCTTCGAGGCATTCAGCACCGCATCGGCCGTGACACGGCCCGCGGTGATCCGGATCCTCCGCTCCGCCATATGGATTCGCCCGCCCGCTTCGAGTGTAGCCCCGGGCCGCGGTCGGCGGCAAGGCGAAGCAGTTCTCAGCCTTTCATGGCGGCCGCCACGATCGCCTTGGCCCAATCCGGCGTACGACTCAAGTCGCGCGGGCCGACGATCGCTCCGCGACGTATGTGCACGACCAGCTTCGGTTCCGGCGCCATCCCCGCGTCCGGATCGGCTTCCTCGCTGTTGTCGTAGACCCACAACTCGCTGAGGCTCGGGAGGAGCCGGATCAGGTTGAGCCGGCTCGCATCGTATCGTTCACGAATCCGCGACTCCGGGATATCGTGCCCACCCTTCGCGACGCGGGCCCGCACGCGTGCGATGTGGTGCTCCGGGCTGCTCAGCCCGACGTACCACATGCGGACCTCGATCCCCAGCGAGGCCGCGCGCTCGAGCAGGCCCGTGATCGTGCGTCCTCCGAGAGTGGTCTCGAACACGAAGTCGAGCCGCTCGACGATCGCCCGCTCGAGCAGGCGCTTGCCTTCGTGCCAGGCGGCGCCGTTGGCCCGCGTCTGGCTGATACCGGGGTTGGCGGCGAGGATGCGCCGGGCGGCCTCGTCCGGATTGAGGTACTCCACCCGTTGCCGCAGCAGCATGGCGCCGGCGATGCTGCTCTTGCCGGCCCCGTTCGTCCCCGCGAGTACGTAGACGCGGGAAGCGCGCCGGCCATCAGCCACGCTTCCGCGCGGCCTCTACCGCAGCCTCCCCGAACTGCTTCGGCGACGCCTCGAAGGCGCTCTTCATCCCCATGCGGTTCTTCGGCGTCTGCAGGCGGGCGAGGAGCCGGTCGAACTCGCCGGTGAGGGTATCGAGCTCTTCCTCCCTGGCGCGGGTGAGCGCGGTGAACTCGTCCACCGAGACGAGCACCGCCTTGACCGCGTCATGCTTGGTGATCATCACCACCCCGCCCTCGATGGCCATCTCGAGCACCCGACCGAACTGGTTCTTCGCGGCGCTCGCCGAGAACGACCTGGGCTCGACCTCTTCGCCCCGTCGATTGCGAAAACCGGGCATCGCCCGCGCGCCGGAGCGTCGCCCCCGGATCACCTCGCCGGCCATCTCCCCGAGTGCCTTCGGGTCGCTCGGCTTGACCAGGTGCTGAACCGCCCCCAGCCGCGCCGCCTCGGCCGCGGTCCGCCTGTCCGCCGCCTCGAGCATCAGGACCACCGGCACGTCCAGCGACCGGGCCCGCATGCGCTTGACGAGAGTCAGCCCGTCCACCCGGGACATCGCGACGTCGCTGACCACCACGTCGAAGGGGTCACGATCCAGGCGGAGCAAGGCGTCGGGGGCGCTGGTGGTCTCGATCACCGTGAAGCCGGCCTGATCGAGCCATCGCGCGTACGGGGCCGGGCTCGATCGCCGGTCTCCCACGACGAGGATCCGACCCCGGGATGTCTTGCCGACGGTGGCGCGGCGAGCGCTCATGGATCTCCTCCCATGAGCCATTTTAGCCATTTTGGCTTAAGTAGGCAACATCAGGCTAGCCGCCGTTCCGTCGCCGGTAGGCGGCCAGCCGCGCCTCCAGCCCGTCGCGGTCCGGGATGCCCGCGGCGCCGGCGGTCTCGACGGACGCGGCCGCGCAGCAGGCGGCCGCGGCGGCCGCGTCCCACGCGTTGCCGTCCCGGTTGTAGGCGATGAGCAGCGCGGCCGCGAAGACGTCGCCCGCCCCGATCGCGTCCTTCTCGACCGCGACGTCCGGCTCGACGCCGTAGTGCTCGCCGTTCACGAAGAGGATCGCCCCCTCGGGCCCGCGCGTGACCGCGCCGACCGGCACCTGCTGGAACCATTCGAATGCGTCCTTCTCGAACGGCTCGACGTCCTCGTGACTGACCACCAGCGACTGCACGTGCGGCAGCACCAGGTCGGCGTCCTCCCACGGCCGAGGCGCCAGGATGCCGCCCCTGCCGCGCCGGCGCATCCAGCCCTGCGGCAGGGCCGCCAGCGAGGTCTCCGGGAACGCGGCCGCGAAGCCCGGATCCACCTCACCGGTGACCGGGGCCAGCGCGCCCAGCGTCGCGTCCCGCCACTCCTCGGGCAGCGCCGTCGCCTCCAGATCGGCCGCGCGGGACAGCACCGCGAGCTCCCGCGCCCGCCCACCTCGGCCGACCCGGCCCTGGCCGATGCGAAACGTGGTGGTGCGCTCCGCGGCGACGTTCACGACCTCGATGCCCGCGGGAACGGCCTCTCGCGGGAAGTCGGATCCGAACGAGGTGAGCAGACCGACGCGAAGGCCCAGCCGATGCGCCGTCATCGCCGTGTAGTAGGCGGCGCCCCCGGGCCGGGTCCCCCGCGCCGTCTGATCGAGCGTCACGTGCCCGATCGCGACGAAGTCCACCGGAGTTGGTTGCCAAGTCATCGGTCGCTCACGCCGCCAGTCTATCCCACCCTCGAAGTTCCTGTTCGCGCGCCGGCTTCGCCGGCGCAATCCTGTTCGGGGGAGGCCCCGGAGGGGGCCCCCTTTTGCAGACATCAGAAGGGGCCCCCTCCCGCTTAGAGACTCATCTGCTTGGCGATGATCTCCTTCATGATCTCGGAGGTCCCACCGCCGATGGTCATGAGTCGGATATCCCGGAAGAAGCGCTCGATGGGGTACTCGCGCATGTAGCCGTAGCCGCCGTGGAGCTGCACGCAGTCGTAGGCGACCTTCTGGGCCATCTCGGCCGTGAAGAGCTTCACCATCGAGATCTCTTTCACGGCCTCCTCCCGGTCCCGAAACTTCAGGCACGCCGCGTAGGTGAGCCAGCGCCCGGCCTCGATCAGCGTGGCGAGGTCGGCCAGCTTGTGCCGCACCACCTGCTTCTTCGCGAGCGGCTCGCCGAAGGCGTGGCGCTGCTGCACGTAGGCGATCGTGTCCTCCAGCGCCCGCTCGCAGCCGGCCACCGCGTGCAGGCCCGCCACCAGGCGCTCCCGCTGGAAGACGCGCATGACCTCGTAGAAGCCCTTGCCCTCGGCGCCCAGGAGGTTCCCGGCGGGCACCCGCATGCCCTCGAAGGCGAGCTCGGCGGTGTCGGAGGCGCGGTTGCCCATCTTGTCGAGCTTTCGGCTCACCGTGAAGCCGGGGGTGCTTCGCTCCACCAGGAACATCGAGATCCCGCGATGGCGCCGGTCCCCGCTCCCCTGCTCGATGCGCGCGGCCACGAAGTAGAGATCGGCCAGTGCCCCGTTGGTGATGAACATCTTGGAGCCGTCGAGCACGTAGTGATCGCCGTCGCGCACCGCGCGGGTCCGGATGGCGGCCACGTCGGAGCCGCCGCCCGGCTCGGTCACCGCGATCGCGGTGAGGGCCTCGCCGCGGCAGATCGCGGGCAGGTACTTGTCCTTGAGGGCCTCGCTGCCCGTCCAGTAGAGATGCGGCGAGGCCATGTCGGTGTGCACGCCCACCGCCATCGCGAGCGAGGCGCAGCGGGAACGGGCCATCTCCTCGCACAGCACCGCGGTGGTGAGCACGTCGGCACCCGCGCCCCCGTACTTCTCGTCGTACTCGACGCCGAGGAAGCCGAGCGCGCCCATCCGCGGCCAGATGGACTTGGGGATCTGGCCCGCCGCCTCCCACTCCTCGACGTGGGGCTCGACTTCCTTCTGCACGAAGGCCCGCACCGCCTGCCGGAACATCTCGTGGTGCGGCTCGAAGATCTTCACGCGGCAACTCCTCGGCGCTCGAGCGCCGACTTTACCGGCGCGATCTCGCCGTTCCTCGGGGAGGGCCTGGGAGGGGGCCGTCGAGGCCCCCTCCCACTAACTCCACTTGGCCTTGACCGCGTCCCGATCGATCGCCCCCTCCGCGGTCCGCGGCAGGGCCGCGCAGAACACCACCACGTGCGGCCGCTTGAAGCGGGCGATCCGGCCGCCCACGAAGTCGGTCACCTGCTGCGCGGTGTGCGCCCCCGGCGCGGCCACCTCCACCACCGCCTTGACCGCCTCGCCCCACCGGGCGTCGGGAACCCCGTAGACGCAGACACCGGTGACGCCCGCCATCTGCATGATCACCGCCTCGACCTCCGCCGGATAAACGTTCTCCCCGCCCGGCTTGATCAACTCCTTCTCCGGCTTGCGCTTGACGTAGTGGAGATAGCCATCCGCGTCGAAGCGGCCCACGTCTCCGGTATGGTGCCAGCCGTTCCGGAACGTATACGCGGTGACGTCGGGCTGGCCGAAGTAGCCCTGGAAGACCAGCGGCCCGCGCACCACGATCTCCCCCGGCGTGCCGATCGGCACGTCGCGATCGTAGTCGTCCACGAGCCGCACCTGCGCGGCGGGCACCGGCCGTCCGGAGGCGCCGGGCCGCTCGATCACCCGCTGGATGGTGACGAATCCGCTCGTCTCGGACTGGCCGAAGCCGGTCCAGAACTGCGCGGTGGTCTTCTCGTGCAGGCGCTGGATGGTCTGGGGCGCGTCGAGGCCGGAGACGTGGGTGAGACTCGGGAGCGCGCTGCCCGCCTTCTCCGCGGCGTCGAGCAGGCTCGCCAGCACCGGGGGGAAGTCGGACACGTGGGTGACGCGATGGCGGTCGATGAGGGCCACCGCTTCGGCGGGGTCGAAGCGCGACACGATCACGTTGGCGCCACCCGCGTGCATGTGGGCCATGGCCATGGCGAGCGCGCTCACGTGGAAGAGTGGGAGCGCGACCAGGTAGCGGTCCCGCGCCGTGAGTCCGAGGCAGCCGATCGTGGTGAGATTGGCCGCGATCACGTTGCCGTGGGTGAGCACCGCCCCGCGCGGCACCACGTCCACCGCCGCGGTCGAGATCACCGCGAACGGAGCCTCGGCGAGCACGTCCGCGGGAGGCGGCACCCCGCCCGTGCGATAGAGACTCGCGAGCGGCGCGAAGCCGGCGGCGGCCCCCTCGCCGAGCAGGTAGCGGTGTCTCACGCCGGCGGCGCCGAGCCAGTCGCCGACCAGTGCCTGCGTGGAGGCGTCCACGACCATCATGACGGGGTGGGCCCGCTCCACCACCCGCTCGATCTCCTGGGCGGTGAGCCGCCAGTTGATCGGATAGGCGATGATGCCCTGTCGCGCGCAGGCGCCGTACAGCTCGAGATAGGCTGCGTCGTTCTGGGCGAGCACACAGACCCGGTCGCCGGCCGCGAGCCCCAGCCCGGCGAGCCCGCCGGCCAGCTCGTCCACCCGGTCCCGGAACGCCCGGAACGACAGCGCGCGCTCACCCTGGATCACCGCGGGCGCGTCGCCGTGGACCGCGGCGCCCCGCGCGACCAGGTCGTAGACCGTGAAGGCGTGGACGGTCAGCTCAGCCACCGCTTTCTCCGCTTGTAGTGCTTCACGTCGCGGTAGGACTTCCGGGCGCCCACCTCGGTGAGACCCAGGTAGAACTCCTTGATGTCGGCGTTCTCCCGCAGGGCCTCCGCGCTGCCCTCCAGCACGATGCGCCCGTTCTCCATCACGTAGCCGTGCTCGGCGATGGTGAGCGCCAGCGTGGCGTTCTGCTCCACCAGCAGCACGGTGAGCCGCTGCTCCCGGTTCAGCCGCTGGATGATCGCGAAGATCTCCTCCACCAGCATGGGGGCCAGGCCGAGCGACGGCTCGTCGAGAAGCATCAGCCGGGGATTCGCCATGAGCGCGCGGCCGATCGCCAGCATCTGCTGCTCGCCGCCCGAGAGGTAGCCGGCCTGCACCCCCCGCCGCTCCTTGAGCCGAGGGAAGTACTGGTAGACCCGGTCGATGCCCGCGCCCACCCGGTGTCGATCCCGTTCCGTATGGGCCCCCGCGAGGAGGTTTTCCTCGGTGGTCAGGTGCTCGAAGACTCGCCGCCCCTCGAACACCTGGACCGTGCCGCGCCGAACCACCTCGTAGGCGGGCAGCCGGTCGATCCGCTCCCCGGCCAGCTCGATCGTACCCTTCGTGACCTCCCCGCGCTCGGTCCGGAGCAGGCCGGAGATGGCCTTGAGGGTCGTGGTCTTTCCGGCCCCGTTGGCGCCGAGGACGGTGGTGATGCCGCCGTCGGGCACCTCGAGGGACACCCCCTTGAGCACGAGGATGACCCCGTCGTAGATGACTTCGACGTTGTTGAGATTCAGCATGATATTGCCCCCTCACCCGCCCCTCTCCCCCATGAGGGGGAGAGGGGGATGAGGATGGACGGCCTACTTACTGGCCGCCTTCTTGATGTGATCGGCCAGCACGTCCGGGTACGCCGAGAACCAGTCCGTCGTCTTCACGAATTTCCCGCCCTTCACCTGCCAGATCTGGACGAGTCCGCCACCCTCGTGATCGGTCGGCGTGATCTTGAGGGGAGGCACGAGCCCGCCCAAAGTGAAGTTCGAGATCTTCTCGAAGCCGGCCTTGACGTCCGTGCCGGTGATCTTGCCGTCCGGCTTGGCCTTGAGCGCGTGGCGGATGGCCTCGACGTGGAGCGCGGCGATCAGAACGCCGCGATTGTAGTAGACGGTGGACTCCATCTCCTTCGGCGCCGGCTTACCCTGCTTCTTGTACATCTCCCGGATCTCGTTCAGGACCGGATAGTCCTTGCCGACCCCCGCGAACTGCATGGTGTAGTAGCCCTCGGCGGTCGCGAAACCGCCCGCCGCCTCGATGTTGGCCTCGGCCGAGCCCCACACGAACGACACGACCTTGTTGAGCGGATAGCCGACCCGCTTGAGCTCCTTGATCGACACCGCGGGGGCCCCGCCGAACAGGTGCCCGATCACGAAGTCGGCGCGGAAGCGCTGGGCGATGTCGAGGATCTGGGCGCCCATCTCGACGCCGGGGGGTGGAACCGCGAACGTGCGAAGCGTGAAGCCTTCCCTCTTCGCGAGATCCTCGATCACCTCGATCGGCTCCCGGCCGGCCGGGTTGTCGTAGAAGATGTACGCGATCTTCTTGCCCTTGAGGCTCCCGCCCAGCTGTTGCTTGGCGAAGTGCACCGCCGCCGCGCCCTGCGACCAGTAGGTGGCTGCGATCGGGAAGATGTAGGGGTAGCGCGTGCCGTCCGCGGCGGCGGCGCTGCCGAAGCCCGGGGAGGTCCCGGGGATCCGGTCTTCCGTGAGCTTCGCGGTGAGTGCATAGATGTGCGGTGTGCCGTACACATCTATGGTCACAGCGCCTTCCTTCTTGTGGCGCTCATAGGACTCGACCCCAGGCGGCACCTTGTACTCGTGGTCGACCTCGAGCGCCTTGATCTTGTGGCCCTCGACGCCGCCCTTGCTGTTCACGAGGGCGATGTAGTCGTGCTTGCCCGGGCACAGGACGGTGCCCACGATCTGGGTCGGCCCTGTTCGGTCGCACTGCATGCCGATCACGATTTCATGGTTCGCCCCCGCCGGCGAGACCGTCCCGAGCCCCCCCGCCAGCGCCACGAGCGCGGCCAGCAACCCGATCACGAACTGTCGCATGAGTGTGCTCCTTTCCTCGCGTACCTCAGTACGCGAATGGCCAGATCCGAAAGTAGTTGCGTATGTTCCGCCACAGCCGGTTCAGCCCGTCCGGCTCCACGACCAGGAAGAAAATGATCAGGGCACCGAACATCATGAGGCGGAGGTTCGGGATGAGGTTCAGCACGGTCTGGGGCTCGAGGAACAGGCCGCCGAAGGCCTCCATCGAGAGCCGGATGACGATCGGCAACAGGGTGATGAAGATGGCGCCGAGGACCGAGCCCAGCACCGACCCGAGCCCGCCCACGATGATCATCGCAAGGTAGTCGATTGACACGCCGATCTGGAACTGCTCGTAGTTGGCGATGCCGAGGAAGTAGGTGTACAGCACCCCGGTCACCCCCGCGTAGAACGACGAGATCGCGAAGGCCAAGAGCTTGTAGCGGAAGATGTCGATGCCGATGATCTCGGCCGCGATGTCCTGGTCGCGGATCGCGATGAAGGCGCGCCCGATCCGGCTGCGCACGAGGTTGAGCGTGCCGACGATGGCGAGCACCACGAAGACCAGCAGGAAGTAGTACATGTCCCGCTGGCTCGACAACTCCATCGTGCCCAGATAGGGGCGCGGCACCGGGATGGAGGCCTGCACGCCCCCGCTGATGAAGGTCACGTGGTTGATGATCCACTCGATGATGAGCTGGCCCGCGAGGGTCGCGATGGCGAGATAGAGCCCTTTGATGCGGAGGGAGGGGATGCCCACCACCGCCCCCACCGCCGCCGCCATGAGCCCGCCCGCGAGGAGATTCACCGGCCACGGCGAGTCCAGCCGCGTGACCAGGTTCGCCGCGGTATAGGCGCCGACCGACATGAACGCGCCGTGGCCGATCGAGACCTGTCCGGTATAGCCCACCAGGATGTTGAGGCCGAGCGCGCCGATCACCGCGATCCAGACGAGATTGGCGATGGACAGATAGTACTCGTGCAGGGCCAGCGGAATGACCGCGAAGAAGATCACCGCGAGGACCCCCACCGTCCACTTCGCAATGGGCAGCGGGTACAGCGCCATGTCCGCCGCGTAGCTCGTCTTCAGTACCCCACACTCCCGATGGATCATGGCTCCACCTCCCTCTCCCTCCCGGGGAGGGAGAGGGAACGACGACTGGTCCGGGTCGCAGCCATTGTCATCGGCCTAGACCCTTTCGATGATCTTTTTGCCGAAGATGCCGTAGGGCCGGATCATGAGGACGAGGATCATCAGGACGTACGGGGCGAAGTCCTTGGTCCCGCCGCCCACGTACGGGTCCACATAGCCCGCCGCGATGTTCTCGACCACTCCCACGATGAGGCCGCCGACGACGGCGCCGGGGATGGAGTCGAGACCCCCCAGGATCACCACCGGGAAGACCTTCAAGCCGACCAGCGCCAGGTTCACGTCCACCCCAACCGAGCTACCCCAGATGATCCCGCCGAGGGCCGACACCAGGCCGGCCATCGCCCAGGCCAGCCCGAAGTAGCGCTGGACGTTGATGCCCATCGCCATGGCCACCTGCTGATTGTCCGCCACCGCCCGCATGGCGATCCCTTTGCGGGACTTCACGAAGAACCAGCCGAAGCCGGTGAGGAACAGCAGGCTGACGAGGCCGCCCACGAGCTGGATCGGGGGGATGAACAGCGGGCCGATCACGAAGGGCGCGTCCGAGATAGGCAGGGGGAGCGGGCGGGAACCCGCCCCGAAGGCGGTGGGCCCGATTCCGCGCAGGATGGAGGCGAGACCGATGGTGGCCATGACCACCGCGATGACCGGCCGGCCGATCAGCTTACGCAGCATCACGCGCTCCAGACCGAAGCCGAAGACGATCATGGTGCCGATGCCGAGCGCGACGGCCAGCCAGAGGGGCGCTCCCCAGACCCCGAGGGCCGCCGCCACCAGGATGCCGGAGATCATTACGAACTCCCCCTGGGCGAAGTTCACCGCGTCGGTCGCCTTGTACACGAGCACGAAGCCGAGGGCGATGAGCGCGTACATGAGGCCGATGAGGAGCCCGTTGGACATGAGCAGCAGGAAGAACCCGGTCTCATCAGACACGGCTGGGCGCTCCTTCCACGTCCTCGATGCGGACGCGCGATTGGATGGTGGCCTGCCGGCCGTCCTCGTAGGTGATGGCGGTGGTCAGCTCGACCTCCTCCTCGCCTCCGTACAGCGCATCGATCACCGGCGCGTACCGCTCCGCCACGAATCGCCGGCGGACCTTCCGGGTCCTGGTCATTTCCGCGTCGTCCGCCTCGAGGTCCTTCGTCAGCAGAAGGAAGCGCCGGAGCTTGGTGGCGTCGGGCAGGGTCTGGTTGCCCTTGCGGATCTCCTCGCGGATCAGGTCCCGCACCTCGACCTTCTGGGCCAGGTCCATGTAGGAGGTATACGCGAGGCCCCGACGCTCGGCCCAGTTCCCCACGGTCCCGAGGTCGA
Source organism: Candidatus Limnocylindria bacterium (assembly GCA_035524955.1). Classification (GTDB taxonomy): domain Bacteria; phylum Methylomirabilota; class Methylomirabilia; order Rokubacteriales; family CSP1-6; genus CAMLFJ01. The sequence continues at coordinate 99,800 of DATLFG010000064.1, read as the reverse complement.
TGGCGATCATGGCGGTGACGAACGGTCGGTCGTTTCCGAAGGCCACCGCCTCCCGGACGTACGGGCTGAACTTGAGCTTGTTCTCGATGAACTGCGGCGCGAAGGGCGTCCCGTCGGCGAGCGCGCCCACGTCCTTGGCGCGGTCGATGATGACCAGGTGTCCTCGCGGATCGACGAAGCCGGCATCCCCGGTGTGGAACCATCCCTCGGGGTCGATGACCTCGCGCGTCGCTTCCTCGTTCTTCAGATATCCCTTGAAGACGGCGTGTCCCCGCACGAGGACCTCCCCGCGCTCGCCGATCCTGACCTCCACCCCGGGCACCGGGCGCCCGGCGGTCGTGGGATTCGCCTCGGTGTCGGGCTGGAGCGACACGAGCCCGGTGGTCTCGGTGGAGCCGTAGACCTGCTTCAGGTTGACCCCGATGGACCGGAAGAACCGGAAGGTGTCGGGGCCGAGCGGCGCGCCTCCGGTCAAGGCAAACTTGGCCCGCCCGAGGCCGAGCTGATCCCGGACGGGGCCGTACACGAAGAACTCGCCGAGCGCGGTGGCCAGACGGAGGGCGGCCGGCACCGGCTTGCCCTCGGAACGCAGGATCTCCGCGCGCTCGGCCGCCGAGCGGAAATACTCGAAGGTCCCGCGCTTCAGCGGCGTCGCGTCGGCGGCCCGCACCTGGACCGAGGTCAGCATGTTCTCCCAGATTCGGGGCGGGGCCAGGAGCGTCGATGGGCCCAGCTCCCGCAGGTCCCGCTGCACCGTCTCGGGGCTCTCGGGACAGTTGGCGCAGAAGCCGACCGCGAGGCTGGAGAACAAAGTGTAGACCGAGTCGCCGGCCCACGCCATCGGCAGGTAGGCGAGCGATGTGTCCTCGGGCGTGATGCGCGCCTCCCGCGCGAAGGCCTCGGCCACCCCGATGGCGTTCGCGTGGCTGATCATGGCGCCCTTGGGACTGCCGGTGGTGCCCGAGGTATAGCAGATGAGGGCGACGTCCTCCGGCTGGCCCTTCGCGATCTCGGCTTCGAAGTAGTCGGGCCGCTCGGCGGCAAATCGTCGCCCCGCCTCCTGCACCGCCTCGTACGACTTGAGCCAGTCGTCCTGCCGGTACCCGCTCATGCCCCGGGGGTCGTCGTAGACCACGAGGCGCAGGGTCGGCAGCTCGGCGCGCAGGGCGAGAATCTTGTCGACCTGCTCCTGATCCTCGGCGACGATGACGCTCACCTCGGCGTGGCTCCAGACGAAGGCGAGCTCCTTGGCGATCGAGTCCTGGTACACCGGGACCGGAGCCCCGCCCAGGCACTGGGCCGCCACCTGCGCCCAGTAGAGCCGGGGCCGGTTGTCGCCGATGACGGACAGGCGGTCACCCCGCCGGAACCCGAGGGCGGCCAGGCCGAGCGCGAGCTCGCGCACCTGATCGTGGTACTGTCGCCAGCTCCACGACTGCCAGATCCCGCGGTCCTTCTCGCGGATCGCGGGCCGGTTCCCCAGATCCCGCGCGTTTCGCTGAAGCAGGCGGGGCAGCGTCGTCGGCTCAGCCACGTCGGCCTCCTCCATTGCTCGGGGCCTTGGCATCGCCCAGGTAGGCCTTGATCACCTGCGGGTTCGCGCGGACCTCGTTCGGGCTACCATCGGCGATCTTCTGTCCCATGTCCAGCACCGCGACCCGGTCGGAGATGTCCATGACCACGCCCATGTCGTGCTCGATGAGGATGATGGTGGTGCCCCACTCCTGGTTGACGTCGAGCACGAAGCGCGCCATGTCCTCCTTCTCCTCGTGGTTGCATCCGCCCATCGGCTCGTCCAGCAGGAGAATCTTCGGATCGAGGGCCAGGGCGCGCCCCAGCTCCACGCGCTTCTGGAGCCCATAGGCGAGCGATCCGGTCGGCCGGCGCCGGAGATCCTGGATCTTGAGGAAGTCGATGATGTCCTCCACGCGCCGGCGGTGGGTGACCTCCTCCTTCTGGGCGAGTCCCCAGTAGACGAGCGAGGCGAACACGCCCGAGCGCATCCGCACGTGCCGGCCGAGCATGAGGTTGTCGAGGACCGTCATCCCCCGGAAGAGCGCGATGTTCTGGAAGGTCCGGGCCACCCCCCGCTCCGCGATGTGGCTCGGCTTGAGCCGCGTGACGTCCGCGCCCTCGAGGACGATGCGCCCCGAGTCCGGGTGATAGAACCCGCTGATCATGTTCAGCAGGGTGGTCTTGCCCGCGCCGTTGGGGCCGATGACGGAGAGGATCTCGCCCTGACCGACCTCCAGGCTGACCCGCGACACCGCCTGCACGCCGCCGAAGGACTTCGAGACGTCCACGATCTCGAGCTGCGTGCTCATGGCCGGGCCCTCACGAAAGCCACCGTTTCCGGCGTTTGTAGTGCTTGACGTCACGATAGCTCTTCCTCTGGCCTACGCCGGACAGTCCCAGGTAGAACTCCTTGATGTCCTCGTTCTCGCTCACCGTCTTGACGTCGCCGTCCAGCACCACCCGCCCGTTCTCCATCACGTAGACGTACTGGGCGAAGCGCAGCGCCATGCTGGCGTTCTGCTCGGCCAGCAGCACCGCCACCCGCTCCTCGCGATTGAGCCGCCCCACGATCTCGAAGATCTCCTGCACCAGCATGGGCGCCAGCCCCATCGAGGGCTCGTCCAGCAGCATCAGCCGCGGGTGCGCCATCAGGGCGCGCCCGATCGCGAGCATCTGCTGCTCGCCGCCCGAGATGTAGCCGGCGCGCACCGAGCGCCGGTCGCGCAGCCGAGGGAAGTAGGTGTACACCATCTCGAGGTCCTGCTTCAGAGAATGTCCGTTGCGCCGGGTGTAGCCGCCGGCGAGGAGATTGTCCTCCACCGTGAGGTGCTCGAACACGCGGCGGCCCTCCATGACCTGGACGATGCCCCGCCGCACCACCTCGGACGGGTTCTTCCGATGGATTGCCTCCCCCCGGAACTCGATGCTCCCCTTGGTCACCTCGCCCCGCTCGGTCCGCAGCAGCCCCGAGACCGCCTTCAGGGTGGTGCTCTTGCCCGCGCCGTTGGCCCCGAGGAGGGCGACCACCCCCTCCTCGGGGACCCGGAGCGACACGCCCTTCAACACGAGGATCACGTGATCGTAGATCACCTCGATGTTGTTCATCGAGAGCATCGATCGGGCGGGCTCGCTCACCGGCGCGGCCCTCTACTTCTCCTTGCTGCAGTCCCGCATGGCATAGCCGAGCTTCTTGGCTTCCTCCACCGCGGCCGCCTCCAGCTTCGGGCGCACCACCTCCCGCATGGGCTCGATCCAGTCGGAGACGATCTTCCACTGCTTGCCGTCCCACTGCTGGACCGCGGCCACCCCGTTGCCCTCGTGGTTCTCGCAGGTCACCCGCAGCGGCCGGGCCAGCCCCTTGAAGCCCAGCTGCTCGAGCCGCTGTTCCGTGAGGTTCAGGTTCTCCATGCCCCAGCGCACCTGCTCGCCGGTGAGGGGCTTGTTCCCGAACCGGCCCATCGCGGTCCGCATGGCCTCGGTGTTGAGCATCGCGGTGATGACGGTGCGGTTGTACAGCACCTCTCCCACCGCCTCCGGCTTGGCCGCGCCCTTCCCCTTGGCGTAGACGTGCTTGCGGATCTCCTCGTGGACCTTGAACGTCCCGCCGGGGGCATGGAAGGTCATGGACTTGTAGCCCTTGGCCGCGTCGCCCGCCGGCACCACGTCGGCCTCGGTGCCGGTCCACCAGTTCCCGATCACGTGGTCCATCTTCATGCCGTGGGCGGCCGCCTCCTTCACCGCCACCTGGTTCATCACGCCCCAGCCCGAGATGTAGATCCAGTCGGGGTTCAGGCGGCGCACCTGCAGCCACGTGGCCTTCTGCTCCTGCCCGGGATGGTCGACGGCCAGCAGGGTCAGCTCGAAGCCGAGCCGGCGGGCGAGGTCCTCGAGGGTGGGGTTGGCTTCCTTGCCGTACGGGCTGTTGTGGTAGATATGAACGATCTTCTTGCCCTTGAGCTTGTCCATCCCGCCTTCCTGCTGGCCCACGTACTTGACGAAGGCGGAGGCCTGGCTCCAGTAGGTCATCGGGAAGTTGAAGACCCAGGGGAACCACCGGCCGTCGGCGGAGGCGGTCATGCCGTAGCCCGCCGAGTGGATCACGATCTTGTCCACCGGCGCCTTCGGGATGAGCTGGTAGGTGACCCCGGTGCTGAACGGGTTCACGAGCAAGGCGCCGCCGTGCTTGCCCTTCAGGCGCTCGAAGCACTCCACGCCCTGCTTGGTGTCGTACTGGAACTCGCACTCCTCGAAGGCGATCTTGACGCCGTTGATCCCGCCGTCCCGATCGTTCAGCAGGTTGAAGTAGTCGTTGAAGCCGTTGGCGGACGGGATCCCGCTCGGGGCGTAGGGTCCCGTGCGGTAGACCAGCAGCGGGACGAAGAGGGTCTTGTCCTGGGCGAGGGCGACGCCCGCCCACGGGGCCACCGTGAGCGCCAGCGCCAGGAGCGCGATCGTGAGGGTCCGTGTCTTCATGGGGTCCTCCTTGGGTTGTTCGGTCAGTGCGGGAACGGCCACAGGCGGAGCTTCTCCTTGGAGATCTGCCACAGGCGCGCCAGCCCGTGCGGCTCGACGATGAGGAAGAAGATGATGAGGCCTCCGAACACCATCAGCTCGATCTGCTTGAGCAGCGCCACCGGCAGCGACAGCCCGATCACGTGCGGCGCGTTGGTCAGGAAGATGGGCATGAGGATGATGAAAGCGGCCCCGAGGAACGAGCCCAGGATGGAGCCGAGGCCCCCCACGATGACCATGAACAGCACCAGGAACGACTGGGTGATGTCGAAGGCCTGGGTCTCGGCGCTGCCCAGGAACAGGAAGACGAGCTCGGCGCCGGCGATGCCGCAGTAGAAGGACGAGATGGCGAAGGCGAGCAGCTTGGTCCGCAGCGGCCGCACCCCGATGATCTCCGCCGCGATATCGCGGTCCCGGATGGCCATCCACGACCGCCCGACGCGGCCGCGCACCAGGTTCTTGGCGATCGCGCCGAAGACGACGACGAGGGCCAGGGCGACCACGTAGCGCGCGGCGGCGGTGGCCTCCGGGCCCGTGACCATGATGCCCAGGACCGTCCGGGGCGGCGCGGTGATCGTCCCCGATGGAGCGTAGTTGACGAACCAGGCCACCTTGTTGAACAGCCAGATCAGGAAGAACTGAGCGGCGAGGGTGGCCACCGCCAGGTAGAACCCCTTGATGCGCAGGCTCGGCAGGCCGAAGACGATGCCGACCGCGGCCGCCATCACGCCGGCCAGCACGAACACGACCAGGATGTTGAGCCCGGGGAACGCGGTGGTGAGCTTGAAGGCCGCGTAGGCGCCCACCGCCATGAAGCCGCCGGTCCCCAGGGAGACCTGGCCCGCGTAACCGGTCAAGAGATTCAGGCCCACCGCCGCCATGGCGTAGACCAGGAACGGGATCAGCACCGCCTGCAGCCAGTACTCGCCGGCCAGCGCGGGCGGCACGACGAACGCGAGCACGAGGAGCGCGCCCACCACCACGCGGTCCTGGACGATGGGGAACACGGCCTGGTCGGCCGCGTAGCTCGTCTTGAACTGCCCCGCCTCGCGATAGATCAAGGCCGCTCCTCGTCCCTCGTCATCCCGTGCCCTGCCGCCTCCCTTGCTTCCCTCTTGTATCCGCTCGGCTCGTTCTTCCAAGCCGGCGTCTCGCCTTCGGCTCCGCCGCCTACTACCACGGCTGCGCCTCGCCCTGCCACGCTCTAGACCCGCTCGATGATCTTCTCGCCGAAGAGGCCTTGGGGGCGCACGAGCAGGAACGCGAGCGCGACCACGTAGGCGAACCAGTTCTCGATGGCCCCGCCGACCAGCGGCCCCCAGTAGACCTCGCCGAGCTTCTCGCCGGTGCCGATGATCAAGCCGCCGACGATGGCGCCCGGCACGGAGGTGAATCCGCCCAGGATGAGCACCGGCAGGGCCTTCAGCGCGATCAGCGAGAGGCTGAACTGCACCCCGCTCTTGGCGCCCCACATGATCCCGGCCGCGAGCGCCACGATGCCGGCCACCGACCACACCACCACCCAGATCGTCCGGAGCGGAATACCGAGACTGAGCGCGGCCTCGTGATCGTCGGCCACCGCGCGCAGCGCCCGGCCGATCTTCGTGCGCTGGAAGAACACGGCCAGGATGCCGACCAGCACCGCCGCGGTGGCCGCCGCGGTCATCTCGAGCTTGTTGATCAGGATGCCGGCCATCGTGAAGGACTCGTCGGGGATGCCGATGTCGAGCTTCTTGACGTTGGCCCCCCACACCATCTCGCCCAGACCTTCCAGGAAGAAGTTGAGGCCGATGGTGGCCATGAACAGGATGATGTGCTCCTGGTTCACGAGCGGTCGCAGCACCACCCGCTCGATCGCGAAGGCCAGCGCCACCATGACCCCGACCGTGAGGGCGAGCGCCAGCGGCACCGGGACTCCCCGCTCCATCAGCCCCACCAGGGTCAGCGCCGAGAACAGCACCATCGCCCCCTGGGCGAAGTTGAAGACGCCGGACGCCTTGAAGATGAGGACGAATCCCAGGGCGACCAGCGAGTACATCAGGCCGGCCGCGACGCCACCGATGAGCACCTCGGCGAGGAAGGTCGGCGCGCCGAGCATGTCCCGGAACGGCCCCACGAGCACGTCGTAGAGGAGACCCATCACCCGCTCGTCTCACCCATGGCTCACGCCCAGGTAGGCGTCGATGACGGTCTGGTCGCGGCGGACCTCGTCGGGCGTCCCGTCCGCGATCTTCCGACCGTAGTCGAGCGCCGCCACGTGATCGGATATGTCCATCACCACGCTCATGTCGTGCTCGATGAGGGCGATGGTCGTCCCGAATTCCCCGTTGACATCGAGGATGAAGCGGCACATGTCTTCCTTCTCCTCGACGTTCATGCCCGCCATCGGCTCGTCCAGCAGCAGCAGGGTCGGCTCGGCGGCCAGGGCCCGGGCGAGCTCCACCCGCTTCTGCAGCCCGTAGGGCAGCCGCCCCGCCGGGGTCTTGCGGATCGCCTGGATCTCGAGGAAATCGATGATGCGCTCGACGAAGAGCCGGTGCTCGAGCTCCTGCGCCTTCGCCGGCCCCCAGTAGAGCGCGTCGAGCAGGAAGCTCCCCTTCATCTTCAGGAGCCGGCCGGTCATGATGTTGTCGAGCACGCTCATGCCCTTGAAGAGAGCCACGTTCTGAAAGGTGCGGGCGATGCCCAGGGCGGCCACATCGTAGGGCGCCAGACGGGTCCGGTCGCGCCCCTCGAAGCGGATGCGTCCCTCGGAGGGATGGTAAAAGCCGCTGATCACGTTGAGCAGGGTGGTCTTGCCGGCTCCGTTGGGACCGATGATCGCGATGATCTCGCCCCGCCGGATCGCGAGGCTGACCTGATCGAGGGCCCGCACGGCCCCGAACCGGACGCCGATGCCGTCCACTTCGAGGAGTGGCGGGGGCGGCGGGCTCGCCGAGGCCTTCACCCGGATATCCCCGCGGCCGCGAAGGTCTCCGCCTCGCTGATCCGCACCGCCGCGCGCACGGTGCCGGTGCGCCCGTCCTCGTAGGTCACCTGTGCCTCCACGTTGACGTGGTCGGCGGCGCCGTAGAGGGCCTCGATGAGCGGGGCGTATTTCTGCGCCACGAAGCCCCGCCGCACCTTGCGGGTGCGCGTGATCTCCTGATCGTCCGCGTCCAGCTCCTTGTGCAGGAGCAGAAAGCGGCGGATCTGGGCCCCGCGCAGCGTCTCCTCGTCGAGGAGGCTCCGGTTGACCCGCACCACTTCCTGGCGGATCAGCTCGTAGACTTCGGGCTTCTGGGCCAGATCGGCGTAGCTCGTGTAGGCCAGACCGCGGCGCTCCGCCCAGTTGCCGACCGAGGCCAGGTCGATGTTGATCAGCGCGCTCACGAAGTCGCGCTCGTGTCCCACGCAGACCGCCTCTCGGACGTATGGCGAGAACTTGAGCTTGTTCTCGAGGTACTTGGGCGCGAAGATCGTGCCCCCCGACAGCCGGCCCACGTCGCGGGCCCGGTCGATGATCTTGAGGTGGCCGTCCTTGTCGAAGAAGCCCGCGTCGCCCGAGTGCACCCAGCCGTGGTCGAGCGTCTCCCGGGTGGCCTCCGGGTTCTTGTAGTAGCCCTGGAACACACCCGGGCCCCGGTACATCACCTCGCCGGTCTCGCTGATACGCACCTCGACGCCGGGCAGCGGCGGGCCCACCGTGTCGAGCTTGACGTCGCCGTCCTGCTGGATGCAGATCAGCGCGCTCGACTCGGTCATGCCGTAGAGCTGCTTCACGTTGATGCCGAGCGAGCGATAGAACTCGAAGAGCTCGGGCCCGATGGCCTCGCCCGCGGTGTAGGCCACCCGGATGCGACTCATGCCCAGGTTGTCGCGCAGCGGGCCGTAGACGAGCAGCCAGCCGAGCGGGTAGAGCAGGCGATCGAGGAGCGCGGGCCGCCGATGGGCCAGGCGGCGGCGCTCCACCCGGCGGGCCAGGCGCAGGAAGAAGTGCACCATCTGGCGCTTGACCCAGGCCGTGTCGTCCACCCGGATCATGACCGAGGTGAGGATGTTCTCCCAGATGCGGGGCGGGGCGAAGAAGTAGGTGGGGCCGATCTCCTTCAGGTCCGCCAGCACGGTGGCCGCGCTCTCCGGGCAGTTGGTGGTGAAGCCCGCCACCACCGACTGGCCGAAGGAGAACATGTGATCACCGATCCAGGCCATGGGCAGGTACGCCACGACCTCCTCCGCGGCGGTCAACCGCTCGCGCTCGATCGCGCGGCGCGCCGTCGCGATCAGGTTACGGTGCGAGAGCATGGCGCCCTTGGGCTGCCCGGTGGTCCCCGACGTGTAGGCGATGACCGCGGTATCCTCGGCCCCGCCCCGGGCAACCTCCTGATCGAAGTAGCCCGGGTTGTCCTGGGCGAACTTGCGGCCGCGCTCCTTCAGCTCCTCGAGGCTCAGCAGGCACGGATCCTGGTAGTGCCGGAGGCCCCGCGCGTCCTCGTAGACGATCCACTCGAGCATCGGGCACTGCGCGCGGACGTGGAGCAGCTTGTCCACCTGCTCCTGGTCCTCGACCACCGCGAAGCGCACCTCCGCGTGGCCGACGATATACTGCATTTCCTTCTCGATCGAGTCCTGGTAGAGCGGCACCGGGATCCCGCCGAGCGCCTGCGTGGCCAGCATGGACCAGTAGAGCGGGGGCCGGTTGTCGCCGACCACCGCCGTCTTGTCGCCCCGGGCGAAGCCCAGCGCCGCCAGGCCGAGCGCGATGAGCCGGGCCTGCTCGACGTACTCGCTCCACGTATGCGGGCGCCAGATGCCCAGGTTCTTCTCCCGGATCGCCACGTTCCTCGGAAGGCGCTGGGCGTTGATGAGGGCCAGCTTCGGGAAGGTGTCGAGGCTCGGGTCGAGCATCAGCTACGCGCGCAGGTGTGGATCGCGCGTGGCTGCGCGAGGGGAAGCTCGCCTGCACCGTTGGAGAGAGTCTTCACGCTCGTCAGGCTCCATGAGGAGCACCCACGCTGGCGGTGATAAAGTGGCGAAAGTCTAGCCCAGGCCTGGAGGGGTGTCAAGGACTTTGCCCACCAAGACAAGGGTTTACAGCTCCCCCCAGGGTCTCGAAGGCGGGGTCGCCGTGGTGGCTGCCTGCCTGGTCGGAGCCCTCTGGATCGCCCCGGCGACCTGGGCTCAGCCCGAGCTCGACTGCGCCCGGCCGACCCAGGCGCGCGAGCTGATCGCCCGCCTCCAGCTGGCCGAGATCGAGGGCGCCGAGGACATCCACCGGGCCGCCATGTGGGAGGCCTTCGGCCGCTGCCCCGACGGCGCCCCGGGCGCCCCGTGCCGGACCGCCGAGCGGCGGCGCTTCGAGGCCGAGTGGGAGGCCAAGCAGGCGCAGATCGAAGCCAGGTACCGGACGGTCCTGAGCGACTTCGAGCGGCGCTGCCGCGCTACCATCAGCCGGATTCGCCGGGAACCCTTCCGGGCGTCTCCGGGATGACGTCGTCCGCTCATCAGGCCGAGCCGCGGGGTGGCGGGCGGCCGGGAGACGGCGGCGGGTAGAAGCGCGGCTCCCGGCGCTCGTCCCAGGCGCGATTGGCCTGCTCCATCTCCCAGGAGGTCATGCACTCGTGCTGGGCCCGCATCACCTCCTCGATCATCTCGCGGGGGTCCCGGTGGAAGGAGGCGTGCAGCAGCCGCTTGGCGTGCCCGGTGGCGGTGCGCGAGGAGCGGAACGTCTTCTCCGCGATGCCCGCGAGCGCCGCGTCCACGCCCGCGGGCTCCACCACCCAGTTGACCAGGCCCATGGCGAGCGCGGCCTCCGGGGTCACCTGGTCGTTGAGCAGGGTGAGCTCCTTGGCGCGTCCGAGCCCGACGAGGCGGGCCAGGCGGAGGATCGAGCCGTCCGGGATGAGGCCGTGGCGGGTCGCGCCCAGACCGAGGACCGCGTCGGTGGTGGCCATCCGCAGGTCGCAGGCAACCGCGAGCTGGAGCCCGCCGCCGATGGAATAGCCGTGGAGCACGGAGACCACGACCTTGTCCATGTCCTCGAGGCGGTTGAGCGCGCGGACCCAGTTCCGGTAGAAGGCCTCGTCGATCCCGCCCGCCGACAGCACCGTGCGGTCCATGCCCGAGCAGAACGCGCGGCCCGCGCCCCGCACCACCACCACCCACACGTCCGCGTCGCGGGCCGCCGCCTCCGCCGCGTCAGCCAGCTCCGCGGACAGCGCCAGGTCCAGCGCGTTGAGCACGTGCGGCCGGTTCAGCGTGATGGTGGCCACGCCGTCTCCGGCCGCGTAGAGCACGCTCGGCTCGGCCACGCTCAGGTCCGCGCGCCGAGGATGTCGCGGGCGATGACCATCCGTTGGACTTCGGAGGTCCCTTCGCCGATCTCGGTGAGCTTCGCGTCGCGGAAGATCCGCTCGATCGGGAACTCGGTGATGTAGCCCGCGCCGCCGTGGATCTGGAGCGCCTTGGTCGCCGCCTTCATGGCCACCTCGGAGGCGAAGACCTTGGCCATCGACGCCGCGATCTTGGCCGGCCGGCCGCGGTCCTTGAGGACCGCGGCCCGCAGCGTCAGCAGACGGGCCGCCTCCACCTCGGCGCCGATATCCGCGATCATGCCCTGCAGGCCGTTGAACTCGGCCAGGGTCTTGCCGAAGGCCGAGCGCTGCTTCATGTACTTGAGCGCCTCGTCGAGTGCGCCCTGGGCGATCCCCACCGCCATGGCGGCCATCGCGATGCGGCCGCCCTCGAGCACCTGCATGGTGTTGACGAAGCCCATGTCGCGCTCGCCGCAGAGGGCGGTCGCGGGCACCCGCACGTTGTCGAGGTGGAGCTCGGCGGTATTGGAAGCGTGCAGGCCGAGCTTCCGGTACGGCTTGCCGACCGTGAACCCGGGTGTGCCCCGCTCGAGGATGAAGGCGGAAATGCCCTTGTTGCCGCGCGCCGGATCGGTCACCGCCATCACCACCGTGATCTCCGCCACCCCCGCGTTGGTGATGAAGGCCTTGCTCCCGTTGAGCACGAAGTGCTCGCCCTGCGAGTCCGCGCGCGTGCGCATCGCGGCCGCGTCGGACCCGGACCCGGGCTCGGTGAGCCCCCACGCGCCCAGCGCCTCCCCCCGGCCCAGCCGCGGCAGGTAGGCCGCCTTCTGCGCGGCCGAGCCGAAGAGCGCGATGTGATTGGTGCAGAGCGAGTTGTGCGCCCACATGGTGATGCCGACGGAGGCGTCCACCCGGTTCAGCTCCTCCACCGCGAGGGCATAGGAGACATAGTCGAGCCCCGCGCCGCCGTACTCCTCGGGCACCAGCGCGCCCAGGAGCCCGGTGCCCGCGAGCTTGGCCATGATCTCGTGCGGGAACTCCTGGATCTCGTCGAAGTGGTGACTCATCGGCGCGACCTCACGCTCCGCGAAGTCTCGGGCGAGCGCCCGCACCTCCTGCTGCTCGGGGGTCAGGGCGAAGTTCACGGGCGCGCCGCCACCAGGATGGCCACCGGGTAGGCGAAGTGGATCGCGCCCTCGTGGCGACGCGCCCCGACCCCGAGGCCGTCGTCGGGAAGCGAGTCCACGAACATCGCGCGGATCGCGTCGGCGTCGCCCGGATTCGGGAAGGAGCGCGAGAGCAGGCCTTCCACCTCGGCCCGCACCTCGCAGCGCGTGACCGCGGGCGCGGGAAGCCCCGCCCCGAAGAACAGCGCCGTCAGCTCCGCGAGGGGCCTCGCGCGCACGTGCGAGGGATCGCGCAGCTTCTCCATGCGGTTGAAGGCGGCGGCCCGCGCCGGGTCGGGCGACACCGCCGCGTCGGCCACCACGACGCGGCCCCCGGGTCGGCACACCCGCACCATCTCGGCCAGCATCGCCGCGGGTTCCAGGAAGTGATGGAACGCGAACCTCGAGACCACGACCGAGAACGCGGCGGCCGAATACGGCAGCGGCCGTGCGTCCCCCACGCTCAGGGTCACGTTGGCGAGCCCGCGCTCGCCGGCGAGCGCCCGCGCCCGCTCGATCATGGCGGGGGTCAGATCGATGCCGGTGACGTGCCGGGCCACCCGGGCGAACGCGGCCACCACCAGGCCGGGCCCGCAGGCCACGTCGAGCACGGTGTCCGCCGGTCCGGCTCCGCTCGCCTCCACGAGGCGCTGCAGCGCCTCCTCGTCGCGGATACCCGGCGACGTCGAGAACGGCACCGCCTGGCGGGTGAACTGATCGAGGATCAGCGCGCGGTGTTCGGGCATATACCGTGACTGCCTTTCATATTCGCTCGGCTCGCCTTCGGCTGCACCTCGCCCTGCCACGGCCGGCTCACTAAGCGACGGCCCGGATGTTGTCCCGCACGAAGCGGATGATGTCCTGGGTGGAGGTCCCCGGCGTGAACAGCTCCTTGACCCCGAGGGCCTTGAGGGCCTGGATGTCCTCCTGCGGGATGATGCCGCCGCCGAACACCGCGATGTCGTCCGCCCCCTTTTCCTTGAGCAGGTCGAGCACGCGCCCGAAGAGATAGTTGTGGGCCCCCGAGAGCACCGAGAGGCCCACCGCGTCCACGTCCTCCTGCACCGCGGTCGCCACGATCTGCTCCGGGGTCTGGTGCAGTCCCGTGTAGATCACCTCGAAGCCCGCGTCCCGGAGAGCGCGCGCCACGATCTTCGCGCCGCGGTCGTGCCCGTCGAGCCCCGGCTTGGCCACCAGCACGCGCACCTTGCGCTCGGCCATGCTCAGTGCAGGAGCGCGCGCAGACGCTCCCCCGCTTTCATGATCTGCTCGCGGTTGCCCGGCACGAGCCGCCAGTCGAAGCCCTTGCCGTCGTTCGCCCACCGCGGGATCAGGTGCAGGTGGTAGTGCAGGACGGACTGGTACGCGGCCGCCCCGTTGGCCTGGAGCATGTTGAGCCCGTCGGGCTTGAGCGCGTCCCGGATCGCCCGCGCCACCCGCTGCGCGGTGGCGATGGCGGCCTGGAGATCCTCGACGGTGGCCTCGAAGAGATTGGGCGCGTGGACCTTGGTGATCACCAGGCAGTGGCCCGAGTTGAGCGGGTTGATGTCCATGAAGACCAGCGTCTTGTCGTCCTCGAAGATCTTCATCGAGGGAATCTGGCCGTCCCGGATCTTGCAGAAGACGCAGTCGGTCATCGTGACCCTCCGTCCTCAGATCGTGAGCGTCCAGCCGTCGGGGTCGGGCGCCTGGCCGTACTGGATGGCCACGATCGCGTCGTAGAGCCGCTGGGTCAGCGGCCCGATCTTCCCGCGGTTGATCACCATCCTGCGGCCCTTGTAGGCCAGCTCGCCCACCGGCGAGATGACCGCCGCGGTGCCGGTCCCCCACACCTCCTCGAGTCGGCCCCGCTCGTGGGCCTCCACCACCTCGTCGATCGAGACCTGGCGCTCGCTCACCGCGAACCCCCACTTGCGCATCAGGGCCAGCGAGGAATCGCGGGTGACGCCGGGCAGGATCGTCCCGGTCAGCGGCGGGGTGATGATCTCGTCGCCGATCTTCACCATGATGTTCATGGTGCCCACCTCGTCGAGGTACTTGCGGTGAACGCCGTCGAGCCACAGCACCTGGGTGAATCCTTCGTGTTTCGCCTCGTCGCTTGCGAAGAGGCTCGCCGCGTAGTTGCCGGAGGTCTTGGCCCCGCCCACCCCGCCGTCCACCGCGCGCACGTACTTGTCCACCACCAAGATCTTCACCGGGGCCATGCCCTCCGGATAGTAGGCGCCCACCGGAGAGAGGATCACGAAGTAGATGTACGACCTGGCCGGCCGCACCCCGAGGAACGGCTCGCTCGCGATGATCGTGGGCCGGATGTAGAGCGAGGTGCCCACCGTGCTCGGCACCCAGTCCCGATCGATGTCCACCAGGCGCACCAGGGATTGCAGCGCCAGGTCCGCGTCGAGCGGCGGGATGCAGAGGCGCCGCGCCGAGCCGTTCATGCGCTCCACGTGCTTGCCCGGACGGAAGAGCCGGATCTTCCCGTCCACGCCCCGGAACGCCTTGAGCCCGTCGAAGATCGCCTGGGCGTAGTGCAGGACCGCGGTGGCCGGGTCGAGCGACAGCGGCCCGTAGGGCTCGATCCGCGGGTCGTACCAGCCCTTCTCTTCCTGGAAGTCGGCTAGGAACATGTGGTCGGTGAAGATCTGCCCGAATCCCAGGTCGGCGTCCTTCGGCTTGGGCTTGCGGGTGGTGGACCGGTTGATCCGGATCGGCTCGGCCATGATTGGGCTCCCCTCAGAAGATGATCGGCTCTCGATAGAGGCCGAACACCCGGCGATACACGTCGGCGATCTCGCCGAGCGACACATAGTCCTTCACCGCGTCCACCAGCACCGGCATGACGTTCCGGTTGTCCCGGCAGGCGGCGGTGAGCTGCTGCAGCCGCTTCTCGACCCGCGCCGCGTCGCGCGAGGCCTTGACGCGCCCCACCCGCTCGATCTGCTCCTGCTCGATCGCGGGGTCGATGCGCAGATACTCCACGCGCCTCTCCTCGGGCATCACGTACTTGTTGACGCCCACCACCGCCTTCTGGCCGCGATCGTCCATGATCTGGTAGCGATAGGCCGCATCCGCGATCTCCTGCTGCGGGTAGCCGATATCGATGGCCCGCACGATGCCGCCCAGCTCGTCGATCTTGCGGATGTAGTCCATCGCCTGGGCTTCCATCTGGTCGGTGAGCCGCTCCAGGAAATAGGAGCCGCCCAGCGGATCCGCGGTCAGGGCCACCCCGGTCTCCTCGGCGATGATCTGCTGGGTGCGCAGCGCCACCGTCACCGCCTCCTCGGTGGGCAGGGCCAGCACCTCGTCGTAGGAGTTGGTGTGGAGCGACTGGGCCCCGCCCAGGACCGCGGCCAGCGCCTGCAGCGCCACCCGCGCCACGTTGTTGAGCGGCTGCTGGGCGGTGGCGGAGACCCCCGCGGTCTGGGTGTGGGTGCGCAGCCGCATCGACTCCGGCTTCTTCGCGCGGAAGCGGTCGCGGATCACGGTGGCCCAGATGCGCCGGGCCGCCCGCAGCTTGGCGATCTCCTCGAAGAAGTCGTTGTGGATGTCGAAGAAGAACGACAGGCGCGGCGCGAAGTCGTCCACGTCGAGCCCGCGCTCGATCCCCGCCCGCACGTACCCGAAGCCGTCCGCGAGGGTGAAGGCCAGCTCCTGCACCGCGGTCGAGCCGGCTTCCCGGATGTGGTAGCCGGAGATCGACACCGGATTGAAGCGCGGCACGTGCTTGGCGCAGAACTCGATGGTGTCCACCACCACCCGCACCGCGGACTCGGGCGGCGAGATCCATTCCTTCTGGGCGATGAACTCCTTCAGCATGTCGTTTTGCATGGTGCCGCCCAGCTTGTCCCAGCTCACCCCCTGCTTGTCGGCGAGCGCCAGGTACATGGCGAGCGCCACCGACGCGGTGCAGTTGATGGTCATGGAGGTCGTGACCCGGTCCAGCGGGATATCGCGGAACAGGATCTCGAAGTCGGCGAGGGTGGAGACGGACACGCCCTCGCGGCCCACCTCGCCCCGCGCCCGCGGGTGGTCGGCGTCGTATCCCATCAGCGCGGGCATGTCGAAGGCGGTCGAGAGGCCGGTCTGCCCCTGCTCGAGGAGGTACTTGAAGCGGGCGTTGGTGTCCTCGGGCCGGCCGAAGCCGGCGAACATCCGCATCGTCCAGAGTCGGCCGCGGTACATGGATGGATAGGGTCCGCGCGTGAAGGGAAACTCGCCCGGGGAGCCCAGCTTGTCCTCGTAGCGCCAGCCTTCCAGATCCCCCGGGGTGTAGAGCGGCTGCACCGGGATGCCCGAGAGCGTCTCGTAGGGCACGTCGCGCTCGGGCGCGCGCCCGACGAACGGGCGGTCGCTCTCCTCCTCCCTCCGCTCCTTGCCGTCGGCCCCACGTCGAGCATCCCCACGTCGAGCATCCATGATCGCGGGCCTCCTCAGGCCACCTGGGCGACGCCGGCCAGCAGGTGACGGGCGATGACCAGCTTCTGGATCTGGGACGTGCCCTCGTAGATCTGGGTGATCTTCGCGTCCCGGAAATGCCGCTCGACCTGGTACTCCTTGATGAAGCCGTAACCGCCGTGCACCTGGATCGCGTCGGTGGTCACGCGCATCGCGGTCTCCGACGCGAACAGCTTGGCCATGGCCGCCTCCGGCCCGTAGGGGGCGCCCGAGTCCCTCCGCCAGGCCGCGCGCAGCGTGAGCAGGCGCGCCGCCTCGATCGCGGTCGCCATGTCGGCCAGCATCCACTGCACCATCTGGTGCTGGCCGATCGGCACACCGAAGCTCTTGCGCTCGCGCGCGTAGGCCGCCGCCGCCTCGTAGGCGGCCACCGCGATGCCCACCGCCTGCGCGGCGATGCCGATGCGCCCGGCGTCCAGCGCCCCGAGCGCGATCTTGAACCCCTGTCCCGCCTCGCCCAGCCGGCTGGCCGCGGGCACCTGGCAGTGATCGAGGAGGAGCTCGGCGGTGTCCGAGGCGCGGATGCCGAGCTTGTCCTCGGCCTTGACCACCGTGAAGCCCGGGGTGCCCTTCTCGACCAGGAACGCGCTCACGCCGCGATGGCCGGCGGCGCGATCGGTCTGCGCGAAGACGAGGGCCGTCGAGGCCTCGCGCCCGTTGGTCACGAAGATCTTCCGCCCGTCGAGCACGTAGCCGTCACCGTCGGGCGCCGCGAGCGTGCTCTGGTTGCTCGCGTCGGAGCCGGCCCCCGGCTCGGTGAGCGCGAAGCAGCCGAGCTTCTGTCCGGACGCGAAGGGCGTCAGAAAGCGGGCCTTCTGCTCCTCGGTGCCGTGCGTCAACACCGGGTCGCAGTAGAGCGAGTTGTTCACCGACATGATGACCGCGTGGGACGCGCAGGCCCGGGCCAGCTCCTCGACGGCCAGGACGTAGGCCACCGTGTCGCCTCCGCTCCCTCCGTACGCCTCCGGCACCGTGATGCCCATCAGCCCCAGCTCGGCCATGCGGGTGACGGTCTCCCGCGGGAAGCGCGCCTCACGGTCGATGGCCTCCGCGATCGGGCGCACCTCTTTCTCCGCGAAGTCGCGGGTGAGGTCGCGGATCATCGTCTGCTCTTCCGTGAGGTCGAGGTTCAACCCTTGCTTCCTTTCGGTCTACTTCTTCAAGCCCTTCAGCTGCGGGGGCCCCGATATGGCCCCCGCACTCCCCCAGTCGCCGGGCACTCGTTCACTTCTCCAGTAGTTCCTTGAATTCCTTGGTGAGGAGGGGGGCGACCTCGAAGAGATCGCCGACGATGCCATAGTCGGCGATCTTGAAGATCGGCGCCTCGGGATCCTTGTTGATCGCGCAGATCACCTTCGACGTGCGCATGCCGGCCAGGTGCTGAATGGCGCCCGAGATGCCGAAGCCCAGGTAGAGCTTCGGGGAGATCGTGCGGCCGGTCTGCCCGATCTGGAAGCGATGCGGCCGCCACCCCGCGTCCACCGCGGCGCGCGAGGCGCCGACCGCCGCGCCCATCACCTTGGCAAGCTCTTCCAGGATGACGAAGTTCTCGGGGCCCTTGAGGCCGCGGCCGCCCGAGACGACGATCTCCGCCTCGGTCAGCTCGGGCAGGCCCGTGGAGGCCTCCTGCTTGCGCTCGACCAGCTTCATGCTCTCGGTCGGGATGCTCGCCGCGGGCTTCTCCACCGCCGGCGCGCCGCCCCCGCCCTCGGCGGGACGGAACACGTTGGGCCGCAGCGTCGCCATCCACGGCGTCTTCGCCCACGTCATCTTCGCGAGTAGCTTGCCCGCGTAGACCGGCCGGGTCGCCACCAGCTTGCCGCCCTCGACGGTGAGCACGGTGGAGTCGGCGGCGAGCCCCGCGCCCAGGCGCGCAGCCAGCCGGGCCATGAACTCACGCTGCCGCGTGGTCACCGGCGCGAAGATGGCCTGCGGCGCCTCCTTGCCGGCCAGCTCCGCCACCACCGGCGTCCAGACCTCTGCCCGGTACGGCGCGAACGCCCCGTTCTCGAACAGCCAGACGCGCTTGGCGCCCCAGTCCCCGAGTTGCGCGAGTCCCTCCGGTGTGGCCTTGTCCGTCACCCACACCGCCTCGGCCTGCGCCCCCGCCGCGCCGGCCAGGCGCGAGGCCTCACCCATCACCTCGGCCATGACCTTCTTGGGTGCGCCCTGCCGATCGTCCTCCACCATGCACCAGTACGCGCCTGGCATGTCGTCCCCTCTATGTTGTTGACTGCCGTTTACTTCCTCAAGCTCTTCATCTGCGGGGGCCCAGACATGGCCCCCGCACTCCCCCAGTCGGCGGACAACCCTTCACCTCTTCAGGCCTTCGGCTGCGGGGCCAGACATGGCCCCCGCACTCCCCAATCGGCGGTCGACCGTCTCCCGCTTCGGTCGCTTCGTTAGATGGCCTTGGAGTCCTCGCGAAGGGCGCGAACGAGCTCCTTGGCGGCGGCGGCGGCCTCGCCCTGGATGATGCGGCCCGGCGGACGCGGCGGCAGGCTCTCGAGCTTGACCACGCTGAGCGCGGGGGGCTCGGCCGCGAGGCCGAGATCGGCCGCCTTCACGTCCTTGATCTCCTTCTTCTTGGCGCCCATGATCCCCTTCAGCGTGGGATAGCGCGGCTCGTTGAGCCCCTTCTGCGCCGAGGCCACCGCGGGGAGGGGCAGGTCGAAGATCTCAAGCCCGCCCTCTACCTGGCGCCCCACCCGGATCGTCTTGCCGCCTTCGTCCACCGCCTCCTCCATGATCCAGGAGGCGCACGGCCAGCCCAGCACCTCGGCGACCTGCGCGGCCACCGCGCCCATGTCGTCGTCGATGGCCTGCCGGCCGAACAGAGCCAGCGCGGGGGCTTCCTGCTTGATCACGCCGGCGAGCGCGCGCGCGGTCGTCAGGGTGTCGGGCTCGGCCCAGGCGGGATCGTTCAGGTGGATGGCGCGATCGGCACCCATGGCCAGGCACGAGCGCAGTGCCTCCTTGCCGCGGTCGGGCCCCAGCGAGACCGCGACCACCTCGCCCTGCCCGCGCTTCTCCTTGATCCGGAGCGCCTCCTCCACCGCGAACTCGTCGTACGGGGAGACGATCCAGGTGATGCCTGCCGTGTCGATGGCACGCCCGTCGCCCCCGATCTTCACCTGCGTGGCCGTGTCCGGAACCTGCTTGATCATGACGAGGATCTTCATGCCCGAGGCCCTAGCCTTTCATAGCGGTTGGACGTGGAAGATTTCGGTTTGGCGGTTGGGTCTGCTTCGCGCAAGCGCTCATCTCTTTCATAGCGGTTGAACGTGGAGGACGTCGGTATGGCGGTTGGGCTGCTTCGCGCAAGCGCTCATCCGAACTGCCTCGCGGGAGGCGATTGGACCCGTCGGTGCCCCGTTGCTGGTGGCCCTGGTGCTTTGGAGCGTGTCGTACTGCAGGGTGCGGGTGATGCGGAAGCGGTCGCCGGGGATGAAGACGCGGTCGTAGACGATCGGGGTGCCGTCCGGGCCCACCGAGACGCGGTCGGAGCGGAAGGCGGCGAGGCCGGCGCGGCAGTCCAGCTCGCGGGCGGCACGGCGATCGAGCGGCACCGCGGAGACGGTCTCCCGGGCGGCCGTGATCTCGATGCCGAGCTTGAAGGTCAGCACCTGGCGGAGCGGCGTCACCGCCAGGTCGGCGCGAGAGACTTCCACGCCCAGCGCGGCCGGCAGGTACGAGGCCTGGAAGCTCACCGGCTCGCCGTCCACGAGCCGCAGGCGCTCGAGCACGAAGACCTGCGCGGGCGGCGCCAGGCCCAGCGCGTCGGCCACGCGGCGATCGGCGACCGCGAAATGACTCCGGAGAAACCGCGTCGCCACGTCCTCGCCGAGCGCCGAGAGGTCCCCGGCCAGCGCGCGAAGGTGC
Organism: Candidatus Limnocylindria bacterium; assembly: GCA_035524955.1. Classification (GTDB taxonomy): domain Bacteria; phylum Methylomirabilota; class Methylomirabilia; order Rokubacteriales; family CSP1-6; genus CAMLFJ01. The sequence continues at coordinate 79,474 of DATLFG010000064.1, read as the reverse complement.
AGGATGTCGTAGTCGATCGCGGGCCGCGCCACGAAGGTGCCGAGGCCGTGCCGCCGGGCGATGAGTCCGTCGCGCTCGAGCAGGTCGAGCGCCTGGCGCAGGGTCATGAGGGTGACACCGAACTCACGCGCGAGGCTACGCTGATTGTCCAGACGCTCGCCCGGGCCCTGGCCCGACGCGGCGATCCGCTCGCGCAGCGTCCGAGCGATCTGGTGATACCGCGGCACGCGACTGGCCAAGTGAACCCGTGAACCCCCCGCTCGGTGTTCTAGAACTCCTGCGGCCGCTCAACTTCCTCGTCGAGCATCGGATCGGGATTCACTCTGGCGCGACAGGCAGTTACTGCGGCCGCCGTTCATTGTAACCGCGCCGGGCTCGCGGGGTCAATGGGCCCAGCCGGCCCTCCGGCCGGGCCTAGACGGGAGCCTCCGCGCTCAGGCGCCGAGAGAACGACACCAGCGCCTCCAGCTTCCCGGCGGCGGCGCCCGAGTCGATCGACCGGGCGGCCAGCACCACCCCCTCCTTGAAGTCGCGCGCCTTTCCGCCCGCCACCAGCGCGGCCCCCGCGTTCATCAGCACGATGTCGCGGCGCGGTCCGGTCTCCCCGCCGAGCACGCGCCGGATGATGTCCGCGTTCTCCTGCCGGTCGCCACCCTGCAGGTCGCCGATGGCGGCCCGCGGCATGCCGAAGTCCTCCGGGTGCACGCGGGTGGACCGCACCACGCCCTCGTGGACCTCGGCGATGTGGCTCTCGCCGGTGTTCGAGATCTCGTCGAGCCCGTCGGCGCCGTGGACGACGAAGGCGCGGATCGTCCCCAGCTCGGCCAGTACCCGGGCCAGCGGCTCGGTGAGCGCGGCGGCGTACACCCCGATCACCTGGGCATTGGCTCCGGCGGGATTGGTGAGTGGCCCCAGCATGTTGAAGACGGTGCGCACGCCCATCTCGCGGCGCGCGGCCATCACGTGCTTCATGGCGGTGTGCAGCAGCGGGGCGTAGAGGAAGCCGATCCCCACCTCCTCCACGCAGCGCGCCACCTTCACCGGGCTCAGCTCGATGTTGATCCCGAGGGTCTCCACCACGTCGGCGGAGCCGCAGAGCGAGGAGACCGAGCGGTTGCCGTGCTTCGCCACCTTGACCCCCGCTCCCGCCGCCACGAACGCGGTCGCGGTCGAGACGTTGAAGGTGCCGGAGGCGTCGCCCCCGGTGCCGCAGGTGTCGATCAGCATCTCGCGGTCGGTGCCGGTCTGGGCCAGCTCCGCGCCGCTCGCGCGGACCTTCACCACCTTCTGCCGCATCACCTGAGCGAAGCCGATCAGCTCCTCCACGGTCTCGCCCTTCATGCGCAGCCCGGTGAGGAATGCGGCGATCTGGGCGTTGGTGGCCGCGCCCGACATGATGGCCTCCATCGCGGCGGCGGCTTCCAACCGGCTGAGATCACGGCGGTCCACGAGCGCGCGCACCGCCTCGGTGATGATGGGGCTGGTCACGGCCGGCCGGTCCTCGATCGGATCGTGGCCAGAGCGCGCAGGATGTCCTGGATCTGCAACGGCTTGGCCAGGACGAGGTCCACCCCACGCGCGGGGAGGTCCTCCGGCGCCACTTCCACCCCGAACCCGCTCATCAGCACCACCGGCACCTCCGGCGCCCGGTCCTTGACCGCGCGCGCGACCTGCCAGCCCGTCATGCCGGGCATGGCCAGGTCCGTGAACACTGCGTCGAACCCCTCGTCGCCGAGTCGGCCCACCGCTTCCTGGCCGCTCCGCACGGTCACCGCGGTGTGGCCGGCGGTGGTCAGGATGTCGGCCACCACCTGGCCCACCTCGTCCTCGTCGTCCACCACCAGGCAGTGCAGCGAGACCGGCGAGCCGCCCGCCGCCGCGAGCGGCGGGGCAGCTTCCTCCACCGAGCCCGAGACCGCGACGGGGAACAGCAGACGGAAGACCGTGCCGTGACCCTCCCGGCTCTCGACCGTGATCCGCCCGTTGTGGCGTTGGAGGATACCATAGGCCATCGACAGCCCGAGTCCGGTGCCCTTCGGCCCCTTGGTCGTGAAGAACGGGTCGAAGATCTTCTCGCGGACGTGCTCGGGAATGCCCGTCCCGGTGTCGCACACCTCGACCTCCACCTGGCCCTCGCTGGTCCGGGTGCGCAGGGTGAGGGTGCCGGCTCCCGGCATCGCGTCGACCGCGTTCAGCACCAGGTTGGTGAAGGCCTCGCGCAGCTCGGCCGGATCGCCCGCCACCGGGGGCAGCCCCGCGGCCAGATCGGTCACCACCTCGATCTCCACACCGCTCCCGCGACGGGCCTGGCGCCAGATCGACTCGGTGGTCTCGAGGACCTGCTGGACCACCTGGTTCAGGTCCACCTCCACCGCCGGCTGGTCGCGACGGATGCCCGTGAAGTCCTGCAGCCGGCGCACGGTGCGGGCGCCGTCCAGGGCCGCGCGCTCGATAACCTTGAGCCACTGGCGCAGCTTGACGTCCTCGACCCGCTCGAGCAGGAGCTGGGCGCGGCCCAGGATGGAGGCGAGCAAGTTGTTGAAGTCGTGCGCCACCCCCGAGGCCATCTCGCCGAGCGCGCGGAGCTTCTCGGTGCGCACGAGCTGGTCCTGGGCGGCCCCCAGCTCGCCGAGGGCCCGCGTCCGCTCCTCGTAGAGGCGCGCGCTGCGGAGCATGAGGGCGACGAGCTGGGCGATGTTGACGAGGAGCCGCTCGTCCGCCTCGGTGAACGCGCGGTCCGGGCTGCGCAGTATCAGCAACCCGATCGCGCGGTCGCCCGCGGTCATCGGCACGATGAGGACGTGCGGCATGTCCACAGCGTTGGCGACCGGCGCCACCCCGTACCGTCGGCACTCGGCGAGGTAGTCCGCGCTCCGGATCGGCCGGCCGGTGTTGAGCACGATGGTGGTGAGCCCGGCCTGGTCGAGCGAGTAGGAGTGGGGCTCTTCCTCGTCGCACCGCCGCCCGTCCCGGACGCGCAGCACCACGTTCAGCCGATCGCCCCCCTCGTCGAGCAGCACCGCCGACATGTGCCGAACGTCCAGCACACGCGGCACCTGCTGATGCAGCGAGTCCAGGATCCCGGCCTGGTCGAGCTGGCCGGTGACCGAGCGCGACAGCTCGTGGAGCACCGACAGCTCCTGCACCCGGCGCTGGTTGTCCTGGAAGAGCCGCGCGTTCTGCAGCGCCACCCCCGCCTGGCTCGCCACCGCCTCCATCATCCGGCGCTCGGCCTCCGAGAGCTCGTGGGCCTTGTCCCACCAGTCCGCGGAGAAGCCGCCGATCATCTGCTCCTGGGCGAAGATCGGCACGAAGAGGTGGGTGCGCAACGGCACGCTCCGGCGAAACTCCTCGGGGATGCGCGGGTCGTGGGCCGCGTCGGTGGAGATGACGGAGCGCCGTCGCTCCGCCGCCTCCCGGTAGAACGCGTGCTGCCGCAGCGAGAGGCGCACGTCACGGAGCGCCTCGATCCGTTCCGCGGGCAGGTGGTAGCCCGCCAGCGGCGTCATCCACTCCCCGTCGTCCTCCAGCCGCCACATGGCCGCGCTGTCCGCGCCGAGACCGCGCGCCACGTGGCGCAGGAACTGGCGCGTCAGCACATCGACGTCGAGGGTCGAGGCGAGCGTCTGGCTCACCGACAGGAGCGTCTCCGTCTCCTGGAGCTTCACCTCCGTCTGCCGGCCCAGTTCCGCGTTCTCCATGCCGAGACCGACCTGGGCGGCCACGCCCTCGAGGAGCCGCAGCTCCGACTCGCCGAACTCGCGCCCGGTCTGCCACCACACCAGGAACAGCGCGCCCACCGGCTCGCCGCGTACGGTCGTGGGGGCAAAGAGAACAGAGTGGGCGTCGATGCCCTCGAGCACCGCGGGGTCGAAGCGCGGATCCGCCTTGGCGTCCGAGGACCAGGCGGCCCGCCCCTCACGCCAGACCTGGGTCAGAGCGGGAAAGTTCGCCAGGGTGAAGGGCCGGGTCAGGAAGGGCTCGAGCAGGTGCTTGGGCACGTGGTAGCCCGCGGTGGGCACGAGCGCCTCGTGCTTGGCGTCGAGGCTGTAGACGGCGGCCATGTCGGCCCCGAACGCGTGGGCCACCTCCCGCGCCACCGTGCGCATCACGTGGACGGTCGGCTCCGGCTGGGAGAGGGCACGTCCGACGGCCAGCAGGGCCGTCGTCTCCCGCAGGCGCTCCTGCACCTGGGTGTAGAGCTGCGTGTTGGCCAGCGACAGTGCGAGCTGACCCGCGATCGCCATGGCCAGGTCCACCTGCCACGGCTCGAAGGGCGTCGCCCGCTCGGTGTGGTCAAGGCCCATGACCCCGATGACCTCGTCCTGCCGGATGAGCGGGACGGTCATGGTCGACTTCAGCTGGAAGACCTCCATCCACTCCGCGGGGACCAGGTCGCTCAGGGAGGTGTCGGGCACGATCACGGGCCGCCGCGTCTCGACGGTGCGCGCGTGCAGCCGCGGCCGCTCGGGCAGCGACGCGGCCAGGCGGCGGTACCGGGCCCACGCATCGGGATCTTGGTGCCCGTCGGCGAACTGGGACATGAGCGGCACCACGCGGCCGTCGACCCAGCGCTGGATGGAGCACCGATCCACCCGGCACACTTGGGCGATCTTCATGGTGACCTCGCGCAGCAGCCGCTTCGAGTCGAGCGTCGAGTTGAGGATCTCGGCCACCTCTAGAAGGGCCCGGCTCTCCTCGAGCCGGCCGCGGGTCTCGCCGTAGAGCCCCGCGTTGCGGATGGCCACGCCCGCCTGCGCCACGAAGCTCTCGAGGAGCTGCCCGTCGTCCGGGCCGAGCTCGATCGGACCGCGCCCGCTGAGGGAGAGCACGCCCAGCAGCGCGTCCTGGAACACGATGGGCACCGCGAGCACGCTGCGGAGCCCCTGGGAAGCCGCCGATTCCGTGGCCTTGAACCGGGCGTCGCGCGCGATGTCCGCAACCTCGAGCGTCTGGCGATGCACCGCCACCCAGCCCACGCCGCCCTCGCCGTAGGGGACGGTCCGCGAGGGGCTGTCGTCGACCATCGGATCGGACCCGGCCCGGAACTCGAGGGTGCGGGCGGTCTCGTTCGCGACCCAGATGCTCGCCACCGGCCCCGCGATCAGCTCGCCGGCTGCCTCCGTGATCGCCCGGAGCACCTCGTCCATGTCCAGCGAGGAGGACACGATGTGCGCCAGGCGGGCCAGCCTGCGCAGGCGCGCCGCGCGGACGTCGAGGGCCTGGTAGAGCCGGGCGTTCTCGATCGCGACCGCGATCTGGTTCGCGAACGCCGTGAGGTACTCGACCTCCCGGCTGCTGAACGACCGGCCCACGGGCCGGTACACGACGAGCGCGCCCAGCAGGTGCTCCCGGATGAGCGGCACCGCGAGGATGGACCGGCCGCCGATCGCCTCGATCCAGCGTCGCGACGCGGGCCGGAGCTCGATACGGGGATCGTTGAGCACGTCGGGGGTCCAGACCGGTGCGCGATCGGTCAGGGCCCGTCCGACCACACCCTCGTCGAGGTTGAGCGGCTGGGCGCGCTCGGCGAGCGGGCCGGAGAACGGCCCCTGCCCGGCCACCAGGCGCAGGGGCCCGCCGGCCCCCTCCTGCAGCCAGATGGCGATGTCGAGCTTGCCGAGCGACTCGTGGACCTGGGTGGTCACGATCTCGAGCACCCGCGCCTCGTCGAGCGTGGACACGAGCACGCGCCCCATCTCGGCCACCACCCGCATCCGCTCCGCCTGCTCGGACGCCTCGCGATAGAGGCGCGAGTGGTCGATGGCGATGGCGGCCTGCCCCGCGAAGGTCTCGGCCAGCTCCTGCTCGCGCGCGGTGAAGGGCCGCCGCCCGCGGTAGGTCAGCACGCCGATGGCCCGCTCGCCGACCATGAGCGGGACCCCGAGGTAGTGGGTGTAACCGAGCCGCTGGTCCGCGACCAGATGGTCGGCCACCACCCCGCCCGTCTCGATCTCGCACATGAGGACCTGGCCGGAGGCGAATACCCGACCGGTCAGGCTCTCGCCCACCTTGATCCGCGGCCGGATCATGGTCTGGCCGGCGGTACCCGCGAGACCCGCCACCACCAGGTCGTCGCCATCGAGCAGCCGGAAGCCCGCGTTGTCGATGTCGAGCAGCCGCGCCGCCTCCTCGGCGATGGACGTGAGCAGGCTCTCCGGCGTGGCGAGCGCCCCGATCTTTTTGTTGATCTCGAGCAGGGAGGACAGCGACGCCTTGCGGTCGCGCTCCTGGGCGAAGAGCCGGGCGTTGTCGAGCGCGGTGGCCGCCTGGCCGGCGAACGCGGTCATGATCGAGATCTCTTCCGCCGACGGCGTGTGGGGCTCCCACCAGTAGGCCGCGACCGCGCCGTGCGCATCGCCCTTCGTGAGCAAAGGGACGGACAGGACCGCGCGGTACCCCTCGCGCTCGATCAGCTCGCGCGCGTCCGGGTTGATCGCCAGGGCCGGGTCGTTCAGGATGTCCTCGCTCCAGACCGGCACGCGCTCCGCGATCGCGCGGCCGGTGGTGCCTTCGCCCAGACGCATGCGCAGCGAGGCGATGAACTCGCCGGACAGGCCGCGGCCGCGCTCGTAGGCCACCACCCCGGTGTCCCGGTCGACCCGCATGACGCCGACCGCGGCGACCCCCAGCAGCGTCCGGCAGCGGTCCACCACCAGATCCAGGACGCGGTCCACGTCGAGGGTCGAGCTGACGGCGCCGCTCACCTCGAGGAGCGCCTGGTACTGGGCCGCGTTGCGAGTGGCCTCGTCGAAGAGGCGCGCGTGCTCGAGCGCCACCGCGGCCTGCGTGGCGAAGTCGGTCAGCGTGGAGAGGTCTTCCTCGGTGAACGGCGGCGCGCCGGACCCGCGCCCCGCGGTCATCACACCCAGGGGTCGGTCTCCCGCCATGAGGGGGGCCGCCAGCAGCCGACTCGTGAACGGAATGAATTCGGCCATCGCGCCGGGCGAGCTCGGATAGTCGTTGGCGAGCATGCCTCGACCGGTGGCCAGCGCGGCGCCGGCCACGCCGGCGCCGAGCTTGAAGCGGAAATCCCGGATCCAGTCCGGGACATCCGACCAGGCCCGCGGGTGCAGGGTGTCGCCCTCCAGCAGGTACAGCGCGGCGAATGTCCCCCCGACCAGTCGCTGGGCGGAGCGCGCGATGACGACCAGCAGCTCCTCGGTGTCGAGGTGCTCGGAGATGTGCCGCTCGATCACCCGCTGCGCGGCGAGCTGGTTGAGGCGCACCGCCGCCTTGTCGCGGAGCTGGGCCCGCTCGACGGCCAGGCCCACCTGCTGGGCTACGCCGGAGAGGATCGTCAGCTCCTCGGCCGAGAACTCGCGCACCTCCTTGGAGACGAGCGCCATCACGCCCCACGTCCGGTTCTCGACCGGGATCGGCACCGCGAGCTGGGTCCGGTGGGCCCGCTCGGCCGCCATCTCCCGGATCGAGTCCTCGGAGGGCGGCGAGGCATCCAGACGGGTGACCAGGATCTGGCCGGTGCGCGCTGCGTCGCCCACGCGGGAGCCCTCGACCGGCCGGTTACGGGAGCGGTCGAGGTAGCGCGGATCGATGCCGCTCTGGCCCTCCAGGATGAGCTGGCCGCCGTCGGGATCCAGACGGTAGATCACTCCGACATCCATCCGCGCGAGGCCGCGCACGACCTCGAGCGTCTCGCCGGCGGTGGTGACCAGATCGGAGCCGCGGCTCATCGTCGCGAACACCGCGTTCAGCGCTTCGAGCTCCCGGTTGCGCCGCTCGAGCACGACGCGGGGGCTGTCCGGGCGGGGCCCCGATCCCCCCGGCTCCGGCCGCGGACGCCCGCCCGCCGGCAGGAATGCCAGGACCACGCCCGCGAGCACGACCGCCCCGGCGCCGAGCAGGGCGAAGAACTCCAGCAGGAGGCGGCGCTCGGCCTGCGCGAACTCCCGCACCGACAGCACGGCCCAGAGACCGCCATCGGGCGACGTGACGACCGGTGCCGCGAGCCGCCGGACCGCGAAGGGCTCCGCCTCGACTTCGGTGGCGCCGACCGCGGCCGCCCGGGACCACCCGCTTCCGGGCAGGTCGCTCCGGCTGGCGGCGAGAGCTCGGTCCCCGGCGACGAAGACCACCGCCGGCCGCGCGGGAAGCCGGTCCAGCAACGCGCTCAGCCCCTCGACACGCCGACCGGCCACCACCGCGCCCGGGCCGTCGGGTGTCTCGCGCCCGGTCGGGCTCTGCACCGGCGCGGTGACCAGGAAGTACGGCTGACCGCCCGCCAGCCGCAGGGTCAGGATCGGTTCGCTGACGGCGGGCGTCCCGGGAAGGCTCGGCGGCGGGCTCGCCGGCACCTGGACCAGGGGCGCGCCACGCGCGTCGCGGATCGTGACGAAGTCGGCAAGCCCGTCGCGCGTGAGCGCCAGCACCCGGGGCGAGGCGCCACGCGCCAGGATCGCCCAGTCTCCCTTCGCGGTTCCCTCGATCACCGCGGGGTCTTGGGCGAGGATGACCGCCTCGCGCCGCAACGACTCCTGGTAGTCGGCGACGAGGGCGGTCACCGCGTCGACGGTCCGCGCGACGGCGGCGTCGCGGGTGCGCTCGAGCTGGCGGTGGGCCGCGACGAACCCGAGCCCGGCCAGGATCCCCAGCGGGATCGCCAGCAGCAGGAACGGAACGAGGAAGCCCCGGATGAACCGATGCACGAACCTATTCTCGGTCCGCAGGGCGGCGAAATGTAGAGGTTTTGGTACCCTCCGGGGGGTAGGCCCGGAGTCAGAGCCCCAGGTAGGCCTGCTTGATATGGCCGCTGCCAAGCAGCTCCGGCCCGGCCCCCGACCGGGTCACCCGGCCATTCTCGAGGACATAGCCCCGGTGGGCCAGCTGCAGCGATCGGAGGACGTTCTGCTCCACGAGCAAGATGGTGAGCCCCTGCGCATTGATACGACCCAGATCCTCGAAGATCGCCTTCACCAGGACCGGGCCCAGGCCGAGGCTCGGCTCGTCCAGCATGAGCAGCCGAGGGCAGGCCATGAGCCCGCGACCGATGGCGCACATCTGCTGCTCGCCGCCCGAGAGCGTGCCCGCCAGCTGCTCGCGCCGCTCCCGCAGGCGCGGGAACAGGCCGAAGACCCGCGCCAGGCTCTCGGCCGCCCGGGCCCGGGCCGCGCGGGTACGGGCCCCGAGCTCCAGGTTCTCGAGGACCGTCATCGTCGGGAAGAGCTGGCGGCCTTCCGGCACATGCGCGATGCCCCGCGCCACGATCTGGGCGGAGGTGAGCCCGTCGAGCCGCTGCCCCTCGAACTCGATCCGCCCACGCCGGAGCGGCAGCAGGCCGGAGACCGCGCGCAGCGTGGTGGTCTTGCCCGCGCCGTTCGCGCCGATCAGCGCCACCGTCTCGCCCTCGCGCACCTCGAGCGAGACGTCGCCGACCGCCGTCAGGTCGCCGTAGCCGACCTCGATGCCGTCAACGCGCAGGATCGTGGACATACTCCTCGCCCAGGTAGGCCTCGATCACGCGGGGATGGTTGGCGACCGTGGCGGGGGGGCCCTCGACGATCTTCTCCCCGAAGTTCAGCACCGCGATGCGGTGGGACAGCGTCATCACCGCACGCATGTTGTGCTCGATTAGCAGGATGGATACGCCGTCCTCGTTGATGCCCTGGATGAGGCCCACGATGGCCGCGATCTCGGTGGGATTGAGCCCGGCCATCACCTCGTCGAGCAGCAGCAGCGTGGGCTCGGTGGCCAACGCGCGAGCGAGCTCGAGCCGCTTGCGCTCGGCGAGAGTGAGCCCGGACGCCGCGAGATCGGCCTTGGCGCCCAGCCCCACCCGCTCGATCACCGCCCGCGCCTTCTCTCGCGCCTCCGCCATCCGGGGCCGCCGGGCCAGCGCGCCCACCCGCACGTTGTCGAGCACGGAGAGATGCGGGAACGGCCGGACGATCTGGAAGGTGCGGGCCAGGCCGAGGCCACAGATCGCGTGCGGCTTGAGTCCGACGAGCGAGTGGCCGTCGAAGCGGACCGCACCCTGGTCAGGCGCGAGGAAGCCGGAGAGCAGGTTGAACGCGGTGGTCTTGCCGGCGCCGTTGGGACCGATGAGCCCGAGCACGTCGCCCCGCGCCATCGCGAGCGAGAGATCGCGCACCGCGACCAGCCCGCCGAAGCGCTTGGAGATCCCGGAGACGTCGAGCAGCGGTGGGCAGGCGGTCATGCGTGACTTCTCATTCTGAGCGCGCTGGAGCGATGGAGATCGCGGGACGTCGGGGCCTCTTCGCGCAAGCGCTCATCGGGGCGCCAGCTTGAGCCAGAGGCGGCGCAGGGCTGGGTAGGCGCCCTGCGGCAGGAAGAGCACCACCGCGATGAGCAGGAGGCCGTAGGCGATCAGGTGAGCGCCCGACCAGTCCCCCTGTCCGAAGTAAATCCGCGAGGCCTCGGCCAGTGGGCTCAGGATGAAGGAGCCGAGGATCGGCCCCATCACGGTGCCGGCGCCGCCCACGATGGGCCGGATGACGATCTCCACCGAGAGCGGGATGCCGAAGACCGAGCCCGGCTGGAGCGAGAAGAGGTAGAATGCGTAGAATGTCCCGCCCACGCCGGTGAGGAACGACGAGACGATCATCGCCAGCATCTTGTAGCGGAACGTGTTCACCCCGAGGGCCTCGCAGGCGCTCTCGTCCTCCCGGATCGCGATCAGGTAGGCGCCGAAGCGGCGGCGCTCGATGCCGGCCACGATCCCGGTGGCGATCAGCATCAGCCCGAGTGCCACGTAGTAGTACACCCGGTTGTCCTGGAACTGGAACTGCCACGGGTCGCCCGTGAAGGTGATGTAGTAGCCGAGGGCCCCGCCCACCGCGTCGGTATTGAGCGCCACGATGCGGCACACCTCCGCGAAGGCCACCGTGAGCAGCACGAAGTAGAAGCCACGCAGGCCGAAGCGAAAACCCAGATAACCGACCACGGTGCCGAGGACGGCGGAGAGCAGGCCGCCCACCAGCATGCCGATCCACGGGGTGAGCCCGGCCTGCACCGAGAGGACCGCGGAGGTGTAGGCGCCGATTCCCACGAAGGCGGCGTGGCCGACCGAGAGCTGGCCCGCGTAGCCCCCGACGATGTTCCACGCCTGCCCGAGGAAGGCGTAGAAGAAGATGAAGATGAAGACGGTGACGGCGTAGGAGTTGAGCACCGCGGGCAGCAGCAGGAGGACGAGCAGCGCGGCGGCGGCGAGCCACCTCACGCGGCGGTCTTCCCGAAGAGCCCCGCCGGGCGGAAGAGCAGGATCGCGATCAGCAGCGAGAAGCTCACCAGCTCCTTCATGGACGGGCTCAGGAACACCGCGCCGAGCGACTCGGCCACCGAGACGAGGAGGCCGCCCAGGAACGCCCCGGGCAGGCTGCCCATCCCCCCGATGATCACGATGTTGAACGAGGCCACCGAGAGCGAGAGCCCGCCCGCGGGGTGGAACGGCAGGATCGGCGAGACGAGCGCCCCCGCCGCCCCCACACACGCGGCCCCGATGCCGAAGGCGGCCGCGTAGACCCGCCGCACGTCGGTCCCGATCACCAGCGCCCCGTAGGCGTTGTCGGCGGCCGCGCGCATGGTGCGGCCCAGATCCGTGCGGGTGAGAAACAGGTAGAGCGCCAGCGTCAGCACCATGGCCAGCGCGAAGGTCACGAGCCGCGCCACATCCACGAACACCGGCCCGAGCCAGAAGGTGGCCGCCCGCAGCGGCGACCGCACGCGCTGGGGATCCGGGCCAAAGGCCACCAGCGCCGCGTTCTCGAGCACGAGCGCGACGCCCAGCATCAGCAGGATCTGCATCTCGTGGGGGGCGTCCACGATGCGGTCCACGAGCAGACGCTGCGTGACCCAGCCCATCACGAAGAGGGCGCCCGCGCAGGCGATGAAGCCCACGTAGGGGTCGATCCCCGCGCGCGTGGAGAGGATCCAGGCGAGGTACATGCCCCAGACCATCATGTCGCCGTGGGCGAAGTTGACGACGCGCATCACCCCGAAGATCAGGGTGAGCCCCACGGCCATGAGGCTGTAGACGCCCCCGAACAGCAGGCCGCTCAGCAGCCCCTGGGCGACGAGCGCCGGGTCCAGGGCCCGCTACGCCTTGGGACGCGGGAAGACGAACTTCGAGACGGCGGCCTCCCTGGGCCAGACCGCGACCGGCTTGCCGCCGAGGATCTGGATCATGGTGGGAATCGCGTTCGGGTTGTCCCCGAGCTCGTTGAAGACGACGGGGCCCCCGTACTGCATGAGCCCGGCCGAGTAGTTCGTCTTCCTCATCGCCTCCACGATCGCGTCGGGATCGGTGGACTTGGCGCGCTCGAGGATGTCGGCGATGAGGAACATGGCGTCGTAGGAGTAGCCCGAGTTGGTGTCGAAGGTCCGGCCCCCGGAGCGCTTCCGGTACTCCTCGGCGACCGCCTTGGTCTTGGGGTTCTTGAAGTTCGCCCACGGCACGCTCGTGAGGATGTGCTCGAGGTCCTCCTTGAGCACCGCGAGCTGCCCGGCCTCGTAGAGCCCCGGGCTGCCGGGGCCGACGATGCCCATCACCTCGACGCGCTGCTTGCGAATCTCGGGCAGCAGGAGCTGCGCCGACGCGGGTCGAGTAATCGGTGCGATAACGTCGGGCTTGGCCGCCTTCGCCCGCGAGACCTCGGTGGAGAGATCCTGGGGCGGCTCCGGCCACGGGATTACATCGACGATCTCCCACGAAGGCTTGGCCGCCTTGTAGGCCGCCTGGAAGCCGCGCGCCTGGCTCTGACCGAAGAGGTCGTTACAGTACATCAGCACGAGCCGCTTGGGCGAGACCCCGGCCTCCTTGAAGATCTCGGTGAAGTACTGCACCGCCTTCCGGCCGAACGACGAGCCGGTCGGGAAGTTCCGGTAGACGTACTGGACCTTCTGCTGCCCCTCCTTCACCGACTTGGCGACGTTGGCGGTGATCGGGTCGGCGGCGGCAATGTCCACCAGGAACGGGATGCGGCGCTGCTGGGCCACCGGCACCATCGCCGCGGTCGAGCCGGAGTCGAAGGAGCCCATCAGCATCTGGGCCCCCTGGTTGACGACCCGCTCGGCCTCCGCGCGCCCCACGTCGGGCTTGGTCTGCGTATCGCCCAGCAGCAGCTCGAGCTTCGCGCCGCCGAGCGCCTTGATGCCGCCGGCCGCGTTGATGGCGTCGGCGGCCATCTGCGCCCCGAGGCGGCAGGCCTGGCCCGGCTCCGCGAGCGGGCCGGTGATCGGGTGAACCACCCCCACCTTGAGCGTCGGGGCCTGGGCGCGCAGCACGGCCGGGAAGCCCAGTGCGGAACCGCCGACGGCGGCCATCAACATGAAATCGCGACGGGTCGATCGAAGCGCTCTCATTGCAAGCCTCCTTGCTGAGGGTTCCGGATGGGGATACGCGGAGCATAGGTCGACCGTCGGCCGCGCGCGGGCGGGCGGCGCGCGCCCGCGGGCGCCACGAGCCCCTCGAGGTAGAGACGCTCCAGCTCCACCACCAGGTCACGGGGCCGGATCCTTCCTCGGGTGTCGTACCAGCCGTCGAGCGTGTTCAGCATCGCGAACAGCGAGAAGGCGGCCACCGTGGGGTCCACCCGCCGGAACACGCGGCGGCGCTGGCCCTCCCGGATCACCCCTCGCACGAGGACGAAGTACTCCCGCTCCATGGCGGCCACGCGCCGGCGCCGCTCGGCGGACAGATACATGCCCTGGCCGAAGAGGATGGCAAGGTTGTTCGGATGCTGCCAGTGGAAGGTGGTGTGGGCCCGGATGAGCCCGCGGAGCTGGTCGGCGGGATCGGCGGCCCCCGCAACGGCCGCTCGCGCTCCACCCAGGATCCCCGCCATCGAATGGTCGCAGATCCGGAACAGCAGCTCTTCCTTGTCCCGCACGTGGTAGTACAGCCCCGGCTTCGACAGGCGCGCGCGCCGGGCGACCTGGCTCACGCTGGCGGCGCCGAAGCCGTTGGCGGCGAACAGGGTGGTCGCCGTCTTGAGCACGGCCTCCCATCGCGTGGGCCGCGGCATAGGTCGCTTATAGCCAACCCACGCCACGGTGTCAACCGTCATACTTGACCATTGGTCAAGTATGGTCTGGCCACGAGCCGATCCGTCAAGACGGGGCGGCGGGCTAGCCCAGGAGCTGCTGGGCGATGACCACCCGCTGGATCTGGTTCGTGCCCTCGTAGATCTGGGTGACCTTGGCGTCGCGCATGAAGCGCTCCACCGGGAACTCCTTCGTGTAGCCGTAGCCCCCCAGGATCTGCACCGCGTCGGTGGCCGCCTTCATGGCGGTGTCCGACGCCAGGCACTTGGCCGCCGAGGACTCGAGCGCGGCGCCGGTGATCCCGTGGTCGATCAGCGAGGCGGCGTGGTGGACGACGAGGCGCGAGGCGTGCACCGCGATTGCCATGTCGGCCAGCATGAACTGGATGCCCTGGAACGCGGCGATGGGCTGGTCGAAGGCGCGGCGCTCCTTGGCGTACGCGACCGCCGCGTCGAGCGCGGCCTGCGCGATGCCCACCGCCTGCGCGCCGATGGTGGGGCGCGATTGCTCGAGGGTCTGCATCGCCACCTTGAAGCCCTCCCCTTCCTCGCCGAGCCGGTTCTCCACCGGGACCTCGCAATCGCTGAAGTGGAGCGCCACCGTGGGCGAGCCGTGGATGCCGAGCTTGCGCTCCGCCTTCCCGACCGTGAAGCCCTTGAGCCCGGGCTCGATCAGGAGCGCGGTCACGCCCTTGGCCCGCTTGCCGGGGTCGGTGGTGACGAACACCGTGATGATCCCCGCGTGCGAGCCGTTGGTCACCCACATCTTGGAGCCGTTCAGCACGTAGCGGTCGCCCTGCCGCACGGCCCGGCAGGTCATCGCGGCCGCGTCGGAGCCCGCGCCGGGTTCGGAGAGCGAGAAGGCCGCGGTCATCTCGCCGGAGGCGAGCTTCGGCAGATAGCGCCGCTTCTGCTCCTCGCTGCCCGCGAAGATGATCGGGTAGCCGCCGAGATTCTGGACCAGGAAGATCGTGGAGGTGGCGGCGCAGGCCCAGGCCACCTCCTCGGCGGCTAGGCAGAAGGCGAGCGAGCCTGACGCGGTGCCCCCGTAGGCTTCCGGAATGTGGAGCCCCATGAGCCCCTGCTGGCCCAGCAGCTTGAGCTGCTCGTGCGGGTAGTCCCCGGTGTCGTCCACGTGGGCCGCGAACGGGGCGATCCGCTCACGGGCGATCTCCCGGGCGAGGTCGCGGATGGTCCGCTGGTCGTCGCTCAGGTAGTAGAGATGGCTCATGTCGCCGGGCGCTTGCGGCTACTTCTTCGAGTAGTCGTAGAAGCCCTTGCCGGACTTGCGACCGAGCTGCCCGGCCATGCCTTCAGCCTCAACATGGCCAAGCCATGTTGACCGTGGGCCGACCAGGTCGCGGCCCCCCGCGCGCCCGCATCCTCCCTGCCGCTCACTTGCGGCTGTAGTCATAGAACCCCCGGCCGGACTTGCGACCGAGCTGCCCGGCCATCACCATGCGTTTCAGTAGCGGTGGGGGGGCGTAGCGGGGTTCGCGGTACTCGTCGAACATGACCTCGGCCACGTACATGGTGGTGTCGAGGCCCACCAGGTCGAGCAGGGTGAACGGCCCCATCGGATAGCCGCAGCCGAGCTTCATGGCCTGATCGATGTCCTCGAGCGAGGCCAGCCCGCCCTCGTAGACGCGGATGGCGTCGAGCAGGTAGGGCACGAGCAGCCGGTTGACGATGAAGGCGGTTGAGTCCTTGGCGCGCACCGGCACCTTGCCCACCGCCTGGACCCATTCGTAGGCCGCCAGCACGCTCTTCTCCTCGGTGAGGATGGTCTGGACGACCTCCACCAGCTTCATCAGCGGTACCGGGTTGAAGAAGTGCAGGCCCAGCACCTGCGCGGGTCGCCGGGTGGCCGCGGCCATCGCGGTGATGTTGCACGACGAGGTGTTCGAGGCCAGCAGCGCGTGAGGTGGGCAGATCCGGTCGAGCTTGGCGAAGGTCTCGTTCTTGAGCGGCTGGTTCTCCGTGATGGCCTCGATCACGAGGTCGCAGTCGCGGAAGGCCTCGAGCCCCACCACGCCCTTGATCCGGCCCAGGATCTCATCGCGGGTCTTCTCGTCGAGCCGGGCCTTGGCCACCAGCACGTCGAGGCTCGTGCGCAGCCCGCCGAGCCCGCGGTCGAGCAGCTCCTGGCTCGCCTCCGCCACCACCGTCGCGAAGCCCGCCTGCGCGGCCACCTGGACGATTCCCGATCCCATCAGACCGCAGCCCAGCACCCCGACGTTCCGTATGGCCATGGCTGGTGACTCTCCTGGTCGCGGGCGGGCCCGGTCGGCCGGCCGATCAGACTCGCGCGGAAGGGCTCGGCTCGACGCTCAGCGGCGGGATCGCGACCGGTTGTACGCGGCCAGCGCGAACTCGTGCTCGATGTCGCCGGGCGGGCACGGGTTCCTCACGGTGACGATGATCCCACTCTTCTTGTTGCGCATCGATCCGTCCGGCTGCGGCTCCCACTCGTCCAGCGGCGACGGCTTCGGAGCCAGGGCGTCCTGCTTGATCGCCTCGTTGAAGGCTCGCTCCCGGGACTCGACGGTCGCACTGGGCCGGTTGATCAGGTTGAAGATCACCGAGGGCCTCGGCGCCTCCGTCTCCTGCGCCCGGACCTCCACCGGCGAGGCGAGCCCCGCCGCCACCACCAGCATTCCTCCCAGCATCGCGCGCTCGATCATGTGGCTCCCTCCAGCCCCCATCATACAACCACTGGCGAGCCCCTACTGATAGACGATCAGGGAGTCGATCGGGTAGCCCTTGAGGCGCTCCCGCCCCTTCAGGAAGGCCAGCTCGATCAGGAACGTGGTCCCCACCACCGTCGCGCCGAGACGGGTCAGCAGCCGGAGCGTCGCGGCCATGGTGCCGCCGGTGGCGAGCAGATCGTCCACGACCAGCACGCGCTGCCCGCGTCCCACCGCGTCCTCGTGGATGGCCAGCACGTCGCGCCCGTACTCCAGCGCGTACTCCTCCTCGATCGTGGGAGCCGGCAGCTTGCCCCGCTTGCGGACGGGCACGAAGCCCGCCTTGAGCTGATGTGCGAGCGCGCCGCCGAAGATGAATCCCCGCGACTCCACCCCCACGACCACGTCCACCCGCGCGGTGTGGTAGCGGGCGGCCAGGTGGTCGATCACGGAGGCCCAGGCCGGGCCGTCCTTGAGCAGCGTCGTGATGTCCTTGAACAGGATGCCTTCGGTGGGGAAATCCTTGATATCCCGGATCTTCGCGCGAAGCTCTCCCAGATCCATCGCGGCAGGCATGTTACCCGCCGGACTCGCGCCGGGCAATACGAAAAACCTCGGTCGGCAGCATCGCGAGATCGGGGATGAGGAGATCCGCGCCCGCCGCGGGCGCCCGGAAGCCGGCGGTGTAGTGGGCGCCCCGCATGCCCACGGCCTGGGCGCCGACGACGTCGGCCTCGGGATTGTCGCCGATGTGCACCGCCTGCTCCGGCGCCACCCCGGCCCGGGCGAGCGTGCTCCGGAAGATCTCGGCGTCGGGCTTGCGCACCCCGATCTCGTCCGAGTACGAGATGACCGCGAAGTGCCGGAGCAGGCCGTGGCGCTCGAGGACCCGCCGCAGGATCAGGCCGGGCGTGCGCCCGGTATTCGAGACGATGCCGAGGCTCACGCCGCGCGCGGCCAGCTCCCGCACCGCCGCGGCGGCGCCCGGACACAGGTCGGGTGGGTGCGCGAGCACCGGCGAGATGTACGCCTCGAGCGCCGCCGCGAAGCCGGCGGGCGTGAGCCGCGCGGCGGTCCCGGGGCCGCTCGTGTCGAGCACGATCCGGAGCTGCTCGGCGGGGCTGGGGTCACGGTTGTGGCTCCAGTAGCGCTCGGCCAGCCGCAGCCCGGAGCGCTCGTGCACGTCCTCCGCGTCGGCCTCGGTCACCGGCGCGCCCGCCTCCTCGAGGGCCCGCCGGATCGCGGTGACGCGCAGGGTCCGCTGCGCGCGGAGGTTGTCCGGAGAATCCGTGACGAGGGTGTCCCAGAAGTCGAACGTGACGAGGCGGATCACCGGGCGAAGCGGGGCTTGCGCTTGCCGAGAAAAGCGTCCATGGCCTCGCGCGGCTCGCCGGTGGCGAACGACTGTGCGAAGACGTTGACGCCGGACTCCACCGCTGTCCGCTGGTCGGTATTGCGCCAGCGGACGATCAGCTCCTTCTGCAGGCGCACCGCGGTCGGCGCGCACTCGAGGATGCGCGCGGCCAGCTCCGCGGTGACCGCGCGCAGCTCGCCGGCCGGCGCCACCCGGTTCACGAGGCCCCACTCGAGGGCCTGGGCCGCGGTGACGCTCTCACCGGTCAGGAGCATCTCCGCCGCGCGCCCGGGGCCCACGAAGCCCGGCAGCAGCGCCGCCTCGATCACCGAGGGGATGCCGACCCGGATCTCGGGCAGCCCCAGCCGGGTCCGGGCGGCCGCGGTGCGGAGGTCACAGGCCATCGCCAGCTCGAAGCCCGCGCCGAGACAGGCGCCGTGGACCATGCCGATCGTCGGGAAGGGCGCGTCGTGCACCAGGTTGATCGCCTCGTGCAGGCTCGCGATGAACGCCTTCGCGCCGGCCGGGGTGAGCTCCCGGAGCACCTGGAGCTGCATGCCCCCGGTGGTGACGCGCCCGGCGCCGCGGATGACCGCGAGCCGCACGTCCGGGTCGCGGCGGAGCGCGTCGAACGTGCTCCGGATCCCCTCCACCATCTCGGGCACGATCAGGTTGAGCGGGGGCCGGTCCATCGTCACCCACGCGAGGCCGCCCTCGCGGTGAACCCGGACAAAGTCGGGCTTCACTCGCATACCCCTCTGGCTAGTAGCGTTTCATCCTCGGCTCGATGGAGCGGGCCCAGAGATCGAGGCCGCCCGCGAGGTTCACCGCCTTGTAGCCCTGCTGGCGGAGAAAGTTCGCGACCGCGGCGCTGCGTACCCCGTGATGGCAGTACACCACGATCTCGTCGGCGGGATCGAGCTCGGTGGTGCGGAACTCGATCTCCTCGATCGGGATGTGGGTCGCGTTCTCGAGACGGCAGAGCGCGGTCTCCCAGTCCTCGCGCACGTCGAGCAACACGATCGGATCCCGGCGATCGAGCTTTGCCTTCAGATCCTGCGGGCTGATATCGGTCATGACGGCCTCCCGGGGCCGAAGATTACACCGAAACGGTTGTCCGCAAACTGGGGGAGTGCGGGGGCCATGTCCGGGCCCCCGCATATGGAGAGCTTGAAGAAGTAAGCGGTGGTCAGCAGGCCCGGACACTCGTTCAGGGCTCGGCGGGCAGCAGCACGCTCGTCTCCGGGGAGATCTCGATCTTGACGTCGTCGCCGGGGTTGAAGCTGCGGCCCTGTTGCGCGGAGGTGATCATCTCCACCCGCACGGTGCCGCCCGCGATGGCGACGTCGTACAGCTGGCGCGCGCCCTCGAACACGTGTCCGGCCACCTTGCCGCGGAGTCCCCCCGCCGCGCGCTCGGCCTCCTCGAGCCGCAGCGCCTCCGGCCGGAGGCAGAGGAGCCCCCGGTCCTCCACCGCCCACGCATGCCCGCCCGACGCCACCGGGATGCGCGAGCCGCCCGCGGTCTCGACCACCACGCCCAGCTCGCGCACCTCCACCACCCGCACCGCCACCAGGTTGGCGGCGCCCACGAACTCGGCCACGAACCGGTTGCGCGGCCGCCAGTAGATCTCCTCGGGCCGGCCTTCCTGCACGATCCGGCCCTGGCTCAGCACCGCGATGCGCGCGGAGAGGGCGAGCGCCTCCGCCTGGTCGCGGGTGACGTGGACCGTGGTGATGCCCATGTCGCGGTGCAGTCGCGCTAGATCGAGCCGCATCGGCGATCGCTGCCTCGCGTCCAGGTCGGCGAGCGGCTCGTCGAGCAGGAGCAGGCGGGGCTGGATGATCAGGGCCCGCGCCAGCGCCACGCGCTGCGGCTGGCTCCCAGAGAGCTGGGACGGCCGGCGTCCCTCGAAGCCGGCCAGGCCCACCTGGCCGAGGGCGGCGGTCACCCGCGCCCGCAGCGGCTCGCCGCTCACACCGCGCTCGCGCAGGCCGAAGGCCACGTTCTCGAACACGGAGAGGTGCGGCCACAGCGCGTCGTGCTGGAAGACCATGCCCAGGTTGCGCTTCCACGGCGGCACCGGATCGATCGGCTCGTCGTCGACGATGATGCGGCCGGTGTCGGGCGTGATGAACCCGGCGAGCAGCCGGAGCAGCGTGGTCTTGCCGGAGCCGGACGGCCCCAGCAGCGTGTAGAACTCGCCGGGGCGGATCGAGAGCGAGACGTCCTGTACCGCCCAGTGGTCGCCGTAGCGCTTGCCCACGTGCTCCATGCGGACTTCCGACAGCCGGACCAGCTCGTCCTGGCTCACGCGCTCCGACCTCCCTCGTCCCACGGTCGTGCGCGGCGGTTGAACCCCGCCACGAGCGGAACCACCGCCAGCCCCATCCCGGCCAGGGCCAGGTAGACCGCGGCGGGCGGCATGGACGCCAGCAGCGTCGTCGCGGCGACCGGCCCGACGAAGGCCGCCCCGATCCGCGCCGAGTTGACGAAGCCGATGGCTTCCCCGGACGCCCGCTGCGCGATCGCCGCCACCGAGAGGGGGAAGACCGGCGCGATGCAGAGCACCTGCAGGAAGCGCAGCGCGCCGAAGCTCCACACGTTGCCCGCGACCCCGAGCGCGGCCAGCAGCACCGAGGAGCACAGGAGGAACCAGAGCACCGCGCGTCGGTCGCCGACCGCGTCGGCCAGCCGCGGCGCCGCCATCGCGCCGAGCGCGGCGGCCAGCCCGGTGATCAGGAGCAGGAGCCCGCCCAACTCGAGCGTGGAATCCGCGGGCACCCCGAGGGCCGGGAGGATCTGCGGGAGGATCGCGGCGAGGAAGAAGATCTGCGTCGATCCCGCGAGCACCAGCAGGCACACCTTCACGAGCTCGCGCGGCGACGTCCGCCGCGCGCCCGTCGCCTTGGCATCGTGGGGCCGGCCGGCCGGCACGCCCCAGGCCACCAGGGCCGAGCAGGCCCAGAGCATCACCCCGCCCAGGATGAAGGACAGCCGGAACCCGAGGCGCGCCGCCACCACCGCCCCGAGCGCCGGCCCCAGGACCTGCCCCAGCGTCATGCCGGACTGGATGTACGACACCTGGCGCCGCACGTCGCCGCCCGAGCGCCCGACCATGATGAACGCGAAGGTGGACACCGCCCCCATCAGCCCCAGGAGGACGCGGGCGATCAGCATCTCGGGCAGCGTGCGCGCGAGCGCCATGCCGAGGAAGCCCAGCCCCTGCAAGGCCTGCACCGCGATGAACCCGCGCTTGGGATCCACGTGCTCACCGATGCGGCCCGAGATCGGCGCGGTGACGACCGTGATGAGCGGGCTGATGCCGAGGATCCACCCCGTCCAGCGGAGCGTCCCGGCCGGGTCCAGCGGGGACATCTTCTGGATGTGGAAGGGCAGGCTCACGTACACGAACGACCACGCGAAGGTGCCCAGCAGCATCGAGGTCGGCAGAACCCAGTCGGCGCGGGAGCGGGGCACCACGATCAGCCCCGGAACCACGCGGCCCCGGAGCGCCGCACCAGCGCGGCTTCCCCCGCCGACCGGTGTGCCATCAGGCGGACGCGGTGGGGCTCGATTCGACGGGCGACGCCTCGGGCGCCATCGGCTGCCCCGCGAACGTCAGGTACTCCAGATCGTCCAGGGTCTGCTCGATGCGATGGTAGGCCCACACGCACCCGAGCAGGGCCGCGAGCGGGTAGCCGAGCCCGTAGCTGCGCGGGCCCACCAGCAGCGTGATCACGGTGAAGACCGCGTTGCCAGCCAAGAAGACACCCGCCACCTCCGCGGCCGCGCGGCGCCGGTCGAAGTAGAGGAGCACGATGCCCCCGAAGAGGCACAGCACGTGCAGCAGCGCCCCCACGAGACCGCAGCGGAGGATCCCGAGCTGCAGTCCGTCGAGGCCGAGCCCGGCCGCGATCCACGGCGCCAGCGCCATGAGCAGGAGGGTCAGCGGAGCCTGGGCCACCAGCAGGCGGCGCAGGCTGTCGCGCAGGCAGGCGGTCATGGCCCGCTTGGCCTCGAGGACCTGCTGGAGCGTGCCGTGCTTGGTGGCCACGCCGTAATACTCTCGGTAGCGATCGTAGAAGTCGGTCTCGACGCTGACGAGGAAGATGGCGAGCGACGGCACCACCGAAAGGTAGCACAGGAAGATCGGGGCGTCGTAGAGCGAGGCGTGGAACCAGCCCGCGATGGGCCGGCCGGTCGGTGCGATCCAGAACGCGATCCGGTCCACCGCGATGGCCGCGTTGTAGAGGAGCCCCGCCGCGATCAGCTCCGGGTAGCGGACGAAGGCGTGGGTGAGGTTCACCGCCTCCGGAATGCGCACCGCCGCGAGCTCGCGCTCCACCCGCGCGCACAGCACGAAGAGGATGCCCGCCTGCCCGAGCAGGAAGCCGCCCAGGTACCCGGTCGTGCCGAGTCCACGGCCGAGCGCCAGGGCCGCGAGCAGGCTCACCAGGCTGCCCGCGAAGAACGCGGCAACCACGCTCGCGTAGTCCTGGGCCGCGCCGAGGTAGATCATCACCATCCAGATGCACGACACCACCACGAGCAGCATGACCCCGAACACGCGCAGAGCCGGCTCGAGCCCGGGCGCCAGCGCGTAGAACAGCGCGCCCAGGGCCAGGTGCGCGAGGGCGGTCACCCCGACGGTGAGGCGGTAGGAGACGACGAGGGTGCCGATGCGGCCCACGTAGAGCTCGTCGGCGAGCTGGCGCGTCACCACCATGTGCGCGGCGCCGGTGGTGATCAGCGAGAACGTGTAGGTGTAGACCACAATCACCTGGAAGCGCGCGTGCGCCGCGTCGCCGATCAGGTCGCGGGAGAGCAGGGCCAGCGTCCCGAGGGTGCCGATGGAGAGCAGCCACGGACCCGCGGCGAGCACCGCGCCGTAGAGGTGCGCGCGCAGCCAGCCGGTCCCGGTGTCCTCGACGATGAGGCGCTTGAGGCGGAAGCCGATGCCCGCCATCGCCCCTACCGCTCCCGCGGCCCGATCATGTCCGTGTAGATCTCCCGGTAGCGCCGGACCAGGTCGGACTCCTGGTAGTGGGCGCGGACCCGGTTCCGCGCGGCCCGGCCCATCTCCTCGCGCATCCCCGGGTCGCGGGCCAGGCTCAGGATCGCCTGCGCGGTCGCGCCCGGGTCGGCGAGACCGGTCACGAGGCCGCTCGCCCCCAGCGCCCGGTCCGCGGGCTGGCTGCCCTCGAGGAGCTCGCGGCAGGCCCCCACGTCGGTGGAGACCACCGGGATGCCGGCGGCGGCCGCCTCCAGGATCACCAGGGGCAGCCCCTCGGAGATGCTGGTGAGCACGAGCACGTCGATGCGCGGGTAGATCTGCTTGACGTCAACCCGGCCGGTGAACTCCACGCGCTCGGCCACCCCGAGGGTCGCGGCCAGCACGCGGCACTCGTCGAGGTAGCGCGGGTCCTCGTCGCCCGGCCCCGCGATGATCGCGCGCGCGCCCGGCAGCGCCGCGCTCACGATCCGGACCGCACGGATGAACGTCTTCACGTCCTTGATCGGCACCACGCGTCCCACGAACCCGATGCGGAACTCCCCCGCCGCCGCCGCCAGGCGCGGCAGCGCGGCGAGCGGCTCCATGTTGATGCCGTTCGGCACCACCAGCGTCTTGGCCGGGTCCGCCCCGTCGCGGATCTGGGCCTGGCGGTTGCCCTCGAAGATCGTGACGATCCGGTCGGCGTGGGCGTAGGTCAGGCGGGAGAGATGCTCGAAGAGCCGGGTCCACAGCTCCTTGAAGAAGCCCGGCCCGGCCGGCAGCGTCATGGGCGCCTGACGCTGCACGTAGATCCACTCGGCCTGGTCGATCTCCATGCGCCGCTCGCGCGAGTAGATGCCGTGCTCGGTCAGCAGCATCGGTCGGTCGCGCCGGACCCGCTGGGTCGCGGCCACCAGCCCGGCCCACCCGGTGGAGACGGTGTGGTACAGGGCGGCCTCCGGCACCGGCGCGTGGAGCAACCGGAACATCGGCAGGTGGGTGAACCGCCACGTCCAGAAGTAGTCGAGAAACGAGATGTGTGAGGCCCGGCTGTCGTAGAGGCGCCGCACGATCTCCCACGACGGCTTCCCGTAGATGTAGTCGTGGACCGACGGGCCGGCGCCCTGGTGCGGCGAGATGTCCCGGAGGAGATCGCCCAGCCCGTCGACCCGGCCGTCCTTGAGCTCCTCGTGGTACCGCCAGATCGTCTCCCAGGAGGCGGGGTCCATCGCGTGGTGGCCCTTGCCCGACGGCTCGTCGCCGCCGTGGATGCCCACGTCCACCAGGCTCACCACGTTGGGCGGCAGCGTGTAGCGAGGCTCGTGCGTCTCGCCGCTCGTCGCCGAGATGTGGAAGATCGCGAAGCGCAGCTCGGGCAGCGCGTTGACGAGCTGGTGGATCCACGCCGACACCCCGCCCGTCACGTAGGGATACGTGCCCTCGAGGATCAGGCAGACGTCGGCGGGCGGCGGCGCGCTCACGCCGCCGGCTCCTCCGCCCACCAGCGCAGCGTGTCGTCAGCGCGCCCGGCAGCCACCGCGTCCTGCGATAGCGCCCGCAGGTCGCCCCACCGGCGCTGCGCGAAGAAGATCTCCGAGAGCAGCAGGTCCGCCGCGGTGGACGGCGCGACCGCGCGCGCCGCCCGCGCCAGCGTCTCCGCCTCCGCCACATCGCCCTGCGCCAACCGCACCCGGGCCAGTGCCGCGGCCGGTGCGGGCCAGTCCGGTCGGCGCGCGCAGGCCGCCCGGTACGCGGCTTCTGCCTCGCCGAGCCAGTGGCGGCCCATCGCCGCCTCCAGGAGCCCGCTCCCCTGATAGGCCACGCACGCATCGCCCACCGCCACGAGGCGCTCGGGCGAGTCCGGATCGAGCCGCAGGTGCTCCTGCGCCTGCGCGATCCGAGCCACCAGCCGCTCCTCCACCCGCTGCAGCGCGCCCGAGGCGGCGATCTGGGTGTCGCGATCGACCGAGCGCAGGGCCTCGCGCAGCAGCTCCACCGCGGCCCGGTCGCCGCGCTTGGCGAGAAGCCCCACGCCCCAGCGCTGGGTGCGCGGGTCGGCGGCGCGGATGAGGTCCGCCATCGGCTGCACCGAGACCTGCGCCTGCAGCCAGTCGAGGACACGGTCCACCGGCTCGGGCGTCTGCCCCGGACCGGGCAAGCCCGCCATCTCCGAGTGCGTGCCCGCATACATCCCGGCCGGCGCCGCGCGCCTGCGCCAGGCGCGAATCGCGCTGAGGCCGACCAGGCCGAGGCCGGGCAGCGAGAGCACGAGCGCGGTGGCGAGGAACCGGGCGTCGCGCCGCCCGTCGCCCAGGGCGCGGCCGGCGAGCCACGCGGCGGCCCCGTGCGCGAGCAGGGCCAGCGGCCACCACCGAGGGCCCGCGAGCGTGATCGCCAGCGCGATCGCCTCCGCGAGCCAGCCCGCGGGCAGCGCGGCGATCAGGACGTCACTCCTCCGGGCCGCTCCCGCACCGCGAGGACACGGGCCGAGAACTCGAGATCCTGCGTCTCGTCCCCGTAGGGGGCGAAGTGGAAGTTCCCGATCTCGCGCGAGAGACGCGCCACGACGACCTCGGCGTGCGCGGGCGAGGTTTCCGGCAGGACGATCGCGAAGGCGTCCTCGGTGGCGTACCGGCACACGATGTCCACGTCCCGGAGGGTGCGCGAGAACACGAGCGACAGCACGCGCCCCAGCTCGATGCGGCGAGCGGGCGCCACCGCCCCGAAGCGCAGGATGCGGAAGATCACCACCGCGAGCGGGCGGCCGTAGCGGTCCGCGCGCATCTCCTCCTCGTGGAGCCGGCGCTGGTAGTACGCGTAGGTGTAGGCGCCCACCAGATCGTCCTCGATGGTTCGCGCCCGCGTCTCCTGGTGCGTCCGCGCGTTCGCGAGGGCCCGCGCGCCCCAGTCCGCGACCAGGCCCAGGCGGTCGAGCGAGGCGGCGGTGAGGCGCAGGAACGGCAGCGACGTCACCGTGACGCAGCCGAGCAGCGTGCCCTGGGGGCCCAGCAGCGGGGCCGCCATCAGCAGGCTCGCGGTGTGGAGATCGTCGAGCGAGCCGATCACGGTCGCGTCGCGCACGCTGACCGGACGCCCGAGGCGGATCGCCAGGCCCACCAGGCCCTCGTCGGGCGGGATCTCCGCCCGCTCGGGGGCCGGCCCCTCCGCGGCGCGCAGACGCAGCAGCTCGCCCTCGAGCACGTAGCACTGGCAGGCGTCGGCCTCCAGGAAGCGGCGCGCGGTGAGCGCGACGGCGGGATAGAGGCGCTCCGCGTCGAGGGTCTCCAGCGCGCGCGCCGCGGTGTAGAGGCTCGAGAGCGACGCGCGCTCGTCGGCCACCCGCCGCTCCAGCTCGTGCTTGGCCTCGGTCGCGGCCATGAAGCGCACCGCCTGCTCGGCCAGCTCGTGCTCGAGCGCCTCGACGCGGCGCTCCAGGGTGAGCGTAGCGCGCCGGAGCGACTCCCGCTGCGCGCCCAGCCCGAAGCCGGTGCCGATCAGCAGCAGCGGCGTCACGTAGTGCGCGAGCGTGCGCAGCTCGCTCCAGGTCAGGTACTCGAGACGCGCCAGGATGCCCGCGGTGACCAGCGCCGCGGTGACGAGCCCGCTCACGAGACCCGCGCGAAGCCCGTGGCGGCAGGCCACCACCGCGACGAGGAGCAGGGCCGGGTTCGGCTGCACCGCGAGGAAGCCGGGATCCTTCGGCCGCAGCAGCAGGTTGACCACCGCGAGCACGAGAAGCCCGCCGCCCAGCTCGAGCAGGTAGGACCGGTCGCGGCGGAGTGTGGCGAGCACCCGGCGCTTACCGCGCCCGCGCGTCGCCCAGGGCGCCCGTCAGATGGGCGGCCATGTCCCGGGCCACCTGCTGCGCCACGCGCGCGAGCCCGTCCTCGCGGATCCACGAGGAGCCGAGGCGGGCGTGGCTCGCGCTCCACACCACGTCGCCGGAGGTCACCTCCACGAGCCGCGCGGTGACGCCGACCGCGGGCGTCTCGGACAGACCGGGCTTGTAGCGGTACTCGGTCACCGAGCCCTGCAGCACGTGGCTCACCTGCAGGAGCCGGCCGATCCGCTGCGCGGACGGCAGGCGGCCCGCGTCGGCCGGATCCAGGTTCTCGCGGCGGAGGAGATCGGCAGCCTCGCTCGGGTCCATCACCGCGACCGCGCCGGTGGCGAGCAGCTCGGTGACGAGGAGATCGGCGGCGGACTGGCCGGCGCGCAGCGCGGTGGTCTGGTTCTCGAAGGGCAGCACCGCGACGCGGTCGACGCGGCCGGCGCCGGGCTTCACCCACTCCTGCACCGCGCTCGCGCAGCCGGACGCGATCAGCGCCGCGACCGCCAGCAGCAGGATGTTCCGCGATATCGGTCTCATCAGTACAGGATGTCGAGGCGGCCCAGGAAGAATTCCTCCTGGCCGCCCACCCCGGTGGACTCGGTGTTGCGAGTATAGAGCACGCGTCCCTCCAGCCAGGGGCGAATTCGCCACCGCCCTTCCCCGTTGACCTCCCACGAGGTGAGCGCGCGAAACAGGTCGCGCCGCCCCACCGCGCCGGCCTGCAGGCGCAGCGTGGGCGTGACGTCCCAGCCCACCACGCTCCCGATGCCCAGCACGTCTTCGCGCTTGAGGAACGAGACGGCCTCGCGCAGGGCGCCGCCCGCGGTCGCGGTGTACCGGGAAAAAAATACCTGCGGGATCAGCGTGACCTGCACGCGGCTGCGCACGAGCTCGAGCTCCGCCCGCCCCGCCGCCTCCCAGCGGTCCCCCAGATCCTCCCCGGAGACGCGGTAGTGCCGGAAGGCGTAGTGCGCGCCCAGCACCACCGGGACCAGGACGCGGCGCGCCACGTCCACCGTCACCCGGTCGGTCGTGCCGTTCCGCGGCAGCGCGGCCACCGGATTGGTGAGCAGCTCGCGGATGGCCACGTCCAGCGTCACGCCGGTGGCCTTCGCGTCGTCCCAGGCCCCGCCGAGCCGCGCGGTGGTGCGGTAGATGTCCTCGCGACGCCGCGACTCCTCGAGCCCGGCCCAGAGCGTGATCGCGCGCGTAGGCTGGAACCCGACCGTGGCGAGCGCGGTCCACACCTCCTCGCTGAACGCGGACCGGCCCACCACACGATCCTGGATGTAGCTGCCGTGGCGGCCACCCACCCGCAGCCACCAGCGGTCGGCCAGCCAGCCGCGCCACGCCGCCTCCTCCACGTGATGCGTGGCCGCGGCCTGGAGCAGCGTGGAATGCATCAGCTCGACGCGCGGAGCGTGGCCCAGGAGGATCTCGCGGTGGGCGGCCAGGGCCTCACGGTTCTCCGGATCCGCGTCGAGCAGCCGCGCGTAGAGGTCGAACGCCCGGCTCCACCGGCCCGCGCCGAGCTCGGCCGCGGCCAGATCCGCGGCGATCCCGGCGTCCTCCGGCTGCTCGCGCGCGAGCGCCTCGAGCCGGCGGCCCGCCTCGGCGGGCGCGCCCCGGGCCATGTCGATCCGGGCCCGCAGCCGGCGCAACCGCGCCGACGTGGGATCATCGGCCAGGTACCGATCCACCACGGGGGCCGCCTGCTCGAGCTGCCCCGCGTCCACGAGCACCTCCGCGTAGTCTTCACGGAGTGCGCGGTGGTCCCGGTGGCGCTCGAGCAGCGCGCGGTAGGCCGCGAGCGCCTCCGCGAACAGGCCGAGCCGGGCCAGGATGCGCGCCCGCACCATCTCCGCCTCGAGCGGGTCCGCGACCTCGGGCGCCTCGGAAGCGTCGGGCGGCGTCTGCGCGCGCGCCGGCATGAGCGGGCTGGCCAGGCTCGAGCCCAGGCACACTCCCAGGAGGAATCCGATCCCGCGGGCGCGGCGAAGCCGGGTCATCGAGCGAGTATGGTGGCGACGTCCGCCGCGTTCAAGGGAGGAGGCGGTCAGCGGGGGCGAGCGGGCAGGAGCCGGAGCGCGCGCTCGTACTCGAGGCGCGCGCGCTCCTCGTCCCGATCGGCGGAGTAGAGCTCGCCCAGGAGGTAGTGGACTTCGTAGTCCCCACCCTTCACGCGGTTGAAGCGCTCGAGCGCGACCCGCGCCCCGCGCGCGTCCTGGCTCCAGGCCATGAGCTGCCCGGCCCGCTTGAGCGCCTCCGCGTCGTCGGGCTCGACCGCGAGCAGCGAGCGGTAGGCGCGCAGGGCCACGTCGTGGCGCGACAGCGCGAGGCTGCGCCGGCCCACCTCGCGGAGCACCCGCGGATCGCCCGGGCGGGCGCGCATGAGACTCTCCCACTGCCGGAGCGCGGGCTGGGCCGCGCCCGTCCAGTCGTGGAGCTGAGCCAGGGCCAGGCGCGCGGCCACCGCGTCGTCGCCGGCGCCCGGGGCCGCCGCGAGCACCGCCTCGTACTCCGCGACCGCGTCCGGATACTTGCCGAGATCCATCAGGATCCGCCCCGCCTTCGCCCGGTAGGCCGCGCCCGCCCCGGCCGCGAAGCGCCGGTGCACGCGGAGCCCGTCGTCCGCGCGCCCGGCCTGCGCGGTGAGCGCCAGGTAGCGGAGCACGAAGGCCTCGTCGAGGGGTCGCCGCTCCACCACGGGCTCTAGCAGGCGCACCGCGTCCCCGGGCCGCCCGAGCCCCTCGGCGGTCTGGGCGGCCGCGTCGCGGAGCGCCCAGTCGTCCGGCCGGCGCGCGAGGAGTCGGTCGGCCACCCGCAGGAAATCCGCGGGGCGATCCTGGAATCGATAGAGCTCGGCGAGCCGGCCGAGCGAGGACCCGGGCAGCGCGCCCGCGCGGTCGAGCCCTTCGTACACCGCGATGGCCTCGCGCTCCTGATTGTTCCACTCGTGGAGCTGCGCGAGCCTCAGCGCGGGGCCAGGCGCCCCCGGGTGCTGCTCGGCGATCCGGCGCTGACGCGCGATCGCCTCGGGCAGGCGGTTCGCGGCGACCAGCGCGTCCACCGCCTGCCGGGCGTGGCGCCCGTCCAGCGGGGCGAGCGCGGCGAGCCGGTCCAGCGCCGCCAGCGTGGCCCGGAGGTCGTCGCTTCCCTGGGCGAGCGCGGCCACCCGCTCCTGTAGCGCGCGATCCGCGGGGCGCGCCCTCGCGACGCGGTCGAGCAAGGCCAGCGCGCGGCGCGGCTCGTCCCCCCACTCGTAGAGCTGGGCCAGGGCCAGCGCGGTGTCGAGCCGCTCGGGCGCGATCTCGACCGCCCGCTCGTACGCGACGATCGCCTCGGGCCCGCGATCCTGCTCGACGAGCAGGCGGCCCAGCCGGGCGAGCGCGTCGTGATCGCGGGGGCGCAGCGCGGCCAGCTCCTGCTGCGCGCGGATCGCGCGGGGGCCGTCGCCGGCCGCGCGGTAGAGGTCCACCAGGCGGCGGCGTGCCGCTTCGTCGCGCGGATCCGCCGCGCGCTGGCGCTCGAGCAGGGCGATCTCTTCCACGCGCGGCGCGCCGCCGGGCGCCGGGAGCAGGCGGTCGCGGGCTTCGACATCGTCCGGCGCGACGCGTGCCAGGACCTTCCAGTGCTCGATCGCGCGATCCCCCTGCCCGAGTGAGTCGTAAATCTGGGCGAGCCAGCGCCGGCCCTCCGGGTCACCGGGCCGCCGCCGGACGTAGGCTTCCAGCACCGTCACCGCCTCGTCCTGCCGGTTCAGGCTCCGCGCGACGGTGGCCAGCTCCAGCACGACCGCCGGATCGGTCGGGCTGAGCGCGAGCAGCTTGCGCAGCACCGCGAGCTGACGCTCGTAATCGCCCTTCCACAGGTACGCGGTGAGCAGGCGCTCGAGCAGCGGCGCGTCGTCCGGGCCCGGGGTCGCGGTGAGCCGCTCGATCACCGCCGCGGCCGCGGCGGGGTCCCGGTTGGCCTGGTAGGCGTCGGCCAGATTCACCAGCAGGTCGCGCCGGCGCGGCAGGCGGCGCGCTGCGTCCTCGAGCGTCGCGACCTGCCGGTCGGGATCGCCGAGCGCCTCGTAGGTCGCGGCCAGTCCCAGCCAGAGATTGGCGTCGGTGGGCTCGCCGCGCAGCGCCTCGGTGAACATCTCGCGCGCCAGCTCGTACTGCCGGTCGGCCAGATAGGCCCAGCCCAGGTCGGCGCCCCACGGCACCGAGAGCGCGAGCAGTGCGAGGGCGAGCAGCACGCCCAGCCCGAGCTTCCAGCGCTCGATCTTCACCCGAGCCGCATCTCCACGTCCGTGGCCTCCCCGGCGCGGACCGTGAGGTGGCCGTCGGGCCCGCTCCGTGCCTGCTCGCGCCGCGCCCCGGAGCCCTCGCGGATCTCCACCGGCATGTCGCGATCCGCAGGCAGGCCGGCCAGCTCGACCAGCTTCGGGCCGACGCCGGAGAGCGACACCGCGACGCGCCCGGCCTCGCGGCTCCAGGCGGTGACCCGGTGGCTCGCCTGCACCAGGTACGGCGTCCGGGGTGGCCGGCCGCCGAGCACGATCAGCGCGGGCTCGGGCCCGGCCAGGTGCACGTAGAGCGCGCCCTGGTGGTGGACGAACCCGAGCACGCCGCGCGAG
This sequence comes from Candidatus Limnocylindria bacterium, assembly GCA_035524955.1. GTDB lineage: Bacteria > Methylomirabilota > Methylomirabilia > Rokubacteriales > CSP1-6 > CAMLFJ01. The sequence continues at coordinate 47,960 of DATLFG010000064.1, read as the reverse complement.
CGCGCGAGATCCACCGGCGCCCGTGTGTCGTCGAAGCGCACCGTGCGCAGGGCGCCGTGGTCCCAGACGCGCCAGCCGGGCGCGGCGCGGGCGATGCGGGCGGTCCGGAAGCCCTCCACGATGGCGAGGTACTCACTGGTGAAGAGCCGCGCGAGAGGCTGCCGCGCGACCCAGTCGTGCACGTAGCGTAGCGAGGCCAGCGCGGCCACGCGCTCGGCCGAGTAGAAGTGATAGTAGACGTTGACCGGCGCGACGCGCCGCGGCTTCTCGGTGTTCTCGAACGTCTCGACCACGTGGCGAAAGCCGTAGAAGGGCCCCGTCCACAGGTTGGTGTAGAGGTTCTCGTTGGAGGCCGAGGTGTACGTCTGCCAGTGCCGGCCCACCTGGCGCATCAGCGGCGCGACCCGCGTGTAGCTCGGCCACTCCCGGTCGCGCATGGTGTCGCCGCCGTTGATGTTCGGGACCCCCAGCCGCGCGAGGATGGCGATCGCCTCCTCGCTCACCCGCGTGGACCCGGACCACTGGAAGAGGCGGACCCGCTTGCCCGCCGGCAGGAGCCGCTCCTCGATGTAGCGGATGGAGCCCGCGGTCTCGGTCTCCACCGAGTAGGGGATGGAGGCCGGCGTGAAGCTCCGGGTCTGCTTCTCCCAGTCCAGCGGATGCGTGTAGGAGTGGCTGCCCGCCTCCACGGTCGGCAGCCGGTAGATGGCGCGGGCGAGCTCGTGGAACTCGGGCGAGCCGAGAAGCGACGGCTCCACCTCGGCCACCACCACCGACACGCTGGTGGGTAGACGGTACCGCGAGAGGATCTCGTCGAGAACGATCTGGCCGCTCGAGGCGCCCTTGCGAACCTCCGAGCGATTGCGCAGGCCGTCCCCGTCGATGTGGGAGTAGAAGATGCGCCGCCCGCACTGGGTCGTGGTGTCGGGCCGCGGCCAGTCCCCCACCCCGAGCGCCTCGCGGAAGAACGCGAAGGGGTCGATCCACCACTGCGCGCCCGCCGCACCCGGGAACTGGAAGCGGGTATACTCCGCGGCTGCGAACCCGCCCCACGGGCCGGTCACCACCATGTGGCTCTCGGAGTCCGGCAGGTCGCGACGGGCCAGCACGAGGTGCGCGCGCGAATCGGGCCGGCGCGAGACCACCTGCTGGTAGTACGGCAACCCGGGCGGGAGCGGCCGCTCGAACTCCACCATCTTGGGATCCTTGTGGCGCACCTCGATGACCTGCTGGTTGCCCGTCCAGTTGCCCAGGAACTCGAGCCCGCTCGGCGCGAGAGCCTGATTGACCACCGCGAGATCGAGGGTTCGCAGGCTCTTGCGGTCACGGAGCGCGCCCAGGTTGTCGAGGATCACCACCCGACGCCCGGCCCGGACCTGCGCGCCCAGCCAGCGCACGTAGTCGAGGGGCGCCGTCATCTCCTCGGTCTGGAACCACGTGACCACCCCACGGTAGCGGGACATGGTCCGCTCATCGGGCAGGCCCCGGTCGACATCGTGATACTCGACCATGAGCCCGAGCCAGTTGAGCGGCATCTGGGCCCAGCTGTGGACCTCGTTGAAGGTGGCGGTCTTGGGTCGCCGGCCGTCCACGTCGTTGTAGACCTCGGCGGACTTGTAGAGGGCCAGTACGTACCGCGGCAGGTTGCCCGTGGCCGGCGCCATCGGGGCGGGAGCGGCCTCCGCCACGGGCGCCCACACGCCGGCCCCCCGCAGCGCCAGCGCGCCCGCCGCGGCCGCCGAGCGCCCGAGCAGGGCGCGCCGCGAGAGCTTTCTGATCATGGGCCGGTCATGGAGCGAGGGTGTGCGTCGAGACCTGATCGAGCTCGATCATGGACACGTACGGGATGAATCCCCGGGCCCGCGCGCGGCGGATCAGCTCGGCCGGCCAGGGCGCGCCGTGGTCGGCCGCCGTGTACTCGAGCGTGAACACCGGCAGGCCCAGCGCGACCACCCGGTCCAGGAGGAGCGCCCGGGACTCCGCCTCGTCGTCCGCCCGGATCCGGTAGGCCTTGGACTTGAAGTCGTAGTCGGTCCAGATCGACTCGAGTGCGACCGCGTCCAGCACCGTCGCCAGCCGCTCCACGATCGGGAGACCGCCGTTGATCATCAGCAGCGTGCGCGGGTTCCGGCGCTTCATCTCCACGAGCACACGCTCGAGGGCGTGGGCCGTGCCCTCGAAGCGGCGCGGCTCCCTCCGCTCGAGGTCGAGCGCGGTGTCGGCGGTGTCGAGGAAGAGCCCATTGACCGGGCCGGCCAGCGCAGCCGGCACCACCCGGTCGAGCAGCCAGCGCTCGTAGGTGGACGCGCGCACGTCGAGGCGGCGCGCGTCGGGCCAGTTCGGGTTGGCGGACAGCACCCACGGCTCGGCGGCGATGGCCGCGTAGGCGGGATGGCTCGTGTGCACCTCGCCCAGGCTCACGTAGGTCAGCAGGAGCGAGCCGTGCCGCTTGACCAGGGGAAACGGCGGGTGACCGTGGGGATCGAGCACGACCACGTCGAAGCGGGCGAGGTCCGCGGCCGCCTCGGGGGACGCGGCGTAATAGACAACCCAGGTGCGCACGCCCGCCAGGGGACGAGCCGGAGAGGCGGCCGGTGCCGACGCTCCGCCGAGCCCCAGCGCGAGGGCGGCGGCGAGCAGGCGCCGCGTCAGACCCACGCGGCCAGCGCCTCGCCCCGGGTGCCGTGGATCGTGACGGCCTTGTTGAGCCGGGTCATCTCGAAGATCGCCCGCACGTCATCCTGCAGCGCGCAGAGGCGCAGATCGCCGCCCGCGGCGCGGGCGTGCTTGAGCGTCGCGACCAGGGCGCCCATGCCCGAGCTGTCGATGTAGCCGACCTGCTCGAGATCCACCAGCAGCTTGACCGACCCCTCGTTGACGAGGCCGGTCAGGGCCTGCTTCATCTGATCCGCGGCCGCCATGTCGAGGTCGCCCCGGGGAACGACCACCGTGATCGCGGCCGAGCGAGCTACGTCAATGTCCATGGCCTCTCCTGATCGAGCCGGCGGCGTGGCGCCGCTCTCCACGATCGAGCGATCGGCCGGGCCATGACCCGGCCGGAACTTGACGAGGGTCCACCGGGTCCCCCGCTCCCGGCGCACATCCACCGAGACCGAATCGGCGATACGGTGGACCAGGTGAACGCCCAGCCCGTGGTCCGGGAGCGCGTCGAGATCTGGCTCGACGTAGCGGCCGGCGTCGAAGGCCCGTCCGAAGTCCTCCACTTCGAGGACCAGCCGGTCCTCGAGGCCCAGGATCGAGACGTGGATGGGCTGCCCACCCCGGCCCTCGTAAGCGTGCTCGATGGAGTTGGCGCACAGCTCGCCCACCGCCAGCACGAGGGCCGCCAGGGTCTTGCGCTCCACGCCGAGGCCGGCCAGCTCCTCGCGCAGCCACTCACGCAGCCGCGCGAGCTGGGGGGCCTCGCTCGACATCGTGAAGCGGCCGGGCGCCGCGGGGTCACGCTCTGCCCGGGTCACGCTCTGGTCCCCACATCGCGCGATTCAGTATAGCAGCGCAGCGGCGCCCATCCCGCGTGGGCGCTGGGGGCCCGCGTGGGGGCTGGGGGGGAACGACGGGCGAAGCTGGAGGAGCGCTACCGGCGCGCGTACCCGAGCGGGGCGCCGACCGGGTAGGCGTTGCGGTCGCGCCGATAGGGATCCGCACTGACCGACGCGCGCCAGGCCTGATGCTGGCGCTCGTCCTGCCAGCGGCGCAGGGCCCAGACGGCCAGTCCCACCGCGACACCGCCCGCCGCGACGACGCACACCAGTGCCCCGCGCTTCATCACCGTCTCCAGCGAGATGCCCTGCTCCGCTATGGGCGTGCCCATGGCCGCCTTCCTCCTATTCGGCGCCTATCGAAAGCCAGAGAATGACCGAACTTACCCCAATGAACAGCAAGGTGATCAGCGTCGTCAGCAGCATCGCGTCGGGGTCCCCCGAGTCTCGTTCATGGCGCGTCTCTCGTCCGCCCGGGTAAGTCAGCAAGAGCCAAGCCATGCCGGCCGCCGCACGAAATCAAACAGTTGAGGTCACCGAAGCCTCTCGGGCTCCGGAGCTTGTCAGGTCGGGTGCCCAGTCTTTGTCAAACGACGCAGCGCAGCGACGCTAAGTGCGTGCAATTACTGGAAGGGCGAGTGGCCCTGTTCTTGCCTTCTCCTCCTGCCATGACGGTGGCCACCGCATTGCGCCTCAAGGTCCTGGGCGGCGTCCTGCTCGGGCTGCTGGTCGTGATCACCGCCTTCGGCGTGCTGTGGGCGCCGCGGGAGGCGCCCGCTCCGTCGCCGCCCGCTCCATCTGCGGTGATCCCGTCGCAGCCGGCCGAAGTCCCGCCGGCCTCGCCCGCCGAGCCGCCCGCCCCGGCCGTCTCCCGCTCCCTGGGCCAGACCGAGTGGGCGTTCTTCTTCCGTCCCGGCGACACCTTGAGCCGCATGGCGGATGGAGCGCCGCTGGGCATCGTCGCACGGCTCGAGCGCCAGCACACGTTCCCCGACGGCTCCACCGGCCCCGCCTATGTGGTACGGTCAGCCGACAATCAGGAGAGCGCCTTCGACGCGGACGAGCTGGAGCGGCGCGCGCGCATCGAAGCCATCCGCGACATCCGGATTGCTCCGCCGCGCCCGCCCGACGCGCCGGCGACGCGCTGACCGAGGGCCACTCTCCCCGAGGCAGCTCGCATGGACGAGTCCGTGGCCCTGGTCGACGCGATCATCCTGGTGGCGGGGATCGTCCTGATCCTCCTCACCAGCGTCCGCGTCTCCCGGCGGCGATCCGGTGGCAAGCCCGTCAAGGGCCAGACCGCCGCCCTCGTCGGCATCGCGGTCTGGCTGGCGCTCCTCGGCGTCGCGATCTATCTGATCTTCGGCTGATCCGGGGCGGACGGCGGCTGCTTCACTGCGTCACCGCCTGCTTCGAGGCCACCGTCGCCGCCACATTGGCCGGCTGCGGGGCGGTGCACCCGGCGCCGCGCGCTCCCACGCCGGTGGTTCCGCCTCGCACCGGAGCAGACGCCGAAGGGGGTGCACCGGCCAGCGCGATCGCCAGCCCTCCGCCCCATCCGCCCCGCGCGCGCATGGCCACGCCAGCCACTCGACGCAGGAGCGGAAGCCCCCTGGAGCCCGTAGCACCAACGCCTTCGTGGCCTGCGCCTTCTCGATCACCGTCACGCCTCCCACCCGGAGCGTGAGGGCAGCAATAGCCATGCGGATTATCAGGAGCGTTTGAGCACGAAGACCGTCATGTCGTCCTGCCGGCGCGAGCCGGCGCGATCGAGCACGTCCGCGGTCAGGCGGTCCGCCAGCGCCTGCGCGCTCAGGGCGCGCTCGCGCTCGAGGAACGGCAGCAGGGCCGGCATGCCGGGGCGGCTCCCGTCCGCGCTCTGGGCCTCCACGATGCCGTCGGTCAGCAACAGGAGCGTATCGCCGGGCGCGGCCAGCGTCAGCTCGATCTGCTCGAACGCGGAGTCGGCGAACACGCCGAGCATCGTGCCGCCCGCCGCGCCGAGCGAGGCCACCGCGGCGCCCCGGTCCGCGCGGATGACCACCGGGTCGGGATGGCCGCCGCCCGCGAGCACCACGCGACCCGGATCGGATGGGTCGAGCCCCGCCAGCACCAGCGTCACGAACATGGACGGCGGCATGTCCCGGCAGAGGGAGGCGTTCAGCCGGGCCAGCACATCCGCCGGCTCGGCCACGGCCCGGGCGATCTCGCGCAGGAGCGTCCGCACCATGACCATGAGCAGCGCGGCGGGAATGCCCTTGCCGGAGACGTCGCCGACCACCACCCCGAGGCGCTCGCCCATCGGGAAGATGTCGAAGAAGTCCCCCCCCACGATGGTCGACGAGCGCAATACCGCCCCCGCGTCGAGCCCGGCCACGCGCGCGGGCACCGGCGGCAGCAGGCGTTGCTGGATGTCACGGGCCGCCTCGAGGTCGCGGCCGAACTGGGCCATGTGCTCGGCGGTGAACCAGTCGCCCAGCACACTCAGGAGCGGGCGCACCACCCGCGACTGGGCGGTGCGCTTGAGCAGCGCCTGCACGCGGGCCAGGACCTCGGCCGGCTCGAACGGCTTGGCCACATAGTCGTCGGCGCCCCGCTCGAACCCTTTCATCTTGTCGGCGAGCGTGCCCTTGGCGGTCAGCATGATCACCGGCGTGTGCGCGGTGGGTCCGTGCTCCCGGATGCGGCGCAGGGCCTCGAGCCCGTCCGCGCGCGGCATCATCACGTCGAGCAGGATCAGGTCGGGGGCGTGGAGCTGGATGACCTCGAGGGCCTCGAGCCCGTCGGCCGCGCTGATGACCTCGTAGCCCGCGCGCCGCAGGGTCACGCTCAGGATCGTGTTGATGTCGGCCTCATCGTCCACGACCAGGATGCGGGCGGGACTCACGGGCCGACCCCGTCGCGCGGCGGCAGTCGCGAGCGGATCGCCTTGAGCACGTCGGCCGAGCTGAACGGCTTGGCCAGGCACACGGTGGCGCCGAGCACCCGGGGATCGCCGGGCTCGACCTCGATCGCGCTCAGCACCACCACCGGGGTGTTCCGGGTCTCGGGCTGCTCGCGCAGGAGCCGGATCGCCTCGAAGCCATCGAGATCGGGCAGCATGAGGTCCATCGTGATCACGTCGGGTCGACGCTGGCGGGCCAGCTCCACGCCCTCCAGGACGCGGCCGGCCTCGATGACCCGGAGCCCGCCGATCTGCAGCACGTCCCGCAGCAGCGCGCGCACGTCGGGATCGTCGTCCACCACCAGGACCAGCGGGGCCTCCTCCTTGCGCTCCTCCGGCCGCTCCCCGCTCGGCGCGGCGCCCGCGGTGGCGGGCAACGGCAGGCGCACCGTGAAGGTCGCGCCCGCGCCGGGCCGGCTGTCCACCCCGATCCGCCCGCCGTGCTCCTCCACGATGCCGCGGCAGATCGCGAGCCCGAGCCCGGTGCCGCCCACCGCGCGCACGGTACGGCCGTCGAGCTGCTGGAACTTGCGGAAGAGACGGCCCACGTCCTCGGGGGCGATGCCCTGTCCCTGGTCGGTCACCCAGATCTCGAGATCGGCGCCGGAGCGCCTGGCCCCCACCGTGACGAGGCCGCGCTCCGGCGAGAACTTGATCGCGTTGGAGAGCAGGTTGGTCACCACCTGCACCATCCGGTCGAAGTCCACGCTCACCACCGGCACGTCGGTGGTCACCCGGGATTCGATCGCGATGCCGCGCGACTCCGCGAATCCCCGGATCCCCTCCACCGCCATCTCGACGAAGTCCAGCGGGCGGTGCAGCTCCAGGTCGAGATGGATGTGGCCCGCCTCCATCTTCGAGATGTCCAGGATGTTGTTGATCAGCCGGATGAGCCGGTCGGTGTTCTTGAGCGAGATGTCCACCAGGTGGCGCTGGGTCTCGTCGAGCGTCAGGCGGTCGTCGGACAGCAGCAGGTGCAGCGACCCCTTGATGGAGGTGAGCGGCGTCCGCAGCTCGTGCGAGACCGTCGAGACGAACTCGGTCTTCATGCGGTCGATCTCGCGCTCCCGCGTCACGTCGCGCAGGGTGATGGTGGTCCCGACCACCGCACCGAGCAGGTCGCGCGTCGGGGTGGTCAGCCAGCGGAGCGTCCGCCGGTCGGGGAGCCGCACCTCGAGGTCGCCGTCCGCCGGCTCGCCCGCCTGCTCCACCGCGGTCGCCAGCGCCCGCCCGCCCGGCGCCTCCCACTCCACCGAGCCCGCCAGCGTCTCGACCAGCTGGGCGAGCGGCCGCCCGGTCACCTCGTGCGGGTCGATCCCGAGCAGGGCGCCGCCCTGCCGGTTGAGCGCCACCACTCGGCGCTCGAGATCCAGCCCCAGGAACCCGTCGGACGTCGAGGCGAAGACCTGCTCGAGGCGGGTCTTCTGGTTCTCCGCCTCCTCGAACAGGGTGGCGTTGTCGAGCGCCATCGCGAGCTGGTCGGCGTAGGCCGCGACCAGCCGCGTCTCGGCCTCGGTGAGCGCACGGGGCGTCGGGAAGAGCAGGAGCAGGCCGCCCAGCACCCGGCTGCGGCCGCGTACCGGGAACGCGGCCAGCGCCTCCTCCGGTCCGAGGACCCCCGCGGTGACCAGGTCGCTCCGGGCCCCGGAATCCGGGATCAGCAGCGGGGCCTCCCGGCGCCGCAGCGGCTCCGCGAGCGCGCGCACCGACTCGTGACTCCAGTCGCCCCACGAGATGACCCCGCTCGGCCCGCCGCCCCGCTCCTCGAACAGCACGATGCCCGCGCGGCGCGCCCCGAAGGTCTGGGCCAGCGTGCCGGCCGCGTCCGGCAGCAGGCGCTTGACGTCGAGGGTGCGGTGCAGGGTGCGGGCCGCCGCGTTGAGCAGCGCCGCCCCCGCGAGGTTCTGCTGGGTCACCGAGTACAGGCGCGCGTTCTCGATCGCCACCGCCCCCTGCGCGGCCAGGCTCGAGAGCAGGCTGATCTCGCGCTCGGTGAAGACGTGCGGCTGGAAGTAGGACCCGCCCAGCACCCCGAAGACCTCGTCGCGGATCAGGATCGGCGCGGCCGCGAACGCGCGCGGAGCGTCGGGCCGGGCCATCGCCGCCGCGTTGGGCCCCGAGTACACGAGGCTCGCATCCGCGAGCCGATCGGCGCACCACACCGGCCGGCGCTCCGCGTAGGCGCGCCCGGTCACCCCCTCGCCCGGCCGGAGCAGGAGCGGGCGGGCGAAGTCCATCGCGTGGTTGCGGCTCCGCACGGGCACGAGGCCGGCGCGCGCGGCGTCCCACCGGTAGAAGCCGGCGGCCGCGCAGCCGAGGGCCTCGATGACCCCGTCCGAGATGAGGTCGATCACCTCGTCCAGCTTCAGGGTGGCCGAGAGCTTGCGCGTGACGTCGAGCAGGATGGTCGCGTCGCGCTCGCGCTGGCGGGTCTCCCCGTAGAGGCGCGCGTTGTTGACCGAGGTGGCGAGCTGCTGGCAGAAGAGCTCGAGGTGGGCGATCCCCCGCCGCGTGACCGGCCGGCGGCTCGTCTTGTTGTCGACGCTGACCACCCCGATCGGCCGCCCCTGGACGAGCAGCGGCACCAGCGCGAAGCGCCGGGTGCGCAGCACCGGGTGGGAGTGGAGCTCGCGGGCCAAGGGCGGCACCTGGGCGAGCTGCTCGTCGCTGCCCACCATGAGCGTGATGCCCGAGTCCCACACCACCTGGAGGCCGCCGCTGTCCCGGAGCGGGATGAGCCGCGGGACGTCGGGCCCCGCGTCGCTGCCCGAGACCAGGCGCAGGTGGAGGCCGTCGTCTTCGCCCAGCCAGACGTTGAGACGGTCGAAGCTGAGCGCACGGTTGGCGCCGGTCGCGAAGATCTCCACGCGCTCCTGCAGGTCCATGGACCGGTCCATGGCCTGGGTCAGCGCGTAGAGGTCTTCGGTGAGCTGACGCCGGTCCTGGATGTCCTGGAAGAGGCGCGCCTTGGCGATGGCGGCGGCCGACTGGCTGACGAAGATCTCGAGCAGCTCCCGGTCGTCGGGGCCGAAGTGCAAGGGTCCGTGCCCGCTCAGCACGAGCACGCCCAGCAGCAGGTCCCGGAAGATGATCGGGACACCGAGGAAGCTCTTGAGGCCGCTCCGCCGCCACCACTCCGGATCGGTGGCCCGCGGGTCGGCCGCGATGTCCGCCACCTCGAGCTGGCGGCGCTCCGCGGCCACCCAGCCCACGTCGCCCTGGCCGACGTCCACCGGGCGCCGCGGGAACTGCGTCAGGCCGCCGGCCGCCGCGCGGACCTCGATGCGCTTCACCGCCGCGTCCACCACCCAGACCGCCACCGCTGGCACCTGCATGAGCTCGACCGCCGCGCTGGCGATGCCGCCCAGCACCTCGTCGGGCTCGAGCGAGGAGGACACGAGCTGGTTGAGCCGGGCCAGCGTGTGCAGGCGCGCGGCCCGCAAGTTGAGCGCCTCGTGCAATCGCGCGTTGCGGAGCAGCACCCCCGCCTGCTCACCGATGGCCTGGAGCGTGGCCAGCTCCGCGTCCTCGAAGCGGCGGCGCGCGGTCCACCACACCAGGTAGAAGGCGCCCGCCACCTGCCCGTCGATGGAGAGCGGGATCACGAGGCCCGACTGGTGCGGGAAGCGGCGGAAGAGGGGGATCGCGAAGCGCGGGTCGTTCGGGAGATCGTCGCTCCAGATCACCTGCCCGCTCTGGAAGACCGCGTCGAAGCCCCGCTGCTCGTCGGCGCTGAGGCGCGCGGTGACGAGGATCTCGAACCCGTCCTTGGGCACGTGATAGGCCGCGACCGGCCGGAGCTCCGCGCCCACCGCCTGCCGCACGTACGCCGAGACGGTCTCGGCCCCGGTGAGCCGGGCCAGCTCGCGGCAGATGAGGCGCAGGGCCTCGCCGAAGTCGGTGGTGGCGCTCGCCACGCGCGCCACCGCGAGCAGCGCCGCCGTCTCGCGCAGCCGCGACTCGAGCCCGCCCGCGCTCTCCCTGCTCATGCCCGCTCCAGTATACGCGGCCGGGCGCGGCCTACCGCGGTTCCAGGGGGAGGCTTCGGCCGGTAAGAAAGCGTCCGAGCACCTCCGTTCGAGCGCCGGCTTCGCCGCCGCAATCCGTCCTTGGGGGAGGCTCGGAGGGGGCCCCCTCTTAGACTTCAGAAGGGGCCCCCTTCGATGACCTAGCCCCGCGGCCTGGTACCGGCGGCGCCGTAGTAGTTCAAGGTGAAGACGAAGTGCCCCGCCGCGTCCGCCCGCTCGACCTCGGCGAGCCAGCGCGCCGCGCGACGCGCCCCGACCAGCCCGAAGTCGACCGCCGCGGCCGCCCGCCGCTCGAGCAGGCTGTGCGTGAAAGGATCGAGCCGGCGGACCTGGTAGACGTCGGCGAGCAGCCGCACGCGCTCGAGTCCCAGCTCGACCAGGCGACGCACCAGGGTCCGGCCGGAGAACGGCTCGGGATACAACCGAGCGGTCACGCCCTCGAAGATCAGCCGGGTCAGCTCGCGGTCGGGATGATCGAGCACCTGCGTGCCGAAGTCCTGGTCCTGGAGCGCCACCACGCCTCCGGGGCGGGTCACCCGCACCAGCTCGCGCAGCATCGCTTCCGGGCGCGCCACGTGCAGCAGCACGGTCACGGCCAGGGCGCAGTCGAAGCGGCCCCCGCGGAACGGCAGCGCCGCCGCGTCGCCCAGGCGGAAGTCCAGGCGGCGGTCGAGCCGCTCCTCGCGCGCCCGGCGCCGCGCCGCCGCCAGCAGCACCCGGCTGCGGTCGACGCCGGTCACGTGGCCGCTCGGGCCGACCAGGGCCGCCACGTCGCGCGCGACCACCCCGCTGCCCGCGCCGACCTCGACCACGCCCCAGCCGGGAGCGATGCGGCAGAAGCGCAGGAAGCGCCGGCGCATGCGCGCCTGGGTCGGCGTGCGCCCGCGCGCCTCCATCATCCCCACGTAACGCTCGGGCCGCGGCTGACGGTCGATGGCCCGCCAGGGATCGGGGTGCAGGGGCACGATCAGTCGAAGCGGCCGGGAAACAGCTCGCGGAAGAGCCGCAGCAGCCCGCCCTCGGGGGCCGCGGGCGCGATGCGGTCGGCGGCGCGGCGCACGAGCTCGGGGGCGTGCGGCATGGCCACGCCGAGGCCGGCCGCGCGCAGCATCTCGACGTCGTTCTCCTGGTCGCCCACCGCGACCACCCGATCGAGCGGCACCCCCACGTGCGCGCTCAGGCGGGCCAGGGCTGTGCCCTTGGAGGCCCCGACCGGGAGCAGCTCGAGGTAGTCCCCGCGGGTGCGCACGAGGCGGCCGTGCTCGGCCACGACCGGCGTCAGCTCGTCGCGCACGATGCCGAGGTCGTTGGGGTGGCCGATCAGCAGGCTCTTGATGAAGCCGCCCAGGGCCAGGAACTGACCGGGATCGTCCACTTCGTCCACCCGCAGGCCCTCCTCGGCGCAGTAGCGCCGCACCGCCAGCGTGTTCGCGATGCAGAAGAGCCGGTCGTCACGGTAGAAGATCGGATGCACCGGGGCCTGCGAGAAGACCGTCCAGGCCCGGTGGAGCACGCCGCGGGGCAGCGTGAGCGAGACGAGATCCGGACCGCCGTTGGCGCCGCGCACGACGGCGCCGTTGTAGTAGATGACCGGGGCGGTGACGCCGAGCTCGTCGCGATACGGGTCGGTCGCCGCGGGCATCCGCCCGGTGGCCAGCGAGATCGTGAGCCCGCGCTCGGACGCCCGGTGGAAAGCCTTCACCAGCGCGGGATCGAGCCCCATCGAGTCGTCGAGCAGGGTGCCGTCGAGATCGCAGACCAGCAGGTCGTACGTCGCGGGCGTCACGCCCGCCGCTCTCCTCGCTGGAAGCGCGCCGCGCACTCGCGGCTGCAGAAGAAGAGCGGCGTCCCGTCCGCCTCGGACCGGATGGCCCGCGACATCAGGACGTAGGTCTGGCACACCGGATCCTTGACCAGCTCGTCGCGGACCCGCGGGGCCGGCGAGGACGGCCGCGCCCGCCACGCCGCGGGCAGCCGGGTGATGAGGAGCACCACCACCGCGATCAGGGCCAGGAGCAGCAGCGCGCGCATCGCGCCCCTCAACGAGGATCGGGTCGGATCGAGAGCGAGCGGAGGAAGTCGCGGTCCTGCTCGGTGAGGTCGAAGCCCTCGGCGGACTGGGCCGCGCGGGCGCCGGAGAAGAAGATCCCGGTCTCCGCCCCGCGCCGGAGGATCTCCTGCACCGCCTCGCGCGAGGCCTCGGTGGCCTTGAGCGAGACCTCGATGGTGCGGAGCAGCTTCTCCATCAGCCGATCGGCGGGGCGCTCTTGCGTCATGGGCTCAACGATAGCACACTGGCGCGACGGAGCTTCCCCTGGCCCCCGACGAGACCCCCCGCGACTGGCGCTTCCTCCGCTCGACCACGCGCGAGCGCCTCGGCAAGCTCACCCTGCGCGAGGACGTCTGGCGGCTGCCCACCGGCGTGGAGAAGACCTACCCGATCCTGCACGTCGGACCCACGGTGGGCGTGGTGCCGTTCGTGGACGCCGACCACGTGCTGCTCATCCGCCAGTTCCGGCACCTCCTCCGCGGCGATTCCTGGGAGTTGCCCGGGGGCGGAGGCCGGCCCGGCGAGACGCCGGAGGCGGCCGCGCAGCGCGAGCTGCAGGAGGAGGGCGGCTACCGCGCGGGGCGCCTGACCCACCTCACCCGCTTCGTCCCCTCCGCCGCCTATCTCGACGAGACCGCCTACTGCTTCATCGGCGAGAATCTGGTGGCCGACCCCCTCGCCTCCGACGACGACGAGTTCTTCGAGCGTCGCGTGGTCCCGTTCCGCGAGGCGGTCACGATGGCGCTCGACGACCGCATCACCGAGTCCGTCTCCAAGGTCGCCCTCCTCGCCGCCGCCCTCCGCCGCGGCCTCCGCCCCTAGCGTCGCGCCGCGGCCAACGCGTCGCCCGAGGGTTACGGTAACTCAACGGGTGGAGCCGGGGGGCGGCAGGCCCTCCCCGGGACCGTGTCTTCTGCGCGTTGCCGAAGACTCCAACGTCCCATCTCGTGGCCCGATCGCGACGGCGCAACCGGGCTGCGGGTCAGCGTGTCCCGGGGAGGGCCTGCCGCCCCCACCGCGCACCCCGCTCGAGACAGGACGTGGTGCGATGATCGGCCGCGGCGAGCGAAGCTAGCGGTCGGAGGGGGACGCGAGGGCGCGGGCCTGCTCGTAGGCCTCGTCGGCTTCGCGCGGAAGACCGGTGCGGGCGTAGAGGTCGCCCAGCAGCGCGTGCAGGCTCGGCTGGTCCGCGTCGGCGGTGAGCGCGGCCACCACCACGCGGCGCGCGTCGTGGAGGAACCCGTGGCTGGCCAGCACGCCCGCCTGCATCACCGCGCCCGCGTCTGGGCGTGCGCGGGCGCCGACGCGCTCAGCATCAGGACGACCAGCCAGGACGCGGCTCGGCTCATGCTCCCCTCCTGGTCGGGCGCGACTAGTAGGTCGCGCGACCCCCCGAGAGATCGTAGACGGCCCCGGTGCTGAAGGAGCACTCGTCGGATGCGAGCCAGGCCACCAGCGCGGCCACCTCCTCCGGCGTCCCTACCCGCCCCATCGGGATCTTGGAGACCAGCTGGTCCACCGTGCTCGGCTCCATCTGCTTGAGCAGCTCGGTGCCGATCACCGCGGGCGCCACCGCGTTCACGAAGATCCCGCGGGTGGCGACCTCCTTCGCGAGCGCCTTGGTCAGCCCGATCACGCCGGCCTTGGCGGCGGAGTAGGGCACGAGTGTGGGATTGCCCTCCTTCCCCGCGATCGACGCGATGTTGACGATGCGGCCCCCGCCCTGCCGCAGCATCGCCTTCACCGCGGCTCGGCAGCAGAGGAACACGCTCGTGAGGTCCACGTCGATGACGCGTTGCCAGTCCTCGTCGGAGAGCTCCCAGATCGGAAACGAGCGGCCCGTGATCCCCGCGTTGTTGACCAGCACGTCGAGCCGACCCCAGGCCGCCTCCACGCGGGCCACCGCGCCGTCCACGTCCTTGGCGCGCGTGACGTCCCCGGCCAGCGCGAGCGCGCCGCGGCCGACGCCGCGCGCCGCGGTCTCCACCGCCTCCGCATCCTGGTCGAGCAGGGCCACCCGCGCGCCGTCGGCGGCCAGCCGGGTGGCGATGGCGAGCCCGATGCCGCGCGCGGCTCCGGTGACGAGCGCGGTCTTGCCGGCGACCGTCATCGCGAGTAGGCCGGCGGCGCGTAGACCGTCAGGAAGAAGAGCGGCTGCGGGCCCGGGTTCCGCACGTGGTGGAGCGCGCCCGCCGGGATCAGCACGCACGCCCCCGCGCGGGCCTCGTGCGCGGCCCCCTCGACGGTGACGATCGCCTCGCCCTCGACGACGAACACGACCTGGTCGCCCGCGTGCGTCTCCGCGGGCCCGCCGTCCCGGCCGGGCGCGATCGTCATGACCGCGGTCTGGGTGCGCTCGGTCTCCTGCAGCACCTCGAAGAAGCGCCCGCGGTAGCGGGTGATGTCCACCAGGATCGTGGTCATGGGCGGGGCTCGGGGGCTAGCGTAGTGCGTTCGCGGGGCTCGCGCCAGGCCTGCGTGCGGCGGCTCACCCCCCGCATCAGGGCCCAGTAGGCCAGGCGCACCGTCAGGCCGATGGCGATGATGCACACCGACATGGCGGCGGCCTGCGCGGCATCGCCCGCGTCGTCCATCAGCAGCACCGCCACCGCGGCCAGCTCGGTGCCGGGGGCCACCAGGAAGACCACCGCGGAGAGCGTCACCATCGCGTTGAGGAAGAAGTACATGCTGATGCCCACGATGGACGGCAGGGCCATCGGCACCGTCACCCGCCAGAAGGTCCGGTAGAAGGGCACCCCCAGGGAGGCCGAGACGTTCTCGAACTCGGCGTCCATCTGCCGGAGCGCGGTGGTGGCGGTGAGGAAGCCCACCGTGAAGTAGTGGACGACGTTCGAGATCACCAGGATCGCCAGGGTGCCGTAGAGCACGTTGAGCGGGCTGTCCGCCTTGTTGAACGTGAAGATGTAGGCCAGGCCCAGCACCATGCCCGGGATGGACACCGGCAGCACCGACAGCAGGTAGAGCGCCCCGCTCCACCCGGTGCGGCACTTCTCGACCACGTAGGCCCCCACGAAGGTGAGCACGGTGCCCACCACCGCGGTCAGGGCGGCCACGTAGACGCTGTTCCAGAGCGGTGCGGCGCCGCCCACCGTGTCGAAGCGGTAGTGCCGCAGGGTCGGGGTGAAGTTGTACGGCCAGCGCACCACCAGCGAGTACACCACGATGGCCACGTACATCCCCGCGATGGCCGTCGCGATGAGCGCGCAGTAGCCGAAGCCGGCCCAGTCGGCGAGCGGGCGGCGGGCCGGGGTGAGCGGGCGCGAGGACGACGTCACCAGCGCGTACCGGCGGCGCTGGACCACGCGGTCCACCAGGAAGGCGAGCACCGCCGGGATCAGCAGGACCACCGAGACGGTGGCGCCCATGGTGAAGTTCTGCTGGCCGGAGACCTGGTTGTAGATCTCGGTGGCCATCACCGAGAACTTGCCGCCGATGGCCTTGGGCGCGCCGAAGTCGGTGATGACGAGGGTGAAGACCACGAAGCAGGCGCTCACCAGCCCGAACTTCACGCCGGGCAGGGTCACGGTGAGGAAGGTCTTGACCGGCGAGGCTCCGAGGGTCCGCGCCGCGTCGTAGAGGCGCGCGTCGGTCGCGGAGAGGGCGGCCACCAGGATCAGGAGCGCGTGCGGGAAGCAGTAGAACACCTCGGCCGCCACGATGCCCTTGGCCCCGTAGATCCCCACGTTGTAGCCGGTGGTGCGGGTGAAGATGCCGTTGTTGCCGAACACGTAGATGAAGGCCAGCGCCTGCACCAGGGAGGGCGCGAAGAGCGGCAGCATCGCCACGATCCGGAACAGCCCGCGACCCGGCATCAGGGTGCGCGTGAGCCCGTAGGCGTAGGCGAAGGCGAGCGCCACCGTGATGACCATGGACACGAGGGAGACGAAGAGGCTGTTCCCGATGGACGCGGCGATGGCGGGCGTGCCGAAGTAGCGCCGGTAGTTGGCCGGCCCCACGAACCCGCCGGCCGGGTCCAGCAGGCTCCGCCAGATCACGTGCAGCAGCGGGTAGAGCACGAAGAGGTAGAGGACGATCCCGAACAGGGCGACCAGCGCGTAGCGGATCAGGTCCTCGCCGGCCAGCCGGTGACGGACGGTCCGGTCCGGGATCGCGGACGGCCCCCCCGACGCCGCGCGCGCCATCCCGCGCTACCCCGCGGCCGGGAAGACGCGCAGGGCCTCGGGGCGGAGCGAGAGCGCCAGCTCGGACCCCTCGGCGGCGCCCAGCCCGGCGAATGCGGTGGCCGCCACGTCGCATTCGAGCGCGGGCGCGCCGTCGGGGAGGGCCAGGCTCAGGCGGGTGAAGGAGCCCAGGAACTGGATCGCGCGGATGCGCGTGACCAGGCGGTTCTCCGCGCCCGCCGCGCCGCCGACCGTGATCTCCTCGGGCCGGATCGCCAGCGTGAGCCGGGTACCCGCGGCGATCAGCTCGGTGGCCCCGTGGCGTATCTCCGCCGCGCCCAGGCGCGCCCACCCGACCCGCTCATCCGCGATGGCGTCCAGGAAGTTCATCTGGCCCACGAAGCGCGCGACGAACGGCGACCGCGGGCGCATGTAGACCTCGACGGGCGCGCCCACCTGCTCCACCACCCCGTGGTTCATCACCACGATGCGGTCGGCCATGGCCAGCGCCTCCTCCTGGTCGTGCGTCACCATGATCGTGGTCACGCCGAGCCGCCGCTGCAGCGCGCGGATCTCGTGGCGGAGGGACTGGCGCACGCGCGCGTCGAGGGCGGAGAGCGGCTCATCGAGCAGCAGCAGCGCGGGCGACGGGGCCAGGGCCCGCGCCAGCGCGATGCGCTGCTGCTCGCCGCCCGAGAGCTGGGCCGGGTACTTCTGCTTGTGGGCACCGAGCCCCACCAGGGTCAGCAGCTCGTCGATGCGGGCCTCGATCCGGGCCTTCGCCACGCCCCGCGTCTCGAGCCCGTAGCCCACGTTGCGGGCCACCGTGAGGTTCGGGAAGAGCGCGTAGGACTGGAACACGATGCCGTAGTTGCGCTGGCTGGGCGGCAGCGCGGAGACGTCGCGCCCGCCCATCAGCACGACGCCCGCGTTCTGCCGCTCGAGCCCCGCGATGATCCGCAGCAGGGTGGTCTTGCCGCAGCCGCTCGGCCCCAGGAAGCAGATGAACTCGCCGGGCGAGACGGACAGCGTGATGCCGCGCAGGGCCACGAACTGGCCGAACTTCTTGGCGATGCCCTCGAGCGCGACCGCCGCGGGCCGGGCGGCCTCCACCCTCACCCGCGGCTCCCCCGCGCGGCCTCTTCCGCCACCACGCGCAGGAGCCCGGCCCCGTAGCGCTCGGCCTTGTGCGGCCCGACCCCGTGCGCCAGCTCGAGCTCGGTCAGGTTCCGCGGCCGCAGCATCGCGATGTCGCGCAACGTGCGATCGCTGGCCACGATGAAGGGCGCCAGGCCCTCGGTGCGCGCCACCGCGAGCCGGTGACGCCGGAGCGCCTCGAAGAGCCCCTGCGCCGCCGCGTCCAGCTCCGCGGCGTCGCGCGCGGGCCGGGGCCGCCCGGGCTCCGGCCTCCGCGTCGCGGCGGGCGCCGCGTCCGCGCGATGGCCGGTCGGGGGCAGCAGCAGCCGCACCGGCCGCGCGCCCTTCATGACCGCGCGCCCTTCCTCGGTCAGGACCACCACCGGGCGCTCGCGTCCCGAGAAGCTCACCCACCCCGCGGAGACGCACCGGCGGAGCAGGGCGAGGATCCACGCCTCCGGATGCTCCTTGAGGTTGCCGTGAGTCGGCACCCGGGTGAGCCCGGCCCGCTCGAGGCGCTCGTCCGGCTCCCCCCGGACGAGCTTGACCGCCGTCTGCAGCCCGAAGCGACCGTGCACCCGGGCGACCCCCGAGAGGGCCTTCCGGACGATCAGGGACGTCCGCTCCGCATCCTCTTCCTCCGGGGCGGCTCCGAGCACCGTGCAGACGTCGCAGCGCCCGCAGCCCGCGAGCGTTTCCGCCTCGTCGCCGAAGTAGCGGAGAATCGCGTCGTGACGGCAGCTTCCGCCCTCGACCCAGCGAATCAGCTCGAGGAACATGCCCCACTTGTGCTCGACCACGGCGGGCTCCGGCGCCGCCCCGTCGGCGCCCCGCTCGAGCAGGGCGCGGCGCAGCGGGAGATCGCTGCCACTGACCAGGAGGAGTCCGAGGGCGGGCGCCCCGTCGCGACCGGCCCGGCCGACTTCCTGGTAGTACGCCTCGATGGAGCCGGGCGGGCCCAGGTGGATCACCGCGCGGACGTCGGGCCGATCGATGCCCATCCCGAACGCGTTGGTGGCCACCACGACCTCGACCCGTCCCTCGGCGAACCCCCGCTGGGCCAGCTCTCGCGTCCGGCCGTCGAGCCCGGCGTGGTAGGCGGCGGCCCCCCAGCCCCGGGCGACCAGCCGATCGGCCTCCTCCTCGGCCTTCTTGCGGGTCGGCGCGTAGACGATCGCGGTGCCGCCCCCGCGCCCCGGCCCCTCGAGCGCCTCGCTCAGCGCCGCGTCCACCAGCCGCTCGCGCTCCCGCCGGCCGTCCACCTCGACCGCGCGGAAGGCGAGGTTCGGACGGGCAAAGCCGCGGACCATCTGGGGCGTGTCCGGGGGGAGGCCCAGGCGCGCGAGGATCTCGTCGCGCACGATCGGCGTCGCGGTGGCCGTGCAGGCGAGCACGCGCGCCCCCGGGAAGTCGCCGATCAGCGCGCCGAGCTCGAGGTACTCGGGGCGGAAGTCGTGGCCCCACTCGCTGATGCAGTGGGCCTCGTCCACCGCGATCAGCGGGATGCTGGCCTGGTGGAGCATGGCCCGGAAGCCGGGGAACACGAGCCGTTCGGGCGCGACGTAGACCAGCCGGAAGGCCCCGGCGGCCAGCCGCGCCATGCGCCGGCGGAGCTCGGCGGCGTCGAGCGTGGCCGCCAGGTAGGTCGCGGGCACCCCGCGCGCGTCGAGGGCCTGCACCTGGTCCGCCATCAGGGCCACCAGCGGCGAGATGACGAGCGTGGTGCCGGGCAGGAGCGTGGCGGGGAGCTGGTAGCTCAGGCTCTTGCCGCCGCCGGTGGGCGCCACCAGCAGGAGCCGACCGCGGGCGAGCAGGGTCTCCACCGCCTCGCGCTGGCCCGGCCGGAAGGCCGTGTAGCCGAGCCGCGCGAGGGCGAGGTCGAGATCAGCCTTTACCTCGCGTAGCGCTTCTGCCATTCCGCGAGGATGCGGTCGCGATTCTTCGCGGACCAGTCGAAGTCGTTCGGGAACACGACCTTGCTGATGTCCTTGGGCAGGCCTTCCGGCACCGGGAACCCCGCCACCCCGACCGCGGCGAAGTACTTCGCGTAGAGCGCCATCGCCTCGTTGCCGATCGCCCAGTCCAGGAACTGCTTGGCGGCCGGATTCCTGGCGCCCTTCCTGGTCAGCGCGTTGGCCTCCATCTCGTAGCCCGACCCTTCCTTCGGAAGGACCATCTCCACCGGGGCGCCCTTCTTCTTCATCTCGAGCGCGACGTACTCGAACGACACGCCGATGGCCCGCTCTCCCGCCGCCGCGTCCTTGCACGGCTTGGAGCCGGACTTGGTGTACTCGGCCATGTTCGGGTGGATCGCGTCGAGGTACTTCCAGCCTTCGGCCTCCCCCATCCGCTGCAGGACGGACGCCACCGAGAGATAGCCGGTGCCGGAGGAGGCGGGGTTCGGCATCACCACGTGCCCCTTGTAGACCGGCTTGGCGAGGTCGGCCCAGGACGTGGGCGCGGGCAGGTTGTGCTTCTTGCCCACCTCGGTGTTGAAGCAGAACGCCGACATGTAGATGTCGATACCGACCCACGACGGCGGGTTGGCCTTGTCGCGGAAGAGCGGCTGGATCCGGTCCAGGCCCTTGGGCGCGTAAGGGACGAGCAGCCCCGCGTTCTTGAACACGAGCTGGTTGGTGGCGCCCACCCCCCAGATCACGTCGGCCTGCATGTTGTCCTTCTCGGCCATGAAGCGCGCTGAGATGTCGCCGGTGGACAGGCGGAGCATCTTGACCTCGATATTCGGCAGCGACTTCTCGTAGGCCTTCTTGTACTCGGCGATCTGCTCGTTCTCGAGCGCGGTGTAGATGACGACCGTCTGCTTCTGGGCCGCCGCCGGGGTGACCGCGGCGACCGCCAGCAGCGCGGCGACGACGATCAGGGCCAGCGTACGGCGCGTGCAGGTCGGCATGGGAAGAGCCTCCTCTGGGGTAGCGGGGTTACTGAGCCATGAATCCGCCGTCGACGATCATCTCCGCCCCCGTCATGAACGACGATTCGTCCGAGGCGAGGAAGAGCGCGGCGTTCGCGATGTCGCGGGGCTGGCCGATCCGGCCCAGCGGAATACCGGTCTTGAACTCGGCCCGCAGCGCGTCGTTGAGATACGGGGCCTGCAACGGGGTCTCCACGATCCCCGGGTGGATCACGTTCGACCGGATATTGTCCTTGGCGAACTGGATGGCCAGCGACTTGTTCAGCGAGATCAGCGCGCCCTTGGCCGCGGTGTAGGCGTCCTGGGCCCGCGTGAAGCCGGCCAGCGCCGAGACCGAGCCCACCAGGATGATGGAGCCGCCGCCCGCCGCCTTGAGATGCGGGATGCCGTACTTGGTCACCCAGAAGACGGATTTGAGGTTGATGGCCATGACCCGGTCCCACTGCTCGCCGTCCGTCTCGAGCACCGATCGGTCGCGGTCCTTCCAGAGCACCCCCGCGTTGTTGTAGAGGATGTGGAGCGCCCCGAAGCGGCGCGCCCCGTCCTCCACCATGCGGCGCACCTCCGCCTCGACCGCCACGTCGCCGACCACGGCCAGGGCCTCCCCACCCGCCTTCTGCACCAGCTCGACCGTCTCGGCGGCGGCCGCGCCGTTGAGGTCGCAGACCACGACCCGCGCGCCTTCCTCGGCGAAGAGCACCGAGGCCTCGCGCCCCATGCCCATCCCCGCGCCGGTGATCAGCGCGACCTTGTTTTCGAGCCTATTCCCCATCCCGAGGTTCTCCGTTGGGCAACGCCCTTGATTTGATTCAACGGTCGTCGCGAGCGACGACCTCTGTGTTGTGGCTTCGCATCTCTTGTATCTCCCGCAGTCTCTCCATCTCCTGCCCGCCCTCCTCCCTCTCCCCCTGGGGAGAGGGCAGGGTGAGGGATCTAGATTCTCTCGAACAGGCGGATCAGCTCCCAGTCGGTGACGGACTGATCATATCCCTGCTGTTCGAGGCGCCCGTGCTGGAGGTAGTGCTCCACCACTTTGGGCCCGAACGCCTCGCGCGCGGCCTGCGACCCCTCGAGCTCGGCGAGGGCGTCGCGGAGCGTCTTCGGCACCTGGGCCAGCCGGGTATCCTCATAGGCATTGCCCTCGAACATGGCCGGCGGCGCCAGCGTCTGCTCGACGCCGCGCAGCCCCGCCGCGATGGTGGCCGCGAAGGCCAGGTAGGGGTTGGCGTCGGCGCCCGGGATGCGGTTCTCCACCCGGAAGCCGCCGCCCTCGCCGCAGATGCGGAAGCCGCAGGTGCGGTTGTCCCAGCCCCACGCGATGCGGGTCGGGGCGAAGGAGCCGGCCTGGTAGCGCTTGTAGGCGTTCACGGTGGGCGCGTAGAAATAGGCGAACTCGCGAGCCATCGCCATCTGGCCGGCCAGCCACTGCTGGAAGAGCGGCGTGCCCTGCCGGCCGCCGTCCTTGGCCGCGAACAGGTTGCGCCGGCCCGCCGGATCCCACACCGAGGAGTGCAGGTGGAAGGACGAGCCCGCCGCGGCCATGTCGTACTTGGCCATGAAGGTGACCGAGCAGCCCTGCTGCCAGGCGATCTCCTTCACCCCGTGCTTGTAGAGCACGTGGCGGTCGGCCATCTCCAGCGCGTCGGCGTAGCGCAGGTTGATCTCCTCCTGCCCGCGCCCCCACTCGCCCTTGGAGAACTCCACCGGCACGCGGGCCGTCTCCATCCCGTTGCGGATCGCGCGCACCAGCGGCTCTTCCCGGGAGGTCTGGAGAATGTGGTAGTCCTCGAGATAGCTCGAGACCGGGGTGAGGCCGTGGTAGCGCTTGGCCCGCGCCTCGTCGAACGATTCCCTGAAGAGATACAGCTCGAGCTCGGACGCGGTCTTCACCCGGTAACCCGCCCTGGCCGCGCGCTCGAGCTGGCGCCGCAGGACCCAGCGGGGCGCCTCCTCGATCGGCTCGCCTTCCTCGGTGTAGACGTCGCAGAAGACCAGCGCGGTCTTGGGCAGCCAGGGCAGGAGCCGCCAGGTGGTGAGGTCCGGGACCAGCTTCATGTCCCCGTAGCCCCGCTCCCACGAGGTGAGCGTGAAGCCGGGCAGCGGCTGCATCTCCATGTCCACCGTGAAGAGGTAGATACACGCGTGGACGCCGTCGCGCAGGACGTGGTCGAGGAAGTAGCGGCCGACGACCCGCTTGCCCATCAGGCGGCCGAGGCCGTCGGCGAACACCGTGAGCACGGTGTCCACCTCCCCCTTCTTGATCAGCGCCTCGAGGCCCTTCGCGTCTGCCCGATCTTCAGGCACAGGCGTGTCTCCCTCGAGGGACCGGCATGACGAGAAGGCGGCGGCGCAAAGCGCGGCAATCTTACTCGTACGGGGTCAGGTCTGGCAATACGACCCGGAACCGATACGGGTGGGCCGTCAGCTCTCGAGCGCGGGCTCCGCCCGCGCGACCTGATTCTGGGGGGAGGTTCGGAAGGGGGGCGCAGCCCCCCTCCGAGCTAACGTATGGGAACGGGCGGGATCAGGGAGATCAGGAGGATCAGGCAGAAGACCCCGAGGACGTAGCGGCGCGGGGACACCGGGGAGAGGTCGTCGAGCGGCGGGGCGTGGTGGACCCCCATGAGCAGCAGGACCAGCGCACCGAACACGATCCAGTTGGCGGACTGGAACACCGCGCCGAGGGCGACGAGGCTCACCAGGGTGACGATGGACACCTGCCGGTGCCGGGCGCCGACGAGGGCATACGCGATGCGGCCGCCGTCGAGCTGGCCGACCGGGAACAGGTTGAGCGCGGTGACGAAGAGGCCGACCCAGCCCGCGAGCGCGACCGGGTGCACGAAGACGTCCATCCCCGCCGGGATGGGCCCGAAGACCAGCCAGGTGAGCAGGCGCATGACCAGCGAGTCGCCGAATGTCATGCCGACATGCTCGGGCAGCACCATCCCCACCCGCGACCACTGCAGCCCCAGGAGCAGGGCGGGCACCGCCACCACCAGCCCCGCGAGCGGCCCGGCCACCGCGATGTCGAAGAGGGAGTTCCGGTCCCGCGCGGGCGAGCGCATGCGAATCACCGCGCCCAGGGTGCCGAACAGGAAGATCGGCGGCGGGGCCGGGATGAAGAACGGCAGGCTCACCGACGCCCCGTGGTAGCGGGCCGTGAAGTAATGGCCGAACTCGTGGGTGCCCAGGATGGCGATCAGGGTGAAGGAGAAGGGCACGCCGTCGAGCAGGCGGAGCGGCTGGAGAAGCGGATTGAAGGTCACGAACGGGAAGGAGCCGGTGACCAGACAGCCCGCCGCGAGCGTGGAGAGCACGGTGAGCACGAACAGCAGCAGGTTGACGCCCGGACGCCCGGTCTCCTTCACGTCGGCCAGCGGCACCGCGCGGATCCACACCCGGTCACCCTGGCGGCCGAGGAAGGGTGTGTAGCCGAAGCGCTGCAGGCGCGGCTCGATCAGGGCGAGCGCGCGCGCGGGCTCCGCGAGGAGCTGCCCGCCCCAGGCGAAGGTCGCCCCGCGCACCTCCTGCCGCTCGACGCGGAGGACGTCCTCGATGTTGCGGCGCAGCAGATCCTCGACGACCGGGTAGCCCTCCGCGGGCGCGCCGTTGGTGCCCGGCGCGCGCGCGAGCGGGAAGGGCCAGAGACGCATGAACGCAGGTTACCACACGGCCAGGAGGGCGACCGCCGCGCGGGCCGCGTCGAGGCCGCCTTCCAGGTAGACGACGCCGACGACCGCCTCCAGCGCGGTGGCGAGCACCGACTCCTTCGCGCGCCCGCCCATCTGCTCCTCCCCGCGCCCGAGGCGCAGGTGCGCGCCCAGCTCCAGCGCGGCGGCCCAGCGCGCGAGGTTCTCGCCCGAGACCAGCGCCGCGCGGCGCGGGGTCAGCACCCCGACCGGCTCGCCGGGCGCGGCGGCGAGCAGGCGCTCCGCGACGACGAGGGCCAGCACCGCGTCGCCCAGAAGGGCGAGCCGCTCGTTGTCGGGCGCGCCGGGATTCTCGTTCGCGAACGAGCGGTGGGTGAGGGCCTGGCGTAGGAGCGCGGGATCGCGGAAGGCGTGGCCCAGGCGCGGGCCCAGCACGCCGGCCGGATCCGGCGCGGCGCTCAACGCGGCGGGTGTCCCGTTGACACCGGATGAGCCGCGACCATCGAGCTCCACTTTCCGCGCGGGCTCCGCCCGCGCTCTCTGCGGTTGGGGGAGGTTCGGAAGGGGGCGCAGCCCCCTCCGAGTCTCCTAGGGACGATACTTCCGGAGGACGATGGTGGCGTTCGTGCCCCCGAAGCCGAACGCGTTGCTGAGCGCGACCTCCACGTCCTGCTTGCGGGCGTGGTTGGGGACGTAGTCGAGATCGCACTCGGGATCCGGTGTCTCGTAGTTGATGGTCGGCGGCAGGATCCCGTGGTGGATCGCGAATGCGGTGGCGATCGCCTCGATCCCGCCCGCCGCCCCCAGCAGGTGGCCGGTCATGGACTTCGTGGAGGAGACCGCGAGCTTCCGGGCGTGCTCGCCGAAGACGCGCTTGATCGCCATCGTCTCCGACTTGTCGTTGTAGGGCGTGGAGGTCCCGTGGGCGTTGATGTAGCCGACCGCGGACGGCTCGATGCCCGCGTCGCGGACGGCCAGGGTCATGGCCCGCGCGGCGCCGTCCGCCTCGGGGTCCGGCGCGGTCATGTGGTAGGCGTCGCCGGTCATGCCGTAGCCCACCACCTCCGCGTAGATCCGCGCGTCGCGGGCGAGGGCGTGGTCCAGCGCCTCCAGCACCAGGAGGCCGCCCCCCTCCCCGCACACGAAGCCGTCGCGGGTCGCGTCGAACGGCCGGCTCGCGCGGGCCGGATCATCGTTCCTGGTACTCATCGCCTTCATCTGGCAGAAGCCCGCGAAGGTCAGCGGGATGATGATGGCCTCGGCCCCGCCCGCGATCATGATGTCGGCGTCGCCACGCTGGATGATCCGCGTCGCGTCGCCGATCGCGTGATTGCCGGTCGCGCAGGCGGTCACCACCGAGGAGTTCGGCCCTTTGGCCCCGAAGCGCATCGAGAGGAGGCCGGAGGCCATGTTCACGATCAGCATCGGGATGAAGAAAGGCGACACCCGGTCCGGTCCCTTCTCGAGCAGGACCTTGTGGCTCTCTAGCAGGGTGGTGATGCCGCCGATGCCGGAGCCCACCAGCACGCCGAACCGGGTCGTGTCCACCCGCTCCAGGTTCAGGCCCGAGTCCTCCACCGCCATCACCCCGCAGGCCATCGCGTACTTGAGGAACGGGTCGAACTTGCGGTCGTCCTTCTTGTCGATGTAGCGGAGCGAGTCGAAGCCCTTCACCTCGCCCGCGATCCGGGTGGGCAGGAGACTCGCGTCGAACCGGGTGATGGGCCCGATTCCCGATTTCCCCTCCGTCAACGCGGTCCAGTACTCCTCCGCGGTGTTGCCGATCGGCGTGACCGCCCCCACCCCGGTGATGACGACTCGACGCGCGTCCACGTCGCCTCTCCGTGCGCCCCGCCCTACTGGTTCTCCTTGATGTAGCTGATGGCGTCCCCGACGGTGGCGATCTTCTCGGCGTCCTCGTCCGGGATCTCGAGGTCGAACTCCTCCTCGAAGGCCATCACGAGCTCGACGGTGTCGAGGGAATCGGCCCCGAGGTCCTCGATGAACTTCGCGGCCGGCAGTACCTCGTCCTCTTCCACTCCGAGCTGCTCGACGATGATCTCCTTGACCCGTTCCTCGACCGGCTTCGCCATGCCCTCCCCTCCTGACCGCGCTGGGATTAGATATCCGGGACTAGATATACAGTCCACCGTTGACGTGGATCGTCTGGCCGGTGATGTAGGTCGCGCCGTCGCCGGCGAGGAACCGCACCACCTCCGCCACCTCACGGCTCTGGCCGATCCGCTTGAGCGGCACCTGCTGGAGCATCGCCTCGCGCGCCTCCGCGGGGATCGCAGCCGTCATGTCCGTCTCGATGAGCCCGGGCGCCACCGCGTTCACCAGGATGTTCCAGTGCGCCAGCTCCCGCGCCGCCGCCTTGGTGAGCCCGATCACGCCCGCCTTGGCCGCCGAGTAGTTCACCTGGCCGGGGTTGCCCATCGCGCCCGCGGTGGACGCGATGCTGATGATACGCCCGCTCTTCTGCCTCATCATCACCTTGCCCGCCGCGCGGGTCATCAGGAACACCCCGCGCAGGTTGGTGTCGAGGACCTGGTCCCAGTCGTCGTCCTTCATCCGGACCAGGAGCTGATCGCGCGTGATCCCCGCGTTGTTTACCACCACGTCGATGCGCCCGAAGCGCTCCCGGGTCACGTCGATCAGGCGGTCGACGTCCTCGCGCTTGCCAGCGTCGGCCGGAACCCCCAGGGCCGGCGCGCCCAGGGCCTCCAGCTCCTTCACCGCCGCGTCGAGACGCGCCGCGTCGCGGCCAGAGACTACCACGGAGGCGCCGTCCTCTGCCAGCAACCGGGCGATGGCGAGGCCGATGCCCCGGCCGCCGCCGGTCACGATCGCCACCTTTCCCGCCAGGGCTTTACCGGTGGTCACGCCGCCCCGCCTCCGACCGCCGCGACCGCCCGATCGAGCGACGCGGGATCCTCCACTGCGTGACCGCGCGCCCCCTCGAGCGTGCGCTTGAGCAGCCCGGTCAGCACGCGGCCGGGGCCGACCTCGACGAATGAGGTCGCGCCCTCGCGCGCGAGACGCTCCACGCAGGCGGTCCAGCGCACCGGGCTCGCCACCTGCTGGATCAGGAACGGCTTCACCTCGTCGGCGGTCCGGGTGACCCCGCCGTCCACGTTGCGAATCACTGGGATGCGCGGGTCGCTGACCGCGACCCGCTCGAGCTCTGCGACCAAGCGGTCGGCGGCCGGCTTCATGAGCGCGCAGTGGAAGGGCGCGCTCACCGGCAGCATGACGCTCTTGCGGCCGCCGCGCGCCGCGGCCGCCGCGCCCGCGCGCTCGACCGCCGCGCGGTGCCCCGCGATGACGATCTGGCCCGGCGAGTTGATATTGGCCACCCCCACCACCTCACCCTGCGCGGCCTCCGCGCAGAGCTGCTCGACCGCGGCCAGCTCCACGCCCAGCAGGGCGGCCATCGCGCCGGTGCCCACCGGGACCGCCTCCTGCATGAACTCGCCGCGGCGGCGCACCAGCCGCACCGCGTCCGCGAAGCGCAGCGCGCCCGCGACCACGAGCGCCGAGTACTCGCCCAGGCTGTGGCCGGCCGCGAGGCCGGGCGTCACGCCCCGCTCGGCCAGCGCGGCGGCGGCGGCCACGCTCGCGGTCAGCACCGCGGGCTGGGTGTTGGCGGTCAGGGCCAGGTCTCCGGCCGGCCCCTCGAAGCAGAGCGTCGAGAGCGGGAAGGCGAGCGCGGCGTCCGCCTCGGCCCACACCGCGCCGGCGGCGGGCGAGCGCTCCGCGAGCGCGCGGCCCATCCCGACCTCCTGCGAGCCCTGGCCGGGGAAGAGGAAGGCGAGGGCGCCGGCTACCATCGCAGCAGCGCCGCGCCCCAGGTGAAGCCGCCGCCGAAGGCGGCCATCAGCACGAGATCGCCGGGCTTGAGCCGCCCGGTCGCCCACGCCTCCTCGAGCGCCACGTAGACCGACGCGGCGCCGGTATTGCCGTAGCGTTCCACGTTGATCATCACCTTCTCCATCGGCACCTTGAGGCGCTTGACCGCGGCCTCGATGATCCGCAGGTTCGCCTGATGCGGCACGAAGAGGTCGAGGTCGCCGGCGGTGAACCCGTTGTTCTTCAGGATGCGCTCGGCGCAGTCGCCGAACATCCGCACCGCCACCTTGAATACCTCGTTGCCCTTCATCCGGGCGAAGTGCAGGCCCTGGTCCACCGTCTCGTGGGTGGCGGGGCGCAGCGAGCCGCCCGCGGGCTGGATGAGCAGGTCCCCGTAGCGGCCGTCCGAGTAGAGATCGGTGTCGATGATGCCGGCGGTGTCGGGGGACGGCCGGAGCACCGCGGCGCCGGCGGCGTCGGCGAGCAGGATGCAGGTGCCGCGGTCGGTGAAGTCGGTGATGCGCGAGAGGCACTCGGCGCCGATGCACAGCACGGTGCGGTACTTGCCGGTCTGGACGTACTGGGCGCCGATGGACAGGCTGTAGACCGAGCCCGAGCAGGCCGCGTAGACGTCCACCGAGCCCGCGTTGCGGCAGCCCAGGCGATGCTGGACGAGGTTGGCGGTGGTGGGGAAGTGCATGTCCCCGGCGGTGGTGCCCACCACGATGAAGTCGATCTCCTCGGCGGTGACCTGGGCCCGCTCCATCGCCTGCTGCGCGGCCCGGACCGCCAGGTCCGAGGGGCCCTCGCCCTCGTCCACGATGTGCCGCTCGCGGATCCCGGTGCGCTGGATGATCCACTCGTCGGAGGTCGCGACCATCTTCTCGAGCTCCCGGTTCGTCAGGATCCGCTTCGGGGCGAAGGCGCCCACGCCGATGATGCGAGCCCGGTTCATTCCCGGCCTCCCTCCCGTCCCTCGGCGAGGACCGCTTCCGCCTCGAGCGCGGTCTTGATGTGCTGGTTCACGTCGTTGCGAACCCACTCGGCGGCCACGCGTACCGCGTTCTTGATCGCCTTCACCGGCGAGGCGCCGTGGCAGATGATGGCGGCCCCGTTCATGCCGAGGAGAGGGGCGCCGCCCATCTCGGTGTAGTCCACCCGGCGCTTCAGCCGCGCGAAGGCCCGCCGGGCAAGCGCGGCGCCCGCCAGGGAGAACATGTCGCGCCCCAGCTCCTCGCGAATCATCGCGGTGAGCATCTCGGCGAGGCTCTCGGAGACCTTGAGACAGACGTTGCCGGTGAAGCCGTCGGTCACCACCACGTCGCAGCGGCCGTTGTAGATGTCGCGCCCCTCGATGTTGCCGATGAAGTTGAGCGACGAGCCGCGCAGGTCCTCGAAGGCCTCCTTGGTCAGGTCGGTCCCCTTGCCCTCTTCCTCGCCCACCGAGAGTAGGCCGACCCGCGGATTGTCCTTGCCCACGATGTGGCGCGAGTAGACGTGGCCCATGACCGCGAACTGGAAGAGCTGGCGCGGCTTGGGATCCACGTTGGCGCCCGCGTCGATGAGCACGGTGTATCCGGTCAGGCTCGGCAGCGGCGCCGCGATGGCGGGCCGGTCCACCCCGGGCAGCAGTCCCATGACGAACATGCTGATGGCCATGGCCGCGCCGGTATTGCCGGCGGAGACGATGGCGCCGCACTCGCCGTCCTTCACGAGCTCGGCGGCCACCCGCAGCGAGGAGTCGCGCTTGCGCCGGAGCGCCTGCGAGGGCGCCTCCGCCATGCCGACCACCTGCGAGGCGTGGCGCACGCTGATCGCGAGCTCCTGCGCCCCGAGCCGGACGATCTCTCGCTCGATCGCCGCCTTGTCCCCCACCAGCACGGAGGCCAGCCCGAACTCGCGGCACGCGGCCACCGCGCCCTCGACGACGACGGCGGGACCGAAGTCGCCTCCCATGGCGTCGACCGCGATCTTCATGGCGCCGATCTTATGGCACGGCCCGGCTCAGCCGGAAAGACTATTCGCCCTCGACCGAGATGACTTCGCGGCCCTTGTAGAAGCCGCAGTGTGGACAGATGCGGTGGGGCGGCTTGACCTCGCGGCACTGCGGGCAGAGGGAGCGCGTGGGCGCGACCATCTTGTAGTGCGTGCGCCGCTTGCGGCCGCGCGTCTTGGAGTGGCGTCGCTTGGGCAGAGGCATCGAAGGGCTCCTGTTCGGGCTATCTCGACCGGCCGGCCCAGTCCTTGAGGGCCGCCCAGCGGGAGTCGAGCGCGCGCGTCTCGCACGCGCAATCGGTGGCGTTGCGGTTGCCGCCGCAGACGGGGCAGAGGCCCCGGCAGTCGTCCCGGCAGAGCGGCTTCATGGGCAGCGCCAGGGTGGTCTCGGTCTCCAGGAGCGCGGTCAGATCGAGCGCGCCGTGCTGGTAGACGTCGGTCTCGAGCTCGGCCGCCCCCAGCTCGTGCTCCTCCCCGCGCGTCGCCGGCATGGGCACGAAGCGGGCATCCACGGCCGGATGGACGGTCACCGTGTAGCCCTCGACGCAGCGCCCGCACGTGAGCGGCACCCGCGCGGTGAGATCCCCGCGGACGAAGACGACGTCGCCGTCCTTCTCGATCGTCAGCGCCAGCTCGTCGAGCGCCCAGGAATGGTCCTGGAACGGCCGCGGGAACTCCGCGGTCCCCTCGATGCGCAGACCTTCGGGTGGAATGGCGGCTACCTGGATCAGCACGTGAAGAACCTCGCCTAAGCTTCCGTCAAGTAAGGAGTTTTTCTTACAGACGCGTCAGTATAAGCGTGGGGGTACCCCTTGTCAACCCAAAAGCCCGTAAAGTCGCCACTTGCTTGACGGTCTGGGACTCGACTGCTAGCATTCGGACCGGGAGGGCGAGCGGATGGCGAACCTCATGAAAACCGGTGTCCTGCTGGCAGCCCTGACGGTGCTGCTCGTGCTCATCGGCGGGGCGCTCGGCGGTCAGAACGGCATGGTCATGGCCTTCGGGCTGGCCCTGGTGATGAACTTCGGCAGCTACTGGTTCTCCGACAAGATCGTCCTGGCGATGTACCGCGCCCAGCCGGTAGACGAGGCCTCCGCGCCCGGCCTCTACCGGACCGTCCGCACCCTGGTCACCCGCGCCGGCCTGCCGATGCCGCGGGTCTACGTCCTCCCCGGCGAGGCCCCGAACGCCTTCGCGACCGGCCGCAACCCCCAGCACGCGGCCATCGCCGTCACGGAAGGCATCCTGCGCATCATGAGCGAGGACGAGCTCGAAGGGGTCCTGGCCCACGAGCTCTCCCACGTGCAGAACCGCGACACCCTGATCATGGCCATCGCGGCCACCCTGGCCGGGGCGATCACCTACATGGCCCACATGGCCCAGTGGGCGATGATCTTCGGCGGGGGCCGGCGGGACAGCGACGAGCACGACTCGGGCGGCGGCCTCGTCGGCGGCCTGCTCATGATCGTGCTGGCGCCCATCGCGGCCATGCTGATCCAGATGGCGGTCTCGCGATCCCGGGAGTTCCAGGCCGACGCCTCCGGAGCCCGGATGGCCGGGCAGCCCTGGGGGCTCGCCAAGGCCCTCGAGAAGCTCGAGATGGCCTCCCGGGTCACGGCGCCCATGGAAGCCACGCCGGCGACCGCGCACCTCTTCATCGTCAATCCCCTCACCGGCGGCGGCTGGACGACGCTGTTCGCGACGCATCCGCCGATCGCGGAGCGGGTGGCGCGGCTGCGCGCCATGGCTCGAGCGCAGGCCAGATAGGCCGATCGTCCGATCCAAGGCAGTCCTCGTGAGCCGGCCGGGGGAGACGGGCGCCCGTCTCCCCCCTTTTTCGCGGACATGATCCTGGCGCGGGAGCTCCGGAAGACCTACGGGTCCAATCGCGTGATCGACGGCGTGTCCTTCGAGTTGGGCGCCGGCCAGTGCCTGGCCCTGCTCGGCCCCAACGGCGCCGGCAAGACCACGCTGCTCCGGATCCTGGCCACCCTGCTCCGTCCCACCGCCGGCGCGCTCACGATCGGCGGCGCCGACGCCCTCCGCGAGCCCGAGCGGGCGCGCGCGCTCATCGGCATGGTGGCCCACGGCTCGTACGTCTACGAAGACCTGACCGCGCGGGAGAACCTGCGGTTCTGGGAGACCCTGCGGGGCGGCGACACCGCAGCCGGGCGGCTCACCGCCGCGCTCGCCCAGGTGGAGCTCGACGGCGTGGCGGACGAGCGGGTGCGCACGTTCTCGGCAGGCATGAAGCGACGGCTCGGGCTGGCCCGCGTGCTCCTGGGCCAGGCCCGCCTGCTCCTGCTCGACGAGCCCTTCACCGGTCTCGACCGGCGCGGACGCAAGTGGGTCGGCGAGTTCCTGCTGGGCTTCAGGGCGGCGGGCGGCGCGGCGGTGATCGCCACCCACAGCTTCGGCGCCGGCCTCGGCGTGGCCGACCGCGTGGCCATCCTGGGCAGCGGCCGGCTCCTGATGGACCGCCCGGCCGCGGATCTCGCGCCCGAGGAGCTCCAGCGCCTCTACGAGAGCCTCACCGACGGAGCCGACGCGTGAGCGGGAGTGCCGGCCGCCGAACGGGAGTGCAGTTCGGATGAGCGCTTGCGCGAAGGAGCCCGGCCGCCGCGCGGTTTCGTCTTACGCGAAGCGCGCTTGGATAATCCTTTGGAAGGATTTTCTGATCGAGCGGCGGGCGAAGGAGCACGCCAACGCGCTCCTGTTCTTCTGCCTGCTGCTGCTCTTCCTCTTCCAGTTCGCGCTGGGCCCGGATCGCGAGCGCCTGGCCGCCGCGGTGCCGGGCCTCCTCTGGCTCGGTGTCATCCTGGCCGGGCTCCTCGGCCTCGGCCGGAGCTTCCTCGGCGAGCGCGAGAACGACTGCTGGGAGGGGCTGCGGCTCACCCCGGGCGACAAGTCGGCGATCTACCTCGGCAAGCTCGCGGGCAACTGCGTGCTGATGGCGGCGGTGCAGATCATCCTGGTCGTGCTCTTCGGCGTCTTCTTCGGCGTGGACCTCTGGGCGCCGGCGGCGCCGCTGGCGCTCGTGCTGGGCCTGGGCACGATCGGGCTCGCCGCGGTGGGCACGCTCTTCGCGGCCATGACCACTCAGCTCCGCGCCCGCGAGCTGCTCTTCCCGGTCCTGCTGCTGCCCGTGCAGGTGCCCGTGCTGCTGGCCACCGTGAGCGCGACCCAGGCCCTGCTGCTGGGCCAGCCGCTCGCCGACGTGGCCCACTGGCTCAAGCTGCTGGCCGGCGCCGATCTCGTCTACGTCACGATCGGGGTGCTCACCTTCGAGTTCGTGCTGGAGGGCTGAGATGACCCGCGCGCTCGGCTGGCTGACGGTGCTGGGCCTGGCGGCGGGCCTCGCCGCCGGCTTCGGCTACGCGCCCCGCGAAGCCGTGCAGGGCAACGTGCAGCGCATCATGTATCTCCACGTGCCCGCGGTGCTCACCGCCTACCTGGCCTTCCTCCTCGTGCTGCTGGGCAGCATCGCCTACCTGGCCACCCGCCGCGCCGGGTGGGACCGCCTGGCCGGCGCCGCCGGCGAGATCGGCGTGCTCTTCACCGGGCTCACCATCGTCTCCGGCTCCATCTGGGGCAAGCCGACCTGGGGCACGTGGTGGACGTGGGACGCGCGCCTCACCTCGACCGCGGTGCTCTTCATGGTCTACGTGGGCTACCTGCTGCTGCGCAGCCTGATCGAGGATCCGGAGGCGCGGGCGCGCTACGCCGCGGTGGTCGGCATCCTGGGCGCGGTCAATATTCCGATCGTCCACTTCTCGGTGAAGTGGTGGCGGGCACTGCACCAGCCCTCCACGATCCTGGGGCCCGAGCGGTCCCCGATCGATCCCGCGATCGGCCTCGCGCTCTTCGTCAACTGGGTGGCCTTCACCCTGCTGTTCGCCTACTTCCTGGCGCGCCGGATGGAGATCGCCCGGCTCGAGGAGCAGACCTGATGCCGTCCAACTGGGGCTACGTGCTCGCCGCGTACGGCATCGCCGCCGGCGCGCTGCTCACCTACTGGCGCCACCTGGCGCGCCGCACCCGCGCGCTCGCCGCGCGCCGGGCCGCGAAGCCGCGCGCGGCATGAACCGCAAGGCGAAGTTCCTGGGGGGCGGCCTCGTCATCGTGGCCGCGCTCGCCTATCTCGTGTACGCGGGCGTGACCCAGTCGGTGGTCTACTTCGTCACCCCGAGCGAGCTGGGCGCGGCGCCGGTGGCCGGCAAGGCCTATCGCCTGGGCGGCATGGTCCAGCCGGGCACCCTCGTGTGGGATCCGCGGAGCCTCGACCTGCGCTTCACCCTCTCGGACGGCCGGGCCACGGTGCCGGTGCGCCACCGGGGTACTCCGCCCGACCTCTTCGCGGAGGCGCGCGGCGCGGTGGTCGAGGGCACGTGGAGCCAAGACGGCTACTTCCAGGCCACGACGATCATGGCCAAGCACTCGGAGGAGTACAAGGCGCCCCACGACGGGAACGAGGCCGGCTACAAGGAGCTGCTCAAGACGCTGCGGGGCGGCGAGGGCAAACCGTGACGCCGGAGCTGGGCTACGCGCTGACGGTGGGCGCGCTCGTGCTGGCGGTGTACGGGGCCGGCGCGGCCGGGCTGAGCGGGTTCCGGGACCGCCCCGATCTCCGGCTCTCCTCCGAGCGCGCGGCGATCGGCGTCTGGGTCCTGATCACCGCCTGCATGCTGCTGCTGATCTACGCCTTCCTCACCTTCGACTTCTCGGTCCGCTACGTGGCCAACAACACCAACCGCGGCACACCCTTCTACTACCGCATCACCGCGCTGTGGGGCGCGCTCGAGGGGTCCATCATCCTCTGGGCGTGGATGCTCTCGCTCTACACCCTGATCCTGGTGGGCCGCTACCGGCGCACCCAGCCCCAGCTCTACCCGTGGGCGCTCGCGGTGATGCTCGGCATCGCGTCGTTCTTCCTCCTGGTGATGACGGTGCCGGCGCCGCCCTTCGAGCGGCTCTCCCCGATCCCCGCCGACGGCCGCGGGCTCAACCCGCTGCTCGAGGACTCCGGGATGATCACGCACCCGGTGGCGCTCTACCTGGGCTTCACGGGCTTCACGGTGCCGTTCGCCTTCGCGATGGCCGCGCTGATCGTGGGCCGCACCGGGGACGAGTGGATCACGATCACCCGGCGCTGGACCATCGTCGCCTGGTACTTCCTCTCGCTGGGCCTCCTGATCGGCGGCTGGTGGAGCTACCACGTGCTGGGCTGGGGCGGCTACTGGGCCTGGGACCCGGTGGAGAACGCGGCCTTCATGCCGTGGCTCACCGCCACCGCGTTCCTGCACTCGGTGATGATCCAGGAGCGGCGGCGGATGCTCAAGCTCTGGAACCTCACCCTGATCATCCTGACCTTCAGCCTCACCCTGTTCGGGACGTTCCTCACGCGCTCCGGCATCATCGGCTCCGTGCACGCCTTCACCCAGGGGTCGATCGGTATCTTCTTCCTGGTCTTCCTGGCGGTGGTGATGCTCGGCGCCTTCTCGCTGCTCGCCTGGCGGCTCGAGCGGCTGCGGGCCCGGAGCGAGCTCGACTCGATCCTCTCCCGCGAGTCCGCCTTCCTCCTGAACAACCTGTTCCTGGTGGCGGCGGCCTTCACCGTGTTCTTCGGCACCGTGTTCCCGCTGCTCTCGGAGGCGGTGAAGGGCCAGAAGGTGAGCGTGGGCGCGCCGTTCTTCAACCTGGTGAACATCCCGATCTTCCTGGCCCTCATCTTCCTGATGGGCGTGGGGCCGCTGATCGCGTGGCGCCGCGCCTCCGCCGAGAACCTCCGCCGCAACTTCCTGCTGCCGGTGGCGATCGGGGTGGTGGGCGCCGCCCTCTGCCGCGCCTTCGGGGTGGGCAATCTCCTGGTGCTGCTCTGCATGGGGCTGGTGGCCTTCGTGGCCGCCACGATCGCGCTCGACTTCTGGCGCGCCGCCCGCGCGCGACGCCGCACCGGCGACGGCTGGCTCGACGCCACGTGGGGCCTCGCGCTTCGGCAGAACCGGCGCTACGGCGGCTTCGTCGTCCACCTGGGCATCCTGGTCATCGCGCTCGGCGTGGCGGGCTCGCAGGCCTGGTCCACCCAGACCGAGGCGACGATCAACCGCGGCGAGACCGTGGAGCTGGCCGGCTACACCATCCGCTTCGACGATCTGCAGCCGGTGGAGGAGTCCAACCACTTCAAGGTGGTCGGCACCTTCTCGGTCTCCGACCACCGCGGGCGGCCCTACACCGTGCTCACCCCGGCCAAGAAGTTCTACCCCCAGGAGCAGACCCCGATCGCGGCGGTGGACTACCGGCTCGGCTTCGTGGAGGACCTCTACCTGGTGCTGGGCGACTTCGCCCGCGACGGCTCCCACGCCACGATCAAGATCCAGATCAACCGCATGGTCTCCTGGCTCTGGATCGGCGGCTTCATCCTGACTCTGGGCGCGGCGCTCGCCATCGGGCCCGAGCCCCGCCGGACCGCGGCGCGGCCGCGTCCGGATCACGCGGTCGTGGCATGAGCGCGCGCTCCCGCGCGCTGCGCTGGGCGATCCCGCTCGCGGTCGTCCCGGTGCTGGCGCTCCTGGCCTACGGCTTCCGCACCGACCCGCGCGACATCCCCTCCCCGCTGGTCGGCAAGCCGGCGGCGACGTTCGCGCTGACCACCTTCGACGGCGAGCCGGTCAGCCTCGACGCCCTGCGCGGCAAGGTGGTGGTCGTCAACTTCTGGGCGTCGTGGTGCATCCCCGCCTGCTACGACGAGGCCCCGAGCCTCGAGCGCGCCTGGCAGGCCTATCGGGATCGGGGCGTCGCCCTGGTCGGCATCAACATCCAGGACAAGGAGGAGCCGGCCCGGCGCTTCCTGGACCGCTTCGGGCACACGTTCCCCAACGCGCCCGATCCCGCCGGCCGCGTCTCGGTGGACTACGGCGTCTACGGTGTCCCGGAGACGTTCTTCATCGATCGCCAGGGCCGGGTGCGCTTCAAGCACGTGGGCGCCGTCACCGACGAGATCCTGACGGAGCAGATCGACCGGCTGCTCGCGGAGCCGGCGTGAGCCGCGCGCTGGTCCGGGCCCTCCTCCTGGTCGGGACGCTCGCCGCGGCGTCTCCGCTCGCCTCCGCCACGGTCGACGAGAACACCGTCCACGAGATCGGCGCCCAGCTCCGGTGCGTGGTCTGCCAGAGCCTGTCGGTGGCCGATTCTCCGTCGGAGACCGCGAACCAGATGCGCGGGATCATCCGCGAGCGCCTGGCCGCGGGCGACTCGCCCGAGCAGGTGAAGGCCTACTTCGTGGAGAAGTACGGCCTGTGGATCCTGCTCGCCCCGCCGCGCGAGGGCTTCAACCTGCTGGTCTGGGTGGTCCCGTTCGCCGGCCTCGCCGCGGGTCTGGTGCTGGTGATCCTGCTGATGCGCCGCTGGACCCGCCGGCCCGCCGGCGCGAGCACGGAGCCCGCGCCCGACGACGCGATGCGCGCGCGCATCCGCCGCGAGATGGCCGAGCGCGAGCCGTGACCGCGCTGCAGCTCACGCTGATCGCCGCGGTCGTGCTGCCCGCGCTCGCGATCGTGCTGTGGCCGCTGCTGGGCCGCCGCGCCGGGACGGCGGCGTCGCCGGTCGGTCGCGCCTCCGACGACCGCCGGCTCGAGCTCGAGGAGGAGAAGGCCGCCCTCTACCGCGCGCTGCGCGAGCTCGACTTCGACCACGAGGCGGGGCATCTCTCCGATCCGGACTACCAGGGCCTCCGCGAGCGCTACGAATCCCGCGCGGGCGCGCTGATCACCGAGCTGGATGCGCTCGGATCCGTCGTACGGGAGGGCCCCGACATGGCCCCCGCGCTTCCCCGGCCGCGGGCAACCCAGGAAGCCCGTGCCTCCTGGACCCGGCATCCGGCCACGTTCGCGGCGGGCGCGGTGGCGCTGCTGGTCTTCGGCGTGATCATCGGCGTCAACGCGGGGCGCTTCACCGAGCGCGACGAGAGCTTCACGCCGCCCGGCGCCCGCCTCCCGGTGCCGGGCCCGCCCCCTGCCCCCGTCGTGCCGCCCAATGTCCGGCTCGAGCCGGGCCAGCCGATCCCCCCCGAGATGCTGGCCGGCATGCTGCAGGCCGCGCGCCAGAGCCTCTTCGAGGGGCGCTACTCCGAGGCGATCGCCGCCTACCAGGCGGTGCTCAAGCGCGACGAGCGCAATGTCGACGCGATGACCCACCTGGGTCTCATCGTCGCGGTCGGCGGCCACGCCGACTCCGCGCTCGAGACCTTCGACCGGGCCCTCGAGATCGATCCGCAGTACGCCCCCGCCTATCTCTACCGCGGCCAGGTGCTCTACGAGCAGAAGCAGGACTACCCGGGCGCGGTCGCCGCATGGGAGCGCTTCATGGCCCTGGTGCCCAAGGGCGAGGACCGCGACCGCGTCGCCGAGCTCGTCAAGCGCGCCCGCAGCCAGCCACCCCCCCGCTAGCTCCTTCCCTCCCCTCTCCCCCTGAGGGGGAGAGGGCCAGGGTGAGGGGCGGGTAGCTCAGCCGCCCAGCCGCCGCTCGATGTCGCCGATCCGCGCCTGCAGCAGCGCGACGTGCTCCTTGAGCGCCGGCAGATCGCGCTCGAGGATCTCCCG
The DNA here is from genome assembly GCA_035524955.1 of Candidatus Limnocylindria bacterium. Taxonomy (GTDB): domain Bacteria; phylum Methylomirabilota; class Methylomirabilia; order Rokubacteriales; family CSP1-6; genus CAMLFJ01. The sequence goes on along the minus strand of DATLFG010000064.1, from coordinate 9,133 downwards.
CCGCCCGCTCTCGTCGGTCAGCACTGCCTCGATGCGCCGCAGCTGCTGCGAGATCGCGTAGTATTCCTGCTCCAGCCGCTCCATGCGCCGGTAGGACCCGGCGGCGGTGTCGCCCAAGGGCGCGGGCGGGCTGATGCAGCTCATGCCGGCGACGGCCGCGGCCCTGGGCGTGCTGGACCGCTTCGATCCGCGCGAGAACATCCGCGGGGGCGTGCGGCATCTCCGGTATCTCCTCGATCGCTACCAGGGCAGCGTCGCCCTGGCGCTGGCCGCCTACAACGCGGGCGAAGCCGTCGTGGACACCTATCGCGGGATCCCTCCGTACCCGGAGACTCAGCAGTACGTCCGGCGGGTGTTGAAGGAGGCGGGCCTTGGCGAGGCTGCCGGCGGGACACCGCAGACGATCTACCGCTATCGGGGCCCCGACGACACGCTCACCTACAGCAACGTCCCACCGGCTCCCCGACGCGGCAAGGACCGCCCGCGCTAGCACGCCTGCCCCCTCTGCCCTCAGGGGAGCGCAGTAGACCGCAGGGCTCTGCACCCTGTCACGCGCCCCGCCCTGCAACTTCTTCAAGACACTGTCGACATATTTGTACGATTGACGCGCTCTCGACGCGGACCGGATACTTCGCACACTTTGGACCCCGCTCTCGTGGATCCGGGCCGCATCGGACAGCTTCTCGTGGAGTCCCGCACCATCACGCCGGACATCCTCGCAGCGGCCCTCACGCGCGCGCGGCAGGAAGGCCGCCGGCTCGGGGAGACGCTGGTCGCCAACGGAGCGGCCCGCGAGGAGAGCGTGCTGCGCGCGGTGGCGGTCCAGCACGGGCTGCCGTTTCTCGCCGCCGAGGAGCTGCCCTCGACCCCGCCCGCCCTCAAGGAGCTGTCGCCGAAGTACCTGCGGCAGTACGTCGCCTGCCCGATCGCGGTCGAGGGCGCGACGGTGACGGTGGCGACGGCCGACCCCACGAATCCCCTGCTGCTCGACGAGGTCCAGCAGAGCCTCTCGCTCGCCATCAAGCTCTGCGTGGCGCCCGGGCCGGCCATCCTCGAGGCCATCGAGCGCGCCTACGGGGCGAACACCGCGCTCCAGAAGATCGTGGAGGGCATGGGGCCGGGGACGGATCGCCACGCGGAGCCCGAGGACAACGTCGACCACCTGCGCGACATGGCCTTCGAGGCGCCGGTCGTGCGCCTCGTCAACCTGCTCATCGACGAGGCGGTCGCCGCGGATGCCTCCGACATCCACATCGAGCCCTTCGAGGACAGCCTGCGGGTGCGCTACCGGATCGACGGGCTGCTCTACGACCAGGAGGCCCCGCCCAGCCGGCTGCAGGCCGCGCTGACCTCGCGCGTGAAGATCATGGCCGAGATGAACATCGCCGAGCGGCGGCTGCCGCAGGACGGGCGTATCCGCGTCACGGCGCCGGGCGGGCGGCGGGTGGACATCCGCGTCTCCACGGTGCCCACCATCCACGGCGAATCCATCGTCATGCGGCTGCTGGACCGCTCGTCGGTCTTCCTGCCCTTCGACCGGCTGGGCTTCGCGCCGGCGACGGCGCGCGCGTTCGAGGGCCTCGTTCACCGGCCGCACGGCATCGTGCTCGTCACCGGCCCCACCGGCTCCGGCAAGACCACCACGCTCTACGCGGCGCTCGACAAGATCAACCGTCCGGACCTGAAGATCATCACGGTCGAGGACCCGGTGGAGTACCAGCTCAAGGGCGTCAACCAGATCCCCGTGCGTCCCAGGATCGGGCTGTCCTTCGCCTCCGGTCTTCGCCACATCGTGCGACAGGATCCGGACGTCATCATGGTGGGCGAGATCCGGGACCTGGAGACGGCGGAGATCGCCATCCAGGCCGCGCTCACCGGCCACCTCGTCTTCTCCACGCTGCACACCAACGACGCGCCGGCCGCGGTGACGCGGCTTCAAGACATGGGCTGCGAGCCCTACCTGGTCTCCTCGGTGCTCAACGGCGTGCTCGCCCAGCGGCTGGTGCGCCGCATCTGCCAGGCCTGCCGGGCGCCGGACCACCCGGACCCGGCCGAGCTGCTCGCGCTCGGGGTCACCGACGCGACCGGCGTGGAGCTGTTCCACGGCAAGGGCTGCGACGACTGCCGCGGGACGGGCTACCGCGGGCGCACCGGCATCTACGAGCTGTTCCGGATCACCGACGAGACGCGCGGGCTCATCGTCCGGAAGATCCCGGCCGGCGAGATCCGCCGGCACGCGGTGGCGCAGGGCATGGTGACGCTGCGCGAGGACGCGTGGGCGAAGGCGTGCGCGGGGCTGACCACGGTCGAAGAGATCCTCCGGGTCACGCAGGAGGACACGTGAGCCCCCTCGCTCCCCTCACCTCCGGGCCCCTCACCTCCGGGCCCCTCACCCTGCCCTCTCTCCAGAGGGGAGAGGGTGTTCGATCTTGCGCTCGCCAGAGGGGAGAGGGTGCACCTTCTCCCTCTCCCTTTCAGGGAGAGGGCAGGGTGAGGGTCGGGCGAGAGCCGGCATGACGGTCTTCAGCTATCGGGCGGCCGACCGCCGGGGGCAGACGATCGACGGCGTGATGGAGGCGCCGGACGCCCGCGCCGTCGTCGAGCGCCTGCAGCGCGACGCCTACTTCCCGATCGCGATCGACGCGCAGGATCAGCGCCGTCGCCTGCTGGGCCTCGCCTGGCCCGAGGCGGGCCGCGGTCGCGTGGCGGGCCGGGATCTGGTCTCGCTCACCCAGCAGCTCGCCACCCTGATCGAGGCGGGGCTCCCGCTCGACCGCGCGCTGGCGATCCAGGCCGAGCTGGCGCCCACGCCGCGGCTGCGCGCCATCATGGGCGACGTGCTGCGGAGCGTGCAGGGCGGCAGCTCGTTCGCCGACGCGCTCGGCAAGCAGCATCCGCGCCCGTTCTCGCGGCTCTACATCAACATGGTGCGGGCGGGCGAGAAGGGCGGGGTGCTCGAGACCACGCTGCGCCGGCTCGCCGGCTTCCTCGAGGAGTCGCAGGAGTTCCGCGATGCAGTGGTCTCCGCGCTGATCTATCCCGTCCTGCTGACCGGGGTGGGCGCGGCCGCGGTCGTCTTCCTGATGGCCTTCGTGATCCCGCGGTTCGCGGTCATCTTCAGCGACCTGGGCGCGACCATCCCCCTGCCCACGCTGATCCTGCTGGAGGCGAGCGGCGCGATCCAGCGCTACTGGTGGCTGCTCGCGCTGCTGGCCGGGGGCGGCGTGCTCGCGAGCCGCATGGTGCTCGCCACGCCGCGCGGGCGGCTGGGTGCCGATCGGCTGCTGCTCCGGCTGCCGGTGGCGGGCGAGGTCATCGTCAAGACCGAGGTGGCGCGCTTCACGCGGATCCTCGGAACGCTGCTGCGGAGCGGCGTGGCCATGATTCCGGCCCTCGCCGTGGTCAAGGACATGCTCGGCAACCAGGTGCTGGCGCGCGCCGTCGAGGGCCTGGGCGAGGGCGCCCGGCGCGGCGCCGGCCTCGCTCAGCCCATGGCCGAGGCCGGCGCCTTCCCGCCGCTGGCCGTCCACATGGTGCGCGTGGGCGAGGAGACGGGGCGCCTCGAGGAGACGCTGCTGCAGGTGGCGGCCTCCCTGGAGGCCGACACGCGCAAGCTCGTCAAGCGGCTGATCGCGCTGGCCGAGCCCTGCATCATCCTGGTCATGGGCCTGGTGGTCGGCTTCATCGTCGTCGCCATGCTCCTGGCCATTCTCTCGGTCACCGATCTGCCGCTATGAGGTGGCTCCGGGATCAGCGCGGGTTCTCGCTCATCGAGCTGCTGGTCGTCATCATCATCCTCGGGCTGGTCGCCGGGCTCGTGGGGCCGCGACTCTTCGGCCGCGTGGGACAGAGCAAGCAGGCCACTGCCAAGGCGCAGATCGAGCTGCTCGGCGCCGCGCTCGACCAGTACCGGCTCGACGTCGGCGCCTACCCGCCCTCGGGCGCCGGCCTGCAGGCGCTGGCGCAGAACCCCAACGTCGCCGCGTGGAACGGGCCCTATCTCAAGAAGCCGGCGGTGCCGGCCGATCCCTGGGGGCGTAGCTACCAGTACAAGTGCTGCCCGGGCGATCACGGTGACTACGACATCTGGACCTACGGCGCCGACGGCGCGCCCGGAGGCGACGGCGAGAACGGCGACGTCAACTCCTGGGAGGCGAAGTGACGCCGTCACGCGCCCCCTCGCCGCCCGCGCCCTCACCACCGGCCCCCTCCCCACCGGCCCCCTCACCACCGGCCCCCTCACCCTGCCCTCTCCCCCTCCGGGCGCGAGGGGATGAGGAGCCCGCCCGCCGCCGGCGGCGAGGGCATGAGAGGGGACTGACTCCCTCTCCCCTCTGGGGAGAGGGCCGGGTGAGGGGTGCGGTGGTGAGGGGCCCGCAAGGCTTCTCGCTCATCGAGCTGGCGGTGGTCCTGCTGGTGCTCGCCATCGCCGCGGCGGTGGTCGCGCCCGCCGTCGGGCGCACGGCCGACGGGGTGCGGGCGCGCGCGGAGGTGGGAGCGGTCGCCGCCTTCCTCCGCTCCGCGCGCGAGCAGGCGGTCACCCGTCGGCAGGCCCTCGAGGTGGTCGTCGATCGCGACGCGCACGCGCTCGTGGTGCGCCGCGCCGGGCGCGAGGGCGAGGCCGGCGTGCTGGGGAGCCGCGCCGTCTCCCCGCGGCTGCGCATCGAGGCCGACGCGCTCTCGGCGCCCCGCGTGACGTTCCTCCCGCACGGGATGTCGAGCGGCGCCCGGTTCGCCATCGCCGCGCCGGGATCGCGCGCCTACGTGATCGCGGTGGACGCGCTGACCGGGCGGGTGAGCACGCGGCGGGCGGGTTCATGAGCCGCGGCTTCACCCTGCTCGAGGTGCTGGTGGCCGTGACCATCCTCGGTATCGCCATCGTCGCCCTCATGCAGCTCTCGTCCCTGGGTCTCCGCCTGCTCCACCTCTCCGACGACTACCAGCAGGCCGTCGTCGTGGCGGATCGCGTCGCGCGCGCCACCGACGTGCTCGCTGAAGGCGTGGACGCGGGCCGCGAGGGGCGGTTCCAGTGGGAGCGGCGCGTGGCCCTGGTGCCGGTGCCCGAGGAGCTGACGCCGGCCGCCGGGCCACGCCTTCATCTCTACGCGCTCTCGGTGGCGGTGCGGTGGGGCCGCCATCGCACCCTGGAGCTGGCGAGCCTGCGCGCCGTCGCGGAAGAGCCGGGGCCATGAGGCGCGCGCGGCGTGGAAGCCGCCCCTCACCCCGGCCCTCTCCCCAGCGGGGAGAGGGAGTCGGCCGACCTTTACCCCCTTTACCCTCTCCCCTCTGGGGAGAGGGCCGGGTGAGGAGGGGCTTCACCCTCGTCGAGCTGGTGCTCGCCCTCGGCATCGCCGCGGCCGTGCTCGTGATCGCGCTCGGCGGGCTCCGGGTGGGCCTGGCCGCGTGGAACCGGGGCGAGGCGCGCGCGGCCCAGATGGACCACGCGCGCAGCGTGGTGATCCTGCTCGAGCAGGCGCTCGACGGCGCCTTCCCGTACCGGCTCACCCCGGAGCCGCCGCAGGAGCCGCGTATCCTCTTCGACGGCCGTCCGGATCAGCTCGTGTTCGCCACCCTCTCGCCGCCGTTCCCCGCGCCGGCGCCGATCGCCTTCACCGCGGTCAGCTTCGCCGGCGAGCCGTCGGGGCTCACGCTGCGCCAGCAGCCCCTGCCCGATCGGATCGCGCTGGACCGGCTCCCGCCGACCCTGGTGGACCCCGGGACGCGGGCCGTTCGCTTCCGGTATCTGGGCGAGGAGCCCGGCGCCTGGCAGGACGAGTGGGACATGAGGCGGCAAGAGACGGTGCCGCGTGCCGTCGAGGTCACGCTCGTGACCAGGGGCGGCGCTCGCGCGGGCGCCCAGCAGACGCTCACCTTCGCCCTCCGGGCCACGCTCCCATGAGCGGCGAGCGCGGCTTCGTCCTGCTGGCCGTGCTGCTGGTGCTGACCCTGCTGGCGGTGGTGGTGACCGAGCTGGCCTTCTCGGCGCGCCTCGAGGCCTCGATGGTGCGCTCCTACCGCGACGGCGTGCTGGCCCGCCATCTGGCCGAGGCCGGGGTGCACCAGGCCCTGCGCGAGATCATGAATCCGTCGCAGGTGGCCGCGCTCGACGAGACCGGCCAGCTCGTCTTCTATCGCGCCCTGCCCGGCCAGACGACGCCGATCCGGTTGCCCTCCCTGCCGCGCCGGCGCGTGGCCCTGGGCCCGGGCGCGTTCTCCTACCGGATCGCCGACGAGACCGCGCGCCTCGGCACCAACAGCGCCGCCGCCGACCGGCTCGATCGCCTGCTGGCCGCCCTTCGGCTGGACCGGACGCAGCGCGACATCATCAAGGACTCGCTCCAGGACTGGCGCGATGCCAACGAGCTGCATCGCCTCCACGGAGCCGAGAGCGACTTCTACGCGCAGCTCGCCGTCCCCTATCGCGCCCGGAACGGCAATCTCCAGGACGTCGCCGAGCTGCTCCAGATCCGCGGCGTCACCCGCGAGCTGTACGGGGGCGCCGAGGACCGCCCCGGGCTGGGCGAGCTGGTCACCGCGGCGGCGGTGAGCACCGTGAACATCAACACCGCCTCCCCGCTCGTCCTCGAGGCGGTGGGCCTCTCCGACGCCGAGATCGCCGACGTGGTGCAGACACGCGTGCGCGCGCCGTATCCGAGCGTGCCCGGGCGCTTCGCGGGACGCGGCCTGGCGGTCGGCAGCAGCGTCTTCCGCATCGAGGCCGAGGGCCTGATCGCGGGAGTGCCCCGCAGCCGCGTCGTGGCCGTCGTGTAGCGCGGCCGGCGCGACGCGCCGCTCGAGGCGACGATCCTCTCGTGGCGCCCGGGACCCGACGAATGATGCCGGCCCGCATCGGGCTCTACCTCCACGACGGCCGGGTCACCGTGGTCGCGCTGACCGGTCGCGGCCGGGCCGGGCACTTCGCCGTCGAGGAGGCGGCAGACCCGGCGCGGACCCTCGCCGCGGAGCTCCGGACGCGCGGGCTCGCCCGGGGGCGGCTCCGGGTGGGCCTCGATCGCCGCCTCGCGGTCGTGAAGGCCATCGAGCTGCCGCGGGCGGACGGCGGCGACGTGGCGCGGATGATCGGGTTCGACCTCGAGCGGCACGTGCCGTTCCCGCCCGAGAGCACCCGCTTCGACTGGGTCGAGCTGCCGAGCAGCCCGGCGGAGCCCCGGCGCGTGCTGGTGGTCGCGACCGAGGGGCGCACCATCGAGCGGCCGCTGGCGCTGCTGGCCGGCGCGCGGCGGCGCCCCGCCGCCCTGACGGTGGCCTGTCACGGGCTGCCCGCCCTGCTTGCCCGCGCGCTCCCCGGCCGTCACGCGGTCTGGGTGCATCGGCACGACGGTGTGGCCGACCTGCTGTTCCTCGACGGCTGCACGCTGCTCGCGAGCCGGCAGGTGGCCGCGGCGGACGTCGCGGCTCTGGCGCGCGAGATCCGGCGCAGCCTGCCGGTGGTCCGCTGGAGCGACACCGATGCCGTGTGGCTCTCCGGCGACGAGGCTCCGGCATGGCGGCCCGAGCTGAGCGCCTCGCTGGGCGTCCCGGTCCCGGCGCCCCCGCTCGCCGCGGCTGCTCTTCCCCTCGTCGCGGCGCTGCCCGCGGAGGCGCAGGGCGCCGGCCTGCTCGCGCTGGCTCTCGCGGCGGGACCGCGAAATCCCACCCCGAACCTGCTGCCGGTCCCGGCGAGGCCGTGGATTCCCTCGCGGGCGCAGCTCGTGACCGCCGGCATGGTCCTGGTCACCGCGCTCCTCGGCGTGGGCCTGGCGCTCGTGAGCGTCGTCGAGACCGAGCGCTATCTCGGGCGAGTGGCGGAGGAGCTCCGCCGGCTCGAGCCCGAGGCGAAAGCCGTGGCCGCCCTGGCGGACGAGCTGGCCCGGAAGCGCCGGGTGCTCGCCGCGCTGACGCTCGCCCGGGAGGGGCGCGTCCAGGCGCTGCCCGTGCTGCGGGAGCTCACCGGGACGCTGCCCGCGGGCGCCTGGCTGCAGGCCCTCGCGATGGATCGCCAGGGCGTCGAGCTCACGGGCCAGGCCGAGGGGGCGAGCGCGCTCATCCCGCTGCTCGAGGCCTCGAGCCGTCTCGAGCGGGTGGAGTTCACGTCGCCGGTGACCAAAACGCAGAACAAGGAGCAGTTCCGCATCCGCGCCGCGTGGGAGACCCCTCACCTCCGGCCCCCTCACCTCCGGCCCCCTCACCCTGCCCTCTCCCCAGAGGGGAGAGGGGGCAGCTCTTCCGTCGCCCCTCACCCTACCCTCTCCCCAAAGAGGAGAGGGGGTAGCTCTTCTGGCTCTTCCCTCTCCCCCTCGGGGCCCTTGGGGGGAGAGGGTAGTGTGAGGGGCCGGAGGTGAGGGGGCCGGAGGTGAGGAGGCGGTAGCATGCCGGCGCTCAGCTCGCGCGAGCGGGTGGTCATCGGCGCCGGCGCCGTCGTCGCGCTGGCCATCGGCGGCTACCTCTACCTCGTCGAGCCGCTCGTGATGCGCGCGCGCGACGCGCAGGCCGCGGTGCCGGCGCGCGAGGCCGCGCTCGAGAGGCGGCGCCTGCGGGTGAGCCAGCACCCCCGGCTCGCCGAGGAGCTGGCCGCGGTCACCGCGCGCCTCGAGCTGGAATCGGCCCGGCTGCTCCGCGGTCCGACGCCGCCGCTCGCCGCATCGGAGCTGCGGAAGGTGATCAAGGATCTCCTGCCGGGCGGCGGCGTCGAGATCCGGACCGAGCGGGTCCTGCCGCCGTCGGATCTCGAGGGCCTGCAGGAGATCGGCATCGAGCTGACCCTCGTCGGCAGCATCCGGGACACGGTCACCGCGCTCGGCGCCCTCGACCGCGCCGATCGTCTGCTCGCCCTCCGGGACGTCAAGATCCGGGTGGTCGCCCCCGGGCAGCCCCGCGAGCTGCTGACCACGCTCACGGTGGCCGGCTATCTTCGGCCCGGCGCGACGGCGCCGGGGCCGCCGGGCGCCACGGTCGAGGCGAAGGCCGCCGGCGCCTCCGGGGACGACTAGCCCGTGTCCCGCCGCCTCCTCCTCCTCAACATCGCGCTGGGCCTGCTCGGCTGTCTCTTCGCGGCCGGCCTGACCCGCGCGCTGCTCGCGGCGCACCCGCTGCCGGCCCCACCCCCGTCGCGCGGCAGCCGGGCCGCGCCGGG